>JASLPY010000065.1 GCA_030744755.1 Kiritimatiellia bacterium | reverse complement strand
TCTCAAGAGGCAAACGCGCGATGAATTCAATGATCGTTTTGTGGCCGTTGTGCAAAATGCTGCAAATGTATAGTGCCGGCAAAACGAGCGTTGAATTCATTGCGCTCTCCATAAGCTGAGTCTCCTCTTCCCTTCTAACCTCTGTGCTGGCCACGCCATAGGCATGGTCCTCGGGAGCTCTAGCGCGGGGGCGCGGGTGGTTACGTTCTCCCATTCTCGTCCGCAAATGCCTGCTGGATCTATTCAACCTAAACCCGTTCTACACGCAACAGAGCAGAATCCTGGATTTGGATTTGTGTATTCTCTTTGCCGGGATGGCGTGTATTATTGGGGCATGTATTTTGATTCACATGCTCATTTCAAGACCCTTGACGGATGGAACGGGACACAGAGTGTTATCGAACGTGCTGTTTCGTCCGGGGTGACCGGTATACTGGCTGTTGGCGGGGACCGTGATCTCAATCATCACGCAATAGAAGCTGCACGTCTGTTTCCCGACGTGGTGCGTGTGTCGATTGGTCACGACCGTGATGAGGCAGTGCGATTATGTACGGGCGAGGGTGGTGTGGCCGGGGGCATGGACTGCTTGGAGAAGGACATTTGCGGCCTGAGAGATGATGGATTGCCAATTGTCGCGCTCGGCGAGATCGGTCTGGATTTTCACTACAGTGCAGATACGGCGAAATCCCAGGTTGAGCTTTTCGAAGCCGAGTTGTCTTTATCCCGAAAACTGCGGATGCCGGTAGTCGTTCACAGCCGTGAGGCCACGGACGAGACTCTTGAGTCACTTTCTTCTCATGCGGCACAGTGGAAGGGGCCAACCGACTGTATTGGGGTGCTTCATTGTTTTACCGGGGACGTGCCTTTTGCCCGGCGATTGCTTGACCTTGGGTTTCACATCAGCTTCAGCGGGATCGTAACGTTCAACAAGGCGGGGTCACTGCGAGAAGTAGTTCCCGTGGTGCCGGATGACCGCCTGCTGATAGAGACGGACACCCCTTACCTGGCTCCTGTTCCACACCGCGGCAAGCGTAATGAACCCGCCTATGTTGTCGATGTTGCAGCGAGGGTGGCTGAATTGCGGGGTTGTTCGCTGGAGGAGGTGGGCGAGTTGACCGCCGCGAATGCGAAGCGGTTATTCCCCGGACAGGGCGACAACGTCTTGTCTTGAAGACCCGCTAACGCGTATGCGCTTCTGACGGCCTGTTTCTCCCGAAACAATCACCACATTTCTTTTGGGGATTCCGAGCCTGGATGCCAGGAACTTAACGAGAGCGGCGTTTGCCTTTCCGTCCACGGGTGGTGCCTGCAGTCGTATCCTGAGAGAATCCCCGTGAAGTCCGGTGAACTCGTTTTTCGATGCCCTTGGGACGACTCGGACATTGATCGTGATACTGCCGCTATCTTCGATTAGCCAGCTCATACGAGTTTCAGGTAGCTTCCTTCAAGTATCCACATGATGAGATGGTGAAGGTAGCCGAGGGCAAAGATCATAATGAGGGGTGTAAGATCGATCATACCCACGCGAAGCGGGTAGCGTCGTAATGGGCCAAGAAGGAAATCGAGCCATGTTCTGCAGAAATGCATGAGTGGCTGTGATGAAGTGAACATTGAAACCCACGATCCTATTATAAGCAGGAAGAGCACCGTTCTCAGTAAAATGAGTACATTGGCCCACCCAGCAAGGGCTATAATGAAGTAGCGGGCGATAGAAACGAGTGGGGGGCGATCTGCGAAGAGCCCGCCCTGTTCGGTTATCGACCTTCCAACCTGCTCCATCAAGAAGGCTATTGTCATGCCAAAGACAGCAAGTACGAGTGGGCGCCAATCAAAACGCAGGTTCGAGAACGGTTTTGACGCGTAGTGGATAGTTTCGGTGCAATGATCGAACGAGTTGCGCGGCGCTCCGTGAACAAAGATGAGTGAGATTCCCCAGATCTTGAAGAGGAAAACACAGAAGGAAACCATGCTGAAGGCAATGCGTGAAAACGTCGAACCAAGGTTTGCCAGGCATGAGTAGAACCCAAAGTCGAGTACCCAGTGAGAATTCCCCGGCACGAGAAAGGACCGGATAACCAGCAGCGTTATGAACACGATAAGTAAAACAACCCTGTCGGGAAGCGGCGCGAAAAGCGGTTTAACGTTCTTTTTCAAGAACCCCACGACAGTTCCGGATGCCCTGGACATCGGTCCGAGAAAAGGATTAAAGAACAATGTCCTGTCCTGCTTGACCCAGAATCCGTACCAGAACAGGAGCAGAACCATGTTTAAAAGTGTATCCCAAGCTTCAAAACGCATTCGCGCATGGTCATGGTATTTGCATCAAAGGTCAAGAGCGAGTTGGGGGGAGGATTTGCGCGGGCGCAAATTCCTCTTGTCTCTACGTCTTGACCTGAGCATCGTGACAGCGTATAGGTACGCTCATGATTCGACCATCGAGAGATGAATACATTCAGTTTGCGCAGGAGTATGACGTGGTTCCCGTGTATGCTGAAGTGCTTGCCGACACCGAGACACCGCTTTCGGTGCTACAGCGTTTTTCCGATTGCGAGAACGCTTTCCTGCTGGAGAGCTTGGAGGGAGGCGAGAACTGGGGCCGGTACTCTTTTGTGGGTGTGGATCCGGAACTCCTCCTGGATGCCGATCATTCCAAGGGGCGCACCGGTGAACTTGAGGCCCTGAAAGATGTCTACCGGGGAATCCGTATGGCTGAGATTCCCGGGCTGCCTCGCTTCTGCGGCGGGGCTGTCGGTTTCATGGGATACGAAGCCATAGGCGAATTCGAGAAGATGCCGATTCCCAAGCCTCGGGACGGCGATATTTCCCCGGAGACCAAGTTCCTGAAGGCCGACCAGTTGATAGTGTTCGACAACTTCAAGCACACCGTGAAGGTTGTTGTGTGCACTCGACCCGGGGATGGGCAATCGGCGGAGAATGCTTATGGCGCTGCCGTGGCTCGTATTGAGCAGATCGTGGATATGGTGTCCGAACCTGTTAAGCACACCGTGACAACACTTTCCAAACCGATTGAGTTCTCTTCGAATATGACCCCGGAAGAATTCAGGGATGTTGTTAAGCGCACCAAGGAGTACATCGTAGCAGGGGACATCATCCAGGCCGTCCTGAGCCAGCGCTTCTCGACACAGGCGGATATTGATGCCATACAGCTTTATCGAGCCCTGCGTTTCCTCAATCCGTCGCCGTATACTTTTTTCATGAAGATCGGCGGCCAAACCCTCGTTGGCTCATCACCGGAGATCATGGTACGCCTGACCGGCAACAAGGTAGAAGTCAGGCCTATCGCAGGTACCCGGCCGAGAGGAAAGACAGAGCAGGAAGACCGAATGCTTGCCGACGAGCTCCTCGCGGACGAGAAAGAGAAGGCTGAGCACGTGATGCTTGTCGATCTCGGGCGGAACGATCTGGGAAGGGTGTCCGAGTCGGGAAGCGTCCAGGTGACCGAGTACATGGTGATAGAACGCTACAGTCACGTGATGCACATGGTTTCCCATGTGCAGGGCATTCTGCGGAAGGAGTTCGACGCTTACGACGTAGTGAAAGCAACTTTCCCGGCGGGCACGCTTTCCGGTGCTCCCAAGATCAGGGCGATGGAGATAATCCACGAGCTTGAAGAATCTCCGAGGGGAGCTTACGGCGGGGCCCTGGGGTACATCGATTACAGCGGCAACATGGACTTAGCCATAACTATCCGGACACTGAATGTTCAAAACGGTTGCATCAGTGTGCAGGCCGGTGCCGGTATCGTTTACGATTCTGACCCGCAGAAAGAGTTTGAGGAGACCTGTCACAAGGCTCGTGCCATGCAGAAAGCTGTCGCCATGGCGGCCCGGGGACTGGAGGTAGCTGATGACTGAACGCATTTTGACGCTTCAGGTTCCGAATAGAGAAGTTTTGCAATGATAGTGCTGATAGATAACTACGATTCGTTCACGTACAACCTCGTGCAGATACTGGCAAGCCAGGGCGCTGATCTCAAGGTGTTCAGGAACGACGAGATCACGGTGGAGGAGATTGAGAAACTATCCCCTGAAGGGATCGTGGTTTCTCCTGGGCCTTGTACTCCTAACGAGGCCGGAGTCTCGGTAGAAGTCATTCGTGCCTTCTCCGGGCGTCTACCTGTCCTCGGCGTCTGCCTGGGGCATCAGTGCATAGCCGCGGCATTCGGGGCGACTATCGCGGGCGCCTCGAGTATCATGCACGGAAAGACCTCCATGGTGGATCATGATAAGACCGACCTGTATAGGGGAATGAAGAACCCGTTTTCGGCCGGCCGGTATCATTCGCTCGCCGTGATCAAGGATACGCTGCCTGATGAGCTGGTTACAGATGCGACCAGCGAGGATGGCGAGATCATGGGCATGCACCATGTTGAGCATCCCACGTACGGATTGCAGTTTCATCCCGAGTCGGTGTTGACGCCCGGCGGGAAAAGGCTTCTCAGGAATTTTCTGCATATTGTCGAATCCTGGGGGAACACTGAAGAGGAGGGGGACCAATGAAGCAGTACCTTCAGAAGGTCATTGATGGCAAGGATCTAACCCAATCGGAAATGGCTGAAGCCTTTGACGTGATTATGTCCGGTGAAGCTACGCCGGCGCAGATCGGTGCTTTCATCGTTGCGTTGAGGATGAAAGGGGAATCCGTTGACGAAATTGCAGGCGGGGCATCGTCCATGCGGCGGCACGCGGTATTCATTGATGCCTCTGGGCTTCCGGTGGTGGACACCTGCGGGACGGGCGGCGACTCATGTGATACTTTCAACGTCTCCACGACGGCAGCTTTCGTAGTGGCGGGCGCCGGTGTGCCGGTGGCCAAGCATGGTAACAGGGCCATCACCAGCAAGTGTGGATCGGCAGATGTGCTCGCCGAACTTGGCGTAAACCTGGACGTGGAACCGGAGACGGTTGAAGAGTGCATCAGGGATGCAGGCATAGGTTTTATGTTTGCCCCCAAGATGCACCCGGCAATGAAACATGCAATGGGTCCGAGGCGCGAGCTGGGTGTAAGAACCATCTTCAATATGCTGGGTCCGCTGACGAATCCTGCAGGTGCGAAGGGGCAGATCATCGGGGTATTCTCCCCCGAGCTGACAGAGCCCTTTGCGGGCGTTCTGAAACTGCTGGGCAGCAACCGGGCTTTCATCGTGCACGGGCATGACGGGATGGACGAGATAACCGTAACTGATTCCTCCAGGATAAGTGAGCTTCGTGACGGGCAGGTCAAGACGTACGACCTGGATCCTACAGAATTTATTGGTGAATTCGCTGACCCCGCGGACCTTGCCGGAGGCGATGCGTCTGTCAACGCAGAGATTGCCCGTGGGGTGCTGGGTGGAATGATGGGGCCATGCCGCGACATCGTGCGTATTAACGCCGCGGCTGCGATAACTGCAGGCGGCAAGGCCGACACGCTTCGTGAAGGCTGGGAGCTTGCCGGCCAGTCGATCGACAGCGGTAATGCCCTGAAAGCGCTGGAAGGCCTTGTCAAGGGCACTGCCAACGGTTGATCTCTACGGGGAATGCCGTGAACATTCTTGAAGCAATTGTGGCTGAGCGCCGCGAAGATGTGGCTCGTGTTTCTGCGGGTGTTCCCCGCGCGGAACTGGAGCGACATGCCGCTGACCGAAAGCATCACAGTTTGGCCGCAAAGCTGGGCGGGCCTGGTGATCACGTAATCTCCGAGATGAAGAAGGCCAGCCCTTCCGCCGGTTTGCTTCGCCCCTTATACGAGCCCGGCAAAATAGCGAGGATTTACGAGCAGAACGGGGCGTCGGGAATATCCGTGCTAACCGAGCCACGCCATTTCATGGGTGATGCATCGCACCTCAAAGAGGTCCGGGAGAAAGTTGAACTTCCGATACTTCGCAAGGATTTCATGTGTGAAGTCTACCAGGTTTACGAGGCGGCCGCATGGGGGGCGGATGTCATTCTCCTGATTATTGCCGCGCTTGGTACTGCCGAGCTTCGGGATCTGTACGATGCCGCCATGGGCTGCGGTCTTGATGTTCTTGCCGAAGCGCACACCGCCGACGAAGTTCATCAGGCGCTGGAGTTCGAGAACGCTATAGTTGGTGTCAACAGCCGCAATCTCAAGACGTTAAAGACCGACCTCAATGTTGCCATGGAGTTGGGCGGGCTGATTCCGGATAGCCGCTTGTCGGTGGCGGAGAGCGGAATCAAGTCGCGTGGCGATATAGAAATGCTCAAAACGGTAGGCTACAGGGGGTTCCTCATAGGGGAAGTGCTCATGTCGCAGGATGACCCGGGCGCCAAGCTGAGAGAGCTCCTGGGAAAAGAGTGAGAAGAACGCTCATATACATTTTCTGCTTCCTGTGCTGCATTGCAATGGAATGCAGAAGCCAGGCTGCCAGCAACTCCGCTACGGTTGTCTTTCCCCGGGATTACAGTAATCACCTTGTGAACGCACTTTCCTGCATGAACATGACCTTATCGGACCCCGGATTCAAAAAGGACTACTCCGAGAGCCGACTTGTCCTGTCTTGTGCAAGCAACTGTCTCGAGAACCCGTTGGCGCTATGCGAGATGGCTTCGGAGGCCTCGCGGACCGCGGGATCAGAGGTACGTGGAGATGAACAACAGGCGCTCCATTCCCTTGCGATGGAGTGGCTTGACTGTCCGGTTGGCGCCGAGCTTGCCGGGCAATCGAGTGGTTCGAAGTTGAGCGGCGCTGTTCCTGACAAATGGCCGGATGAACTTGGCGAGGAGGGCAGGGGACTCGTGAAGCGCATCCTGCCGCAACTGGACATGACGGGTGCCCTTATAAAGAAAGCGTTCGGAAATCTCTCTGAGCGGGACATGCAACTTCTTGCCGCAGGGTATCTCGGGGAGCTTTACGAGGTGGAGGATGACGCTGTTGCTCATGCCGCGCTTGTGGAAGAAGGAGTTCCTGGGAAAGTCATCGCAGAGATCCTCGATAACGGGCTGGACCTGGACGCGGCGCCTCACTCGAAAGCCTTTCTGGACAGGCTTGAGGCCGTCGACCTTGCGAAGCTGCTTCAGGCAGGTTGGGCGGCCAGTCAGCTGGTATCGTCATTGAAGAAAAGTGCCGCAGGAATCTCAGAATGGCCTGCTAAGCCGGTGGCTGTCGAAACTTCGTACGGGACTGTTGTTATGGGAAGCAAGGGAGATGACATCTACGACATGGCCGCAACTGTTATCTTCGATCCGGGCGGAAACGACCACTACGGCGGAGAAGCCGGTGCGGCCAACGGGCTGGACGGTCGTGCTGTTGCCATCATCGTCGACATGGGAGGCGATGATGAGTACATGGGGAGCAGGTTGCTTGGGCCGGCTTCGGCTCTGTTCGGGGTGGCGGCGTTGCTTGATTGCGGGGGGGCGGATATCCACAGAAACAAGAGGGCGGGAAGCGGTGCGGGGATCTTTGGTACTGCGAGCCTGGTGGATGAGGGGGGCGATGATGTTTATGAGTCAGGGTTGTTCTGCCAGGGCGCGGGAGTTTGCGGCCTGGGTCTCTGCCATGACGGGGACGGCAATGACACTTACCGGGCGGGAGGATGGGCCCAGGGATTCGGAGGGGTGAGGGGAATGGGATGGTTGCTGGACAAGTCAGGCAACGATCTCTACTTCGCCGGAGGGCAGGTGCCGGACTACGAACGTCACAAGGAGCATTATCTTTCCATGTCGCAGGGCTTTGCCATCGGAGTAAGGCCGTCGGGCGGTGGTGGAATAGGGCTTCTGACGGATCTTGCGGGGAACGATACGTACAAGGCTGATGTTTTCGGGCAGGGAGTCAGCTATTGGTACTCCGTGGGAATGCTCATCGATATCGAGGGCCATGATACTTACAGCATTTACGAGTATGGCCAGGGCTCGGGAATACACCTCAGTTCTGGGTTTCTGTATGACGGTGCGGGAAACGACGTCTACACGGGGCACAGTCTTTCGCAGGGCAATGCTCATGATTTCGCCGTCGGTATGATGATTGACAAGGATGGTAATGACCTCTACACGGCCGATCATTATTCGCAGGGGAGGGCGATAAACAACGCCTTTGCCTTGCTGTGTGACGGTGCCGGGAATGACTCGTACTTCGCAAGGAAGAACGCTCAGTGCCAGGGGCGGGGCCAACACAACAGTGACCGGGGCTATGGCAGTCTTTCGGTGCTTATGGATCTTTCAGGCAAGGATGGATACACGGGAGGGGCAACGAACAATGCAAGATTGCTCTATCCTGACTATGGTATTGTTTATGATTTTGAGGAAGATGAGTAGATCAATGAACATGGAGTTTCTGTCATTCCGAACTTGTCGAGGAATCTGCGGCGCCTTGGTGATGCAGAGATCCCTCGACTTCGCTCGGGATGACACATTGTAGCGTATGATGAGACGGTTATTACTTATCGCAGTCATTGGGCTTTCTTTTTTGCGTCCGCCGACCATGCTTCAGGCTACCGAGACGTTTGACCCGGCCGGCTCTTCCCTTGATGATCTGATGTATCATGCTTCGCGTTACGGCAACAGTGCCGGGAAACGTGCTTTAAAGAAGGCTTCGCGTGATGAGTTGCTGAGTCGTGGCCTGCCGGCCTTTCGGTACCTTGTCGAGCGGGTCTACATGGAAAACATGTGGTTCTACATCTACGCCAGGAAAATGCTGAAGGAATTGCCGGATGAAGATGCTGCCAAGGTGCTTATGGACCTGGTCTCACCCCGTCGCGGGGCGTCGCTCACTAAAGAGCAGGTGAAAAGAGTCCGAAGGGTGTCTGTCTTTTTGCTGGGGTTCTGCGACACACCACAACATTCGAAAGCGCTGCGTCCACTTCTCGGCGACGAAGACGTATGCGCCGCCGCTGCGCGGACCCTTGGAAAATGGAAAGATCGCGATTCAGTTCCGGGGATTATCAGCCTGTTGGACGCCGAAAAGGAATCGCGGCGTATCAAGGCGGCGGTTGCCCTGGGTGAAATTGGAGATTCCAGGGCGATCAAGCCTTTGATCGGCCTCCTGTCGGACCCGGTCTTCACGGTGCGGAACTCGGCCTCGGAATCTCTGGCCGTTCTCCATGGTGACGCAGTGGGAAAAGGAATCGTGGATGCGCTCCCCGGGTTGTCCGGCAAGGCGCTGCGTCAGGCTGTTCGTGTTATTGGAGAGATCCGTTACGAGCCTGCCAAGCCGTTGCTTATGGACATGCTGACAAAGGGAGATCCATGGTTGTGCGGCGATGCGGTCTTCTCGCTGCGCCAGCTGGGTGTTGACCTGGGTGAATGGAGCCGGGAAGACGGCAATGCAATGGCATCCCAGCAGTTCGTAAAAGCCCGTCTTGCTGCACCGGTCGTTTACGAGGATCGTTGACCGTGTTGATCAAGGGAGAACAGCCCTTACGGGCTTAACTACAAACAAGTCTGGGAGAGAAATCCGCATGTTTGTAGTCAACGCCGTGAGGCGTGTCTCTTTAAGAGGGGCGTTCTTAACCGCCTCGTTGATCCCTGCGCGCAAATGTACTATAGTCCCGCCACATGAATGACATCGATGTAAAGATATGCGGATTGACTAATCTGGAGGATGCGCTTGCGGCGGCTGAGCTGGGAGCGGATTACCTTGGGTTCGTCCTTTACTCGAAATCTCCTCGAGGAATTGATGCCGGCCGGCTGGCCGGCATATCGGAACGTCTTCCCGGCGAAATGAAGAAGGTGGGCGTGTTCGTGAATATGCCGCGCGGGGAAGTTATCCGTATTGCTGAAGACTGTGGATTATACGCGGTCCAGATTCACGGGGACGAGAAAGCGCCGGAATTCAGAGACATGCCTGTCCGGATCTGGAGGGCTGTGTCGGTGGCGGATGGGGTCTGTACTCCCGTTCCTTCTGAATGGGCGGCGGAGCGGTATGTTATTGATGCGCATGTGCCGGGACAGTACGGTGGGTCGGGTGAATTGTCTGACTGGGTGTTTGCGCGTGGCCTGGCGGAGGACTGCCGGGTCATGCTTTCCGGGGGGCTGACACCTGAAAATGTTGGCGAAGGGATTCGGGCTGTTCTTCCCACGGGTGTCGACGTTGCCAGCGGCGTCGAGGAGCTTCCGGGCAAGAAGGACCACAAGAAGGTAGCTGAATTTATAAGTCGAGCCAGGGGAGCGGTGCAGGATGGCTGTTTGCCAAGAGAGTAAATTAGTTATGAGGACCAAATGAACCAGCAAGCTGATGCGAATGGTTATTTCGGGAAATACGGCGGGCGCTACATTGCAGAGACGCTGATGCCCATTCTCCTTGAGATCGAAAAAGACTACGTGGAAGCAATCAAAGATCCCGCATTCATGGAGGAGTTTCGTTACCTTCTCAAGGATTACGTTGGGCGTCCTTCCCCGTTGTACAGGGCCGACCGGTTGTCAGAGGTCTGCAGTGGGGCGCGTATTTACCTGAAGCGCGAGGACCTGAATCATACAGGGGCGCACAAGGTAAACAACACTATAGGACAGGCCCTGCTCGCCAGGCGCATGGGCCGAAAGAAGCTCATGGCGGAAACCGGTGCGGGCCAGCATGGTGTTGCCACCGCCACGGCTGCCGCTCTGTTCGGAATGGAATGCATCGTTTACATGGGTGAGGAGGATATCGTCCGCCAGGCACCCAACGTAAAGCGAATGGAACTGCTTGGCGCGACCGTCATGCCGGTTGGCAGCGGCACGAAAACGCTTAAAGACGCTATGAGTGAGGCATTGAGAGCATGGGTTGCCGAAGTGGACACCACTTTCTACGTGATAGGTTCAGTTGCCGGCCCTCATCCGTATCCGACCATGGTCAGGGATTTCCAGGCTGTAATTGGTGACGAGACCAAAAAGCAGATAATGGAACAGGAAGGGCGCCTTCCCGACATGATCGTTGCCTGTGTTGGCGGAGGCAGTAATGCTGCCGGCATCTTCTATCCCTTTATAGAGGACGAAGCCGTAAAACTTGTGGGTGTTGAGGCGGCCGGGTTCGGGATGGATACCGGTAAGCATGCCGCGAGCATTTGTGCCGGGGATGTCGGGATTCTTCACGGCAGCAAGACATACGTTTTGCAGGACGGGGACGGCCAGGTGCTTAACGCGCATTCGGTAAGCGCCGGCCTGGACTACCCTGGAGTAGGCCCCCAGCATTCATTCTGGGCGGATCAGAACCGGGTCGAGTACTGCAGCATCACCGATGATGAAGCGCTCGCATCTTTTCACGAGCTCACTCTGCTGGAAGGGATTATTCCCGCGCTTGAATCAGCGCACGCGGTCGCAGAGGCCAAGAAGCGGGCCGCCGGAATGAACAAGAGCGATCTACTGGTGGTCAACCTGTCCGGTCGCGGCGATAAGGACCTGGATACGGTTCTCGCCATTGACGGGGCAGCGAGTGGAAAGGCAGCGTCATGAACAGAATAGATGCGAGATTTGCGGAATTGAAGGCAGCCGGCAAGAAAGGTCTGGTCGCGTACTTGACGGCCGGCGATCCGGACTTGCAGACATCCGAGGAGAACGTGCGTATTGCTTTGCAGGGCGGTGTCGACGTACTCGAACTCGGTGTGCCGTTTTCCGATCCCACCGCTGACGGTCCCACCATCCAGGAGGCCGCGCAGCGTGCGCTTGCTGCCGGGACGAATCTTAACGATGTGCTGGCGATGGTGAAAAACCTCCGGAAGGATTTTGACACGCCGATTGTTCTGTTCGGATATGCCAATCCGTTTTTTCGTTATGGCTACGAGACCCTGTGCCGTGATGCCGTAGAGGCAGGCGTTGACGGTTTCCTCGTAGTGGATATTCCTTACGAGATCTGTGGCGAATTGAAAATGCATACGGATGCCGCCGGCCTGAGGCTTATTCCGCTGATTGCGCCCACTACGGCGGCGGAACGGGCCGACAGGATACTCTCCGAGGCACAGGGGTTTGCTTACTACATCATGGTAAAGGGAGTTACAGGCGCCAGGCGGGAGTTGGTCGTAGACCTTGGAGAGAGAATTGCGGCGCTGCGGGGGGTTACCGATCTCCCCATTGCGGCCGGCTTCGGCGTGAGCAGCGGAGAGCAGGCTGCCGAGGTGGCGAGGACCGCCGATGCCGTTGTTGTAGGCAGCGCGCTCGTGCGTGCCGCGCACGAGGGAGGGCTGGCCGAGCTGATGGTCGACCTCAAGCGCGGTGTTGATGGACTTTCTGAATGACGAGGATTTCCTGATGGAAGAGTCGAAGGGAAGAATGTTCAGGCATTCATTGAGGGTTCCGTACGCGGACGTGGACAGCATGGGGTTTGTTTATTACGCGAACTACCTGGTCTACTTCGAAATGGCCAGGTCCGCCTTTCTGAGGGAGGCCGGCACTCCGTACGGGGATTTGGAGAAAAGGGGCATATGGCTGCCCGTCGTTGTGTCGCACTGCGAATACAAGAAGCCTGCCGGGTTCGATGATCTTCTGACCGTTGTGAGCCGTTGCTCAGAGGTGCGTGGAACGCGCCTGCATGTCGACTACGAAGTGCTGAAGGGCGATGAACTCATAGTGACAGGATTTACGGAACACGTGTGCATGACACCGGAAGGCAAGGTGCTGAGGCCGGTGCCGGAAGTGAAAGCCCTGACACAAGCCCCAGCAAAAGAAACAGGCGTATGAACGATCCGAGAGTCAACCAATTGGCAAAGATCCTGGTGAGGTACTGTCTTGCGGCAAAGAGCAAAGAAACAGTTGGAGTCCTGGGCAGTACACTTGCGACGCCGCTGGTTGTGGCCGTTTACGAAGAGTTGCTCAGGGTCGGGGCCTTCCCGGCCGTCAAGATGTTGCCGGACGAGTTGGAAGATACGCTGTACCGGCTCGGTAAGCCTCACCATTTTACGATGTTGTCTCCCTACGAGCGTGCTTTTGCACGGTCGGTCGATTCCACTATAGGTATTCATGCCCAGGGGAACACTCGCGCGCTATCGGGAGTTGATCCGCGCAAGCAGACGATGCGCGCGAAGACGGCGAAGTCCGTGCAGGCCATTCTTCGCAAGAAACCGTGGGTGCTGACGGTCTTTCCGACCCAGGCATATGCCCAGGATGCGGAGATGAGCCTTGGTGATTACGAGGATTTTGTCTACGGCGCAACTTTCGCGGATGAGGACAATCCTGTTAAGGCGTGGCGTTCTCTAGGCAGAATGCAGGACCGTCTGATTGCCCGCCTTAAGGGCACCGACAAGGTGAGGATCGTAGGGAAGGACACCGATCTGACGATGTCGGTTAAAGGCAGGCCCTTCATTAATTCCGACGGCAGGCACAATATGCCCAGCGGTGAAGTGTTCGCGGGCCCGATTGAGAATTCGGCCAACGGTTACATCAAGTATGATTTTCCCGTCTGTACGGCCGGTAGAGAAATCGAGGGTGTCAGGCTGGTCTTTCGTGACGGGGTAGTTGTGGAAGCCACCGCCGAGAAGAACCAGAAGTATCTGGCCACGGTCCTGGATGCTGACCGTGGAGCCAGGCGCATCGGGGAGTTGGGAATAGGCACCAACACGAAGATAACCAAGTTCACGAGGCACATACTCTTTGACGAGAAGATAGCCGGGACGATTCACATCGCGCTTGGGAAATCCATACTCGAGTCAGGCGGCACCAACCAGTCGGCCATCCACTGGGACATGATAAAGGATCTTCGCAAGGGCGGTGCGATCTACCTGGATGGAAAGCTCTTTCAGAAGAACGGGAAGTTTGTGTGATGTGAATGGGTGAGTTTGTTGCAAAGCACGGATCAGGAATCCTTCTTCTGCTTCCTCCGAAACCCGGCTCCGGCTTTTGACTTGGCCTGGCCTTCTGGTCCGAGCTCCGACCTGTCCAGTGAAAGTTCCGCAAGAACGGCGTCGGTGGTTTTGAAATGACACTTGGCGGTTTCCACGAGAATGCCGGGGCCATTCTTCTTCACGATCTCTACCGCAGCTTCCCTCACGGCCGCCGATGCACCTTTTGGTATTTCCGTATCGAACTTCCGGGACATGTCTTTCAACGAAAACAGGAAGGCTTCTCTTGCGAGAATCGAGGCCGCGGCGACGGCGATGTCAGATTCCGCCTTGTGCATCTGGATCAGTTCGATCTTCTTTCCCTTGCTCATGAGGGCCTTGGAAACCTGGTCCTTGCGGCCAAACTGGTCGGAGATTGCACGCGGGCAGTCCGGCACAAGCTCGAGCAGATTCTCGATTGATCTAGCGTGAGCCCAGCCAAGGAGGGTATTGACGTTGCGCATCTTGGAGTAGAGGCGGTTGTAAGCCTGCGGGCCGATTCTTACCAGGCTGAAACGCCGGGCGAGCACTTTACGGATTTCCCGGCCCATTGCCATGGCCTTCTTGTCACTCTTTATACTCTTGCTGTCCTTTACATCCATATCCTGCAGAATCCGGATGGACTGCTTGTCAACGTGAGCAGAAGCAGTCACCAGCGGGCCGAAGAAATCGCCTTTTCCGCTTTCATCCACCCCCATGTGAGGCTCGAAAGATTCTGAGGAAAGGAGTTCCTCGTAACCCAGTTCGGCTCTCCCCAGAACATTCGGTTCCATCACAAAAGTGACAAAATCGGCGGCACCCTTTCCCTGTATCAGGCATTTTCCGCTGTTGTACAGGGAGACACTGTAGTCAGGGGTCTTGACAGCAACCTGGGTATAGGGCACCCGCACCGGCCTGTAATTGCCTTGGGAAAGGATTGTAACAAGCGTATTTTGCTGTTCCGGCGTTAGCTTATAGCTGAATGATGTCTTCTGAGCCATGGTGGAAAAGTTAGCAGGCAATGCCCCCTTATTCAATCACGTAGTGAATGCCCCGTTTTTTGTTGACGGAATCGCCGTGAACATAGATAGTAGCGCTGAAAATTGGGTGTCGTACGCCCTCTTACAGGTGGTATCCAGCGTAATAACATCGGGAGGACAATCACAATGCAGGCAAGTCGTAAAGTTCTGGTATGGTCGATTTCGGTGATTCTGCTTTGTTCCGGGCTGATAATTGCCCAGGAAGAGGAATCTGTGGAAGTGGTAAAGCCGGTGAAGCTATCGTTAACTTTGCGTGGCGAATACACCGATAACCGCGATTCTCTTTCCGAAGATGACGAGGAGGATACGTTCAATTTCTACGTCAAGCCCCGGATTGACATTAACCTGGACTGGGAGCGAGCGTTCCTTGACTTCTTCTATGCACCGTCATGGCGCTACAAAACCGATCCCAGTGACATCCAGAATGAAGACGAGTTTCACCATGATCTGGGTGTGAAGGGTGAGCGGAGCCTGGCGCCGGGACTTGTGATCAGGGCTTCGGAAAAATTTGACCTGACTGATGATCCTTCCATTGACGAGGGCGGCACGTTTGTTCGTCGTGATCAGAGCTACATTCTAAACCGTGCGGATGTTGGTTTGAACTACGAGCTGAGCGAGACCTGGAATGTTGACCTTGCCGTGCATCACATGTTGAAGGAGTACGATAAGGACGAAGTGGCAGAGGACTCCGACGAAGATCTGACCCGGGGCACAGCGCTCCTCATAAACCAGGTGACGCCCACTTTCAGCCTGTTCGGTATGGGCAGCTTTTCCACGTACGGTTTCGAGGCGGCCGAAGGCTTTGAACGCGATTTTGATTCGGCCATGTTCGCCGTTGGTGTTGAGAATGTTGTAAACCCGGGTCTGAGGATTGGTGCTGCGGCCGGTATCCAAACACAGGACTACGATGACGACCGGGTGGATTCTGATGACGTGCCGTACGGAAATGTCTGGCTGGCCGGAAGAATGAACCCCGACAACAGGTTGCGCCTGGATGTTACTCACGGTATCAGGGATGCGGACGCGTATCCGTTCGCTTCCCAGGAGTACACGGATGTAAGGGCCAGGTGGGACTGGGATCTTCTTCCCCGCGTTGGTGTTTACGCTTCCGGTGTTTACCGGTTCAGCGACTACGACGTTTCGTTTGATTCCCCGGCTGACGAGACTGATTTTGCGGTGTTCGAGGGCGACGAGACAACTTCGATTGTTGAAGGTGGAATTGCTTACAGGTTCTCCAGGAAGACGTCTCTCACCCTTGTTCAGAGATACGAAGATGTCGATTCCGACGTCGCCGAAGAGTACACGAAGAACAGCACGAAGCTTATCTTCGGCCGCGAATTCTAGGAAACAGCGTCTGGAGACGCATTATTTGCACGATGAGCCCGTTGGTGGGGTAATGTCCGCCAACGGGCTTTAACTGACGGTGGAGATTTGCACCGGTCAACAGGTAGAGAAGCCGAATGACAGAGCAGCAGGAAACGCTACACTTTCTGGACTACTGGCGTGTCATTCGCTCGCGCAAAGAAGTTATAATTGCCGTCTCTCTCCTTGTAGTGCTTACAGGAATACTTGTGACCTATGCCATGCCCAAGGTCTACATGGCATCCACGAAAATTTCTGTCACGCCGGAGACTCCCGACGTTGAAGTGTTTACACGTCACATTGCCGGGTTTGATCCGTTGTTCATGCGGACGATGTTTGAAATCATCCAGTCAAGGCCGATCATCACCGAGACGATCAAGAAGACGAAACTCGATCAGAAGCTGGGTGCCGCTTACGGTTACGCGCAGGCTCCGGATCGTTTCGAGCGAACGGTTATGTTGCTTGGGCGCAGCATGAAGGTGCAGCAATACCGTGATACCAACCTTATCGAGATACAGATCTACCTTGCCGAGCCGAAGGAAAGTGCCAACACGGAAGCGGCGCGCGTCGCCGATACCATCGCCACTGTGTTCCGTGAACAGCGTACGCGCAGAAGCCAGGAAGAGACCGAGCGGGCCCTGCAGGTTCTGCACAGTTCCCTCGAAGAGCAGCAAAGGCGAGTCGACACAGCCGAGCAGCTCGTCGAAGACATAAGAAAGAAATACGAGATCGACGTGGTAAGCAACTATGCAGGGGCTGAGAGCTCTGCCGACAAGATGCGCCTGCAAAGCCTTGAGCAGTATCGCAGCCGCATCCAGGTAGACCTGGCCGGGCACGAATCGAGATTGGCGGAGATCGGCAAGCTTTCTCCAGAAGACAAGCTGGATGCTATCCCGTACGTGGCGGGTGATCCGGTTCTGTCCAACCTGGTGTCCGAGAAACGGAATGCCGAGGTCGAGCTGAGTCAGCTTATGAAAAGCTACGGGTCGAAGCACCCCCAAGTTGTGGGCGTTCAAGCGGTGATCATAGAGTTTGACAAGAAAATTGAAGACGCATTGACAGGTATACAGACCGCGATTCGCGTAGAATACCAATCGGAGAAGGCGAAGCTCGCCACCATCGTCCAGCAGCTGGACGAGTTGAAGACCAAGGAGCGGTTACACGAGAGCGGCCCGTATAGGGAATTCGCCAAGGCGCGCGAGGCACTCGAACATGCAAAGACCATACGTGATTCGCTTGAGGCAAGGTACCTGCAGGAACGAATCGAGATGCGCATTCCACGGACGGCCGTGGAAGTCATTGAGCCGGCGCATGCTCCCCTGAAGACAGAACCGGTAAGTCCCGATTTTACTCTGAATTTGCTGCTGAGCATTGTCGTTGGCCTGGGATCCGGCATAGCGCTTGCCTACTTTATTGAGTACCTGGATACATCGGTCAAGACCGTTGATGACGTAGAGAAGTTCATGGGTGTGCCGGTTCTTGGCGTGATACCGCAGAAGGTCAAGCCTTTGATCGACGAGGAATCAGAAGCGGCTCATGCGGAGGCCTATCGCATCCTTCGCACTAACATCCGTTTCTCTAAGCGGTTTGGCGATGGTAAGGCGCTTACGATTACCAGCGGCAGCGCGAGCGAAGGCAAATCTCTCACCCTGTTCAATCTTGCATACGTATCCGCCAAGCTCGGAGAGAAAGTTCTCATCGTTGATTCAGACCTTCACAGGCCGACACAGCACAAAATGCTCGGTGTCGACAAGAACGTGGGCCTTGCGAATGTTCTTGTCGATGAATGCGAAGCCGACGCGGCCATAATCGAGACGGAAGTGCCGAACCTCTACTTGATGCCAAGCGGTCGCCTGAAGGCGGGGCATCATGGACTTCTGGACACGGTGAGGATGAAGGAGCTTCTTAAGGAACTGAAGGGCAAGTTCGGCCTGGTACTCTTCGATGCGCCACCGATCACTGGCGTCAGCGATGCATCGCTGCTGGCGAGAGAGATGGACGGCGTCTTGCTCGTTATTCAGCACAGGAAGCATCCGAAGGCAGTATCGAATCGTGCCAAGGTGATGGTCGAGAATGTAGGCGCCAACCTGATAGGTGTGGTGCTGAACAATATCAATATCTCGCGCGATTACTCCTATTATTACTATGGCCATTATTATTCATACGCTTATACCCGCTCCCGCTCCTACATCGAGGGTTCGGAAGGTGAGGACTAGGTCTAACGGTTTATGCATCGGGGTGTTGAAGGCAGATGAGAGTTCGTAACGCAAATGTGTTCCTGGCCCTTGCGGCTGTCTCCCTTTTTGTTTCCGGTTGCATGTCCGGATCCACGCGGCACCTTCGACTGGCTCCGTACAGTCCCAATACGCACCGGAGTGGAGCATGGCTGGCATCGTTGAGGCCATCCGAACCGGAACCAGCGGTGGATCACTCCGTCGAGGTCCCTCCTGTCGGCGTTGAAGTTGCCGTGGAGCCAGGCGCGGTTGCTGAACTGGTGACCGAGCCGGAAGTAATCGTTGTAGAGACACGCAGGCTGATCAAGAATGGCGACCGCCTCAATATCGCTTTGCTGGGCATTCCCGATGCCCAGAAGATAGAAGATACAGTAGACGGCGACGGAGAAATCAGTCTCCCGCATATTGAGAGCGTGCGGATTGGCGGGCTCACGACATCAGAGGCGGAATCGCGCATAGAAAAGGCGTACATCGATGGCGAAATCTACCCGTCGATTAACGTGATAGTCGTCTCGCTGGACGATGAGTTCTTTATTCAAGGCGAGATTAGAAGGCCAGGGCGTTTCGCGCTTACTGGCGGCATGACCTTGATGAAAGCTATCGCCACTGCGTCGGGGTACACGGAATTCGCGAAGAAAACGAAAGTACAGATAAACAGGGGGCAAGGTCAGGAACCCTTGTTTTTCAATATGAAGCGCATCGAGGCGGGCAAAGATAAGGATCCTCTTATTGAGCGAGGGGATTCTATCAAAGTTCACAGGCGGTGGTGGTGGTAACTCATTAAGCCTTGGAGGGCCGCCTTGAAAATACTACGGCCGATGCGTCTCGCAGGCGCGCTTCTCCTTCTCATTTCCCTGGTTGGGATTCTGCACGGTATCAGGGCGGGTATTGCGCAGGTCATCTATTGCCACTCACGCTACATGTCCCGGGAAGCTGACCCGGAGACGATTCTCAAGCAGTGCGGGACTGCCCATTCCTTCTATCCTTACAACTACTATTTCTGTATCTGGGCCGGCGAGAACGCTTATCACAATCGAGGTAAAGGTAATACGGCGCGTTCAAAGGAACTCCTTGCTGCAGCCGGTGACTGGGCGGATACCGGGCACGATCTGAATCCATACAACAGCGAACTTGCGGTGCTCAAGACCGACGTCCTGGCCGGGAACGCAGGCACCATGGAAGAGGCAATTGCTCTATGGGAATCCTATCTCGACTGGAATTTCTGGGAACCCTTCAACCACTTTGTCATGATCGATCTGTACATCAAGGCCGGTCGATTGCAGGATGCGGAGGAAGCCCTGTACTGGCTACAGGATACCAAGTACTTCACCGACCTGGCTAAACGCCTCGAGTCCGAGTTTCGCAAGCAGTTGAAAATGGAGAAGCGTTAGCTGCGGACAGTGGTGGCTTACATCTGTGGGAGGCCCATCCCTATGGGCCGCTTTCCAAGTGGAATGAATCCATCGCTAATCATAATCGCACTCCTCCCCCTCGCCGATCTTGCCGGAGGCAGCTCCGCTGGGACCGGCGGGTTAGAGAGTGCGATTATGATCGGCGAAGAGGGAGAATCAACAGGGACAATCAGATCTGGGAATCAGCCTAGGATCTTCCGGACCCCCTGTAGTACCTGCTCCACGCTGATTTGCATCATGCACGGCACGGAGTGGCATGGCTTGCTGTATCCGAAGATGCAGCAAGGTTGACAGGGCAGGTCGACAGATACAACGGCGTTTGAGCTGGTCTCCAGCCCCCACTTGCCTGGGTCGCTGGGGCCGAAGATGACCACTGTTGGCACTCCCACCGCGACTGCCAGGTGAGCAAGCCCCGAATCCCCTCCAACAAAGAGGACTGACCTGCGGAGAGTGGCGGCTACCTGTGGAAGAGAAAGATGCCCCGTTAGCGAAAGAGTGCTCATTTCCGGCTCAAGTGAGGACAGGATGGAATCAGCGGCATCCGTATCCGACTTGCCACCGACCAGCAGCGTGCCGAAGTCAAACTCCTCATGCAACAGGCCTGAGAGCTCTGCGAATCTCTCGTTCGGCCACTGCTTGCAGTCTATGGTTGCGCCGGGATGAATGGCCACGAACGGTTTCCGGCAGAACGCGGAATCGATCTTTCCGGAAACCGACTCATCGAGGTTGGGAAGGTGTTCACCCAGAATGCCGGCCCGCGGGGCAGGGCATTCCCGTATGCCGAGAGCAGAGAGTAACGCTGCGAACTGCATGGGTTCCGGCCCATCGGGTTCGTAATTGACCAGGTGAGTGTAGAGCGGGTTCCGGACCGGGTTGATCTTGAAACCAATCCGCACGGGAGCCCTGCTGATCCATGAGAAGATTGCGGAGAAATGGTGGAATTGCTCTGTATCGATTACCATGTCGTATCCCCCCTTCACCAGGCGGTAGATGAATGATGCAGGATTACGGTCGTATACCAGGCTTCCCGAAACCGAGTTCGCGATATCGAGTACCTCGATATTTCGTTTCTCGCAGACGAGGTCTATTGTCGCATGGGGGAGTCTGTCGCGGAGAATTTGCAGAACGGGAAGGAGGAGAAGCATGTCTCCCATGCCTCCCGGGCGTATCACAAGAATGCGCTGTATTCTCTCAAGGCGTATGTCGTCAGTGAGTATCTCGCGGTGGGCCATGAAATTCAACCACCCGAAAAGGCGGCAAAGTAACGCACCAAGCGTTGCATCGATATGTTTGAGAATATAGGCTCGGCTAGGCCACATGCCAGGATTCCCTTCTTTTTCGCCTTCCGGAGGACAACCTGCGCCATATGCCTGCCAACGCGCAGGAGATCCCCACCAGCGTAAGGATTCGTCCGGCATTGTCGGAAAGGGTATACCCGTAGTAAAGCTCAACTTTGCTTTCCGTTGGGTACACCAGCATGAAACACGGGGATACCATGTAGATGTTCTCGGCGCCCCTAACCTTCCAGTTCGGGAAGTAGGTGCATTTGATTATATGCGGCCTGCCGATGGCAGTTGTCTCGAAAACTATGCGCTCTTCATGAAGCTCCTGGGTAACGATGGGAGTGGAATTGGTCCGCCAGGAAACATCGCTCTGCACGCTGTTTGTCGGAAGTCCGCTATTCAGCAGTTCGGCGTAGGACTCCTCGTTGAGGGTTTCGTCGAACCGGGGGTCATCACCGGCGGTGTTGAGGAAGACAAAAGGCTGATCGATCATCTCCTGCCTGTAGATCCAGCCGAGAGCGGCCTGCTTCCACTGGTGCGTTCTGACCGCGATGGGCTCCACTTCTGAGACAACCACATAGCTGCCGTCGTGAGAGGTCAGCTCGTAGAGCTCCCATCCTCGTGATTCGCCAAGTTGACGCCAATCCGCGGAGGCCGCGAGCGCCTCCTTCGTGTTCTTCCATCTGGCGATAAAATGCTTAACATTGAAAAGCTCCAGGTGCTCGGTAGCGTTCGTTATGTTGAACTTGGCAGGGGTCACGATTGGAGGAAACCCGGCGCAGTTCCTACTGGTTTCGCCTTGTACGTAGTAGGAGAAGAGAGAGCCCGCCGCTGAGTTTACGATACCACCCTCAAGGATGGGCTTGTCTATGAGGTGAGGTACGCATTCAAAGACGCGGGACGATCCCAGGGAGTTGTTGTGGTCGTGGAGATCGTTGGCCAGGCGGCCGGGAGTTCCGTCTAGCGGTAGAACAAGGTCCTCGAATACCTGCCAGCCCGGTTTCCTTTCCAGTCCGGCATAATTCCACTCAGCCCAGGATCGAGCATCCCAGGTGCGTTCAACACCAAGGGAGATAGTCAGAAGGAGAATGCCAGCCAGGGCGAAGGTCATGCCACGGCGGTTGCTTGCGATGATCCCTGCACCCCCAAACGAGATTGCCGCCAGGGCATAGATCATGAACGGCCAAAGGCGGACGTTCACGAATACCGGAGAGATATGGTTGTAACCTATGAAGAAAAGGAATCCGGCAGAGAGCAACATCCATGTTGTCACGAGCATGAATCGTCCACCGCCCCTCCATGGAGACGCGATAAGTCCAATTGCGCCGAGGGGGAGCATCCAGGCGAGGAAGACAGGCAGATCTCCGAAGAAATCCACCTCCCAGTTTGTGCCGAAATCCACGGCGAACTGTCGCTTGGCCAAAAGCGGTACGATCCACCATGACATGAGCAAGAGAGCAAGCACACCTTCCTGGAACAACACCCGAACGGCAGGCCGGAATCCAGCACGTGGACGCATGAAGGGGAGAATCGCAATGCACAGCGCCGCCATTATGGATGTGAAGAAATGAGAGGCAAGCAGCGCCACCAGCAGGAGGACGCTTCGGTAGCTGAAAGTGCCCCTGTCACAATCGACGGCGACCGATCCTATTGCGAACAGCATGATGGGGAAGCTGATACTGTTGGCTATCATGCCCGCCAGGGTGCTGTATACGTTGACTCCCCACATCGTGTTGGAATGGTCAAATAGAATAGGGAGCGTTGCGACAGCCATGAAGACAGGGCCCGGGCGGGGGAGTTTGAGGGAGCGGGCAAGGGCGTAAGCCGACACCGGAAGCAGAACCGCGCCAAGCATTGTCACTACCTTAAAGGCAATGTTGAAAGGCATTACGCAGTTGAGTAACGCCATGATGAGATAGGGGAGAGAGAAATAGTACTGAAACATGGGGAATCCGCACCACCACCCCTGTGCCCACGATACTATCCTGCCTTGAGTGCCGATCGAAGACTGCAGGTGGCTGGCCAGGTAATTGTGGGCAACCGTGTCGCCGCCGGTCGTGGTCGTGTCCTGCAACAGAAGGGTGGGGGGGATGTGGTCGAAGATGAACCACAAGAGCACGACCGCGCAGAGAAAAGTAGCTACTCCCATGGAATGCTTCGGTTGACTCGTGTTACTTTGTTCACCGCTCTTATTCTGCCTGCGGAACTGCACGAGGATGAAGGCGAGGATGAACAGGCAGCCCGTTGCCATGCAGGCGATCTCGTTACGGTGCAGGAAGTTCGTGTAGCTTTGAACTCGCAGCCTTGCTTTTCCGATCGAACATGATTCTGTGCTTCCTTCCGTCCATCGAGCCACGGCAAAGATCCGGTAGGAACTGCCGGGCAATGCATACCGGTTGGCTACGTGAAACGTCGCGACCGCCTTTCCCGAGTCCGGGATGTTAACCATTCGTGACTCATTAGCGCATGAAAGCTCATTCGGGAGTACGAGCTCAAGCGGTACGGGGCCGGTGGAACCAGTTGATCGGGAAAGGGTTACGGTTACGTCGGCATTGTCGCGTAGTGAAGCCCGCGAGATATGTACATCAATGGCCTCCGAGACGTTTGTTGTCGAAGACGAGATTAGCGGAACGACCCTAACCGAGCTGGAGGGGTATCCACGCATGTCGAGATACTCCGTCAGGATGACGACCGGGGATACGCCGTCCCCGGGTTGCGAATCGCCGAAACCAAGCTGGAACCGATGCTCCGCGCCGGGTTCCAGTGCTCCGATAGTGCGGGAGAGCACGAATTTCTCACCCAGCTTTGCCCTGACGAGAACCTGATGTGCTTCCTCGTCTCCGTTGTTTCTAACGAGGACAGTTGCCTCAACGCGGTTGGATACAATTCCGACAGAAGGATCGACTGAAAGAGAAATGCGGGCGGCACAGACCGTGAGTGTCGTGGCGAATATAGAAAAAACGGCGAACAACGCACTGATAATCCGCTTCATAGGTAGTGAATAATACGCGCAGGGCGCAACTTAGGCAATTCAGTAGTTCGGAGCTATAGTCATTCAGCGGATGGTGTTTTCTTCCCATTCCTGTGGTCAGACTCACGTTTTTAGACGTCCGGCAATAATCCACACCTAAAATGCTTGCAGTCAAATGCGCATGGGGATAGATTCAGGAGCTTCGTAACAGAAGGACGGAATTGAATTCGTTAAGTTTTGGACACTCAACCAGGGAGGAAGACATGTCGGACGAGCAGAAAGCAGTAGTAGGTAACACTTTTCCGCCACCCGCGGATTTCGCGGCGGCGGCACATTGCGGGTCGATGGAGAAGTACACTGAGATGTACGAGCGGTCCATAAACGATCCCGAAGGCTTTTGGGCCGAGATCGCGGATCAGTTTGTATGGAAAGAGAAGTGGTCTAAAGTCAGGGAGTACTCCTTCGAGGCCACGAATGCTC
This sequence comes from Kiritimatiellia bacterium, assembly GCA_030744755.1. Taxonomy (GTDB): domain Bacteria; phylum Verrucomicrobiota; class Kiritimatiellia; order UBA8416; family JADHWI01; genus JASLPY01. Next base: position 6,769 of record JASLPY010000065.1, on the reverse strand, counting down.
CGGAAGACCTGTACGTCAAGTGGTTCGTTGACGGCAAGACCAACATTTCGGTCAATTGTCTCGACCGTCATCTTGAGACCCGTGGCGACCAGAAAGCCATCCTTTGGGAAGGCAACACGCCGGGGGATGACTCTTCCCTTACCTACAGAGAGCTCTACGAGGAAGTCTGCAGATTTGCTAATGCCCTCAAATCCATCGGCGTTGAGAAGGGCGACCGAGTCTGCCTGTATCTCCAGATGGTTCCCGAGGCAGCCATTGCCTGCCTGGCATGTGCCCGTATCGGGGCAGTACATTCCGTTGTTTTCGGCGCATTCAGTGCCGACGCCCTGCGCGAAAGGATCAACGATTCGGCATGTAAGATCCTGATTACCCAGGATACCGCTCTTCGTGGACCCAAGGATAACATTCCGATGAAGATCAATGCGGACAAGGCTGTTGCAGAGTGTCCCAGCATCGAGAAGGTTATTGTCGTGAAGCGTACGGGCATTGAAGTTCCCATGACCGAAGGCCGTGACGTGTGGTACTGGGACGTGGTTGCCGATCAGCCGGCCGAGTGCGAGCCGGAGTGGCTGGATGCAGAGGATCCTCTATTCATACTTTACACCTCCGGATCTACCGGTAAGCCCAAGGGCGTGCTTCATACGACCGGCGGCTACATGGTATGGACTGCAACGACCTTCAAGTACATCTTCGACTACCAGGATGGCGACATCTGGTGGTGCACGGCCGACATCGGGTGGATCACAGGTCACAGCTACATCGTGTACGGACCCCTGGCGAATGGCGCTATCAATGTCATGTTCGAGGGTGTTCCCACCTATCCTGACGCCGGCCGTTTCTGGGACGTGTGCGACAAGTACAAGGTCACCCAGTTCTACACCGCTCCGACCGCAATTCGCGCCCTGATGCGCTTCGGCGAAGAGCCGATCGATTCGCGCGATCTCAGTAGCCTCAAGCTCCTGGGTACGGTTGGTGAGCCGATCAACCCCGACGTATGGGAGTGGTACCGTGACCACGTAGGACATAGTAAGACACCTGTAGTGGACACGTGGTGGCAGACCGAGACAGGCGGGATCATGATTACGCCGTTGCCGGGCGCTCACACGCTTAAGCCCGGCAGTGCTTCCCGTCCGTTCTTCGGCATCAAGCCTGTCGTCCTCGACGACGCCGGCAACGAGTTGCCGCAGGGCGAGAAGGGCAAACTCTGCATCACCGAGCCGTGGCCCGGAATGCTGCGCACGACGTACGGCGACCACGATCGTTTCGTGCAGACGTACTTCAGCACCTACAAGGGCTACTACTTCACAGGTGATGGCTGCCGTATCGACGAAGATGGCGATTACTGGCTGCTTGGACGCGTTGACGATGTGATCAACGTTTCCGGTCACCGTATGGGCACCGCCGAGGTCGAGAGTGCGCTCGTTTCGCACGCCAAGGTGGCCGAGTCCGCGGTAGTTGGATTCCCGCACGACATCAAGGGTCAGGGCATATACGCCTACGTCGTCCTCAGGGGCGATGAGGAATATACCGATGAGCTCAAGGCTGAACTGGTTAAGCATGTGCGGACCGAGATCGGACCGATTGCCTCGCCCGACATGATTCAGTGGGCTCCAGAAGGACTACCCAAGACCAGGTCCGGCAAGATCATGCGCCGTATTCTGCGCAAGATCGCTGAAGGCGAACCGGACAAGGTCGGCGATGTGAGCACGTTGGCGGATCCCAGCGTGGTGGAACACATCATCGAGAAGTCAAAGGAACTACTGGCATAGGAATTGGGTCTCCGAGGCCCCTGTCATGATCGGCGTGGCATAAGCCACGCCGGTCGCAGTGTGTCAAATGCTGAGACCATGCGACATGCCTGACGGACCAGGCCCGGGTAAGGCAAGGCTCCGCAGTGTGCTTACGCCGTGACCCTCGAGTTGCCTCAGGAGTTTCTGCAGCAGCCTGGCTGTGAGTAAGGCGTCCCCGAGTGCCGTGTGCCGGGCTCCCGCAGCCGGGATGCCGTATCCTGTCAGGAGACTATCGAGATCGTACGGCTGATCCCTTCCCTTTTTCACGCGCCTGGCCAGATGGGCGGTATCCAGTACGAGATTCTGCAGGCGCATATTATGCGCCCGGCGGGAAAGGCGGTTGAGCATGGCCATGTCGAACGCGGCATGGTGTGCTACCAGCACTGCGTTACCAGCCCAGAGCAGAAAGTCGTTGAGCACGTCACGCGGCTCTGTCCCTTCAGCAATCTTGTCGGGCGTCAGTCCATGCACAACGATGGAGCGGTGGGAGGAGGGGGTCTCCGATGCGATGACGCGGTTGAACGTGTCTCCAAGTTGGATTCGGTTGTTGATCAAGGAGACAGCTCCCAGCGAAACGGCGTGATCGACATTTGGGTCGAGCCCGGTAGTTTCAGTGTCAAAGACCACAAACCGCTCCAGATTCCACGGTCCCCGTAATCGCTCTCGGTCCGGCCATGCGGCGCTCTGTGCCTGTAGTATCGGATTCTCCCTGGAAACGACGGAGAGCCTTCTGCGCTGGTGTTCGCGTCCTGCACAGCGGACAGCGAAAACGATATCGTCCAGAAGTTCCATCTGATTACCTTCGCATCATGTGCTCACCATGACGGTGTGCGAGTGTCTCTTGCATGTCCTTGATGGTGGCGAAGACGGCGCGCAGAATCTTTTGCTGCGTCTTGCTGAGATCATCGGGGTTGATATGGTCATTCGGGTCGAGGCCTGCTTCGAGCAGTTCAAATTGGTGCCCCAGGCGCATATCAAGTAGATAGCGGAATGCGCCGATGCCGGCCGCGGCGAGGTCCGCGGCATATGGAAGTTCCCGGCCGGCATGCCTCAGGCGTTCGAACGTGTTAGTTGATTTCAAGAACCGTCCTTCCAGAGCGAGGATTCGAGCAAGATCTACCAGCGGCATGATGCCATGGAATTTCAGGTCGAGGGTGTTACGGAATTCGCCGGAATGATCCACCATGAAACGCCTGAAGAACGAAAGTGGGGGACGGTGGCTCAGAGCGTTGTGCGTGAGAAAGGTCAGGAAGCCTCTCTCCAGGCCCAGGGTTTCGCGCAGATCATCTTTCAGCTCATCTACCAGGCTGGTGTCCCGGTAGAGCGCACGAAGATCGAAGAAGATCGAGGCATGCATCAGTGCTTTGGGCTCGGGTTCGGTGATCCAGTCAGAAAAGATCTGTTTCCAGTTGCCGAGCGGCTGACGCCATTTGGCATTGGATGCCATCACTCCTCCCTTGCAGAAAGCAAGACCGCAAGCTGCCAGCCCCATGTTCACCCGTTTTGCAATGGTACTGAACCATTGTTCTGCCTTCTCCTTGTCGAACGGGTCGGGTGGGTCCTCGTACAGCAGCGCATTGTCCTGATCGCCTCCAAGCGCCATCTCATGGCGGCCCATACTTCCCAGGTTAAGCCATGTCCAGCGCAGGTTTACCGGCTCGAATGACCACTCCGACGCTAGCTGCGTTTCGGCCAGGTGCAGAAGCCGCACGGTCAGATTGTCGTTAATCTCGGTCATGGCCTCCATGACATCTTCGGGCTGCACACCCTGACGGTACAGCCATGTCAGGTGGCCGTTGGCCTCGGTCCGAACTTGTGCGAGTTCGGTCAAAGAGCGTGCCTTTTCGATCCGTTTCACGATTGCGAGAGGGCTTTGACCGCTGGCATGGGCCAGGTCGTGTTCCGAAAGGACGCCGATCAGAGGCGATGCAGCGTCGGCGTTTTCTGTGATGACCAGGTGGTGAATGCGAAGCTTGGACATCTGTGTGAGGGCCTCAAAAACCAGTGCTCGGGACCCCAAGTTGAACACCGGTGAGCTCATAATGCGCATTACCGGTGTGTCCAGAGATATGTTCTCCGCCACGACTTTGTTGCGCAGATCGGTGTCCGTTAGAATGCCGACCGCAAGGCCGTTCCGGACGACAAGAATCGCATCGGAACGATCGGACCGCATTTGTATCGCCGCGTCCCGAACTGTTGTGTCGGGCGGGCAGGTGGACGGCTTGCGGCGTGCCAGGGCAGCCACACGCGTGCCGAACAATAGCCGCGCGCCTCCCACCTGAGAGGAGGGGATCATGGCGCGGGCCGACGGTCTGAGGCTTTCTTTGAAAAAACCGGCGAATTGCGAATCTGCATCGCAGAGCGAAAGGAACCCAGAGGCGCAAAGCAATGCGCAAACCGTGGGCTCAGTTGTCACGCATTCGTACGGCGATGGGGTGTTCGTCAATATCCCCACAGCACCGAATGTGTCTCCCTCCCCGCACAGGTCCACCAGTTGCTGATTTGTCTTGTCTACGATGCGGACACAGCCGGATTCGACGATATAGAGGTGATGAGGCGTGTCCCCCGGGCGCAGGATCTGTTCGCCAGGTTCGAAGTACTCGACTTCGAGATCACGGGGAAGCTGAGCGCGTAGTTCGGGTGCAAGCCGGTCAAATGGTGGCGTCTTCTCAAGCAGGGCGACCACCCGGTCTGGAACATGGGAATTGTTCGGTGCGTCGCTCATGATGCCTCCCCACACAATCAACCGGTCGGTACGCGCTCAGAGCTTCGGAAGGAGATCGAACTCAGCGGGGAGAGGGTTCCTGACTCCTGCTTTACGGGAGGCGGATGTTCTCAACGATCTGCTGCACTTCGGCGGGCGGCTCCTTTGTGAATCTGGTCACCACCGAGGTGACCGCGAAGTTGAGCAGCATGCCGACGGTGCCGATCCCTTCCGGGCTGATGCCGAGAAACCATTTGTCCGGGCCGGCCGCGGTGTTGATAAACTTGAAATAGATTATGTAGCCGCCGGTGAACAGGATCCCCGTCAGCATGCCGGCTATGGCGCCCTCTTTGGTCGTTCGCTTACTGAAAATACCCAGGATGATTACTGGGAAGAAGCTGCTGGCGGCCAGTCCGAAGGCAAAGGCCACCACCTGCGCCACGAAACCCGGGGGATGGATGCCAAAATAACCCGCGATGATTACGGCGAAACCGGCCGCCACACGTGCGCAGATCAACTCCTGGTTCTCGCTCATGTTCGGCTTCAGGACGCGTTTGAAAAGGTCGTGCGAGATCGCTGTAGAGATCACCAACAGGAGACCCGCGGCCGTTGAGAGAGCGGCCGCCAGCCCGCCGGCCGCCACGAGAGCCACGACCCAGGCGGGCAGGTTCGCGATTTCCGGGTTGGCCAGCACCATGATGTCGCGATCGACAATCAGCTCGTTCTTATCGCTATCGCCGCTGTAGAGAATAACCCCGTCGTCGTTTTTGTCCTCAAACTTGATGAGCCCGGTTTTCTCCCAGTTTGTGAACCACGAGGGCACCTCGGTATAGGGCTTGTTGTTCAGCGTCTGAATCATATTGACGCGGGCAAACGTTGCCACGGCGGGAGCGGTTGTGTAAAGGACGCCGATGAACAGCAACGCCCAGAACGCACTGATACGGGCGGCCCGAACGCTGGGAACAGTATAGAATCGAATGATTACATGCGGAAGTCCTGCCGTGCCGACCATCAAAGCCATGGTGATGGCAAACACGTCGAGCATTCCTTTCTTCCCTGCCACGAATGTCCCGGTGTACTCCGGCAGGCCAAGGTCGTGGTGGATACCGTCGATTGCTTCAAGCAGGTACATGCCGGCTCCGGGGCCCTCTACAATTTTCGATCCAAATCCCAACTGCGGAATCGGGTTGCCGGTGATTTTCCAGGAAATGGCGATGGCCGGTATGAGGTAGGCAACGATGAGAACAACGTACTGTGCAGCCTGCGTATAGGTGATGCCCTTCATGCCTCCCAGAATGGCGTAGATCAATACAAGGACCATGCCGATGATCACGCCAATGTTGACGTCGACTTGCAGGAACCGTGAGAAAACGACGCCCACTCCACGCATCTGTCCCGCCACGTACGTAAAGGACACGAAGATTGCGCAGAACACGGCGACCAGGCGGGCCGTGTCAGAGTAGTAGCGGTCGCCGACGAAATCCGGCACGGTGAACTTGCCGAATTTACGCAGATACGGTGCCAGCAGTAGTGCCAACAGCACGTAGCCGCCCGTCCAGCCCATTAGGTAGATTGCGCCCGTATACCCCATGAAAGAAATCAGTCCCGCCATGGATATGAATGAAGCGGCGCTCATCCAGTCGGCACCCGTCGCCATCCCGTTGACTATTGCCGGAACGCTACGCCCGGCAATATAGAAATCGGACGTTGTGCGCACGCGCGACATGATGGCGATGGCGATGTAGAGGGCGAAGGTCAGACCTACGATGATATATGTCCAGACGAGAATGCTCACGACTTAGATGTTTCCCGGACCTCGAATTTCTTGTCGATCCTATCCATCCAGCGTGCATAGACGTATATCAGCGCGATGAAAACGAGGATAGAGCCCTGCTGTGCAAACCAGAATCCCAACGGAAAGCCCCCTATGTGTACCTTGTTGAGCAGGTCCACGCAAAGGATACTGAGAACGTAGCCCACCACGAACCAGACACTAAGCAGAAGCAGAAGCACACGGAGATTCGACTTCCAATAGTCTCGCTGTTTGCTGTTTTGGGAACTCACGCTACATGCCTCCCTGTCCGTCGTGCCCGATGGCGACCGTGTGGTCGTTGTCTCGCACAGCACTGTGGAATATCCCACAATGTGGTAGTCGAGAGTTAACCACACGAGTTAGGCAGCAGCAAGCACAAAAGAGTGTTCTGCGCTGTGAGCGCAGAACGCAGTGGTTAGTGGTTAGGCGCTAGGCGTTAGCGGGAAAGGTCCGCCGTCCGCG
>JASLPY010000064.1 GCA_030744755.1 Kiritimatiellia bacterium | reverse complement strand
AAACAGGTTCCTGAGTCATGGGTATATACCCGTTTTCAGGCATCACTGACACAACACCATGAGTTAGTTGAGGCTATGACAACACTCAGTAGGCTCAGTTACTGTGTCTGCGCTGCTCAGTCTCGTTGAGCACGATTCCTGCTCCGGTATATCACATGCCGTGCCGCGGGATTATGGCAGTTCACGGATGCGCAGGTTGCGGAATTGGATAGGGGAACCTTCGGACTCGAGACATAAGAAGCCTGAGGAGGGTTTGCAGTCGGTACCGCCGGAGACTTCTTCACCGTTGACCCAGAGGCGGACCTCGCCGTTGATACAGCGCACATAGTAATGGTTCCACTCGTTTATGCCCTTGGAGAGTCTTTTGGATGGGAAGCTACGCGTTCCGTTTGGTGCTACAGGAGGAAATGGTTTCATCTTGGCTCGGACGGGAAAGACGTCTCCGTGACTCGTGAACCAATCGGATTTCTTGCCCTTCTTCTTTTCCCAATTCGTTTCGTAACCCAGGTCAAGAACCTGCACTTCGATACCGTCAGGGAGCTTGCCCTTGCCGGCTCGGAGCCTCTCCAACGACGCAGAAGAGGTCCAGACAAAGACACCAGAATTGCCGGCATGCTTGAGGTGACACCATTCGACGACTAGCTCGAAGTTCGTGTATGATTCTTTTGAGCTTATCACGCCTACGGGTCTTCCTGTGCAGTGAATAACTCCGTCTACCCATTTCCATGTGTTAGATTCGCAATTGACGCTGACAAAATCACTTTCTCCCAGCGCTTTCCATCCGGGTCCATTGCCGTCAACAAAGGCTCGAGGTGTTTCAGTGGTATCATCATTCGCGACAACATTCACCGCCAGGAGAAGAAACACGAAACCGGTACGAATTATAGAATGTGTAGTTTTCATGGTCGGATCTTATACAAGGACGTTTCCTTTGTCATGATCTTTCGATGTGATCTTCGCCGCAAAACCAAGGTTGCGGCAGTAGCTTGACCGAATCGCCTGTAAGAACTGACTCTTGACGACGTCCCGTTCAATTCTTTGGATGAAAGGTTTGGATGGTGCAGACGGTGTCGTCGCCTTCGGTGATTATTCTGGATGCGATTTGTACGGGGATTTCTTCGCCGTCATTTTTCTTGAGCGTGCCTTCGTCTGTCCAGGGATAGGGTGGGGGGGATCCGACGATTGCTTCGGACTTGATGCCCGCAAGAGCCAGGAACGCGGGGTTGACATATCTGACGGTCCCGTCGGCGTCGGCGAGCGCCATGGCACAGGGCAGGTTCTCGGCGATTCCCTGGTAGAAATCCCGTTCTGCCTGCAACGCCTTGACCTCCTGTCCCCGTTCAATGGCCGCCTTGATGGTGGCACGCATATGGTCTGCCTCGAATGGCTTCTGATGAAATCCGTAGGCTCCCAGTTTTACTGCGGCAATGCAGGCATCCTGGGACGCCTGGCCTGATATTACGATGCATTCGGTTGACGGACTGATCGTTTTGATCTCACGCATCACCGCTAACCCCGGAATGTCTTCAAGGAGCAGGTCGATCAGTGCAACGGCCGGACATTCTGATTCAAAGTAGTCAACGGCTTCTTGTCCTGAGGACGCACATAGCGTTTTGTAATCGCCGTGCTCAAGTATATCGACCAGAAGCTGCCGCACGTCAGCATCGTCGTCAACAATCAGAACGCAGTTGTCATCTGTTAACATATAGAACTCCTTAGTTACCACGATAAACAATGTCTAACAGTAGGTATTATACGACAATCACACAATCGGGTCAATTGCTGAGGGCACGAGCATTTACCGCGAGTAAGGGATTTTGACCGCGGATGGGCGCGCCCCGCAGTGGCGGGATGCAAGCAGATGGTTACGGATGTGGGGAGTGTTTTGACAGGATCTACAGAATCTACAGGATCCTCCTTCGCCGAGGCTACGGCGGACAAGTTGGGAGGGATGGAGATGTCAAAACTCTCGCGCTGAATGATTCCTGCCTGATGTAGAGGCGTTGTGCTGGTGCGGGCTGACTGGGGCTGCTATACGCCGATGCGGTTGCAGTGTTTTCTGATTAGGCATTCTTCGCACTTGGGGCCGATTGGGCGGCAGACTGTCTGGCCGTATGAGACCAGCTGGCTGTTCCAGGTTTTCCAGTAGCGGCGTGGCAGGATTTCACGGAGGGTCATTTCTGTTTCCAGGGGGGTGGATGTCTCTATAAGGCCGAGCCGGTTACAGATTCGGTGAACATGAACATCAACGCAGATTCCGTATTTATCAAATGCCACGGTGACCACAAGATTTGCCGTTTTGCGCCCAACTCCCGGTAGCTCACACAGCTCCTCGATCGAGTCGGGTATTCTTCCTCCGTAAAGGCGGTCAAGTGCATCTGGCAACTGCTTCAGGTGCTTTGCCTTTGTCCGGAAGAACCCGATTGGGAATATGAGCTTTTCAACTTGTTTTACGGTGAACTTGTTCAGGTCCGATGGTTTCGAAACCTTCTTGAAGAGACGCCTGCAGACCTCAGCCGTCATTTCGTCTTTCGTCCTGGCACTCAGAATTGTGGCAATGAGTACCTTGAAGGGATCTTTGGTCTTTGCCTGTATGAGTTCAATGATGGGCGCATGCTTCTTCGCATACTCACGCTTCAGGATGCGATTAACGGCCGGTATGTCCTGCGTGTTCATGGGTTCAAGCTTCCTCTGCGCTTCTCATCTGGCTGAGTATCTCGACCGCCGCGGCAGCGGGATCATCGGCTTGCACGATCGGCCTTCCCACGACGAGGAAACTTGCGCCGTCCGCAACGGCATTGGCGGGAGTTGCGATCCGCTTCTGATCGCCGGCATCAGCGTTGGCCGGGCGGATTCCCGGAGTTACAAGGAAGGGCTCAGGTCCGATTCTTTCCCTGAATGAGCGGGCTTCAAGCGGGGAGCACACAAGTCCGTCTATGCCGCAGGAAATCGCAAGTTCTCCGAGGGCGAGAGTGTGCTCTCTGAGGTCACGTTGCACGCCGAGTTCTGACAGGTCGCCTGCATCCAGACTTGTTAGAGTTGTTATTGCCAGCAAGGCCGGGGCATCGCTGCCTGCTTCCCTTGCCGCTTCCGCGGCCGCTGTGAGCATCGCCCTTCCGCCGCCCGCGTGCAGGGTAAGCAACGTGACGCCATGACGACAGGCACTGGAGACAGCCCTTGCAACGGTACGCGGTATATCGTGCAATTTGAGATCCAGGAAGATCTCCTTGCCGCTCTCCTTCAAGAACCGCAATGCTTCGGGACCTTCGCTGACGAAAAGCTCAAGGCCCACCTTATAGTATTTTACTTCGTCGGGCAGTGCCTGGACGATGGGCGGTATCTCCGAGGCGGTAGGGACATCGAGGGCTATTATGAGTTCGCTCTTCATGCGGTCTCCTATTGGGAGTCGGTTAATCTCAGATTGCGGTGAGTCTAGAAGATGATGTGGCGCGGTTCAAGAGATTGTGGCGCGGAGGCGAGCTTGTCACCCGAATGAGGCTTCGGACGCCGCGGCCGGCGTCCCTCCCCCGTTGGGCGAGCATTTCGCGCGAAGCGGGAGGGTCCGCGGCCTCGCGGACCGCAGTTTCGTTGTGTGTGCCGGGTATTGTGTCATGTATTGATGCTTGCACGGTGCGCGTCATTGCTACTATGTTTTCGGCGCTGAATTGATGAAGTGTGAGGAATACATGCGCTTTAAGATACTAGCCTGCGAGGTTTTCTTTCGCGAAATCTGTGCCGTTATGGCCAGGAGCGCCAACACTTGTGATCCAGAGTTCCTGCCGAAGGGGCTGCACGATCTTGGAACCGATAAGATGCTCCCCCGACTCCAGGAGCGTGTCGATGCTGTCAGTGAAGGTGAATACGATGCCATTCTGATGGCGTACGGGCTCTGCAACAACGGGCTGGTGGGACTGACGGCTCGTCACACGCAAGTCGTGGTTCCGAAATCCCATGACTGCATTGGGCTCTTTATGGGTAGTCGAAAACGCTACAAGGAGTACTTCGACGCCAATCCGGGCACGTACTACCGTACAAGCGGGTGGATTGAACGCAATGACGCTTCTGGTGCCGGGGAGGAAACCGTGCCGCAGAAGCTTGGCCTGTTCATGAAGTACGAAGAGCTTGTACAGCAGTACGGTGAAGACAACGCGAAATACGTGATGGAAGTCATGGGTGACGGTGTTGAGAATTATGACACGCTTGCATACATCGACATGGGGCTCGAGTGTGATGCATCGTTCAAGAAAATCGCCGAGGATGAAGCTGTTTCGAGGAGGTGGGAGTTCAAGGAGATTGAGGGTTCACTTGATCTGCTTGAAAAACTCATCGAAGGGAACTGGAACGATGATTTCCTTGTTGTCCAGCCAGGACAGACGATCAAGCCGACACATGATGAGAGTGTGATGGGGTGTGAATAGGCGGTCGCCGAGGTATCGGAGATGCCGGAGCAGGATGCTCCGGCCACGTTGAGATTGCACTTTATGGTCGCTCTGCATGTGACACGGTCCGCGAGGCCGCGGACCCTCCCAGGTGCGTGCAAGGTAGGGAAGACGCTTTTATTGGACTGCGGTCGCCGAGGCCGGCGACCCTCCCGGGATGGTAAGAATGGCGCTTCCATCTGCGTGGGCAGTTAAGGTTGCCTGTTCGCCGATAGGCAGGATGTGGCGGCCCTGGTGGTGTCCGTAGGGGAGGCCGGTTACGACTGGGGCGTCGGTCCAGTCGGCTATTCCTTTGAGAACGTCTTCGACTACACCGTCTCGCGGGTTCCTGGCTACACAGTTTGAGAATGTGCCCAGCAAGACGGCGCCGACCTTGTCGAAGGTACCGGAGAGTCTGAGATGCGTCAGCATCCTGTCAACATGATAAGGCTCCTCTCCAACATCTTCCAGAAAGAGCAATGCACCTTCCATGTCCGGCAGGAACGGAGTACCCAGAAGAGTGGTGATCAGAGAGAGGCACCCGCCGATGAGGGGGCCGGTTGTTTCTCTTTCACGAACGGTTGTCATGCCCTCAATTTGTAAAGGTTTTCCCTGCAAAAGTGCCCATAGGGATGCGGCTGTCGCCGGGTGGGGTTCAGTTTGCTCGAAGTCGGTCGTAAGCGCCATCCCTGAATATGAGATCAGACCGGCAGATGACAGTATGGCCAGTTGCAGGGATGTAGTGTCACTGAATCCGACGAAGGGTTTGGGATTACCGGCTATGAGGCCGTAGTCGATCTTGTCCAGAATGCGCATGCTTCCGTAAGCGCCTCTCGCCGTGAAAATGGCGTTGATTGCAGGATCCGAAAACAATTCCATCATGGCCGCTGCCCTGGTCTCGTCATTACCTGCCAGGTAACGATCCTGTGTGTAGACGTTGTCGGCTTCGCGGACCGAGTAGCCCTTGGACTGGAGCCACTCGATAGCGTTTTGCAGTGCACCGCGATCCGCAGCGCTGGCGGGAGCGGCAATGCCTATGGTGCCGCCTGGCTTCAGGAGAGGGCGGGATGCGTTGTGGTCGTTGTTAGAGTTCATGGTCGCCATCCGGTTAATGTCATCCCGAGCTTGTCGAGGGATCTTATGGTTCGGTGAATAACCGAGATCCTTCGGCTACGCTGCGCTTCGCTCAGGATGACAGTTTCCTTACGTCTGCTCCTGCTGAATTGCTCTGACTAAGATCCACTTGCATGTGCTGCTCTTATCCTATCAAGAATGTTCCGCGCAAAGACAGAAAGCGTATCATCCCTGGCACCCATCACGATTATCCTGTCACCTTGTCTGCATTCCCCGAGTACGAAATTCGAAATGGCATCTCGTCCCTGGATATAGTGCGAGTTTATGTTTCTGGCGCTAATCTCCTCGACCAGCTCCATCGATGATATGTCTTTTGCCGCGGTGCCGCCAGCATAGTAAATCTCGGGCATTATGAGAATATCCTCCCCGTCCAACCCTTCTGCAAATGCATCGATAAGGCCGTCCCGGCAAAGCCGGGTAGGAGCAAAACCATGTGGTTGGTAGATCACGATGACGCGTCCGCTGAATTCTTTGAGGCAGGCAAGGCTCGCGGATATTTTGTCAGGGTTGTGGGCGAAGTCGTCGATAACCGTGACGCCGTTTGCGCTACCTGCCGTTTCCAGCCTGCGTTTCATTCCGGGGAAATCGGAAAGGGCCCGGGCGGCGATAACTGGATCAATACCCATGGTGCCACAGACCGCAATCGCCGCGAGGGCGTTGGAAACGTTGTGTTGCCCCGGGACGCTCAGTTCAACTGCGGTTCCCTCGAGCAGGAAACTGCAACCGTTTGCCTTCGGCTCGAACTCTGTGGCGCAGATGTTCGCATTGGGTTTGCCCAGTGAGAAAGTTACCAGGCTCCCGCAGGCAGAACAGAGGGCTTCGGAACCGGGGTCATCAATGTTCACGATCGCGTGATCCGACCGATCAAGAAAGATGCTGAAAAGCTCTCTGAGCCTTTCCATGGGAAGGTGGTCGAGGGTCAGGTTAGTGAGTACCGAGACGGATGGACGGTAAAGTTCGATCGATCCGTCACTTTCGTCGGCTTCAATCACGCAGATGTCGCCGGATCCCGCGATCACGTTTCCAAGACCGCCGGATGAAGCGGCGCCGAGGGTGACTGCTCCACCAATGACAGTGGGGTCCTTGTCCAGTTTCTGCAGGATGTGCCCGAGCATCCCGGTAACCGTGGATTTTCCGCTGGTGCCGCCAATTGCAATTCGCACTGTATGAGCGGCGAAAACATCCGCGAGAATTTCCGCCCTCCGCCTTATGGGGATTCCATGGTTCTTGGCGGCACGAACATCGGGTACGCTGTCTTCGACCGCCGTGGAAACGACGAGAACGCCGGTATCGGCTGTTACGCCTGTTCCGTCCTGGGGGCAGAGCACGATGCCCTGCTCTTTGAGAGCAGCAAACTTGTTCGGCGTTTCTCCGCGATCGAAACTGCGGTCGGAGCCAAAGACCCTGATGCCGCGACTGGCAAGCAACTGCGCAAGCGCGCTCATCCCGCTGCCGCCGATGCCGCAGAAGAAGTACGAGCTATGTTGCACCGTGGACCTCGATTCTGTGCACTGTCGGGTCTGGTATTGGGATGGCGGCCAGGAGTTCTTTTGTATAGGGATGGCTTGCCTCGGCGCAAATGTCATCGGTTTTCAACCATTCCACTATTTCGCCATGATTCATGACGGCGATACGGTCGGCTATGTGGCGCACTACGGCGAGATCGTGTGAAATGAACAGAAGGGTTAGCGATAGGGCTTCGGTGAGATCCTGCAGCAGGTTGATGATGTCTGCCTGAATGGAGACGTCCAATGCGCTCACCGGTTCGTCGCAGAAGAGCACCCTGGGGTTGCAGGCCAGGGCCCGTGCTATTCCTATTCGCTGGCGCTGACCGCCAGAGAACTCGTGGGGATAGCGGTTCAGCCACGCCGGATCGAGTTGCACCGTTGTCATCAGTTCCTCGACCCGCTTGCGGGTCTTTCTGCGGGGCGTGATTCCGTAGTTCAGAAGGGGGCGCGATATGATCTGACCAGCCGTCATGCGGCTGTTGAGGCTGCCGTATGGATCCTGGAAGATGAGTTGAAGTTCTTTCCATACTTCGCGTACGGCAGATTCCGGGAGAGCCGTGAGTTCCCGTCCTTCATACTTTACCCGGCCGGATGTCGGCTTTATGAGTTGAAGGATTGCCCTGACGAGGGTCGATTTTCCCGATCCGCTCTGGCCCACGAGTCCGAGGACTTCGCCAGGTTTGATTTCCAGGGAGACGCGGTCAACGGCCTTGATTGTTCTGCTGTCCCCGGAGGGCGTCTTAAGGTGAAAATGCACAGAAAGATCTTCAACTTGTATTAATGAATTTCCCTTCGGTGGGGTGGGGGACTGTTGTGGGGTTGGCTCGTCTTCGATTGCCGGCGTCGAGATTTGCTCTTCCTTCTGAACGGAGGCGAGGCGAACAGATTTGTTCCCGTCCAGGCGTGGCACTGCGGCAAGCAGCGCCTTCGTATAGTCGTGCTGCGGGTTGCTGAAGATCTCGTGAACGGTTCCCATCTCTACAAATTCGCCGTTGTGCATGATGGCCACGCGATCGGCTATTGATGCGACGATTCCAAGATCATGCGTTATGAGAAGCAGGGCCATGTTCTGCTTTCCCCGCATCTCCTGGACGACCCTCAGCACGCGGTCCTGCGTTATCACGTCGAGCGCAGTGGTGGGCTCATCGGCTATGAGAAGTTTCGGCGAGCAAGAGAGTGCGGAAGCTATCATGGCTCGCTGGCACATTCCGCCGGAGAACTCATGCGGATAGCGACTCAGGTGTTCCATGGGGGACGTGAAATCAACGGATTCCAGCAGGCCGGCAGCGGCTTCTCTTGCGGCGCGTTTTCTCATGCCCCTGTGATAGATCAGCGGTTCAGCGACCTGAAGGCCGATACGCAGGTAAGGGTTAAGGCTTGTCATCGGATCCTGGAAGATCATGGATATCTCCTGTCCCCGGACTTCGCGCATCTCGGCTTGAGAAAGAGAAAGAACGTCACGCCCGTCCAATGTTGCCACTCCCTGGACATCTACCGCTTTCGCTGGAAAAAGCCCCATGAGTGCCAGGGCAACCGAGGTCTTTCCACAACCGCTTTCGCCAACGACAGCAAGCGATTCGCCTTCGGCTATAGAGAAGTCGACCCCCGATACGGCGGTGACTTCACCATCATGCCCATGATAGCGAACAAGCAGGTTCTCGGTTTTCAACAGCGTACGAGGCATTAGGAAGAGCTCCGTTTGGGGTCAAAGCAGTCACGAAGACCATCGCCGAGAGAGTTCAATCCAAAGAGAGTCAGAACCATGGCCAGGGATGGGAAGAAGAGCAACCAGATGTTCTCCCCGTTCTGTCCAAGCGACTGGACGCCGCGATTGATCAGGGCACCCCAGGAATCAAGTGAGGCCCCATGGTATTGCACCTGTAATCCGATGAACGCGAGGAAGCTCTCTCCCATGATTATTACGGGAACCGTGAGTGTCGTGTAGACAATAACGGGGCCCAGCGTGTGAGGGACCAACTGGCGAAAGACGATGCTGAATACGGATTCGCCTCCGATCCGAGCGGCTTCCACGAATTCCATTTCCTTGAGGGAAAGAACCTGGCCGCGGACGATCCTTGCCATCGTCAACCACTGCACTGCGCCGAGCGCAACGAAGAGCATGACAATGTTACGTCCAAACGTAACCATCAGCAGGATTACGAGAAAAAGGAACGGCAGTGCGTAAAGAATATCGACGATGCCCATCATCACGCGATCTATTCGTCCGCCGGCGTATCCGGCCACGGCCCCGTAAGCCAGGCCAATGACGAGGCTCACGAGCGTGGCTACAATGCCGACGAGCAATGATATCCTGCCCCCGTAGAAGACTCGAACAAACAGATCCCTTCCCAGTTCATCCGTCCCGAACCAGTGTCGTACGGTGAGCTCCCTGCGTTTGCCGCTCGACAATCCAACGACGCTGGTAACAGCTTCGCCGCGGACAGTTATTGAATCTATTGCCGCAGCAGGATTCTCCGAACCGCTATGCTCCTCGGTTATGAAGAGTACTGTGCCGTCTGTCAGTCCCACGGTGACCCTGGACGAGTCGGCCGTGGAGGAAAGGTCCAGGATGAGCACCCTTTCGCCCTGCGGGAAGAGACCTTCGGGCGGTTCTTCACCTTTCAGTATCACTACGCCGGGAAGTGCCCGTCCCCGGCTGCCATCCGCCATGAGTTCATATGCCTCGAGTCCCGGTGTCGTCAGGTCAAGGCGGTTGGTTGATACGGCGCCCGACTGAATCGTATGGATTTTGCCACGCCGCACCGTTACGCGATAACTGACTCGTTGCTGCTGCTGAACGTGGTAAACGAGCTCGTCCGAGGCCGATGCACGCTCCGTGGTCTCGGCTGCTTCACCCACGGTAAAGGCGTTGTCAACGGAGCAGTCGGGGTGCGAGTAGAAGGGGCGCTGTGCCCCGATCCAGGGACGGGTCTCATCCGGAGAAACCGAAACTATGTAGGGAATGAGAACAACGGCAATACTCATGATCGTAACCAGGTAGAGGCCGAGCATACCCAGTTTGTGTTTCTGCATTCGTGCCAGGGCCAGTCCGGTCGGGGATTTGTGTTTTACGTTGCGCTTCATCTTCTTACCCTCGGGTCGAGAAGTGCGTATGACAGGTCGGACAGCATGTTGCATATCACGATGAACGACCCGTAGACGATGGTGGTGCCCATCACCAACGTGTAGTCGCGGTTAAGCGCACTTTCAACGAATTCCCTGCCCAGTCCCGGGATGTTGAAAATCTTTTCCACCACAAGTGACCCGGTTGTTATTGCCGCTATGGCCGGCCCGAGGAAGCTCACTACTGGGATCAGTGCGCCGCGAAAGGCATGACGAAGCACAACAATCCTCTCGCTCAGGCCCTTGGACCTTGCTGTTCGGATAAAGTCCTCGCTCAGCACTTCGAGCATGCCGGCGCGCATTAGGCGCGCAAAACGTGCTGCAAAAGGCAGCGATAGGGTCAGGGCCGGCAGAACCAGCTGCAGCGGGGCTCCATAGCCTGCGACGGGCAGCCAGTCCAGGCGCATGGCGAATAAAAGCTGTAGAAGGGGGCCAAAAACGAAAGCCGGCAGGCTGATGCCCAGAACCGTTACCCCCATCCCGAAGTAGTCCAACGCTGAGTTTGCTTTCAATGCCGATACGGTACCAACGGTGATCCCTATCCATAGCGCCAGTATGATTGCAAGGGCACCGAGAATCATGCTGGGCGGGAGGTGTTGGGCGATTATCTGCCTGACAGTTCTTTCCCTGTGCTTCATGGATGGCCCAAAATCTCCGCGGACAGCGTCTTTCAGCATGGCGCCGTACTGGACAAGCATGGGTTGGTCCAGACGGAACTTGGCGTTGAGCGCTTTTTCGACCTCTTCGGGCAGGTCGCGTTCAGCACTGAAAGGCCCGCCGGGTGCAAGGCGGATGAGGAAGAACGTGGCTGTCACGAGCAGCAGGATCACCACGGGTACGTAAAGCAAGCGCTTCAACAGCGTCAGCATTTGAGCCTACTCTCCTTCAAGCCAGATATACTTGAGACTGTGGACGTCCCTGATGTTCTCGTACCAGCCGTAGACGTTTTCCGCGAGCATCCCCTCGTTGACATAACGGTATATTGGCATGATAGGGCAATCTTCCTCAACAAGGATGCGTTCCATCATAGCGAAGATCTCAAGGCGTTTGGCTTGAACCGGCTCTTTCGCAGCGAGATCCGCAAGTTCGTCATACTTCGCATTCGCCCAGCCGGTTCTGTTATTCCCATCATCACCGGTGAAGATCTCAAAGAAGGTGCTCGGGTCACCGTAGTCGCCTATCCAGCTTGACCTGCATACCTGGTATAGAAGATCTTTCGTGTCATTCAGGAAGATTTTCCACTCAACATTTCTTGCCGAAACCGTTATTCCGAGGTTGCGTTTCCACTGCTGCGCAATCGCTTCGGCTATGGTTTTATGTGCTTCGCTGGTGTTGTAGAGGATCTCTATGGGCGGAAAGCGGAGCTTGCCTTCCCCGTAGCCGGCATCGGCGAGAAGCTTCCTTGCAGCGTCCCTGTCGTACGTGAGACCACCAACCGGCTCGTAGCCCGATATTGGGGGGCAGAGGGTCGAGATCGGAAGTTGTCCTGATTTGAGAATGTGGTGGGTGATCTCCCTGCGGTCGGTTGCCAGGCACAGGGCTCTTCTGACGCGGCTATCGGTGAACGGCTTTCTTGTCGTGTTGAACCTGTAGAAGTAGGTGCCGAAGAAAGGAGTGACAAAGTAGTCGGGGTGTCTGCGTATCTCTTCGACCCTTGCCTGCGGAATTCCCGTCAGCCAATGGACTTCCTTCTTGAGGAACAGTTGGTAGGCGGTGTTGAGGTCGTCGAGCGGCAGGGCCGTGGCCTTCTTCAGCTTCACGAAGTCTGCATCCCAATAATGTTCATTCTTCACCAGTATGACATGTTGTCGGGGAGCCCACTCGGAAAGTTTGAAAGCACCGTTGACCACGAGCTGTTCCGGTTGCATCCACTTGACACCGTGTTTCTCAACCATGTCAACCCGAACCGGGTAGAAGGTGGGAAACGCGGTCAATTCAAGGAAGTAGCTACAGGGAGATTTCAGCGAGACTTCCAGTTCGTGAGTGCCGACGGCTCGAACCCCTACGGTAGTGAAATCGGTTTCCTGCCCCTTGAAGTACGCCTCGGCGCCCCTGATACAGAAGAGAAGGTTTGCGTAAGCTCCTCCGGTAGCCGGAGAAAGTGCTCGTTCCCATGACTTGACGAAATCGCTTGCCGTCAGCCCTGAACCGTCGCTCCAGAGGGCATTTTCTCTCAGGCGAAACGTATATACGGTTCTATCATCGGAAATCTTCCAGTCTTCTGCCACCCCTGGCCGCGGTATCAGGTTGCCGGGATCAAGACTTGTGAGACCTTCGAAAAGTGAGATCGCAAGGCGCAGCTCGGGAGAGCCGGTCATCATGTGTACATCGAGTGTTTCCGGTTCTGTGTTATTGTTGAATATGAGGTGTTGTTTGGTGGATTTCCAGCTATCGCTCTCCGGCATGTACTGTCTTTTCCATTCTGGAATGGCAGCATTACCGGGGGCGGCTGATGCCAGGGAGGCTGATAGAAGAATGGTGGCAAGCAGGCAAAGGAGAGCGAGGCTGTGCCGAGACGCGCGAAAGAATCGCGCATTCGAGGTGTGATTACAGGGCGAAGGCCGATTTGGAGTGCGGAGGCAGAGAGAAGCGGCGACACCGCTTTTCTCGTGGAACCCATGGCCCCAAGCGCCGTCGCCGCTCGATGCGCTTACGCGCTCGGGGCTCTGCCGGCGCAGTCCAAATGGGGAGACCGTGGTCCGGGCATTCTGTGACTTCCGAATCTTCAAACTACGGCTGCCAGTAATACATGAAGCGGGTTTTGGGCATTCGCTCCAGTAGCCCCCGTACGGGATCCCACCGCGAATGCGCGCCGAATAGACTGGAGAAGGAGAAATCCTGTTGGTAGCGGTAGACTTTTACTGTTTCAACATCAAGAATCCCTGCCATTTCATCGAGGGTCTCTTCCCAGTAACCTGTCTTGTCCACGAGGCCTATCTCTACAGCTTTCCGGGCCGTGAACACGCGCCCGTCGGCGAATGATCTGACATCTTCCTCCGGGATGTCTCTTCCCACGGCGATGATCTGAACGAAGCGGGTGTGCAGTTCGTCTACAACGTCCTGGAGTATGGCCGCCTGCTCAGGAGTGAGTTCCTTGAAGGGGTTCAGG
This sequence comes from Kiritimatiellia bacterium, assembly GCA_030744755.1. Taxonomy (GTDB): domain Bacteria; phylum Verrucomicrobiota; class Kiritimatiellia; order UBA8416; family JADHWI01; genus JASLPY01. The sequence goes on along the minus strand of JASLPY010000064.1, from coordinate 18,028 downwards.
ATATCCTTGTTGGATCCCGATTTGATCGTGACATCACTGATGCCGATCTTCTTGGCCAGTTCCTGGATGTTGATTGTCTGCATTATTACGCCTATGGATCCGGTAATGCTTGTGGGTCTGGCAATAATGAAATCAGCAGCGGCCGCCACGTAATAGGCTCCGGAGGCCGCCACGTCGCCAAAAACGGCAATGACTTTGCGTTTCTCGTCCTTTTCCTTAAAGCTCTTCACTGCCTCGTAGAGGATGTCGCTGGCCGTGATCCCGCCACCGCCGCTGTCAATATCCAGGATGATTCCCTTTACTGTGGGATCGTTCGTGGCACGCTTAATGGAGGCAAGGGCCATATCGGCGCTTCCAATGGCCGATGAGAATGGTCCGCGATCCTCTCCGAGCATGATCATCCCCTGGAGTGGGATCCGAATGACTTTCGTGTCACCGCTACCCGAAGACCAAGTTTCAGTCATAGTGGGGAAATCATCGGCACCCATAGTCCTTTCGTCTTCCCACGTTGTGATCGACGAACCTATGGCTGCAAGCCCCAGAATCATTACTATTCCGAAGAGGATGACCAGCGACTGTAGTATGACTACTGCCCAGAGACATCCCTTTCCTGATTTCTTTTTTTGAGATTCTTCCGTCATCGCTTCTCTCCCGAATCACGCATTAAGCAACGCACTCCAACGATGAGAGCGATGCATAGCTTGCCAATTAATACTTCGCACCGGATAGGATATCAAGACGGCTGTTGGAAAAACACGAAAAAAAGGGTGTTGGGGCAATTCCGCCAAGGATCACTCAGTACCCATCGAAACGGTCGCCCGATCGGAGTCGGGCGCTACGTGAGATCCCCCGTAGCTCCCAATTCCAATTGGGAGATCTCGTCTTGCGGTCGTTCATTGACAGTTGCTGTGTCCCGACTGTCTGCATAAACCTATGTCTACTAAGATGATACGCTCGTGGACTAAATGACCCTGCAATTCCGTCAAGACGGAATTGCCCATGGTTGATGGTTGAATGGTTAATGGGTGTCCTCTGGACGTTCTTTTGTCAAAGGTCGCAGTTGTATTGATGCGATGAAACGGCTAGTCTTCGCGGATGACAAAAAAAGCCGGTACTTATGAGATTCTCAAAGAGGACCGTGGTTGCGGTGCCAGGCGGGGACGGCTCTGGACTGCCCACGGGGCGATAGATACTCCGGTTTTCATGCCTGTGGGTACGAAGGCGGCCGTGAAGGCAATGTCGCCTGCAGAATTGTCAGGACTGGGTGTCCAGGTTGTGCTTGGCAATACGTATCACCTCAACATTCGCCCGGGACTGGAGATAATCGAGGGTTGCGGCGGCCTTCACGGTTTCATGGGCTGGAACAAGCCTATTCTCACCGATAGCGGCGGTTACCAGGTCTTCAGCCTCCCGAAATTGAGAAAAATTCGTGAAGAAGGCGTGCATTTCAATTCTCACATTGACGGGGACAAGATCTTCCTGGGACCCGCGGAAGCCATGGGTATTCAGAGGGTACTGGGTTCCGATATAGCCATGGCATTTGATGAATGTGCGCCCTATCCGTGTGACCGCCTTTACGCTTGTAAAGCTGTAGACAGGACCCTAACATGGGCGGCCAAATGTTTAGAAGAGCCCCGTGCAGAGGGTCAACTGTGCTTTGGAATCATCCAGGGCGGGGAGTACCAGGACCTGCGTGAGAAATGTGCACGCGAGCTGGTCGCAATGGGCTTTGATGGATATGCGGTTGGTGGCGTTAGTGTCGGCGAACCGGAAGATGTGTTGATCAAGGGCGTTGAGGACAGCGTCGTTGAAATGCCGGATGACCGGCCCAGGTACCTGATGGGGGTCGGGATTATGTCCCAGATGCTGGAGGCGGTGGCTCTCGGCGTTGACATGTTTGACTGCGTGATTCCCACGCGGTTTGCCAGGAACGGTTCCGCGTTTACGCGGTCCGGACGTTACCCGGTTAAGGCCGGAGAGTACAAGCTGGACACCCGGCCGGTTGAAGAAGGATGCGAATGCTACGCTTGCAGCAATTTCTCGCGGGCGTACGTGAGGCACCTGCTGAATGTAAATGAAATATTGGGCGTCAGGTTGCTGACGATCCACAACTTGCACCGCTACATGCGGTTCATGCAGGAGATCAGGGATTCCCTGGACAACGACTGTTTTGAGGAACTCCGCAAGGAGTACCGCGGATTGGAAGGAGATAACGAATGAATCATGAACTGCTTTCGCTGTTCTTGACCGGCAGCCCGCTTGCGCAGGCTGCTCCAGGTGGGGGCCTCGGTAGCATGATGCCCATGATGCTGATCATCTTTGGAATCATGTATTTCATGTTGATCAGGCCGCAGCAGCGACGTGAAAAAGAACGAAGAGCAATGGTCGACGCGGTCAAAAGCGGTGATCGCGTAATCTTCAGTGGCGGCATTCTGGGTACAGTGACGAACGTTAAGGATTCCACGCTGATGGTAAAGATTGCCGACAACGTGAAGATAGAAGTGGCACGCGGAAGTGTTTCGAAAGTCCTTGAAAAGGGCGAGAAAGTAGGCGAGGAAGACGCGGCCTGATGTTGATTTGACTGGCTGTGGGTTCAGAACTGAATGAGCCGAATGATAATTCGGCTTCGGTGATCAAAGAACAAGGTTTGAGAATGGACAAGAATACGATTTGGAAATGGTTGATTTTGGTTCTGCTTGTTGTGGGGTCGCTGGCGGTTGTCACGCCACCTTTCGACAAGGTAGACGAAGAAGGTAATGTTGTCAGGCAGGGCAAAATACGCTTCGGCCTCGATCTCGAGGGTGGCACGAGCTTTGTCGTAAAGATCGACGAAGACGACCTGAGAAGAGAAATCGAGTCTCGTGGAGTTGCGCTGACGCCGGAACAGGTGGAAGAAGAGGTCAAGAAAGTCCTCGAGGGGGCGCAGGAGCGCGCCCTTGAAGTTATGCGCAACCGCGTAGATAACCTCGGTATTTCCGAACCGATCATTTACCTCGGCAAGGACAACAGGATTATCATCCAGTTGCCTGGCGCTGACGAAGCGAAGAGAAAAGAGGCAGAAATAAGTATCAAGAGCCTCGCTTACCTCGAGTTTCGCGTGGTGCACCAGGACAGCGACACTCTTACCGGCAGCCTTTTTGACCAGGGTCTTGTGCCCGAAGGGTACAAGATCGAACGAGTTGAAGGTCAGGCTTACTACAGAAAAGACCTGTCTTTCCCTGATAGTAAGCGCGACCGCAAGTACAGGATTACACTTGGCAAATTCAATGTTCCCGACCCCGGTTTCGAATTGCTGATGGAGAAGCGGGATATACAGGGCGTCGAGGTATACGTGCCCCATTTCGTAAAAAGGCGCAGTGAGCTCACGGGCAAGTACCTGAAAGACGCTGCGGTTGATTTCAAACAGTTGGGCCAGCCGGTAGTGCAGATCGAGTTTGACGGTAAAGGTTCCAAGCGATTTGCAAAGGTGACCCGGGATCTTGCTCCAGGCGGGGCTCAGAACCAGAGCCAGGATAGCTACAGGAAGCTTGCGATCGTTCTCGACGGGACCCTTTACTCCGCACCGATAATCAGGGAACCGATCCATGGTGGCCGTGCTGAAATCAGCGGCAGTTTCACGCTTCCGGAAGCCAATTTTCTCAGAAACATCCTCAAGGCTGGTTCCCTTCCGGCGCCTGTGAAGATCGTTGAAACGCGTTTCGTTGCTCCGAGCCTCGGTTCGGATTCGATCGAAAGCGGTGTAAGGTCGATTATCTACGGTGCTGTCGGCGTCGTCTCATTCATGGTTATCTACTACATGGTGAGCGGGGTGATTGCTGACCTTGCCCTTATTCTTAACATGATTCTTCTGCCGCTGGGCATGATAATCGCTGCCGGTTTTCTCGGTATATTCGCCAAGGATGCAACCAGTGGAGGACCGATTACCCTTCCGGTCCTCACGCTTCCGGGTATCGCGGGTATTCTTCTCACTATTGGTATGGCTGTTGACGCCAACGTGCTGATATTCGAGCGTATTCGTGAGGAAGCCAAGTCCGGAAAGCGGCTATGGAGTTCCATTACTGCCGGTTACGACAGGGCCTTTGTGACTATCCTGGACGCCAACCTCACGACGATGCTCACGGGTATCATCCTGTTCGTGTTCGGGTCGGGTCCGATTCGGGGATTCGCTGTGACTCTCTGCGCCGGAATCATGGCCAGTATGTTCACGGCCCTGGTCGTGACAAAGCTGTTCTTCCAGCTGCTTGCGACGCGTACGAACATCAAGGAACTCAAGATGTTGTCGGCCATCAAGGATACGGCGGTTGATTTCATCGGCAAGCGCAAGTTTGCGGCCATAGTCTCCCTGGCGGTGATCGTTGTGTCGCTAGGCATTATGGGGTACCGGGGCATTCAAGATTCGGCAGCCATCTTTGGTGTTGATTTTCGTGGCGGGGCGTCGGTTGTCTTCAGCCGCGATATGGCCCAGGAGAAAATTGATGTAGAGGACATCCGCTCTGCGCTTTCTGATGCCGGTGTGAACGAGAGCCATATCCAGTACCAGGGTGTACAGGTTGGTGGCGATGAGTACCTGCAGGTCAAGACGAGCTCAGGGTCGACTGAAGGCACTCGAATGGTTGACGTGGTTAAGAAGGCTCTAAACGACACTTTTCCTGCGGCGGGATTCGTCGTGGAGCAGGAGGATGAGGTCGGTCCGCAGGTTGGTGCAGAGCTGAAGACACGGGCCCTCTGGTCCATACTCATGGCGCTTCTTGGAATCATTATCTACATCTCCTGGCGCTTCGAGCTCGGGTTTGCAATAGGCGCCATCGTGGCTCTCGCTCACGACGTCCTGGTAACCGTGGGTATATATACGCTCTGCGGCCGCCAACTCAGTTTGCCGATTGTTGCGGCGCTTCTCACCATCGTGGGTTATTCCGTGAATGACACGATCGTTGTATTCGACCGGATACGCGAGGATCTGAAGCTGGTCCGTGACAAGAGTTTCAAAGAGATCTGCAACCTGAGCATCAACCAGACACTCAGTCGTACCCTCCTTACCTCGCTGACGACCTTGATAACTGTCGTCATGCTGCTGGTATTCGGGGGCGGCGCTATCAATGACTTCGCCCTGGCACTTTTCATCGGCGTGCTGGTCGGTACGTATTCGTCGATTTTTGTCGCGACGCCGGTGGTCCTGCTGTGGCACCGGGATCGTCGTCCCGGCTTTGCGAAATAGCTTCGAGGGCAGAGTTTCGGATACAAGCGATATGGATCATCGTCTGCAGTGGCGGACAGTGGATGTCAACGAGGGGGAAGCCCAGTGGCTGGCTGAAAAGCTCGGCATCCCCCGGCCTCTGGCCATGGTCCTCCAGGGACGGGGCTTCTCAGAACCAGGGACAGTTGAAGACTTTCTCCTGCCGCGTTTAAGCAAGCTCTCGGATCCTTTTCTGCTGCCCGGTATGGCCGACGCAGTCACACGAATACATGACGCTCTGCATGCTGGTGAGAAGGTCGCCGTTTTCGGCGATTACGATGCTGACGGTGTCACTTCCACGGCCCTGCTCGTATCTGTTCTCAGGAGGCTTGGAGGCAACGTCGGTGCGTTTCTTCCCCAGCGCTCGCGCGATGGTTATGGTCTTACCCCCGGTGCGCTGGGACATTGTGTTGAGGACCATGGGCCTTCTCTTATCATAAGCGTGGACTGCGGAACTACGTCGGTTGAAGCAATCGAAGCTGCCTCGAAGTTGGGAGTGGACGTTGTGGTTACCGATCACCACAAGATTTCTCATGACGTTGCACCCGCCGTGGCAGTCGTGAATCCAAAGTTGGGTGAGTCGGGTGAACTGGCATTGTTGGCCGGTGTGGGGGTGACATTCAAGCTCTGTCATGCCCTTATCAAGCGCGATCTCGAGGAAGGGAGCGCAGAGAAGCCGCGCGTTGATCTTCGTGAGTATCTGGGATTAGTTGCCATTGGGACAGTGTGCGATATTGTCCCGCTTTCCGGAGAGAACCGGATACTGGTGCACCACGGTATGAAGCAGCTCAGCATGGGGCACAGCAGTGTCGGAATAGAGGCATTGCGGAAAGTCGCGGGTTCGAAAGGCAAGATACATAGTTATCACCTGGGATTTCTGCTCGGGCCAAGACTGAACGCCGCGGGGCGCCTTGGCAGTGCAATGCCGGCGCTTGAACTGCTTACCACTACTGATTCAGGCAGGGCCGGTGAACTTGCACGCGAGTTGGATGCTGCAAACACAGACCGCAAGTCCATAGAGAACAGTATCCTGGAGGAGGCCATTGCGGACCTGGGGCAGGAGTTTGACGAGAGTTCTTCGTATGGCCTCTGTGTCGGGCGAGAGGGATGGGATATAGGTGTGGTCGGGATAGTGGCGTCACGCCTGTGCCGGCGATACAATCGTCCGTCCGTGGTTATCGCTTTCGATGAGAAAGGAGACGGCAGGGGGTCCTGTAGAAGCATCCAGGATGTTGATCTTGTCGAGGTGCTCAAGGGCTGCAGTGATGTGCTTGAAACCTACGGCGGCCATAGCATGGCTGCCGGGCTTGCATTGACCAAAGACTCACTCGGGGAGTTTAAGGCTGTTTTTAACAGGCTGTGCGCTGAACGATTGCAGGGCACTGATCTGCGTCCGGTTCAGAACGTGGATGCCTGGTTGAAGAACCTGGGGGAGGCCGATTCGAACCTCTACAGCAGCCTCGAGAAGATGCGTCCGTTCGGCTGTGGAAATCCCTCCCCGGTATGGGGCGTCAGACATGTGACATGCGTGGGACAACCGAGGCGTGTGGGTGCCGACGGCGACCATCTCAAGCTCACGTTGGCTTCCGGTGGAACCCAGATGGACGCAATTGGATTCAGGATGGGAGATATGCAGGTCCCGGAGGGGGCGATGGACGTTCTCTTCGAGCTTGACGAAAACAGTTTCCGTGGGAGCGTATCGCTCCAAATGAAGCTAAAGGATTTCAGGGCATCTGCGAGTTGAGTGTTGCCGGGATGGCGAGCAGGGATGCGCGGTTGAGTTTGGGATTTGACTAACAGGAACCTTGTTTGGACAGCGCTCGCCGAGACCGGCGACCCACCCGTGGAAGGCAACGTCCATGGGCGGGAGGGGCGACGGCCTCGTCGCCCGTTGCGGGTTGCTCGTGACAGTTGGTGCGATTCTGGTGAGCGATGTTTCGACAGTTGGGCGTATTTCATATTTCGCGCAAATTGCTCTTATTGCCTTGAACTCACATCCTTACCCTTGTATGGTTTCGGTAAAGGAACGCGGGATCTTGAGGATTGTGGGGATAATCGTATGTTTTTTGTCTTGCGTCCCTTAAGTTCTTGTCTATAGTAATGCGCCTTTTACCGAGGAGTTTCGAGATGGCAAGAGTATGTGAAGTTTGCGGCAAGGGTGTCCGTTCTGGAAGAACTATCGTGAGACACGGCATGCCGAAGAAAAAGGGCGGCATTGGTCTTCACACGACCGGTATTACGAATAGGCGTTTCCTTCCGAATCTGCATAAGGTTCGTGTAGTCGAGAATGGTGGGGTTGTCAGGCGCACCGTTTGTGCTGCCTGTATTAAAGCAGGGAAAGTAGCAAAGGCTTAGCCTGTTGCCTTCCCCGAGGAGGCATTCGCTTGACTGAAGAGACTCTGGAAACGACGGAAATCAAAGATACGGATATTGTCTTTGATTGCCCGCATTGTAGCAAAAGCCTGGCCATCGATTATCGAGGCGCTGGTCTTACCATTCCCTGTACGGACTGCGGTAACTACGTGGAAGTTCCCATTCCTGAAGGTATGGATATTGCCGATATCGACAGCACTGCCGAAGAGCAGGAAGTTCGCATTCTCAACCTGCGACGATCTCTGAGTTCGGCCGAGAGCAGAATTGCGCAGCTTGAAGAAGAGCTCATGGCGATGATGTCCAGAAGAGAGCAGCTAGAGGACGCCAGAACTAACAACCTCGGATCGCTGAAGTCGATCCGCGAGAATGCACAGAAGATCAAGGACGGTCTGTCCCAGATGACAGAGGCTATCAACGCCATTCTGATCTCGGCATCAGAGAAGCGGGATTAGTCCAACGCCCCTTACGGGGCTCACGACATACGTTTGTAGTAAACGCCGTGAGGCGTGTCCTGTGCGGCAGTTCTCTGCCGGCTGAAGATCTCTCAAGCATCCAGAACGTTCAGCATCTTGTCGGTTATTCTGTCCCACCGGTAATTCTCCATAACATACCGTTTGCCGGCTGCCGCCAGTTGGTCGCGTGCATTGCGGTTGTCCAGAAGCAGCGATAGCTCGGCTTCGAACTCGGGGTAAGTTTTGAACCAGAGTCCTCCTCCGCCCTTTACACAGTGATCCCGCAGAACTGCCGCTTTCTCATGGACGAGGCACGGAGTCTCGGCGAGCCAGGCTTCAAGGATAACGATTCCGAGGCTCTCGTTAACCGAGGGATGACAGAAGGCCAGAGCACCTGCCATGGCATTGTGTTTCTCGTCTTCTGTAACAAATCCAACGTCTATTAGATGGGGCCTCAATTCCGCAGGGCAGTCAACCGGTCCGCTGCCCGTGAGTACCAGTTTGATATCGTGTCCGGTACGACTGCGAAATGTAGTCATGTAGTCGATAAGAAGGGGCGTTCCCTTGAGCTGTTCGCGACGGCCCGAGTAGATCACGTATGGCGTTTTGATCCCCTGTTGGCGGGAAAATGCATTCGGGTCACAGTCGAATGAATCCAAGCCCATTCCAACGACGCTCATGGCGTCCGGGTCGGGCTTGTAGAGCCTTCGCGCCAGTTCCATTTCCGGTGCCGTGTTGAACATGAGCGCGCCGACCGTATTGAATAGCCGCTCGAACACTGAGAGGTACGCAAATGCCTCGTCGTGAAGGCATGGCACGAGGACGGTCTTCTTCGGATGCACCATGGCTGCATGGTAAATCAAGCCGAAGAGGTATGGCCCCGCGACTATGCTGTCGTAATTGTCACCATTCTGCTGAAGGTGCTCGCAAAGCGCCCGGCTATTCACGTTGTTTTCGATCCAGGTGTTTTCCTCTTCCATTGAAACCGCGCGGCCGCTGCTGATGGTGGTCTGGGTGCGTAGGAAGGCGTCGATGTCGCGGTCTTCGTCGACGGGGAAGAAAATGACTTCAATTCCATTCACCGTCTTGCTGCCGGGGGGCAACGTATTCTCCCATGTGAAATGATCCTGGGCGCAGGTGGTAAGTATTGTCACAGAGCGTCCGGATGCAGCGGCATGGACAGCCAGGCTCTTGAGCAGGGTTTCGGCTCCACCGATGGTTGCACCTTCGGAGAACCGTGGAGTCACAAAGGCTATTCTTTCAGCTTTCTTCACTGCTTTTGCCACCGCCGCGCTTTTCCAGTTCGTCAATACGCCGTTCGAGTGCTTCTATTCTGTCGCGATACTTGCTCTCGGTGCTTTCGACTGCGGAAAGCAACAGGCCGTTCACCTGGTTCTGCTGTGACCAGAGGCGGTAGGTATAAAACTTCAGGAGTTTCCAGATCGTGGTCTTCAGAATGACAAGGAGCCGGCCGAAGCAAGGACGCCTTTCGTGGATCTCAAAGTCGCTGATGTCGACAAACACGGCGTCTTTCAGGCAGTCGAGGTAGAAAGCGAGAAACCCTTCCTCGTCGCGTAGGTTCATGAGGTTGGACCGCTCAGCGCGCGCAATCCGTGCGTCGGCGTAAACGCCCTGCTCGGTCTTTTCAGCAACCGTTTTGCGGATCTCGGCAACAATGGCTTCGGTGTCTACGCCTTCTGCGTTTATCTCGAATAGATCATCTCTCATGAACCGCCTCCTTTGGATCTGAAAGGATCACACCTGAAAGGACTGCATGAAGTAGTTAGTACGCTTCTCTGTTGCCATGTCTGAGCTTGGGCCATGCCCCGGTAGAACTTCCAGCCTGTCGGGCAAGCCTGCAAGCTTCTTGAGTGACTCGGAAAGCACACGCGAGTTCCCGCCCGGGAGATCGGTGCGGCCCACGGATCCCGCAAACAGGGTGTCGCCGGTGATCAATATGTCGTGATCCACAAAGAGGAAGCAGACAGATCCCGGAGTGTGCCCCGGTGTGGACACAACCCTGTAAGTCAGCCCTGCGTCCGCTAGTTCCTGTCCGTCCGCCAGGACTCTGGATACTTCAGAGGGAGCGCGGGGCGCCGGATAGAAAGGAAGGGCTCCGTTGGTCTCGGTAAACGCCCACTTGAGGTCGTCGCCATGGAGTGCCACGGGCGCCGGGAATTCGTCGTGCAGATCCGCGATGCCAGAGACGTGGTCAACATGTCCGTGTGTGAGAAGATAAGCAGCGACAGAAAGCCCGTTCTGCTTGATGAAGGATGCGATAACATCAGGATCTTTGCCGGGATCTATGATGATGGCTTCATTGCCCCCTCCGAGGATTATGAAGCAGTTGACCTGGAATTCTCCGACAACGATAGTCTCAATTTGCATATGTACTAAGCCTGTCCGCCCTGTGGTGGGCATGTTTGTTCTGTCCGCATGTTGGATATGACATTAATGGCTGGTAGGGCCGAATTCAAGATTCAATGGCAGGGCAGGCAATTCTGCCGGTGGCAGAATTGCCTCTGGTTGATGGTTGATGGTTAGTGGTTAATGGTTGATGATTGATGGATAGTGTTTGATTGCAGGTCGAAGCCATGGATGTTGAAGCCTTTCTTGAATCGGTTAAACGGGACCCTTCTTACGCCGGACAGATTGTGCATGTGCACAGGGAGCCTGCGAGGGAGCCGGTCTGGGTGCCTCCATCCGACGGATTGAATCCCCTGGTAAGGGATTTCCTATGCGCTCTTGGTGTTGATCGGCTTTACAGACACCAGGCCGACGCGATCTCGGCAGCCATCAGTGGAGAAGACCTTGTTGTTACCACTTCGGCGGCCAGCGGCAAGAGCCTCTGTTACCAGGTGCCAGTTCTTGAAGGACTCCTTGATGATCCGGATTCTACGGCACTCCTGGTCTTTCCTACGAAAGCTCTTGCAAGAGACCAGATGGCTGCCTGGAATGCCGGCGTGTGTGCATTGAAGCGCGCCGGCGAGCCAAGGGAATTGATGGCCGTGCCTTTCGATGCCGATGCCGGCACATCTACCCGAAGGAGCGCGCGCGAGTCCGCGCGCGTGCTGGTAACGAATCCCGAGATGATTCATATGAGCATGCTCCCGGGCCATGGACGCTGGCAGCGATTCTTCAAAGGCCTTCGGTTTATCGTCCTGGACGAGGCCCACATATACGCCGGTTTTTTCGGAGCCAACATGGCAAATGTGATTCGCCGGGTTGATCGTGTATGTGCTCATTACCGATCGCGGCCGCAGTTCTTCTGTCTTTCCGCAACCCTGGGTAATCCCGTCGAGATGGCGGAAAGAATAACCGGACGCAAGCTTCACCATGTTTCGGATGACTCAAGTGTGTCAGGTTCGAGAACTTACGTTCTATGGAATCCACCAAGAATCAAGAAACGTAAATGGCGGGGGAGACGCAGCGCAAACGTGGAAGCGCATGAGCTGATGGTTATGCTCATCAGGCAGCGAATTACCACTATCTGTTTCAGCAAGGCCAGGAACACCGCCGAGATGGTCTACCGTTACGTCCGTGAGACTCTTCAGGGGGAAGCCCCGGCGCTCGCCGACAGGGTCGTTCCATACAGGGGTGGATATACGCCGGCGGAGCGCCGGGAAATGGAAACGCGGCTGCGGGAAGGCGAGTTGCTCGGTGTAAGTGCAACAAGGGCACTGGAACTCGGAATCGACGTTGGATGCCTGGACGCGGCCATTGTTATCGGCTATCCGGGAACCTTGAACGCGTTTTTCCAGCAGACGGGCAGGGCGGGCCGGGCGGGTCGGGATTGCCTTTGCATTCTTATCGGTGTGGACACACCCATCAACCAGTACATTATGCACCATCCGGAATTCATATTCGGCCGGCCAATCGAGCGTGCAGTGGTGGACCAGGACAATCCGTTTGTCGTTCTCGGTCAGGTACGTTGCGCAACCGCAGAGCTTCCTTTGCCTGAGGACGATGTTGAGGAATTCGGTTACGCCTCTGGTCTTGCCCTGGACGTTCTTGAAGAGACGCACAAGGTGAAGAACGTTGAACAGGTATGGTATCACGCCAGTGGTGAAGAGCCTGCGCACGATGTTCGCTTGCGGGGGTATGGCGACGAAAGCACGGTGATAATGGATATAGCCAACATGAAGGTAATCGACAGGATGGACAAGTTCCGATCGATGAGGCTTTTCTATCCTGGATGCATTTACTTTCACAGTGGTGACACGTACGCGATGGTTGAGCATGATACGGACCGCAATGTCGTTCTTGTCCGAAAAGTGGAGGTGCCATACTACACGGATCCGATAACAGGCACGCAAGTAGACCATGTCGACGCAATCATCGAACAGAGGCCCTTGGGAAGCGGAACGGCCAGCCTCGGGGAGGTGTTTGCCGTCTTGTCTACGCCGATATATGAGAAGGTGCGTTTCTACACGCTTGACCGCATATCTCAACATCCCACGAATCTCCCGTCCATTGCTTATGAAGCCATGTCGTTCTGGTTGACGCCTCCGGAATCACTCGTGCAGCAGGTTGCACGAATAGGTCTCAGCGCGGAGTCCGGCATGAAAGGTATACTGTATTGTGTCAGCCGCATTCTTCCTCTCTTTCTGACGAGCGACACGAATGATTTCGATTGGACCCTGGGATGCAGGAACTCCCCGTGGCACACGATGTTCTGGTTTGAGTTTTACCTGCACGGAATAGGACAGGCCGAGCAGTGTTTTGAACGACTTGAGGAAATCCTGGAGATTGCGCTCGAGCATTTGTTGACGTGCGACTGCGATGACGGGTGTCCCAACTGCACTTCGAGACTGATTACGCCCTATCACGTGAGAAACATCGAGTTAGGCGAGGGTACGGTTCACAGCAGGCGTGCGGCAATTGTTGTTCTGAACAGCCTCCTGAAAGGGCAGAGTGTCGAGGATTCCATCAAGGTGGCGGATGAGCCGCGGGCACGCAGGGGAATGCAATTCCTGCCGACCTTTACCGAAGTGAATCGAAGGGCGGAACCGAACAGGATGCCACTCGATGAAAGAACTCGCGCATTGATGCTGAGAAAGATTGAAAGGGACAGGTTTCCGAAGCTACCCGTGGACCACGCGATAGATCCGAACCCTCCTGTTGGAATGCCGGCACCTGAATCTGCGGAGAGTCTGCCGAAGACCGATGCAGAAAAGCGATCTGGAAAAGACAGGCTTCGCAGGGGTGATGGTTCGGCTGAGGCAAGGCAATTGCGCCGCAGGTTGGATCAGGTCAGCCGTGCAGCGGTGAAGCCTGCTGAATCTGCCGAACCCGGCGTCCCGCCCCCATCAATAGAGAAACCGCCGGAAATGCTCCAGCCGACTGCGATAAAGGCCGGAGACGATATAGCGCGGCGCGCCCGCAGGTCGAAACGGCGGGAGTGACTCGACTCGTGGCGGGCGTTTGTGACAGAATCCGGCATGCGGAATATGTTTATGCCAGGCAAGTGTAATTCTCGTTATCCAATGCGCCTCATTCTCGGCGCAGTTCTGCTTGGGTTGCTGGGTCTTGCCATATTCCTTTCTTATTATTTCAAATACAGAGGTACTTCTGCTCAGTCCTGGCCGTTGTACGTGTCGGGAGAGGATGGCAAATTCAAGGGCGATGCGGGTCTACGCAGAACCGTGGATGAGCTGGGTGACGTGCTTTCCCGCGGCGGGGACGTTGCCGGGCTGACAGTCGAATATCCGGGCGACGGGTCGCTCTTCCCTCCCGACTTCACTGCCCCATCATTCCGCTGGGTTGATCAATCCGAAGGCGTTGATGCTTGGATTATTGACGTTGAACTGGAGGACGATCGCCAGATCTATGCTGCTGCATCAGGGGTCGGTTCCAAGCCAAAGATAGATCCCAGGTGCGTTACTGACGAGAATCGCGTGGTCCTGGAGTCTGGTGGTGAGAAAACGCGAACCTGGACTCCGGGGGCTGATGTCTGGGAAATGATCAAGAAACACAGCGTGGCGAGTGATGCGGTCGTGAGTATTCATGGTATCGACCTTGAAGGGGATGGTGCGGCGACGCTCGTGTCATCGGGAAGTATACGCGTAAGAACGTCGCGCGATCCGGTTGCGGCACCCATTTTCTATCGCGACGTACCATTGATGCCGTCAAAGAACGAGGAAGGCCTGATAAAGCCTCTCGCGACAAGAGCAATCCCTCTCATTGAATGGCGACTGCGCGATTTATCGAAGCCGGAGTCGTCGGTGGTTATGAAGGACATGCCCACATGTGCCAACTGTCATTCGTTTTCAATCGATGGCAAGACCATGGGAATGGACATGGACGGACCAAGGGGCGACAAGGGGGCCTACAGTCTTGTCGATATTTCCGAAAAGGTGGTGATAGAGGAAGAGGATGTATTCAGCTGGAACACCTTCAAAGACAGAATGAAAGACCATCACACGCTGGGTCTAATGTCGCAGGTGTCCCCGGATGGTCGATACGTGGTGTCGACGGTTAACGAATCTCTTTTTGTGTGTAACTACATGGATTTTCGTTTCCTTCAGACTTTCTATCCTACCAGGGGGATACTGGCCGTATATTCGCGAAAGACTGGAAAGATACGGCGCTTGCCCGGCGCGGACGATTCAGGATTTGTGCAGGCATGTCCCGTCTGGACTCCAGACGGAAAGGAAATCATTTTTTTGCGCGCCGCGGCGCGGCCCGCTTATGACGCGGGTCCACTGCCGGTGAAGGCCAATGATCCCAGGGAACCGAAAATCCAGTACGATCTCTACAGGATACCTTTTAACGGCGGGAGGGGTGGCAAGGCAGAGCCGGTTGTCGGGGCGTCCAGGAACGGGATGAGCAATTCGTTCCCGAAGTGTTCGCCGGATGGAAAATGGATAGTTTTTGTTCAATGCCGCAACGGAATGCTTATGCGGCCGGATAGCCGTCTGTACATAATCCCGGCGAAAGGCGGGGCGGCACGGGAAATGAATTGCAACACCAGCCTGATGAACTCGTGGCACAGCTGGTCGCCAAACAGCCGGTGGCTCGTATTCTCGTCCAAGGCGAACACACCCTTTACGCAGATGTTCCTGACCCATGTTAATGAGGAAGGTAGTGACTCTCCCGCCATTCTTGTGCCGAACTCTACGGCCGCAAACCGGGCTGTCAACATTCCAGAGTTCGTGAACATCCCGGCATCAGCCCTGGCGAGCATTTCGAGTCCGGCAGTGGATTACCGGAGGTTGATGGAAAAGGGTAACCGCCTTGCTCTTGATGGGAAGCTCTCCGAGGCCGAAAGTGTTCTTCGGAAGTCACTGGCACTGCGTTCGGACTACCCGGATACGCACGCCAACCTGGCATACGTCCTGAATGAACGCGGAAGGTATCTTGAGGCGATCGATCACTGTCGGAAGGCCCTGGCGGTGGAGCCACGGTTTGCGGAAGCACACAACAACTGGGGGAACGCCCTGGTGAAGCTCCAGAAGCATGAGGAGGCGGTTGAGCGTTATCGCCTGGCTGTCGGTGCCAGGAAGAAATACGATGTGGCCCACATCAACCTGGGTCGTGCGCTGACGCGGCTGGGACGTTACGAGGAATCGCTTGAACATTTTGCAAAGGCTGCGGACGCGGCTCCTGATTCTGTCGCGGCGCGAACGGGTTCGGGGCGAGCGCTGACGAAGCTCGGGCGCTTGGCCAGGGCGCGTGAGAGCTTCCTGGAAGCTGTAAAGATTGATCCTGGAGTCTTTGCGGCGCATAGCGGGGCAGGGGACGTGTGTCTTGCCATGGGACGCCTGGGTGAGGCGATACAGTGTTACAAGCAGGCCCTGGTCCTGAGACCTGCATCTTCGAGTGCGCTAAGCAATCTTGGCTCGGCCTACTTGCGAGCGGGGAGGCTCGACGAGGCCGTTGATGCGTACAAGCGGGTGGTGTCGGCCAACGAGAAGTCGGGATCGGCACACCATAACCTGGCGACTGCTTTGAGCGAGAAAGGCATGGTGGGTGAGGCGATCGCATCGTATCGCAGGGCGATTGCCCTGGAATCATCTCTAAAGCGTGCAAGCCTTGCCCTCGCCTGGCTGCTGGCGACAACACCAGATACTGAGCTGCGTGATGGGCCCGAAGCAGTAAAACTGCTCGAATCCACGGGGATAGACCCCGGCAAGAGTGATCTTGCCGAACTGGAAGTGCTCGCGGCTGTCTATGCCGAGAGTGGACGATTTGATGAAGCGGTGAGTGTTATGGAGAGGATAATCCGGGAAGCGCCTGTGGATATGGACATGCTTTTTCTTGTCGATATGAAACGAAGGCTGAACCTTTTCAAAGACGACAAGCCGCTCAGAGTATCGCCGGCGCCCCGCAGAAACTAGATAATGCAAAGTAAATGATCTTAGAGGAACGGTTCTGGCCAATAAAGCTTGACGTGGGGAGGGGTGGAATTTATGAGTTGGCAGGATGCAATAGCGGCCTGTGACCGCTTCTCTGTGATGGAAGGAGACTAAACGACATGACGGATCTTATGGCACTTGGGCCACTTGACGGCAGATACGCGGGTAAGGTTGCCGAGCTGGCACCCATTTTCTCTGAATACGGGTTGATAAAATACAGGGTGCAGATCGAACTGCGCTGGCTCGCGGCGCTGTGCAGCGAGGCCGGAATACCGGAAGCACGGGCGCTCTCTTCCGAGGAGAATGCTGTTCTGGACGGACTGCTTGATGGACTGGACGTAACAGAAGCCGCCCGGGTCAAAGAGATCGAGCGTACCACGAATCACGACGTTAAAGCCGTGGAGTATTACCTCCGCGAAAAGCTCTCGGACGGAACGATGGCCGGGCTTTCGGAATTTCTGCATTTCGCATGCACTTCTGAAGATATCAACAACCTGTCCCACGCAATGATGTTGAGGGATGGGTTGGTGGTTGTTCGGGAGCACCAGCAAGCTATTATGGATTTCCTGGCCGCGCTGGCCAGGGAGTTTGGCGATGTACCGATGTTGGCCAGGACACACGGCCAGACGGCATCTCCGACCACTATCGGCAAGGAACTGGCTGTTTTTGTCAATCGGCTTCGCGGTCAGTTCTTGCGCCTGTCAGAATGCAGAATCATGGGGAAGATGAACGGTGCGGTCGGCAATTTCAATGCACACCTTTCCGCCTATCCGGACGTTGACTGGCCGGAGCTGGCCAGGGGCGTCATCGAGGACGAGCTGGGCCTTTGCCAAAACGCGCTAACGACCCAGATCGAACCCCACGACTACATGGCCGAGATATTCGATGCCACTGCGAGGTGGAACAGGATACTCATGGACCTGGACAGAGATATCTGGACCTACATTTCTATGGGCTATTTTGGGCAGAAGACAAAGGCGGGGGAAGTAGGATCCTCGACGATGCCTCACAAGGTCAACCCCATCGACTTTGAGAACAGTGAAGGGAACCTTGGTCTTGCGAATGCCGTATTGGGGCATTTATCTGAAAAACTACCCATATCGAGGCTTCAGCGTGACCTGACGGACTCGACCGTACTGCGCAATATGGGCGTTGCTTTCGGCTACTCATTGGTTGCCTACAAATCCAGCCTGAAGGGATTGAAGAAACTGGAGCTTCGCAAAGAGAAGCTCCTGTCAGATCTCGATGGTTCCTGGGAGGTCATGGCTGAACCGATTCAGACAGTCTTGCGCAAAGCCGGTGTTGACGGGGCGTATGAGAAGCTAAAGGAACTTACCCGTGGAAAGGTCATTACCCGCGAGGGTATAAGTAGCTTCGTTGAGGGACTGGATCTGCCGGAAGCCGATAAGGCACGCCTTCTCGCATTGTCTCCCGGCAACTACACCGGCATGGCAGCCGAACTGGCCGCGAGGGTTACCGAGGGATAAGAGGCTGAGTCCTCGTTGAGCCATCTGCGTTGTGAAACAGATCAACGGTGGCAGGGTGAAACGGGGGTACGAGGTTTTGTTTACCCCACAGCACAAGGGGTTAGGCGCTAGGTGTTAGTAGCTAGG
>JASLPY010000063.1 GCA_030744755.1 Kiritimatiellia bacterium | reverse complement strand
GAGTGGGATACGAGGCAGGCATCGCTACGCGGACGGCGGACCTTTCCCGCTAACGCCTAGCGCCTGACCACTAACCAGAGCGTTCTGCGCTCACAGCGCAGAACGCTCTGGTTAGCACTACTCTCTTGCACTATGGGATGGGTCGGTTATTCTTCTGACATGCAATCTCTTGAGAAACCTCCCGCCTCGGGGCCGGGGACGGATCCTATGCTTGGGCATGTTGTGGGGATTCGGGGATCCGTGGTTGATATGGAGTTTCCGCACCGTTTGCCCGGCATCAATGAGGCCATCCACGTTAATGGACCTTCCGGGCGCCTGGTAATCGAAACCCAGATGCATCTTTCCAGGACCAGGATTCGCGGTATTGCCATGAGCTTTACCGCCGGACTTGCGCGCAAGACCGAAGCCCGCGCCACGGAACAGCCTATCACGGTGCCGGTCGGAGATGCGGTGCTGGGCCGAATGATCAACGTTTCCGGAGATCCGATTGACGACATGGGTGAGATCAAGGTGGAGAGTGGGGAGGAGATCAGGAGCCCCATTCACGCCAGGGGCCCGGATGTTGCCGACCAGATTACCGAACACGAGATCTTTCTGACAGGCATGAAAATCGTGGACCTCCTCGCCCCTCTTGCCAAGGGAGGCAAGGCCGGCATGTTCGGGGGCGCCGGAGTTGGCAAAACGGTTCTGATCATGGAGCTTATACGCAACACGGCCGACAAGTACGAGGGTTTGTCTGTCTTTGCCGGTGTTGGCGAGCGCTCGCGCGAGGGAAATGACCTTTGGACCGAGATGAAGGAATCCGGAGTATTGCCAAAGACCGTGCTTGTCTTTGGACAGATGAACGAAGCGCCCGGTGCACGATTCCGTGTACCGATGACGGCCCTTGCTGTTGCCGAGCATTTTCGCGACGTCCAGGGCAAAGACGTGTTGCTGCTGGTGGACAACGTGTTCCGCTTCGTTCAAGCGGGTTCGGAAGTGTCGGGGCTACTGGGACGTATGCCGTCACGAGTGGGCTATCAGCCGACCCTCGGCAGCGAAGTGGCCGAACTCCAGGAGCGCATTACATCCACGCATCGTGCCGCCGTTACCTCTATCCAGGCTGTGTACGTACCTGCGGACGACTTCACCGATCCGGCAGCCGCCGAAACTTTCTCGCACCTCGATTCGAGCATAACTCTAAGTCGTAAGATGGCCAGCAGCGGCCTGTATCCGGCGGTCGATCCTCTTGATTCCACCAGCAAGCTTCTTAATCCGGAGGTCGTCGGCAAACGGCATTACAAGGTTGCGCGCAGCGTGCGTGAGACGATTGCCCATTACAGGAGTCTTGAAGATATTATCAACATGCTTGGCCTAGCCGAGTTATCGGCGAACGACCAGCAGATGGTCCGCAGGGCACGGCGGCTGATCCGGTTCATGACGCAGCCGTTCTTTGTCACCGAACACTTTACGGGGAAAAAAGGAAAGCTTGTCTCCATCGAGGAAACGCTTGACGGGTGCGAAGCAATCCTGGGTGGCGAGTTCGACGATGCCCCGGAGTCGGCGTTGTACATGATCGGGGGGATTGAGGAGGCGAGGGGGGGGTCAACGTCCAACGCCCAACGTCCAACATCCAACGCCCAAGGGGATGAGACGAAGGAGCAACGGGAAAAGGGCGAAGGAGAGGGGGGGGAAGCAACGCCCAACGTTCAACTTTCAACGCCCAACGCCCAGAGGGAGGGGGAGGGATGAAGCTTCGGGTTCTTACTCCTTCTGAAGTGGTGCTTGAGGAGGATGTTGTACATGTTACGGCTGAGGATGTTACCGGTTCGCTTGGGATTCGGCCCGGGCATGCATCGCTGGTTACGCCTTTGGTCCCGGGTGTGGTTATTGCCCGCAGCGAAGGCGGCAGGGAGAAGTTTGTCGCCGTCAATGGTGGCGTCATGATGGTTGTGGGAGACATGGTTGAAGTGGTTTCCAGGCATGCGGTGGCAGGGACGGACCTGGCCGGGCTGACCGACAAGGTTGTCGCAGGATTTGAAAAGGAGCACCAGGAAGACAAGGCCAACCGTACGGCTTTTGAGAAGTTGCGGATGAGCTTCCTGCGCGGAGTTGTGGAATACGACAGGGCTACCGCATCATGAGTGGAGAAACGCACAAGCCGGAAAACGGGAAAGAAGCGTTTGTGTCTGAAGTCGACACGCGCCGGAGACGCCGGGAAGAATATGAACGCGAAGGGGATTCTTCTTTCTGGCAATCGGTTGGCATGATGGGGACCATCGGCTGGTCGGTATCGATTCCAACGGCACTGGGAGTCCTGCTGGGAAGGTGGATTGATGGCCGACTGGAATCGGCACACGTATTCATGGTGTTCTTTATGCTCGTCGGGCTGATCACGGGGTGCGTGACTGCCTGGAGGATGGTGGCGGAGAAGATGTGAGATGGAGAGAGTTCAACGCCCAACGCCCAACGTCCAACAACCAACATCCAAGGGGAGTTGGGAAAGAGAATGACTGTAGTACGGGATTGGTGAGATTATGAAGGCTTTAATGGGATTGGGATTGCTTGGCTGGATCGTGGCGCTTGTTGTGGGATTTGGGCTCGGTGGAGTCTTCTTTCTTTCGATCAGGCTACAGGTTGATTACGTGCTGAACGAGAAGGGGAAGGAGTGGATTGTTCCGGCTTGCCTGTATGCAAGAATGGCGCTGGTAGGCGTGGTGCTTGTGCTTGTGGCAGTAACTCTGCCCGGAGAGAAAGTCGCCGGCGCTATGATGGCAGGAACGATAGGAGCCATCCTGGCCCGATTGCTGATTTCGCGCATGGTTAAGAACTCCTTACCCGGGAAAGATGTAGAAGGGGATGATTCCTGATATGACTGGATGCATGGCAGCCATATTGCCGCTACCGCCTGCGAGTGCTATTACGACGTGGGGAGTCATGGTGGCGCTTATGCTCCTTTGCCTGCTGGTTTCGCGCCAGCTTCGCAAGAAGGAAATCGGCCTGCTTCAGAGCATGCTCGAATTGTGCATGGAGCAGCTCTGCGGGCTCATCAAAGAAATCGTACGTTCGGATCCGAAACCGTATGTTCCGCTGACGGGCACGATGTTCCTCTTTGTGTTCACGGCCAACCTGGTAGGTATGATCCCGGGATTGAGTAGCCCTACAGCAGACCTGGGTGTTGCGTCCGCTCTTGCGGTGATCGTCCTTTTCTCGGTTCCGTTCTACGGCATCGGGGCGCGGGGCGCGGGCAAGTACCTCAAGGCCTACCTCGAACCCAACGCGTTCATGTTGCCCTTCAACCTCCTAGGCGAGGTGACTCGTACCTTGTCCCTGGCAATCCGCCTGTTCGGAAACATCATGAGCGGAGAGTTTCTTCTCCTTGTGGTGATCTTCGTGATCACAACCGCGTTGCAGGGATACGCCCGGGTGTTCATGCCTGCGGCAATTGCCCTTACCCTGTTTCTTTCGATTCTCAGCCTGATCACAGCAGTGATACAGGCTTATATCTTTACCGTACTGACACTCGTGTACATAGGAGGTGCCGTCCAGAGACAGGAGGCACGGACTGAAAAAGAGATTCCGCAGAAGGAGGAACCAGCTAATGAGTACTAATGCCGTGGTGGATGCAGTGATGGCCTTAGATGTCGAGGTGGCCAAAATAGAAGGAGAAACCATGCTCCAGATGGCCCGGTACATTGTGGCTGGAGCAACGATAGCAATCGGGTCAATTGGCCCGGCTTTCGCGGAAGGAAAGGCACTGGCGCAGGCTCTCGAGTCAATAGCCCGTCAGCCGGATGCAAGCGGGACGGTTTCACGGACACTGTTCGTAGGATTGGCCATGGTGGAATCAACCGCCATCTATTGCCTGGTCATGGCCTTCATTATTCTGTTTGTGAAATAGCGGCCCCATTGGAGACGGAACATCATGTTCGAGTTCAGTTGGTTATCCTTCGGTTTTGCCGTGATCAACTTCCTGGTTCTCGCGGGCCTCTTATGGAAGTTTCTTCACAAGCCGCTTCTGAACACGCTGGAAAAGCGGCGTTCGGATATTGAGGCTACGAAGCAGGCAGCGCACGAAGAGACCGAGAAGGCCCGCCAGGCGAAGGCCGAGTACGAGAAGAAGCTTGCCAACGCCGACAAGGAACGCGACAAGCTGCTGGTGGAGACGCGCGAAGCAGCCGAAAACGCGAAGAAGAAACTCCTCGAAGACGCTACTGCAAGTGCCGAAAGAAACGTGACCAATCTCCGGCGAGCCTACGAAGGCGAGCAGCGGGAGGCGTTGAGTGCAATGCAGGACCAGGTTGTAGAAACGGCCGTCGGAATGGCGGAGACAATACTCAAGAAGGTATCCGGAGCCGACATCGACAGCCGGCTCCGCGACGGTCTTGCCTCGAAACTTGATGAGCTGGCGTCAGGCGATGAGAAATCAGACCTGCATTCCCATGGCGAGGGTGCCCCCCCGGTGCGCGTGGTCAGCGCAAGAGAGCTTCCCGGTGATGAATCCGAAACGCTGAGAAAACGGATAGGCGAGATCGTGGGCAAGGATGTTGAGGTCGAGTTTCTTGCGGATTCCGAGCTCGTTGCCGGAACGCGAATAGAATTCAGTTCCATGGCCGTGGATTCCAGCCTTGTCGACGCTCTCGATGTTGTACGTGAGCAACTTGCGGTTCCCGAACCGGAGAACACCACGGAGGAAAAGGGACAGTGAGCATTCTGGCAACAAGCCAGGACACGTTGGACCGCCTCGGCAAGGCGGCCGAAGCACTAACGGTCGAACCGCGCACGCGTGAGATCGGCCGGGTTCTCAGTGCAGGTGACGGAATAGCAAGAATTGCCGGACTGCCGAGTGCACGGGCGCAGGAGCTGTTGACGATCGGGCAGAATGCGACCGGAATAGCGTTTAACGTGGATGAACACGAGATCGGTTGCGTCCTGCTATGCGATGACACGATGGTAGCTGCCGGGGATATTGTTCGTTGTACCGGGGAAGTTGTACGCACACCGGTGGGAAAGAGTTTGCTGGGCCGCGTTGTGGATCCTCTTGGCAATCCTCTCGACGGGGGACCTGAGATAGTGCCGGAGCGCTTCGATCCGGTGGAAAAAGAAGCCCCGGCGATACTTGCAAGGGCACCTGTCGTGAAACCCCTTGCCACCGGATTGAAATCCGTGGATGCCATGATTCCCATTGGCCGGGGACAGCGAGAGTTGATCATCGGTGACCGCAGCACCGGAAAGACGACGATCGCCATAGATGCCATAATCAACCAGGTAGAGAGTGGCGTCATTTGCCTGTACGTGGCCATTGGGCAGCGTGCATCGTCGGTTGCTCGATTCATAGAGGCCCTTCGCGTACGCGGCGCAATGGAACATAGCGTTGTTGTCGTGGCCGATGCGGATTCGCCGCCGGGAATGAAGTTTATTGCTCCGTACGCAGGTTGCACGATAAGCGAATTCTTCATGGAGGAGGGGCACGACACACTTATCGCCTACGACGACCTGACCAAGCATGCACAGACGTACCGGGAGATAAGCCTGCTACTGCGAAGACCGCCTGGCAGGGAAGCCTACCCTGGTGACGTGTTCTTCATTCATTCCCGCCTGCTCGAGCGCGCCACCCAGATGGATGAAGAACATGGCGGAGGATCCCAAACCGCGTTGCCGATTATTGAAACGCAGGCCCAGAACATTTCCGCGTACGTCCCAACCAACCTCATTTCTATTACCGACGGGCAGGTATATCTCAGTCCGGAGCTTTTTCAATCGGGATTGCTTCCAGCTGTAGATATCGGCCTGAGCGTCAGCCGTGTGGGCGGCAAGACACAGATCGCGGCCATGAAACGTCTCGCACAGGAAATGCGGTTAGCCTACACGCAGTTCCTCGAGCTGGAGCAGTTCACGAAGTTCGGAACGACCATGGAGGCCGAAACGCAGGCGGCCCTTGAGAAGGGGAAACGGTTACGGGAATTGCTTAAACAGCCCGAGCACCAACCGCGCTCCCTTGCCGAACAGGTCTTGCTACTTAACCTGGCTGCGGGTGAGGTATTGAACGAGGTGGCCGTCGATCTTGTCCAGGAGTTTGAGGCAGGTTTTATCGAGGCGGCCAAGGATAGATTGGCTGACATCGTTTCGCGTATTGAAGCGGGAGACGAGGTGACAGAGCAAGATGTCCCAGCCATCGAAAAGCTGGGCAAAGAGATCGCAGAGAAATACCGGGAACCGGGTGACGGGAAGTAGGCGTAAAAATGGTGCCGGGGAACAGCCCATGGGGATGGGCCTCCCACATAGAAGAAAGGGCGAACCCACCCCCTCCCGCATTCGCGGGAGTACCCCTCCAAGGAGGGGATCGGGTGAGTACACGTTGTGGTTCTCCGGTTACCAGGAAGGTTGATAAATCATGGCTGAGCTGCGCGAGCTGCAGCGGAAACTCGACAGCGTCAAGGCGCTGGACGAGGTGGTGAATGCAATGCGCAACCTTGCAGCCATCTATGTAAGGCGGGCCGAAGCGGGGCTTAAGGCAGTAAGACCCTACAGCGAGGTGGTTGAGACGTCGCTCGCAGTCCTGTTGGACCGGACCGCGGCAGTCCGTCCGGAGGAACCGGAAGGGGGTCCCTGCATCGCCCTGGTTTTTGCGGCGGACCAGGGTTTGTGCGGAACCTACAATGATCGTGTCGCAAAGGCGTCCTTATCATTTCACGGGGAGCAAACCGGCGAAGTCCATTTCGTAACTATTGGCGGTCGCGGCCATGACCTTCTCGTTCTCAACGGTGTTACGCCAATTCTCTCGGTACCCTCCCCCACCAGCCTTGAAGGAATAAAGGCGCAGGTTCCCGAGCTTGCGGCCGAGGTCTTCGAGAAGTTCCTGGAAGTCGGGGCTACGCAGATGTTCTTCATATACAACGCTTACGAAGGCATGGGAAGGTTCAGCGAGACAGTCAGGAGAGTTCTTCCACCTTCAAGAGACATGCTGCAGCATGCCGGAATGGATGGCTTCAACTATCCCCCGTTGCTGACCGCGGAGCCGGCGGTTCTTCTCGGCGCGCTTATAGAGGAGTACTTCTTCATCGAACTCTACCGCGCCATGTTCGAGAGTCATTCCAGCGAAAACGGGGCACGTCTCCTTGCAATGACAGCGGCCGGGAGTAACATAGAAGAACGCATCGTGGAATTGACGCAGGAGTTCCAGGCCGTTCGCCAGGACGTGATTACCGCAGAGTTACTGGATGTTGTTGCAGGGGCGGAGGCGTTGAAACAAGATTAAACGATACAACACAGGAGTATGAATGACATGAGTGATGAAGCGTGCTGGGTTGATTTTGATCTAATGGAACGGTTTATGGTCGACGTGTTCAGGGGCATAGGAGTGCCTGACGAGGATGCGGCGACCTGCGCCGAGATACTTATAACCGCAGACAAGCGCGGGATCGATTCGCACGGGGTCGGCCGCCTCAAGACCATCTACTATGACCGGATTGTCAGGGACAAGATTCAGGTTCCAGTGACGGAGTTCGAAATCGTTCGGGATCACATGGCAACCGCCGTCGTCGACGGTCATCACGGCATGGGAATGGTAATTTCCAAGCGCTGCATGCAAATGGCCATCGACAAGGCTGAGAAGTACGGCACGGGAATGGTCGTGGCAAGGAATTCCACCCATTACGGCATAGCCGGGTATTATGCTCTCATGGCGTGTGAAGCAGGAATGATTGGACTCACGGGAACAAACGCACGCCCGTCGATTGCCCCGACCTTCGGCGTGGACAACATGCTGGGTACCAACCCGCTGGTATTCGGAATGCCGTCGGACGAAGATTTCCCTTTCACGAATGACTACGCCACATCGGTGTCACAGCGCGGGAAGATCGAGAAATATGCGCGGGAAGGCAAAGAACTTCCACCCGGGTGGGTACTTGACAGGACTGGAGGAACAAAGACCGACGCGCAACAGGTATTGAAAGATCTTGTTGCGGGTGAAGCTGCACTCGTCCCTCTCGGGGGAATAGGGGAGGATACGGGAGGCTACAAGGGGTACGGATACTCGACCGTGGTCGAGATACTGTCCGCCGCTCTTCAGCAGGGCGCTTTCATGAAGCAGTTGCTGGGCATTGACGATCAGGGGTCGAAGGTGCCCTATTGCCTTGGGCATTTCTTCATGGCTATCAACATCTCGGCATTCACGGAGTTGGAGTCATTTGAGAAGACAACCGGCGATATTCTGCGCGAGCTACGTACGTCCACAAAGGCCCCGGGAGAAGAGCGAATCTACACGTGCGGTGAAAAGGAACACCTTGCCTGGCTTCACCGCAAAGACAAGGGAGCGCCCGTCGGCACCGAGCTTCAGAAACAGATGCTGACCATGCGGGATGAACTGGGATTAAGCCAGTACAAGTTCCCGTTTGAATGATGCCCGGGGACGAAATGGGAATCTTACCACCCGCGCTCCCGCGCTGGAGCTCCCGAGGTCACGGAGGTCAGAGGGAAGGAGGAGCTGCTTCCGGGGAGCGGCATGAATTTGACGATGGTTTCTCTGTGACTTTCAGTTTGCTTACCTTTCGCCGGGTAAAGGCGAAACCATCATCAAATTCATGCCGCGTTTGCCTCAAGGGAGGGGATTCAGAGGTCAGCTTTTGTAACAAAGGGCTCTCATCTTCCTCTCAAATGGCAAACGTTGCATGAATCTGGGAAAAGGAATGAGGGGAGAAGGGAGCATTCCGCCAGATTCATGCAACTTCCCCGGAGCCCGAGTCTCCTCATGCCCTCTGACCTCCGTGACCTCGGGAGCTCCAGCGCGGGAGCGCGGGTGGTTACATTCTCCCCTGGCAAGGGCTTGACACACTAGCCCAGGACGCTTTGGACTGTGGTTATTACCTGGTCGTGTAGCGGGCCGTTGGTACCTATTACGCCCTTGTTGGCCGAGAGGGTTCGTCCCAGGGAGAAGTCAAGATCTGCACCCGTTGTATCGGTGACCTTTCCTCCGGCTTCCGTGGTTATGATCCAGCCGGCTGCGTGGTCCCAGATCTTCTCTTCGTACCCGGGTTTCGTCGGCAGACGCAAGTAGATACATGCTTCGCCCCTTGCCACCACGGCGTACTTGCATTGGCTGTCTATCCTGACAGGTGGCGCGGTTACTCCCAGCTTTTCCGCAACCTGGGCGGCCGCGCCGTGGGAAGTGTGGCCGGATTCCACGGATTCACAGAATGCGGCATCGGCAGCAGAGGTCACCGGGGACGCCGATACGGGTGACCAGGATTCCTGCGATATGAGAGTGCATCTTGCACCAGTTCCCTTCGTGGCGGCGAAAATGGTTCCATCGTTGGATTCTGATTCAACGGAGTCTCCGGGAAGATTAGGGCAACCGAGGACGCCGAGAATAACCTTACCATCTTCTATCAGCGCAAGGGCCACAGCATACTGATCTCCACGAAGGTATCCTTTTGTGCCGTCAATCGGATCCAAAGTCCAGAACCGGCCGGATGCGCCCCCCCCGTGGTTTCCCTTGTCTATGCTGTCAAGGACGGCTTCTTCATCCATCTCTTCAATCACGTGCTGGACCTGATGAACAACTCTCCGTCGCAGTTCGTCGTTCTCCGGCAGGCGAAGTTCCGCGGCGTCTTCTTCCGCCACTATTGGAATACCGGGAAACTCCCTGGATATGACGTAGTTCACAATGGCCTGCGATCCGAAATCGGCAACTGTTACTGGAGAACGGTCCTTCTTCGCCATTGTCTCGGCGGTAACAAGCGTCTTCTGCACAGCACTGCAGAGTTTACAGCTCAGTTTCACGGCTTCAATTGCAACGGCTATCTCTCTATCAAGCATAATACCCTCCGGTTTCAAAGCGCCGATTCTGCTGTAGACGCTGGACGGTTGCAAGATGGATTATGGCGAAAATGTCTAATTGCTGACTATTCAACAACAGACCCAGGGAAAGAGATTGTCATCCTGAACGAAGCGCAGCGGAGTCTAAGGATATCAAGTACTCTGTGAAGCATGAGATCCCTCGACAGGCTCGGGATGACAGCAGACAGACCGTAACAGTAGACAAATGGTACCAATCTGAAAAATGCTCGTTGACAAAAACTCCTCGTACAGCAACGCTATGGCGAGTGCGGAACAAGCAAAACGTTTTACGGGGTACGAGATGTCGAGCACATTCGGAAAACAGTTCAGCGTAACTACCTTCGGTGAGTCACATGGAAAGAATGTTGGCGCCGTCGTTGACGGTTGCCCTCCCTGTCTGTCTCTCACGGAAGAAGACATCCAGCCTCAACTCGACAGGAGGCGCCCCGGTCAGAGTGATCTGTCCACACCCCGTGATGAAACGGACTTGGTGACAATATGTTCCGGAACAGAAAATGGGCTCACCCTCGGCACTCCCATTGCCATGCTGGTGAACAATCGTGACCAGAGACCTACGGATTACGGTGAAATGGCCAGTATTCCCCGGCCGTCACACGCTGACTACACTTACATGGAGAAGTACGGCATACGTGCATCCAGTGGCGGAGGAAGATCCAGTGCTCGCGAGACAGTCGGCCGCGTAGCGGCTGGCGCAGTGGCCGAGAAATTCCTCGGAGATCGCTACGGGACCGAGATCGTGGCCTGGGTGAGTGCCGTCGGCGACGTCGTGGCGGACGGGGTAGACACCGGCAACATAACCCGCAGCGATGTTGACCAGACCGCTATCAGGTGTCCCGTCCAGGATACGGCGGCGCGAATGGCCCAGGTCGTTATTGATGCCAGGGATGCAAAGGATTCCATCGGTGGCATCGTGTCATGTGTGTGCCGTGGCGTGCCTGCCGGACTCGGAGAGCCGGTTTTCGAGAAGCTGGAGGCCTTGCTCGCACAGGCAATGCTGTCAATACCGGCAACCAAGGGGTTTGACATTGGTTCGGGTTTCGCCGGCACCTGTATGCACGGGTCGGATCACAACGACCCTTTCGTCAAGCGGGGTGACGTTCTCGGAACTTCCGGAAACAACAGCGGCGGCGTGCAGGGCGGCATATCCAATGGTGAACCGATAATCTTCAGGGTAGCGTTCAAGCCACCCGCGACAATAGGTCAATCGCAGGAAACGGTGAACTTCGAAGGCGATGCCGTGACGCTGTCGGCCCGTGGCCGTCACGATCCATGTGTGGTGCTGCGTGCGATACCCATTGTTGAATCGATGGCCGCACTTGTCCTGGCCGACACAGCCCTGCGCCAGCAATGTACACGGCCCGTGTGACCGGTCGAGTCCTGATTTAGAGTTGTCACTTTGATCTGATTGTCCCTGTTGATTCTCCCTCTTCGCCGATCATAATCGCACTCTCTAACCCGCCGGTCCCAGCGGAGCTGCCTCCGGCAAGATCGGCGAGGGGGAGGAGTGCGATTATGATTAGCGATGGATCGCGTTGGGCGTTGGGCGTTGGGCGTTGAACTCTACGTAACCTGGTCTCCCCTGGCCATCAGGACTTTGCCGGTACGGACGAGTTCGATGATCTTGAACTTCTGAAACATCCCGACGCAGGCTTCCACCTTCTCTGAACCGCCTGTGACCATTACGATCATCGATGTCTCAGTCAGGTCAACCGTCTTCGCGCCAAAGTGTTCGCACACCTGCAGTGCTTCGGTTCTACCTTCAACATCAACACCGACCTTTATCAGGGCCATCTCTTGGACCGCCGCGCTGTCGAAAGCGTGGTCCGTGCAATGCAGAACGTCTACCAGCTTGCTGACCTGCTTTATTATCTGATGCAGCCCTTGGGCCGACCCCTTTGCAGCAATGGTCATGCGCGAATAACGACCGTCCATCGACGACGAAACAACCAGTGAGTCGATGTTATAACCGCGACGCGCAAACACCTGCGCGATTCTCGCGAGGACGCCGGGTTTGTTGGCAACGTAAACGCTGAGCGTGTGAATCATTTCCTTATCTGTCGCTGGATCTCTCATCGTGTCTTCCTCGGATTTTCGTCAACCGTTAACTGACGTCTTTTGCAGGATCTCTCTTCGCAGCATCGATTTGCCGGTGATCATGTTGAACCCGTGGGTTTCTCAAGATCCGCCGTTGATTTGGGCTCCTTGATCATCATTGTTTCCAGTGGAGCGCCGGACGGAATCATCGGGAATACGTTCTCGGTCTTCTCAACAATTGCGTTTATTATGCATGGGCCCTCGTTGTATTCCATGGCTCGCTCCAGGATCTTCCGGATATCGGCCACACGTTTGAGGGTGAATCCCTTCGCGTTTTCATAGCATTCCGTAAGGCGCGCGAAATCGGGGTTCCCTTCCAGGTCAACGCCGCATTTACGATCATCGTAGAACATGGTCTGCCACTGCCGTACCATTCCCAGGTAGCTGTTGTTCATGATGATGACCTTTACCGGAAGCCTGTTTATGGCGGCTGTCGCAAGTTCCGCCATGGTCATCTGGAAGCCGCCGTCACCCACAATAGCCCAAACGGGTTCATTCGGGCGTCCAAACTGCGCTCCGATCGCGGCAGGAAACCCGTAACCCATGGTCCCGGCCCCGCCGGAACTCAGCCAGCTATTCGGCTTCTCGCATTTCATGAACTGCGCCGACCACATTTGATGCTGACCGACATCGGTTGCAATGACCCCCTCGCCTTTCAGCATGTCATTCAGCGTGTCGAGTATGTGCTGCACCTTCAAGCCGCCACGCTTCTTGTATGTCAGGGGGAAACGTCTCTTGTACATGTCGAGGCGATCCAGCCAGCTTGATGTATTCAGTTCACCTACATGTTTGAGAAGTTCCTCTATGACCTGCTTCGCGTCACCAGCGCAGTAGTGATCGCATTGAATCATCCGTCCGAACTCCGATTCCTCTATGTCGACATGAATGCGGGTGGCGTTCTTACAGAACACGCTGGGCTTGCCGATGATTCGGTCATCAAACCTCGAGCCGATGGACATTATCAGATCGCACTCAGCCACAGCCTTGTTTGAATATGCAGTCCCATGCATTCCAAGCATACCCAGAGCAAGAGAATGCGACTCCGGGAATGCTCCTTTGCCCAACAGCGTAGTCGTTACAGGAGCGTTGAGCGTCTCCGCCAGTTTCTTTAGCGCGTCCTGCCCCCCGGAGATGAGAACGCCATGGCCAACCAGCAAGACCGGGCGATGTGATTTGCTCAAGGCCTCGGCTATGGCCATTACCTCGTCCTCGTGGACGTCTGTCCCTCCCGGAGAGTAGCCAGGCAGGTCCATATCCGCGTGCAGCTCACCCTCGAACTCGCCGGCACTGAAGTCCTTCGGGATGTCAATCATGACAGGACCCGGACGTCCGCTGTTGGTAATATGGAAAGCTTCACGAATGATTCGTGGAATATCCGCGGTGTTCTTTATCAGGTAGCTATGCTTCACAACCGGCATCGAAATATCGAACACGTCAGCTTCCTGGAACGCGTCTTTCCCCAACATGGGACTTATGGTCTGTCCCGTCAGGACAACCATCGGAACCGAGTCCATGTGCGCCGTCATTACACCGGTTATGGTATTGGTGGCACCAGGACCACTGGTAACAAGAACGACGCCGGGGCGGCCCGTCGCGCGAGCATAGCCGTCAGCCATATGAGTTGCGCCTTGCTCGTGACGAACAAGGATCAACTTGATCTTTGATTCAAACAGCGCGTCGAATATCGGTAGCGCTGCGCCACCGGATAAGCCCCATATGTACTCAACCCCCTCGTTCTCGAGGCATTTTACCAAGGCTTCTGCGCCTGTCATGGGCTTAGCCGTCATGGTCGAATCTCCCGTTTGTGTTAACTTCGGCCAATCTGGCCCTTATTGACCAGTTGGCTTCGCAGTTTGTTCACGTTTCGGGCACAGTCTGACACCATGTTTTTGGAGATACAACAATAAAATGCATTTTTCTTTATAACTTAACCGACTATCTATCGAGCCACCTTCGCAACTCTATATTTACACAATAACCCGACACGCCATTCTTGGCACCCTTCCAATAACAGCCATTGCAGAGCACGAGTTCGTCATTTGGGGAAAACGGGGAGCCAGCGGAAGAGAAGAAGTAGGTGCCAGATGTTAGCGAAGACGCCGGGACAATAGTGTGGGCTGGCACCCCGTGGTCAGCTGAGAAGCGGCCCATACTGGGATGGGCAAAGAGATGAAGATGTGCTGAAGGAATGGTGGCAGGGATAATCGCCGTCGTGATCCTTATCGCGATCTTCGTCGATCTCAATCGTTGTCTTGATCTTTGTCGATTACGATGGGGACGAAGATCGTGACGACGATGAGGAAAGACAACGATCGTGATAATGATCAGGACAAAGAACGATGGCCGAACATCGGCCTCGAGGCGACGCCATAAGGCGCGCCTCAGGCAAGCGATGGGCCGCCCACAAGGGGAGCGAGATCAAGAACCGCGGATACACACTTCCAAGGCGGCATCTTCCACGATGGCTCCCACTGTATCGAGGCGCGCGGGTGCGGTACGCGGCATGGTCCGGAAGCCTTCGGAAGGAAGATTATCCTTGGGTACAAAAGGCTGGATTACGTACTTCTTTGCGCCACGGATCATGTTCCCTATCTCATCCATCTGCGCATCCGTGTGAATCCGATCGAGAACTGTGGTCCGGAACTCGTATTCCGCCGGTCCGGACATGATTATGGAAATTGACTCCATTATGTCATCGGTACGCTGGTAACCGGTTATCTCCGGATAGCGTGATAAACCCGCCTTTATATCCATCGCTACGTAATCCACCAGGTCAATGCATTTACGCAGGACGCCGGGACGGGAGCCATTCGTATCCAGCTTGATTGACCATCCGTAGCCCCTCAGGAACTCGATAAGAGGAATGAGCTGGTCCGAGAGCGTTGGTTCCCCCCCGGAGATAACTGCACCGTCAACCCACTGGTCCTTCCAGGATTCGCATTTTTTTCGGAGCCGGTCCCATGATACACCGCCCCTGTCATCAGCCAACAGGGTCGCGTTGTGACAGAATCCGCACCTGAAATTGCAACCGCTGAGAAAGAGAACTGCCGACAGATGCCCAGGGAAGTCTACCAATGAAGGTCGCTTCAGGAATCCGTAAACAGGTGCTGTCTCGGGTTTCATGTACTTAGCGCGTCTGAAAGAACGGCTGCTATCATCTTGGGAGTGATCACCCCGCTGCCGACAGAGGAGTAGTCCGTCTGAAGGCCCAGGTGCTGGTATAGCTTCGAATTGCCGCATATTTCATCTTCCCCGCCGGGGGATTTGTTGGAAACCGGTTCGTATTCACCGGTTTCCTCGTTCAGGCGAACTACCATCATGGCGGGGATGCGCTGCGGGTTTATGCACTCGGCTTCGCAGAAAGGAATAAGGCCATCAACAGTCATCACGTCAACATACTCCTTGGTGAAGGATTGCCATTCTTCCTTCGCAAGAAGTTTGTCGACACGCCCGTTGAGGGTCTTGCATTTACTGCAACCCGCTTTGCCAAAGACCTGGATGCGGTAAGGCGTCGACATGTTTCTTGTTCTCCTTCTTCCTTCCGCGCAGGAAGGCCAGCATTTCTAACGGATATTCCCGCAACGTTCTGTGTTTCGCGTTGCACTCCTATTCGGCATGTACATGATCGACGCTCGCGGCGGGAGCCGGTTCTTCAACGATTGTCATTTCGTCATCCGCTGTTTCGACCGAGTATCTCCCCCTGCCCCTGGCAATGAGTTCGCCATATCGCTTTGAGCGATTCCAGTTCTGGATCTTGCTGAAGTACCCGACCACGCGAGTTTCTCCAACAACGTTCTCCGAACCGCACTTAACACAGTTCTCCAGCAGTCCCCGCATGTTGTGATCGCAGTCGTTGCAATACGTGAACTCGGGGGAGATGGTTACCTGTGCCGACTGGGTCCTGAAGAAGACTTCTTTCATCAGGTGTTCTATGGATTCCGCTGAAGGCCGTTCCTCGCCGACGAATGCATGCGTGATTGCGCCGGATTCGATCATGCTGTGAAACTTGGCCTGTTCCCTGATGCGTGTGACAAGAGACACATCAGCTTCCGCGGCAAGGTGGACTGAATTCGTGTAGTAGATGTCGTCACCGGGACCCTTCACAACCTGTGCGGCTTCTTCGCCAAAATACACCATGTCTGTCTTCGCCAGTCTTCTTGCCGCGCTTTCCGCCGGTGACTCCTCGAGGGTAAATTTGAGATCGTACTTCTTGGACAGTTTCCGCGTCTGCAGGAACATGTGGGCCACGATCTGCAAGGCGAGGCGCATCGCTTCCTTGCTCTCGTGAAGCTCATGGCCAATCAGGAACTTCACGGCATCGTTAACACCTATAAGTCCAAGAATGTACGTGCAGCTATCCAAATCGACGTATGGTTTGCCATCACAGGATTCGCGGCCTATCTGCCACAGCGGATGCCCGGGCCCGGACAACATTCGATCGACCCGCTCTTTCTTCTGAAGATGCGCCTGAACAGCCAGGTCCATCGTGGCATCGATCTCTTCGTAGAAGGCCTGGAGCATCTTGTCCTTGCTTTTCCTTGCAGCCCTGTATGCTGCCTGCGGGATGTTGATGGTAACATTCTGGAACCCGCAGAAGCGCATGCACTCTGGGTGCTTCAGCATTCTGCTGTCTTCAATGGTGGTGCGCAGACGACAGCAGGCAGACAGAGTGACCTCATCCCTGTCGAAAATGAAATATGTTGCACCGTTCTTGCCGGCAAGCTTACAGGCCTCAAGGAAGATGTCGTACTGGGCCGGGTCTGTGAAGGTCTCATCGCTTATGTGGAAATCGCACTTGGGAAACTCAAAAACGCGCCCCGTGCGGTCCCCATCCCCGAACACCTTGAGCAATGCGCGGCAGAATTCCTGCGTCTCCTCGGTATAATCGCCATAGGTGACAATCGCCTGTCCCCTCGCCCGCAAATCCTCGGCAACGGCACTGTCGAAAACTATGCCCTTCTCCTCATCGGCGATCTCACGCAGGACAAGCCATCGACGCCCACGGGCATCGGTCCAGTAAAGGTCCATCAACGCATAACCACTGCCGTCAATCTCATCGCGCAGCTCTTCCTCGAGAGGAACCTTCGATCCATCTTTCATGCGCATCATGTAGTGACCACCCGGACCGATCGCCGGAACATCATGCAGGTAGCGCGGAACACCGGAATGGACGTTGAAGTCCAGGAACAGGGACTGCCCGCCCCGCGAGAACGCATTCTGCGCACCATTGAAAATCAGCTCCTGTGCAACCTGCACATAGCCATCCCAATCCATGCCTTCCAGCAACGGTGCGTAAAGAATATTGATGTATGCAATGCCCAGGGCACCGGCGTAGTTCGACTGCATGGACGCCAAGTAAGTGTTGAGGTGCCCCGTCAGCACGGATGCGGAACGCGCGGGTTTCGACTCGCTGTTCAGATTGATCAATTCGCGCAGGCCATATTTCTTCACATATTCAATTGAATGTGACGAACAGTATACGCGATGGGGGTAACCCAGGTCGTGAAGATGTATGGCGCCTGTATCATGCGCGTATTTCACGTCCGGCGAGAAGATCGTGTCCAGCGCCCACTGCTTGAGGACGAGCTCGGCAATACCGAGGTTAACCGCCTCCGCATTGTTGTTGACGATATTACTGTTCTCGGTCGACTTCGTGTACATCAACTGTTCCACGAATTCTTTGGCGACGCCGTAAACGGAGAGGTCGCGCAGCTGCTCTTTGAGCCCCCTCGCCATCAGCTCATTGTTCACCAGTTCCCGTATCAAAGTGGTGTTTACAGTCTTGATTTCACTGTCAATGATCCAGTTCTCCACGGATTTCGCGACCGAGACCGATGTCTCGAACCCGAGTTCGGTGGTGTCCACGATATGCTGAACTATCCGCTGGCGATCCCAGGGAAGAGTCATATCGGTGGAAGAAGATTCAACCAGCAGAAGGCTTGCATCCGTGACGTCTACGTCGTTGGATTTGCTTCCCCTGACGCGAATGCTGCTGCGGGCGACTTCACGTTGCTTCCTGTATCGCTTGTAAGCCGCAACAACAAGGGTTTCACCGCTCTCGGCGAGCATGATCTCCACCAGGTCCTGGACGTCTTCAATGCAAGGTATCCGTAAACCCTTTGAGTCGGGGTATACGTAGTACTCGCTTTCCGGACGATTAAGCTGGTCAACGACTTGCCGCACAATACTTGACGCGAGTCCGGTTCTCGGTTTCTGGTTGATTTTTCGTGCAACGGCTTCGAGAGCGTGTTCAACAGCCAGTTCAATCTTCTTGACCCTGAAAGGAACAACGACCCCCGAACGTTTCCTGAATCCATGAAATGCTGTATCAACAGAGGGTTCGTTCGAAGTGGTGAGAGACATAAAAAGGGACCTCCATAGCCTGGAGAACTAAAAGCATTTGAGAACCATGACGATGCCTAACTTCTTACGTAACGCCTTTCACATTGTCAAACCCTGTTTACAAAATGTTGTGCGTTAAGTTTTTAACAACTACTACATGTAGTGTTTTTTCGTGCAATGAATGGTATTTCGCCGTCTCTGCAAGTGCTTCTGCCCCATGCGTTTTTCAATAATGTTGTCGAAATCAAACGCGGTTATGTGGGATGATCCGGGCATTATGAGAATAGCCACCTTTAACGCCAATTCGATAAGGTCTCGTTTGGACATCATTCTTGCATGGCTCGACGATCACAGTCCCGATGTCTTGTGCATTCAGGAAACCAAAGTTCAAGATTGTGATTTTCCTGCCCTGCCCTTCCTTGAAAAGGGGTATGAAGTCACATACAGGGGACAGAAGTCATACAACGGAGTGGCCGTCATCTCCCGTGCACGGCCTACTGCAGTACAGTTTGGATTTGATGACGGGGAATCGCCGGACGAAACGCGCCTGGTCTACACAAGGTTCGGACCGGTTCACATCGTGAACACCTACGTCCCTCAAGGTCGCGAGATCAATCACGAGATGTACCAGTATAAACTCAACTGGTTCCGCCGCCTGCGAACGTACTTCGAGAGCCATTTCTCGCCTCGCATGAAGGTGCTATGGCTTGGTGATCTGAACGTCGCACGGGAACCAATGGATATTCACAACAGCGAGGTACAGGCAAAGCACGTGTGCTACCATGTGGATGTGCGAGAGGCCTTCGCCGAAACCCAGTCGTGGGGATTTGTGGACGTCTTCCGCAAGTACCACCCGGAGCCCGGCCAGTTCACGTTCTTTGACTACCGGACTCCCAACGCCGCAAAGCGCAAGATGGGATGGCGTATCGACCACATGCTCGCAACAAAGAGCCTTGCCGCAAAATCAACCGATTCGTACATTGACCTTGATCCAAGGCTGAAACCAAAACCGTCGGATCACACGTTCCTTGTGGCGGATTTCAATCTGTGAAACGACTGAGCCACTGATATTTATGCTCACCCGGAGGGAGGGTACCTTGCCACTGTCCTGCCTGCTTATTATCGTCGGCTTCGTCCTTCTTGGAAAGGGCGCTGACCTTCTCGTGACTGGAGCATCTTCCCTGGCGAAACGTTACGGCATATCCGACCTGGTCATAGGCCTGACGATAGTGGCTCTGGGAACTTCGGCCCCGGAAGCCGTGGTCAGTTTTCTGTCGGCCGCATCAGGCAACAGCGGTATGGCCCTGGGCAACATCATCGGCAGCAACATAGCCAACCTGTGCCTGGTGCTTGGTATCGCAGGTGTGATAATGCCAATCCGGATACACCGTGGCACCGTTTGGAAGGAGATCCCCTACTGCCTGTTCACTTCCTGCCTGCTCCTTGTGATCCTCACCCTGTTCAACGACAATGCCCTGGTATCGCGAATCGAGGCCGCTGCTCTTCTGCTAGCGCTTGGCGTTTACGTGTCTTTCATGTTCACGGCGGCTTCTGAGCCGCCAACGGGCGAGCCGAAACAGTCGGGGCGGCACCTGTGGGTTCTCTGCGTAATGATCGTCGGTGGACTCGCCGGGCTGGTATTTGGCGGCGATCTCATAGTGAAAAACGCCATCAAGGTGGCCGGGCGCATAGGCCTCAGCCAGGAACTGATAGGTATCACCATAGTCGCCCTTGGAACATCTCTCCCCGAGATGGCCACGGCCGTGGTTGCGGTTCTGAAAGGAAACGTGGACGTTGCCGTTGGTAATGTCGTGGGCTCGAACATCCTCAACACCTGTTTCGTACTGGGGGGAGCGGCAATGATTCGGCCGATTCCGGTTGGTGCCGTTTTCACAGTCGATGCAATCGTTATCGTCCTTGCATCTCTTCTTCTGTTTGTCTACATGTTCACCGGGCGTAAGCTCAAGCTGGACAAGTGGGAGGCGGTGATCTTTCTTCTGATGTACGCGGCGTATATGGGCTTTGCGGTTGTGAGAGGGTGATAAGGGCGATCCCTGCCTCGCTCCGTATTGACCACTTACCCGTAGCTCCCGATTCCAATCGGGAGTACCTCTGGGGCTATTGACACGTCGGGGAGTTCGCCCGATCGGAGTCGGGCGCTACGGGTGGCACTACCCAACAAGCCCGCGGAACTTCTCGAACGGGCCGTTCCAGTCGGCAGCGGCACTTGGGTCGAATTGCTTTATCGGGAAGGCTTGCCTGATCAAGGGCTGAGCTTCCTGCATGGAGCCTATGATGCCCATGGCCATTGCCTGGACCATCAGGTTGCCGACTGCCGTGGCATCTTCCGGGCCGGTGAGTACCGGCATGCCCATTGCATCCGCAGTGAACTGGTTAAGCATGATGTTGTTGCAGCCACCGCCAACGATGTTGACCACCTTGCTCTGCGTGCCGCTGGCGGCACATATCTGTTCATTGACCAGCCGGTACTTCATCGCAAGGCTCTCGTATACGACCCGCATAAACGTGCCCCGGTCCGGAGGAACTGCCTGTCCCGTCTTCGAACAGAAGTCCGCCATGGCCGTCTGCATATTGGACGGGTTGTAGAAGCCGGGGTCATCCGGATCTATGAAGGCCGTGAACGCCGGGGCTTCTTCGGTCAGCCTGTCCAGTTCCTTCCAGGACATCTCCTCGCCATCTTCGTGGCGCCAGATGCGACGCAGCTCCTGCACCAACCAGCCGCCCATGCAGTTCTTCAGGAAGCGAACGTTGCCTATGCCTCCCTCGTTGCTGATATTGGCCGACATTGCATCCTGTGAAGTGATTGGTTCGGGAACGAGCTTTCCTATCAGCGCCCAGGTGCCGGAACTGATGATCAGAGCTTCACTGGGGTTCTCAACCGGCGCAGCGGCAAACGCACTGGCCGTATCATGCGACGCTACGGCTACCATCTTTGCCTGGTTGATTCCGATGGATTCGGCCAGTTGCCCGTGCAGTTCGCCTATGACAGTGCCGGGTTCCACGATGGCCGGCATGAGTGCCGGGGGGATTCCCAGCCTGTCGAGTATCTCGTCGCTCCATTTCTTATCCTTTGCATCCATGAGCTGTGTAACGCTGGCCCATGAGGAGTCGACAACTTTTTCGCCGCAGAGATAGTAGTTGAAAACCGTCGGAATGGGCAGGAAAGTAGCGCCGGGAAGAACCAGTTCCGGCCTGTTCTGGAGAAGCCAGAGTAGCTGATTGCTGAGGTTGAACGGCTGAAAATGGATTCCCGTTATCTCGTAAAGTCGTTTCGCGTCAATCCGGGCCTTTACCTCTTCGATCATGTTGTCGAGCCGGTGATCCCTGTAGCAGTAGATCTTCCCGAGTATATCCCCGTTCTCCGAGACAAGATGTCCGTCGGCTCCCCACGTATCGATGCCGATGGAGTCGAGTTCGCTTGCAACATCCCTGGCGTAAGCCCTCAGGCCATCCACGATGTTCCTGTAGATGAAAACATCGTCCCAGTGAGTGCGCTCGGAAACGGCCCCGGTCTTGTCTGCGACGAAGAACGAACTGCCTTCGTGGGCAAAACGGTGAATCTCCTGCATGGAGAAACTACCATCATCGAAAGTGCCCACAAAACACTTGCCACCCGACGCACCCATATCAACGGCCAGAAGCCTCTTTGCGTTCATGCTCTCCTCCTTGTCTGTTCGGTGGACGACTACGGCGACGATTACGGTGGACGATTGGGAGCGTTCTCCTTGTAATCCGTAATCGTCGTCCGTAGTCGTCAACCGATTCCCTGTTTTCACGTCCGGGACAGGCTACTTCTGCGGTTCAACAATAACCTTCACGGAATCCCGGGCTTCCGCCACGAGCTTGAATCCTTTTCCTGTTTCCTCGAGAGGCAGATGATGCGTGATCATACGGGCGACCTCAACACGTCCGCCGCGAATCAACTCGAGGGCGATTGCCAGGTCGTTTGGTGCAGCGGCATATGATGACATTACCTTGATGGAATTACGCCAGAAGGGGTTAATAGGTATCGGCAGGTCAACATCCGGTTCCGTAGTGGCAAAACACACTACTGTGCCGGCCCTATCCACCGACTGCAATGCCTGTTCAAACGCCGGGAAAGCACCCGTACATACCATGATGACATCGGCTCCCCGCCCGTCGTTTGCGGCTTTCACTCTCGCTGGAACGTCTTCCGTGGCATTGATCGTGTGATCTGCGCCGAAATCACGTGCCATTTCAAGACGCGACTCGTTTATGTCCGTGGCGATAATGCGAACCGATCCCTTCGCCTTAGCGAGAAGGATGTGCAGTAATCCCGAGATTCCGCTGCCGACCACCAGGAGCGTCTGCTCAGGAACCAGCCTGGCCTCCCTTTGACCACGCACCACGCAGCCAAGAGGTTCGACGAACGTTCCGCCGTCGAACGACACCTCGTAGGGAAGAATAAACGTACCGCGGTCAACGTTGATCTCGGGGATCATTATGTACTCGGCGAAACCGCCGGGGGAGTAGTTTGTTGTGTGCAGTGTTTCGCAAACCGTGTGATTACCGGCAAGGCAGTAACGACACGTATTGCAGGGCACGTGATGCGAGACGAAGACCCTGTCGCCCGGCTTGAAAGCAGATACGCCCTCCCCCACTTCCTCGACCACACCGGCTATCTCGTGCCCAAGAATGATGGGGGCCTTCTTTATTCGATACCACTCGAGAACGTCGGTCCCGCAGATTCCGCTGGCTATTACCTTAACGAGCAATTGGCCCGGACCTGCTTCAGGCCTGGGGACATCTTCAAGTCGCACGTCGCTGTTATTATAGTAGACGGCAGCACGCATATACATCCCTCGTTTGTGATGATTCGTCACTCGGGCCTTACTACCTCGTAGCCCTTCTCTATGAGCCAGTGATGGAACTCGTAGGTTGTATGACGGCAATCGTTCTTGCAGATGCTTCGAATTCTTTCGTATTCGTCGGATCCCGACTCCTGTGCATCGAGATCCATCTGAACCGGGCACTCAATGTCTTTGCAGTATTCGCGCCTCTTGTAGTCGACATAACCTTCAAGCTCAGTCATGGCTTCTCCTCGCTTCACCGGATGCTCAATTACGGAATGATAACAACCTTCAGCGCACCGGTTGAAGGGTCGGCCTGGGTGGATACAGCCTTGTTGAAATCATCAAGGCTGAACCTGTGCGTAACCAGCGGCTTCGTATCGACTTTGCCGGACACAACCAGGTCGCGCGCCTCCAGGTACTCGTTGATGGCCGAGCTGTTGGCTCCGTGTATGTTGAGTTCGCCGTAGTGAATCAGGTTCAGGTCAATTGGCTCGATGGGATCAGGCTTCGGCATCCCAGCGAAGATCGAGAGGTGTCCGCCCTTTGCAAGGAGCTTCACGCCAAGGGAAGCCAGGGGCTTAACCGAAGCCGCCACCACGACGGCATCTACCCCGAACCCTCCGGTCTTCTCGCTGACCCATGTTTCGGCGTCGATTTCCGCAGTATTCACGTAGTTGTCGAAAGGCAGACCAAGTGACGCAAGCAGATCCAGGCGATCCTGGGATACGTCCATGATCGTTACGGACTCGGCTCCCTTGGCTTTCGCCACCAGGCCGTTGAGGACACCTATGATTCCCCCTCCGAATATCACCACGTTCTTGCACTTATCGAGTGGAATGTACTTCATCCCGTTAACGCAGCAGCTCAGTGGTTCGATGATGGTTCCGGCTTCGGCCGTCAGTTCTTCGGGGATGGATATCAGGCAGCCCTGGTCGACCGCGGCCCTGGGCATGACGATATATTCCGCGAACCCGCCATTGTACTGGTAACCCATAGCCTTGAAGCCCTTTTCGCACAGGTTCTGCTGGCTGCGGGCACAGGCGGCGCACTCGTTGCAGCCAATTACGGTCTGGACGATGTAGCGCTCGCCTTCTTTGATCTCGGTCACACCTTCACCCACCGCTGCAACGCGGCCGGTGATTTCGTGTCCGACAACAGGAACGTCAACGGGCTTAGTGCCCTTGAGAACCCTCTGATCCGTACCACAAATGGCACATGCTTCAACCTGCAGGAGAACTTCTCCCTCCGCAGGCTGTGGTGTCTGGATTTCTTCTACTTCTATGACTCCGGGAGCCTTTATTACTGCTGCTTTCATTCTATCGATTTCTCCTGTTCCCGGCAGTCACCCGCCCGGCGTGATTAAGCCCTGGATTTGCCGCCCGATACGTTCACCGTTGTGCCGTGCACATAACCCCCGCGATCGGAAGCGAGAAAGCAGACCGTGTTCGCAACTTCCTTGAGCGTT
Organism: Kiritimatiellia bacterium; assembly: GCA_030744755.1. Classification (GTDB taxonomy): domain Bacteria; phylum Verrucomicrobiota; class Kiritimatiellia; order UBA8416; family JADHWI01; genus JASLPY01. The sequence continues at coordinate 6,895 of JASLPY010000063.1, read as the reverse complement.
CCGGCACGTCCCAGCGGAATTGACACCTTCTCATACCCTGCGCGCAGCTCATCAACGGTGATGCCCCTGGTGTAAGCCAGAGCACGCTCGTATTCTTCCGAGCGAAGGTCTGTTGCCTCCAGGATTCCCGGAGCAACCCCAGCAACCCTGATGTTGTGTTTGCCCAATTCCTTGGCCCACGAACGCGTCAGGGTGTAGATTGCCCCTTTCGTGCCCGCGTACACGCTTTGACCCTCAGATCCTTCCATGCCGGATTCCGATGACATGTTGATGATCACTCCACCCTTGCCGCTTTTGAGCATTTCGCGGGCTGCCGCCTGGGCACAGAGAAAGATACCCTTCATATTGACCTCAACAACCTTGTCCCAAATTGCTTCGGTGAGCTCTTCCTTTCCCGCAGGATCGACCAGCAGCCTCGGAATGAGGATCCCGGCATTATTCACGAGTATGTCTACCCTTCCGAATGCCTTGAGGGTATCCGTTATCACCTGGTCGACGTTCTCTTTGCTAGTTACATCGAGCCGGCAGAAGATGTGGTCACCGCCGAATTCCCTCTCAAGTCCGGCGACTACGGCATTGCCACCCTCTTCATTTATATCTGCAACGACCACTTTGGTGCCCGCTTCGGCAAATCCCTCGCAGCATGCCTTTCCGATGCCCGAAGCGCCACCGGTTACTATTGCCACATGTCCTTCCAGCCCCAACCACTTCATAATATCCTCTCCCCGGGTGTCAGTACCCGTTTCTGTTTACATCCATGTCTGCTGTATTCTCAATCACGGCAGGCGCCCAGCCGATCTCAATGCATTTCAGTTGGACCGGGAGATCTGCCTGTCTCTTATCGGGAGCACCTAACCGGTGATGGAATCGCGAATCCATGCCAAGGCCTTTTCCGGTCCCATGTCCTCGAGCGCAGCCGCCTGGACCTCCGTCAACGCCTGCATGGCGCCAACTGCCTCGAAAAAATCGTTTTTCTCCGCCACAGTCGCGAACTCCGCCTCCGCCGCGGTTCCAATATAGGAGAAATCCGCGTATCTCAGCAGGTTGGTATGACCAACCATTATTCGAGCACCCTTCATGAACGTATTCGCATAAGGTGACAAGGCATCGACGGAAAGGTCGTCCACGAATGGAAGACCACGCTTGTTCATCTCTGTCCCAATGTTGACCGGCAGGTTCATGTCATTGGCGATCTCAACGATGGCTTTCAGGTTCGCCATTTTCACCGCCCGTTGTTCAGGATCCGACAGGTTCCAGTTCCGGTCGGGGATGATATTCAATGCAGCAGCGCCCTTCGAACACATGCATTCCAGCATTGCGCGCCCATCCTTCTCTCCCGCACTGGTGCCGTCCAACCAGGTTGCCATGGGAATGGCGTCGCACGATGCCACCCACTTCAGGAAGTCATCAACTGACGGGAAGGTAGATTCGGAGGGCTGCAGGTAACCCAGGCCTCCGCGCTTTGCCAGGCGATTCCGCACGTCATCTTCCAGGGACGGCCTGTCGGCCAGGACTTCAACCGTCTCTTCGAAATCCTTCTCCAGAACCTGCGACCAGAATTTAGTTATCTCGGCAGCGTGCTCAAACACATCCTGAGCCTTGTCAGTGTACGCCCTTATTATGTGGCGCTCAGTTGCGACGCCGGCCGGCGTCAGCGGAAGCACGTCCTGCTCATAGTCGATAGCTATATCGGGGATGTTCGGGTTTATGCGCTCAATCAGCGCCAGGTTACGCTCTTTTGCGCGCTCACGATAACCAGCCAGGCCAATGCCCTGTTCACCATCACCGGAAATCCTCGCGGCAAACCCTGCGCCCATTACATAGCCTACTCCGGGTTCACCCGGAGAGCTGATATCCACGTCCGCAAACTCGCGTATAAATGCTCTTGTTTCCAGGTTGACCGAGGTCCGAAGACCGACGGTTCTGCCCGCTGCAAGAAACTCTTCCAGGCCGTCGAGAACGTCAAAGTCGCACAGCCCAGCCGCGTACAGCCCGGCTTCCCTGCATGCCCATACCAGATGCGAAGGAGAAAAGCCCTCGGCATTGTACGAGAAGAATGAATGCAGATGCATATTAACATTCGTCCCCCCGGCGGGGAGACCGGTACCGTATTCGGCCAGCAAGGTCCCGAGCGCCTGCTTGCGCTCAGACAAATCGAACGAATCCAACTGCTCAATAAGCTCTTCTTTGGAGTTCATGCCGCGCATTATGCCACAACCCGCATTGGAGTCCAGCCCCTTTGAGTAGGGAATGGAGAATGGAGAGTCAACATCCAACGCCCAACTTGCCGCCTGAATAATCGGGGTGGACAGCGTAGGGGGGGCAGGTCATACTTGGTTTTGATAAAAAGTGAGGACGAACCAGTATGATCATCGGCTTGGTAACCGTAAGCATCAGTATTCCCGAAGCACGGTCCCTTAAGGACAAGAGATCGGTGCTCAGGCGTCTGAAAGACCGGATTCTGAACAAGATGAACGTCAGTGTCGCCGAAGTCGGGAAACAGGATCTGTGGAAATCCGCGGATTTGGCGTTCGTCACGGTCGCTGCAACCAGCAAGATCGTTCAGAAACGGATATCTGACCTCAGCACGATTCTACGCTCCGACCCCCGTTACATACTGATAGATCTTCACACGGAAATGCTGTAATGCAGTCGGTTTTCTTGAGGATGGAACGATGAGCACTCCAGAGAAGAGAACGTTTCCGGCACAACTGGTGCTTCCGCCCCGGACCATATCGGGGAAGGGAACGGCAGTTGGACTTATCGATGAATGCCTTGTTTTCGGAAAACGCGGGGTAGTCGTCTGCGGTGGTTCGCTCCAGAAACACGGTGCGTTGACCGAAGCTCTTGACAGACAGGCCTCCAGTGAAGGCATCGTGACCTTTCAACATGCCGGGGGCGAACCGACGGTCGCGCAACTTGAGGCACTGATCGATGCCGTAAGGGCACATGGCGCGGAATGGATTGCCGGAGTTGGCGGCGGCAGCGTGATGGATCTTGCCAAGGCCTGCGCCGGCCTTCTGAACGCTCCACTCCCGGCGATCGACTACCAGAATGGCGAGCCGATCCCGGCCAGCCACGTGCCATTCATTGCCGTGCCCACTACCGCCGGTACGGGTTCGGAAGCAACCATCGTGGCGGTTTTAACCAACACCGGCACGGGGACCAAGAAATCGATTCGTCACGCCTCGTTCATGCCGCGGTTGGTGATCCTGGATGCGGACCTGCTGATGACTTGTCCGCCCCGGGTGATAGCGCACTGCGGAATGGACGCGTTTGTGCAGGCGGTGGAATCGTACGTGAGCCGGGGATCCACATGGATAACCGAGCAGCTTGCCCTGAAAGCCACAGGCATGATTCACGAGACTCTTCTGCCGATGTTCGATGGCGGCAAGCCCGAAGAAGCGCAGCGTCTGCTGGAAGGCAGTTACCTCGCGGGACTTGCCTTGTCAAACGCCAGGCTGGGATTGGTTCATGGCCTTGCACATCCTCTCGGTGCCCGGTATCACCTGGCCCACGGCCATGTCTGTGCCGTCTGCCTCCCGCCGGTTGTATCGTTCAACAGGAACGCCATGGGAGACAAGTATGCTGCGCTGAGCAATGCCGTGGGTGGTGATTTCCAGAAGGAATGCGAGACAATGCTGGAAAGACTGGACATCGCTCCACCCTTTGCGGGAGAGGAAGTCATCGACCGGCAGGGCATAATTGATGAAACACTCGCCTCCGGATCGACCGCCGCGAACCCAAGGGACGTTTCTGAGGCGGATCTTATCCAAATCATCGAAGCCCTTTTTCAGGGCTAACCGGGCAGGTGTCATCCTCGTTTCTTTCCGCCGGGCGACGGATTGCACAGACCAAAAAAATATCAAGAAAGAAGTAGCGCTATCAGCGCGGCCTTGTTATAATCGAGGCGTGTTAAGAAGAATGCTATTTGCAAGGAATTTGAAAGTGACCTGACATCACTTTGATGGATATCATCTCGTTCCTGGTCCTGAGTTACCAAGTAAGAAAATTCGACCTATTGTTTGGGTGATAGAACTTACAGAACCCGAACGGGATGTGTTCATTCCCAAGGGCCGCTGTTCAACTTTGTTGACGGCGGCCCTTCTTTATTGTCTTGGGGCTGTGATGCTGCAGACTAGAGCAGTTCAAGAAATGTCATGGTCGCTTTATCGCGAGGGTCGCCGGCCTCGGCGACCGCGGACAGCGAGGCCGCTGTCCCTCCCTGTCCATAGTCGGCCGTAGCCTTGTTTAAGCCGCTCTAAAAGCCGTCGAGCTCATGCCCTTTGCCAGTGCCCTCGCCGCTATCCTCTTCCCGCGGGGATCTGATAACAAGCTCATGTGAGGCCTTCCCGTAGGTTGCAGCCCCGCCGTCCTCACGCCGCCAGATCATGATGTCATCAGCTTTCTGGAGAAGACGGGCCTGGTCGTCACTGGAGGCATGCCTGGCAACTTCCATCATCATGTTCACATCTTTCCAGCTCTCTCCCTGCATGTTCACCTCGAGGAAAGTGCCGATTTCTTCCTCAGAAAGGGGTACATGACGGGTCCGAGTGTTGGGTGCTAACTTGCTGTAGGTGATAGCTACTGCCTTCATTGTCTTAAAGAAAAGTACGTGTTGTCTCAGGCCGAACTCCACTTCAACAACGAAATCTCCCTTGCGGTAAACCTTTGTCAGTCCTTTCTGCGTAGCCTTCTCTTCGGTGGGGGGGCCGTAGCGTTTCTTGCACTTCTTCACGGTCTCACCGAGACGAGCGTCAGCGACAGGGATAAAAAGCAGAGCCAGGATAGTAATCAGGGCGAGGTGTTTCATGTTGTACATTCCCTTTTTTGACATGTTGTGCGGCTGAGACCCGCCGCGCGCCATTCTGTCATTTCCCCCTGGAGTCCGGCGGGTCTCCGCCGCGTCTTCGCAAACGCGAGCAGTATTCAGATAGGTCTTCAGAGATGATATGCATCCACGACGCCCGGGATCAAGGCACAAGTTGGGTCGAACGGATTCAGCTCGTTGAGCCAAAGGCTTCAAGGCCCGCTGAATCTATGGTATATACCGACCATGACAACTGCGCGCTTTAAAGGCCTTATTTTCGATATGGATGGGACACTGACTATCCCGACACTTGATTTCAATGCCATGCGGAACGAGATTGGCCTACCCGAAGGAGACCTGGCACAAGAGGTTTTCAAGTTGCCCCCGGAAAAGCAGCAGGGAGCCTGGGACATCATCGAGAGACACGAGACACAGGCAATCCATGATCAGATACTTCAGGACAACGCCGAGCCCTTCCTCGCCAGGTGCCGGGCGGCAGATATCAAGCTTGGCATCGTTACCAGGAACGAGAGACGAAGTGTCGATGCGCTTTGTGCAAAGTACGCTCTTGAATTCGACGCCGTTGTCACGCGTGAATTCCAGTTCATCAAACCACACCCTGCCCCGATACTCCATATACTCAAGCAGTGGAACCTGCCTCCGCAAGAAGTACTGATGATCGGTGACTACGTTCACGACATCGACTGTGGACGCGCCGCCGGTACGAAAACTTGCTTCTACCACAATCAAGGCTCCACGGATCACGGTGAAGACGCAGACTTCACAGCCCGGTCCATCGATGACCTGAGCGAGATTGTCCTGGGGTAAGCCGCCAGCTTTCGCTCCCTATTCACAGGGCTCAAATTGACATTGCGCAGGGCGACTACTCCGGGAAATCAATCATCGTCTTAAGGACACCGTCTTCATAGGAGGAGGCGAGGTCGAAGGCGGCCTGCGCCTGCGCGAAGGGGAAGCGGTGGGTGACCATCACACTGACGTCGAAATCGCCCCGATCCATCATGTCGAGCGAGGGTTGGACGCAATGATTCTGACGGCGGACGTTTTGGATACAGATCTCTTTGTGGCGCAGTTTGTCAATCATGAAGGAGACGCGTTTCGCGGTCGCTGGAATCCCGATCAGCAGCAGTTTGCCACCTGGTTTGAGCATCTCGATCGCCTGGTCCAGGGCATCCTGTTCGCCACAGCATTCGAAGACCACGTCGAGCCCGCCGGGTTCGAGTTCGGCAACCTTAGCAACGAGGTCTTCCTTGTCCGGATTGCCCCCCCAGAGCGCGCCGGCCTTTCGGGCTAACTCCAGCCGGCTGTCAATTTTGTCAGTGACGTAGATTCTCTCCGCACCCTGCGCTTTGGCGGGAAGCAGCACGCTCAAACCGATACAGCCCGCTCCGAGAATGCCCACCTTGGCTCCAGACATGGGAATGGACTGCTTGACGGCGTAGACACCGATCGCCAACGGCTCCGAGATGGCTGCTTCGTCAAAGGTGGTTTTGTCGCTGACCTTGAAACAGCATGCTTCCGGCATCACGATGTATTCGGAAAGGCAGCCTTCGGCCTGCTTCGGGCAAGCAAGGAAGCGCAGCTTGCGACAGGTGTGCGGACGCCCCGCCCGGCATTGGTCGCACGCGCCGCATGACATAGCCGGCTCGATGGCGATTCGGTCGCCCGGCTTCACGTGGGTGACCTCCGCGCCAACGGCTTCCACCACACCGGAGCCTTCATGACCGACCGCAAAGGGATACTCGACGACCTGCGAGCCGATTTGGCCGGTTTCGTAGTAGTGTAAGTCCGATCCACAGACACCGACGGTCTTCATACGAATCAGCACGTCACCGTCGTTGATGATCTCCGGCGTCGGGACCTCCATCATTTCCATCCTGCAGATGCCGATCAGTTTCATGGCTTTCATTGTAGCTTCCTCATCCCCTTTTCCTTCCGTTTCGGCAAAGCATAGCACATATCCGTAAGTAAGCCAAAGAAGGGTCAGCGAGAGCGTTCTGCGCTGTGAGCGCAGAACGCAGTGGTTAGTGGTCAGGCGCTAGGCGTTAGCGGGAAAGGTCCGCCGTC
>JASLPY010000062.1 GCA_030744755.1 Kiritimatiellia bacterium | reverse complement strand
TGCTGTGGGGTAAACAAAACCTCGTACCCCCGTTTCACCCTGCCCCCGTTGATCTGTTTCACAACGCAGATGGCTCACTGAGAGTGCGGATGGGTGATGCGTACGCGCGCGTCCTGTCCGTCAGCGCTGCCAACCAGACGGCTTCTACAGGTATCATCATACCTCTGCTAAAGAGACAGTTCCTTGACGCCGTCGACTACAGTCAAAGCATGAACGGCAAATTTGTCGGCATAGTATGGCCTGCTGCGCGGATAGGCGGTATCAACCGCGGCTCTCAACGTATCTACAGCATCGGCTGCCACGATGGCCCCGGCTGCACCTTTGTCGCCCCCGCCGAGCATGCGTTCGCCGTAGACGCCTGGGACGGTACGGGCTATGTCGCACATGGTCTCGAGCTCAGGTCCGGAGATCTGGTAGTCGTCACGCAGTCCGATTCCGTCTTCGCGGAATATCGCTCCGACCGTCTCGATATCGCCGGTCTTCCAGGCTTCCATCATCCTGTAGAAGCGTTGCTGGGCGTTGTAGATGTAGCACAACCTGTCAAGCAAATGGGGGTGGCTGTTCTCGAAATGCAGGAGAATCCTGTCGTATAGCCCCTGTTCGGTTACTCCGGCCAGGTTTGCGATGCCGAACTCATTCCCGGCGAGGGCGGCAAGCTCTTCGCATTCTGCGCGGCGGATCTTGTAAGTCGATTTCTCGAGGCCGGGCCGGTTGGTGCCGGTATCGAGGGCCACAATACGGAAATCTGGAGCGCTATCGCCCAGCGGTACATACTTGATTGAACGATCCGCAGGGCAATAATGCGTACCCATGCCTTTCTTGGCAAACATGATCATTATCTGGTCAAGGTTGCCACAGGGCGAACCGATATAGTCATTCTCGATGGCCTGCGCGAGATCCACGACGCGCATCGGGTCGTCGACAGTGATGTCGTTAATCTCAAATTGGGTAAGGATAAGGTTCAGCGACAGGGATGCGGAACGCGACATGCCGCCACCGGGGATGTTGCCGAAGAGGACCGCGTCCATACCCTTGGTGAGGGTGTAGCCCTCACGCTTAAGGATAGAATCTGCGCCAAACGGGAAACGTGCCCAGGAGTCTGCGACATCTGCCGTCTCGGCCCCCGGCGCTCTTCCGGCCTCGAACTCTATGATGCCATCCTGCTGAAAGTTGACATCGACCATTCGAATGCGACCCGTGTCGTTGGGCTTGTAGGCCATCCAGATGAACCGGCCGGTTCCGACACCGAACAACTCCGTGCCGTTATAATCGCCATGTTCAACGCCGAGGCAGAACCGGGACGAAGTGCGGCGGACCTTGCCACCGGCTATATCGAATTGCTTCTCGGATGCGAGAGCTTCGAGCTTCTCGATAACGTTCCTGTCAGTGTCGGAAACAGACATGATGAATCCTTTTCTTTAGAGCCGATTCAGTGGCTCAGCAAATGTGCAGACGCAACGATTACGACTAGGCGGTGGGCCGGGGGGCCAGACCGTTATGGGTATCGCTGCGCCCGCATCTTTCTCCACACTCCGTGCTTACCAGAAGATCCCGTAAAGAATCAGCGTTATAATGACAACGCCGATACCCGCTATCAAAGCCGGTTTGGAGCTCGTAGTATCCATGTCCACATCGGATGTAAACTCTATTGGCTTATCTTCCTTTTTGATCAGGCCAATTATGGTCATGAGCACAAGAACGGAACCGAGACAGATAGCCATTCTGTCGAGGAAGGCAATCTGCGGTGCGAACTTGGCCAGCGCACCGTAAATAAATGGGTTGATCGCAAGACCAATCACGCCGGTTCCCCGCCAGGCTCGACGGTTAATCAACCCGAAAATGAATACGGCCAGAATACCCGGAGATATATACCCCTGGAATTCCTGGATATACTTGAAAATTCCACCGAAGTTGGGGTTGGACAACTGCGGGGCGATGGCACAACCGATGACCACGAACACCCCAATGCAGATGCGACCGACTTTCACCAGTGTCTTCTGTGCGGCATCTTTCTTGATATAACGCCCGAATATATCCATCGTGAAGATCGTGGATGCAGCATTCAGTATTGCCGCCAGCGAACTGATGATCGCGCCAAGGAGTGCGGCAATGATGAAACCAAACAAGCCATTCTTGGGCACGAGGTTGCCAATTAAAAGGCTCATTGCAGAGTCGTATTTATAACCGACGAATGTTTTTTCTTGTACTTCTTTGCCCGCAGCCTTCGCGTTGGCAACGGCTAACTCGTTGTACGCAGCTACCTCGACCGCTTTTTCCTTGTTATGTTCTTCCCAACCTTTATCGAACGTGTACACGGTTATCGGGTTTTCGTCAGAGGCCGCGTCCTTCTCAAAGGCTTCCACAAGCTCGGTATTGGCCTTCACTATCTTTTCGTCATTGGCCGCAAGTTGTGACATTTCCTTGCTGTACATGTTGAAGGCAATGATACCGGGAAAGACGATAATGAAAGGAATAATCAGTTTCAGGCCGGCGGCAAAAACGATACCTTTCTGCCCTTCCTTGAGAGATGCGGAGCCCAGAACACGCTGTGTGATGTACTGGTTCAGCCCCCAGTAATAGAAGTTTGGTATCCAAAGGCCGATTACCAAAGCGGTCCACGGGATATTGGAATCGGACGCAGGGAGAACCATGTGTAGCTTGGAGTCGTTAAGAACTGAAAATCTTTCTGCGCCACTTAGACCACCAGCGTTCGAGGCGACTGCACCGGTAGCATCGACCAGTTCCGTCGGATCCATAACGCCAAGCTGGTCAAGAGCAAGGTATGTGATAATGCCACCGGCTACTATCAGTGCAGAGCCCTGGATCAAATCAGCCCAGGCGCAAGCTTTCAGACCACCAAATGCCACATAGACAGCTGCAAACAGGCCCATGATCCAGCAACAAATTGTCAAATTGAGATTCACGTCTGCCTGGGAAAGTAAATCCATCATGGGCAGAGCGCCGGCATAAACGACAGCGGCAAACGAAACCACGACAAGAATAGTGAGCATAAAGACGGCCATTATAGACCGGGCCCAGTGGTTGTAGCGGGTTTCAAGGAACTGCGGAATCGTGAAAATTCCGGCCCTGAGGAAATATGGCAGGAATGCGAATGCAACGACGACCAATGTGATGGCAGCCATCCATTCATAGCTGGCAATGGCAATTCCCATATAACCAGCTGACGAGCCTGACATACCGACAAACTGTTCGGCCGAGATGTTCGCGGCAATCAGCGAAAAACCGATCAGCCACCATTTCAGACCGCGCCCGGCAAGAAAGAACTCTGATGCGCCGTCGGCTCCATCTGTTTTTTCATCCTTGCTCTTGAATATTCCCAGCGAGATGACTGAGGCAATGAATGCCACAAAGACAATAATATCAATCACGCCCATTCCCACTCTCCTTCATTAGAGGTTAAATGCTGCAAGATAGGCGGAATATAGCAGAAAACGGACAGCCCGTGGAAGATGGATATGGGTTATTTGCGAAAAAATATACGGATGGACTCGGGCGCAGAAATGGGGTGACGTACAGAGAATTCCGGAACACACTCACTGGAGCGCTCCGGGCTCCAAGATCCTTATTGGACAGGGTTATGCTAGAAGTAGGGCGAGATGCGGTCCCGTCCTCCTACCTCCTTCTTGGCGGCAAATGAATCGATTTCCCGTGAACCGCGTGAGCGGCTTCCATCCAGATTTCCGCGAAAGTCGGATGTGCATGGATGGTTTGCCCGAGTTCCTCAGCCGTAAGCTCCGAACGAATCGCGAGCACGGCTTCTGAAATCAAATCCGTGGCATGCGGGCCGACTACCTGCGCACCGAGAAGCTGGTCGGTTTCACTGTCCGTAATCAGCTTCACGAAACCTTCGATTTCTCCCGACGCCAGGGCCTTGCCGAGTCCACGGAAATAGTACTTGCCCGTCGTTACATCGAGGCCCTTTTCTTTCGCTTCCGCTTCGGTTATCCCCGCCAGGGCGACCTCGGGAGAAGTGAAGATAACGCCCGGGATTATGCTCTCGTTGCCGTCTGGCCTGAGACCGCATGCGTCATCCGCCGCGCAGATGCCCTGGGAGGTCGCCGCGTGAGCCAGCATCATTATCCCGTTAACGTCACCGATGGCATAGATGCCTGCAACCTTTGTGCAGTTCCGATCATCAACACCGATGAAACCGTTCTCGTTAACCTCGATTCCGGCGTTGTTGAGCTCAAGGCCGTCTGTTACGGGTCGCCGGCCCACTGAAACCAGAAGAATGTCGGATTCCACCGTGCTTTCGCCGACCTTGGCTGCGACTCCCTTGTCGTTGACGGCGACTTCGCTCATGGCCTCACCAGTCATCAACTCGATGCCTAGCTTTTCGGTCATGTGCTTCTTAACCGCCGCACGAATGTCCTTGTCCAGGAGCAGAAGAACGTCATCCAGCAGTTCGACGATTGTCACTTTTACGCCGAAAGAGGCGGCCATGCATGCAAGCTCGCAGCCGATGTAACCGCCGCCAAGGACGGTCAGAGATGTCGGAAGCTCCGTCATGTCCAGGAACGCACGGCTGTCCACGATCCGCTCATCTTTCGGAATGAAACCGGGCATGGCAGATGTTGACCCCGTGGCGATGATTACCTTGTCGGCCTGGATATGTATCTTTTCCGATGCTTCGTCATTGGCGGTAATCGCCAGGGTCTTCCTGTCTATGAAGGCCGCAGCGCCGGATAGCACAGTAACCTTGTTCGCCTTGAGAAGCTGCCGAACACCACCTGTGAGCTGTCCCACGACCTGTTCCTTCCGGGCAGTCACGGCAGCGTAGTCCGCTTCAACTCCCTGGACTTTCAAGCCCATCTCCGAAGCGTTGCTGATTGCCTGGTAAAGCTCCGCGCTGGCGATCAGGGTCTTCGTGGGGATACACCCGACATTGAGACAGGTCCCGCCCAGGAACTCTCGTTCCACGATGGCAACCTTCTTGCCCAGCTGGGCACAACGGATGGCGGCCGGGTATCCGCCCGGGCCGGCGCCTATCACTGCTACATCGAACTTTTCCATAGCTCCAGATCCTCTAGTTTGTCTTTAACGGAATTGACGAAGGCTGCGCCGACCGCGCCGTCAACGATACGATGATCTACGGAGAGCCGAAGGTTCATCATTGAACGAACAACCACTTTCCCGTCCCTTGCCACGGGCTTGTCCTTTGTCGAAGCGACCGCAAGGATTGCCGCCTCTCCCGGATTTATGATCGCATTGAAGTCGTTTACGCCAAGCATTCCCATGTTCGAGATCGTGAACGTCCCGCCTGTCATCTCGTCGGGGGTAAGCTTGCCTTCGCGCGCTTTCGTTGCCAGCTCCGAGGCCACGTCGTGTAGCTCCGACATTGTGAGATCCTCGGCATTGCGTATAACCGGAACGACAAGTCCGTTCTTTATCGAAACCGCCAATCCGAGATTCACCTTGCTGTGCCACCAGACGCTGGTTCCGTCAGTGGAACTGTTGACGACATCGAACTCCTTCAGTGTCAGGATGACCGCCTCCATTATGAAGTCTGTCACGGTGAAGGCAGTTCCACTGTCCTTCAGTTGCTTCCTGTAGGCCAGCAAGTCAGTCATGTCCACTTCCGTGGCCACGTAAAAATGCGGAACGTCCCGGAAACTTTCCGTGAGACGCTGGGCAATTACCCGCCGCATCTTGCTCATGGGGTTGGGCTTCTCGAGAACCGCCTGCCGTATGTCATCGATCTTGAGACGCAACACACCGGAGCGATTCCTGACTTCAATGATGTCCAGTTCCTCCTTCTGCGCAAGCTTCTTGGCCGAAGGAGATATGTGGATCGAGTCATAATCGTTCGCATCCAGGTATGCCACGACGTCTTTCTCCGTAACACGGCCGCTCGGTCCTGAACCGGTTATGGAGTTCGTCCTGATCAGTTTCCTGCGTGCAAGGCTTCTTGCCCGCGGCGAGATCGCCCGGCGGGTGGGTGCCGCAGGAACTGCTGGCACTGGTTGGGCCACCGCGACTGACGTGGGTGCCGCTGTCGCGGCGAGAGGTGCAGACGCTGCTGCCGCCGCCGGGGCCGCCGCAGATTTCTCTGCAGCCTTTGGCTTCGGGGGAGGGGGTGCGTTGACTTCGGGAATGTCATCTCCCGGCGCGCCTATGAAAGCTACCGGTGTCTGTACCTGTACCGTATCGCCTTCGCCGGCAAGAACCTTGAGAATTGTTCCGTCCACGAAGCTTTCTGATTCGAGAACAGCCTTGTCAGTCTCTATCTCAAAGAGAACATCTCCCTTGGAGACTTCGTCGCCGACCGCCTTGTGCCATTTGACGATCGTTGCCTCTTCGACCGTCTGGCCGAACTTTGGCATGAGGATTGGTTTTGCTTCTGCCATGATTTTAGATCTCCCGGATTAACCGCCGAAGCGGCCGTTCCTTGTCCTCCGATTGTCAGATGATGGCTTTTACAGCCGCCAGCAGGTCGTCTTGATCAGGCATGAAAGCCGCCTCGAGAATATGTGACTGCGGCGCAATGCCGTTCTGTGCGCCAACTCTCATAACGGGTGCATCAAGATAGTCGAATGCCTGTTCCTGGATTTGCGAAGCGACCTCGCCGGTAAAACTGCCGATCGAGATACATTGGCTGGCCACGATACAACGTCCCGTCTTCTCTACGGAACGAAGGACCGTGTCCATGTCCAGCGGCACCAGAGTGCGAAGGTCAATCACTTCGGCTTCCACGCCCTCGACTGCAAGCTTCTCCGCGGTCGCAAGACAATCGTGGAGTGCCGGCCCCCAGGTGACGAATGTGATGTCCGACCCTTCACGCTTGATATCGGCCTGGCCAAACGGAATCAGGTACTCGTCCTCCGGGACTTCTCCTTTGAATCCATACAGCACCTGTGACTCCACGAACATGACGGGGTTGTTGTCGCGGATTGCGGTCTTCAGCAGGCCCTTCATGTCATACGGTGTCGCCGGGTAGGCAACGATGAGGCCCGGGGTATGGGCGAACATGGATTCCAGCGTCTGGGAGTGCTGGCCGCCATAGCCCTTGCCTCCTCCGACGGCAGCCCTGATCACCATCGGCACCTCAACCTGGGCGCCGGACATGTAGTGCCACTTGGCCGCCTGGTTGCTGATCTGGTCCGAGGCCATCAGCGCGAAGTCCATGTACATGAGTTCGACTATCGGCCGCAACCCTACCATGGCTGCCCCGACCGCAGAGCCGCATATGCAGGCTTCCGATATGGGAGCGTTGAAAACCCTCTGACGGCCGAAGGCTTCCAGAAGCCCCTTCGTGGCCTTGAAGGCACCACCGTAATCGGCGACGTCTTCCCCGTAGAAGATGACACGTGGATCACGGTTCATCTCTTCGATCATCGCTTCCTTTACGGCGTCACGATAGGTGAGAAGACCGTCCTTGTCGCGTTTGCATTCCGGCAGGTCGCCAACGAGTGTGATCTCTCCTGCTTCGGCCGGAACGGTTTCGCAGACGGTATCCGTATACATGTACGTCAGAGTATCCTCTGGAGCCGGATCGGCCGAGGCTGCGGCACGGATAGCGGCCGTCGCGTTCCTGTCGACTACCTTCCGCTCCATTGCCGTGATTTCGTCCTCGGTCATTACCCCGGTTGACAGCAACTGGGCCTTGAGAGTCTCAATGGGATCGACTTCCTTCCAGGCGGCTTCCTCTTCCCTCGTGCGATACTCGTTTCGGGGATCGCCCAGGGAATGGCCGAAGTAGCGATAGGTGTCTGCTTCAAGCACGACCGGCCCTTCGCCCTTGCGGCAGAGTTCTGCGGCGCGGAGAACTGCTTCTCTGACAGCCAGCGGGTCCATACCGTTAACCACTTCTGCGTGCATGTTGTTGTCGGAGAATCCGGCTGCACGGCGAGCGAGGCAGGACGTGCCGTTGACTTCGTTGTCAGCGCGGCCGGTCATGCCGTAGTGGTTGTTCTGAATGAGGAAGATGATCGGCAGTCCGAACTTGTCGTCTTTCGCCAGCTCGTTTGTGAACTGGTATTGGCCGGCCCAGTTGAGTGCCTCGAGAACCACGCCGTTTGAGTAGGCGCCGTCTCCGGCAAAACAACATACTACCTCGCCCGTCTTCTGGTAACGCAGTCCCATGGCGGCGCCGGTTGCGATAGGCACGCCTCCACCGACGATCGCATTGGCTCCAAGATGTCCCACGGCAAAATCGGCAATATGCATGCCGCCGCCCCGGCCCTTGCAATACCCGTCTTCTTTACCGAAGAGCTCGCAGATCGTGTGGTAAACATGATCTTCCAGCACTTCTTCCAACAGTTCTTCTCCGGTGCCGCTGGAGCCGGGGACTCTTTCGAGAAGGGCTTCTTCGTCCATGCGGAATATCACAGCCGTACCCTTGGCCATGCTGTCGCCGTGGCCGCGATGCGTGCTGGTGATCTTGTCGTTCATGGCAAGGGCAGTGCAGGATCCTGCCGCCGTGCCTTCCTGGCCTATGGATACGTGTGTTGGGCCCCGGTAGTTGAAGTCGCTGATGGGCTCGTAGGCGCCGGAACGCAGCTTGACGATCATCTCTTCAAGCTCCCGAATCATAAGCATGTTCTCGAGAATCTCAACGGCTTCGCGTTTTTCGATGCTCTTGGCCTCGATCTCAGCTTTCAGGTCACTCTTGTACTGGAACCCTTTAATGGTTCCGCAGTCCAGTTCGAACGGATCGAACTCCGGCCGCATATCGCTCAGGTAGTTAGGCATACTCTTTTCCTCGGTTTCCTTCTCTTCTCGGAGCAGGGCTCCGGTTTATACAACAAGAGCCGGTTACATGGCTCTAACAACGTCTATTCCTTCTTCCTCCAGTTTGCTCACAAACTCGGCCGGCGCATTGGCATCGGTTATCAACGTGTCTATATCGCCAATGTCTCCCGCGTGAGCAAATGAAACCACCCCGATCTTCGAGCTGTCGGCAAGCAGTACGACCTGGCTTGCCCTCGACATTGCCAGTTTCTTGGTGAAGGCCTCGTCCGTGTTCGTAGTGGTGAGTCCTTCGTTCAAAGCTATGCCGATGGTTCCCATGAATGCCTTGTCTACGTGAATCTCGCCGAGAACAGACTGTGACAGGCCGCCGACAACAGTCTGGCTTCTTCGTCTCAGCGTACCCCCTGTCATTATCAGGTGGGGTCCGATGCCCGACAACTCGATGCCCGCGCGCAGCGAGTTGGTCACAACTGTGATGTCCGTGCGCTCTTTCAGCAGGGAGGCGAGCTCCAGAACGGTGCTGCCACCGTCAAGATAGATAGTATCAGCGGCATTGATCATGGTCGCCGCCATACCTGCAATGCCGCGCTTTTCCGATGCTGCAAGGGATGTTTTGTCATCAAACAACGGCTCGTCCAGCCGGCTTTCGATGCTCACGGCGCCGCCGTGGACCCTGCGAACAAGGCCACGCTCTTCCAGCTCGGAAAGATCCCGCCGAACAGTGGCAGGGGATACCTCAAGTCGCTCGCTAAGTTCTTCCACGCGTGCAACATGCGATGTCCGCAGAATGGCACACATCTGCGTCAATCGTTCCGCTGCCAAAGCCTTGGGTGTTTCAACCATGGCGGGAGAATATGACGCAATATGCGCAAAGTCAATCAGAAATGATCATAAATCATCACGCCATGAAAAGTGTGCGGGAAAAGACGTCACGCGGGAGGGTCGCCGGCCTCGGCGACCGTGCGCACATATCGAGACTCCGATGCGATTTACCGTGAGAATCACCGACTACCGATCATCGTCGTCCTCGTGATCGTCATCTTCGTGATCATCGTCATCCTCCTCATCATCAAGCTCATCGACGATGTCGCCAAGAGATTCCTCTATCTCTGCAAGCCATCTCACCAGCTCTTCGGCTTCTTCTATGAGCTCCTCTTTCTCTTCTTCGACTTCTTCAAGCTCTTCGATGACGTCTCCAAAGCGCTCTTCGATGTTCTCCACTATCTCTCGGAAAGTGTCTTCGACGCCCTCAATTCGATCACCAAAGGCCTCTTCAAGTTCTTCGACGATCTCGTTCTCCTTTGCCATTGCCGGTGTTCCAACCAGCATCAGCACCATCACGATTACAATCCACATTTTCATACAGTCGCTCCTCCCGCTGTTTGTTGAACCTGGTCCATTAACCGATCATGGGAATCAGCATCCACCAATCTCACGTCTAACCGCGTACAGCGAAGTCCTCGCGGTGATGAACAGGGTCTTCCTTTCTTTTCCGCCGAAACAGACATTCGCAGGGCGTTCGGGCAGAGGGATGATTTCAATCATATCCCCCTCAGGGTTGAATACCTGTACAGCATACGAGGTAAGGTAGACATTTCCCTCTCTGTCCAGTTCCATCCCGTCACAGCCTACGGCTGCGAAAAACTTCCTGCCGGAGAGGCCGCCATCATCGCCTATGAGGTATGTGAACACCTTTCCCTGTCCATGGTCGGCCACGTAGAGGGTTTTGCCGTCGGGTGTTCCTACTATTCCGTTTGGCCTTGTCATCGTGTCAATCACCCGAACGGGCGCCTTTCCGCCGGGCGGAAGGTAGTAAACGTGTTCCCCATCCTGTTCGATTCCCCCACGGCCGTAGTTCGGGTCCGTAAAATAGATCCCGCCCTCTGGATCAATCCAGAGATCGTTTGGACGGTTGAAGCGCTTTTTTCTGTATTTGGAAGCAAGAACCGTGGTCTTGCCGCCGGGGGTGATGGAAACCACCTGGCCTCTGCCCCCTTCGCAGGCAAGGAGGTTTCCATCCTTGTCGAAGATCAAACCGTTGGATCCACCGGAATCCTCGCGAAAAGTTGACAGAGCGCCTTCGACACTCCAGCGATGTATGCGGTTATTGGGTATGTCGGTGAAGTACACATCCCCTTTGCCGTCCGGGGCCGGCCCTTCCGTGAACTTGAAACCGCCGACGACTTTCCCCGCTTCCTTTCCGCATGACAAACCCAGGAACATCTTCTTGAACTTATCGATGCCGCACTCGCCGAGCTCCAGGATGCGCATGAGTTCGCCGGAGTCGGAGAAGTCCAGGCGATGTTTCGGATCGTAGTACTTGAACGCGGCTTTCCAGGCATCCCCGAAAAGGGGATGTGTGAGGGCAGCTTTCTGGAAATCGGCGTCACCTCCCTTCCGGTTCAGGTAGCGGTTGGCATCCGGGATCCTGATGTAGTCAGTTTCCTTCTTCACGTAAGCCAGGGCTTCATCGGACGTCTGATTCTCGTTCCAGTTGCTGTGCTGAACCAGGTGGATTCGCTTTGTCGTTTTTATGTCGGGTTTGGTCTTCTTGACTGTGCGAATGGCCGCCGCGCTCAGGTCGGACTGTCCACCCTCCTTTATCCAGACATCACCCCCTGCGTCAAATGTACGCGACCACCGAGCAACCAGTGCCTTCGTGGCGGCATCCCAGTCATCATGTGCCCCAATCCAGCCGCCAGGTTTGTTCCAGGTTGCCTGCATGACAAGATCCGAGTCCTTCCGAAAACTCTTCTTATTCTTGCCATAAGCTCCCGAGACGGGAACCACATGTTTGCGTATCCAGTGCGTGGGGAACATCGTCTCGAGAATAGTTCTGTCGGCGGCGGCACTCTGGCCATCATCCCTGTCCGGGGCGTGGTCGTAGTGAAGCGAGATCAGGTCCTTATCCGGGTTGAACGTCGCCCCGGCAGGGGCGGATGAGGCATCTTGCCACGAGAAGCATATGGCAAACAGGACGAGCGGTAGAAGGAGAATGGTTCTGGAGAGAGAGATTGTTTTCATCACGCGATCACCATAGTTAATTCTTATCTAGAGAAAGCCCTGAAAGGGCACGATATACCAGCCCAGGGCAACGCCCTGGGATAAGACAATAAGAGCAAGTTAGCCCTGAAAGGGCGTGATATACGCTCGTCCAAAAAAACATCTATATCACGCCCTTTCAGGGCTGATTCACTTTCCTCTCCCCGACCCAGGGCGTTGCCCTGGGCTGATGTATTGCGCCCTTTCAGGGCTTTGGTCCTTTTGGATAGCCCAAAGTCACTTCACCGGCACGGGAAACTCCGCGCCGACGGACTCAAGATACTTCCTCATCATCTGGTGCAGCTCCTTGACCTTTTCCGGCATCTTTCCTGACAGATCGTTCTTCTCGCCGATGTCTTTCTCAAGGTCGAACAGTTCGATCTTTTCGTAATCGTAATGTTCAACCAGCTTCCATTTGCCCGAGCGGATCGCGGATCCGGGCCGCCAGGCGGAACCATGGTAATGCGGGTAGTGCCACACAATAAACTCGCGATCAAGCGGTGTCCCGGCCTTCATAAGATCTGTCAGGTCCATTCCGTCACTGTGTTGTTTGGCCATGGGCTTAAGGCCCGCAAGATTCAGCATCGTCGGATAAAAGTCAGCGCTGTAAACCGGCACGTCACATTCCGAACCCGGTTCAGTAATGCCGGGAGCCCTAACGATCAGCGGCACACGTATGCCGCCCTCGTAGCACCAGCCCTTTCCCCCACGCAGTGGCCGGACACAGGTAGGTCCAGGGCGCCGTCCCAGGGTTGTGAGGCCCCCGTTGTCTGAAGTGAAGATAACAACGGTTTTGCCGGCCAATTTCAATTCATCAAGCTTATCCAGCAGGCGACCGACATTCTCGTCCATGGCACGCACCATCGACGCAAAGCCGGGGTTATCCTGGGTGGTACGCGTCTTGCCGTCATGTTCCTGCACAGAGCCTGTTTTCTTATCACCGTAAACTGTCTGGCGTTTTGCCACGTATTCCTCAATGTGCCTCTTGCAGGGCTGGATCGGAGTGTGCACGGTGTAGAACGACAAGTAAGCCAGAAATGGCTTGCTGCGGTTATCCTCAATGAACTTCAGGGTTTCATCCGTTAAACGATCCGGCAGGTAGTTGTCGTCAGGTCTGTTCCTGAGCTTGGGGTTCTTGAAAGGAGCATGGTAGCCGCCCGGAGGCGATCCGACATGGTGTCCGCCGATGTTGATGTCGAACCCCTGGTCTTCAGGATAAAAGCCTTCTCCTCCCAGGTGCCATTTTCCTGCAAAAAAAGTCTGGTACTCCGCCTGCTTGAGAGCCTCGGCGATCGTGACATGCTCAAGCGGCAATTTGTGTTTGTCTGAAGGCGTTTTGAGCTTCTTCCCCTTGGGGTTCGATCCCGGGATCCAGTCAGTGATGCCGACCCTGGCCGGGTTCTGCCCGGTCATTATCGCTGCTCGCGTCGGGGAGCAGACTGGGTGAGCGGCGTATCCGTTTGTGAAGCGTAGGGCTGATTTGGCGAATCTATCCAGCTGGGGAGTGTCGTAGAACGTTGAACCGTAACAGCCCAGGTCGGCGTATCCCAGGTCGTCAACAAGTATGAAAAGGAAATTCGGCCGCGAGCCCGTCGCGGCCACGCCCATGCCGGCCAGCAATACGCTCAACAGAAGCATTGCCGCGAACCGTTTCAGAAGTGCTTGCCTGTTCATTATTCCCCCTGTTGCCCGGTTACATTGCGAGTCCCACAAGGCTCTTTATAGTGTGTGACCGCCTTCGCTCCAAGATTCCTTTTGGGACAGGGCTCTCAGTAGGCGCCTATCTCCGAGAGGCGCCTGCACAATTCTCCTGTAGCTGAATTCGTGAGAATTCAGACTCTCTGGAACTAGTGCCCCCTTTGCCCCTCGGAATCCTAACGGATCCCGCTACAGGGGATCCTGTGAACAGATTCTTTTCAGCAATCCACGCTTACAAATCTTGCCCCGTCCACTCAGTAGATCAGAAAGCACTGAACAGAAACCAGGTTGCGAACGTAAAGGTGGTTTCCTACCAATGCAGCGTGACTCCAGGTCTCGCGATCGCCTTCCGGCAGATCATCAAAGAGCTTCACGCTGCTCACAATCTCCAGTTTCTTCCTGGAGGGATGCAGCAGGTGGGCCTCGCCGTTGTGGGTAATTGCGAGAACGCGGTCTTTTCCCCCGATCAGGACGTTGTAGTCGTCAAAAGGTGACTTGTCATACTCCCACAGTGTCTCCAGGTTGTCCTCCAGGTCAAGGCACGCGAGGCCGTGACTGGTTCCCAATAACAGGTTTCCCGACACCAGCGGCGTGGCCGTGTCCGGAGCCAGATCTCTGTTCAGTGCTTCCGGTTTGGGGATGATCCGTCCCGAATCTGTAAAACCGTAAATCCTGGTTCCATTGTTCTCGGTCGTCACCAGCAGTTTGCCTCCCAGGTCGATGGGAGTCGGCACGTTGAAATCGCCGCTGTTAGGGGGCACGAGCTTCCACAGGCGCTCGCCTGTGAGGGGATCCCAACCGCCCAGAGAGATGGTATCGTACCCTATGATCTGTTTAACGCCTCCAAACTCGCCGCGTATGAAGCTGGCATACGCCGCGGCCTGGCCAGGAGACTTCCAGATGGTCCTTCCCGTCTTCTTGTCGAGAGCGGCCAGGGATGCGTCTTTCGCGCCAGGATTAACTATTAGCATGTTGTCGAAGAGAAGGGGAGTGGGCGAAAAGCCCCATTGCGGAATGCGGGAACCGAAATCAACCGCCAGGTTTCTCTTCCAAGTGACCTTGCCAGTGGCCAGTTCGACACAGTGAAGATGTCCGAGTGCCCCTTGGAGATAGACCTGCCCGTCGCTGATCACCGGGGTGGAGCGGGGTGAGTTTGAAAAATCCATTTTGCCGGCTGCCGGATATCTGAGATCCCAGAGCTGCTGTCCTGTTTCTGATTCCAGGCAGCGGAATATGTCTTCGGTCTCCGCAGCGTTCTTGTCCGCAACCACAACATGTTGCCGCGTCGCCGCGATGCCGGCCATGCCGACCCCCTCCAGCTCCCTTGTCCAGAGGCGAAGCGGCCCCGCGCGAAGCTTCATCGGTACATCCGGGCTGAACGCCCTGCGCCCGTTTGACCGCCAATCCGTCCATGGAGTCCCACCTTCCGGCAGATCGATGAAACCGTCCCTGCTCTCAAGAGCCTTCCTGAAGCGTCTTCTTTTGCCGGCTTTGAGAATCGCCCTGCGGATTTCTGTTTCCGCGGCTTTTCCGATCTTGCCGTTAACGAAGACCCCGATGAAGGGCACGGCATCTGTCTCTCCGATAACCTTCAGTTCACCCTCTTCGATGGCTCCGCAGCCTGCCAGCAGGGGCAGGGTACAACTGGAGACAACGGTGGCATCGGCTTCTTTCTCCGATACCGCGATTGCCCCGATGTTGCAGGCCGAACGGGTTTCCAGTTTCTGCGGCCGGGGTATCCCGTAGAGGTCAAGGGCGACCAGTGCGGCGCTATTCTTCTCGGACGAGTCGGAAGGGCCAAAGATCACGCTGCGGCCCTTGAGGTCTTCTATAGACTTGATGGTGCTGTCGCCCCGGACCACGAAAAGGCCTTTGAGGGTTACCTCGCCATCCTTCCCACTGAGCATGGCAATCCTGCGGATATCGATTGCCAACGATTTGGCATCGGCACGGACCACCGAGTCTTTGCCAATGACTATATCGACTCCCCCAAATTGCTGGTGCGGAGTTCGAAGGCTTTCGGAAAAAGCCAGGTCCACCTTTGTGTTCAGTTCCTTCCCAAGGAAACCTGCCAGCACTTCGTAACGCCGCTGGGCATAACCTTCAACGCAGGAGCAGGCCAGCGGTAGCGCCAGGGGGTCCATGATCACCAGCCTGATAGCGGGTCTTTCTGCAGGCAGCGTCACGGATTTCTTGTGGACACAGGAAGAAGCCGAGAGCATGAGCAGAAAGACGAGGCACAAGGTCTGCCTTTTCATTACGTTCTCCAAAAAACTGTCCTTTGGGCTGGGTCAAAGTCCCTTGGCGATGCCGTTGCACTCTCACGGGAGGGACGCCGGCCTCGGCGTCCACGGGCAGCGAGGCCGCTGCCCTTCCCATGGGTAGGGCTGTTCACTTTCGCTCCAGCAGGCGAATCCTGTTCGCGGTGTAGTCCATGACATAGACAGATCTGCCGTCCTGAGAAGCCGCGATGGCAATGTTGCTGCAGGAGGCGGCCTGGTGGCTGGCGCGCTCGAACCGCTTCGTCCCAACGTAACCGACAAGCTCGATGAACCTGCCGTCCAGGCTATGCTTCTTCACGCGGGCCATTCCTGATTCGGACGTGTAGATCACTCCCTTTTCCCCGGCAAAGCAGATGTTCATGGGATTACAGCAGCTACCGAAGCCCTTTATGTCATCCCTGCTCTTGGTGCCCCACTTACCCAATACATTGCCATCCCTGTCGTACTTGACCACTCGATGTGCCGAATTCTCGGCCAGGTACAGGTATCCGTCACGCACCGAAATATCGCAGCGCTGACAGCAACCTCGCAGACCTTCGGCAAGCATCACGGGGTTCTTGAGATCTTTGTCAAAACGGTAGAGCTTGGCTTTGGATCTGAGGCTCCAGCCGGAACCGAAGGTGACGAAGACATCCTTGTCGGAAACCGCTATGCCGGAAACACGAATGCCGCGCGAGGCGGATCTGCGACCTCTCTTCCGGCTGGTCTCCGATGCGGCGTCTTTGGGAATGCTTGCGGATCTAAGGACCTTCCCTCTTCTGTCCAGGACGGCCAGCTCTCCCTGTCCCCCGCAGTAGATCAGTCCGTCGGCTCCGACGTCTATCGCTTCGGGGCCGAAACTCAACTCGAATTCCTTATCCACCTTGTGATCGGAGGAAATGACCTTGATGACTTTGTTCTCTGCGTCCGAAGCCAGGAGGTCGCCATTGGGCGACATAGACATGGCCGTCAGGGTACCGAATTCGACATCGAGAACGGCCGTCTCCTTGTGAGACGCCTTGTCGGCGTCCAGATCCTCCGCGCCGACAAAGACGGGAGCGATGACCAGCAGCAGAATGAATGAGAGCGATTTGGCGTTCATCTGTATCCCCTTTCTGAATCCAGTAGTCTAGCGCAACAAGGGCCGAAAGGAAAGACGGTTAGAGCGTTCTGCGCTGCGCGCGCAGAACGCAGTGGCTAGGGGTTAGGCGCTAGGGGTTAGCGGGAAAGGTCCGCCGTCCGCGGAGCCATGCCTGCCTCGTAACCCGTTGAAACCCGTGGGGTCGATTTGCGCTGTCCAGAGTCCTAGCTACTAACGCCTAGCGCCTAACGCCTTGCGCTGTGGGGTAAACAGAATCTTATGCGATCGAATCACGCTGGCAGTGTTGACCGAAATCACAGCGCAATTGGCTCGTTAAAGCCGTTTGCCTGATCTCGCTCAGGAGCTCGGGTGGTTGAATCTCCTCTCGATTGAGGAGTTGTCAATTCACGGTGATACCCTATAATCAGGCTCTTCTAGTAGCAGAAACAGAAGGAGATGGATGATAAAGCAAGAACTGTCATCCTGAGCGAAGCGTAGCGGAGTCGAAGGATCTCGGGCATTTGAGGGACCATGAGATCCCTCGGCAAGCTCGGGATGACATTAACTGAGTGGTGACCATGAAAAGAAATATGCAGAGGCAGCGGGGCAGTCGCGCTACGGCGCACGTGCGTATTGTACTCATCGTTGCAGTAACGACATTGGCCGCAGCAGCAACACCGCTTCAAGCCGCCCAAGCCGATTCTTCAATCCTGGTTCGCCCGCACAACTTCGTCGTGAACCCGTCGACCGGGCCGGTGACCTATTTATCCGTGAAGAACACGCAGGATAAACCGTTCAGCGGCGTGCTCAAGGCGACATTCCCAGACGGTTGGAAGGCCACGCAATCGCAGCACGAGATTTCGCTTAAGCCCAACGAGATGCGAAAGTATCCGTTCGCCATCGAAAAGGCGAGGGAGGATCTGGAGAATAATCGGTACCCGATTGAGATTACGCTCGAAGGCGGGGGCAAGACTCTCGAGGTCAAACAGAATGCCGTTTGGTCAAGCGCGCCTTACTACAAGCCCGAGATCGACGGGAAGACGAAGGAATGGAAGGACGCCGTCCCCATAACGTTCGAGACAGAAGGCAAGAGAACTGTAGTCAGGCTTTACTGGAACAAGAAGCAGTTCTGCCTCATGGTTGAGGTCGAGGAGGATGACCTCGTTGGATTGAAGAAGAGTTCGGCTGAGAAAGGGATGGACGCGGTGCAGTTTGCCGTCTCGCTGACAGAAACAAGCACGGGGGACAAGGCTTCGGATAAATCGCAACGCGCCGAGTTTCTCATTGCGGATTCCGGAAAGCGGTTTGGTTCGGACTGTTGCCATGTCCTGATGCAGCCGGGGGACGAGCTTGGCACGGCAAAGAAAGCGAGGGCACTTGAGCCGCTTACGCTGGAAGGCGGCGTTGCGGTCGTAAAGAGATCGGGAAAGATAACCACTTACGAAGCGGCAATACCTTTCAAAGCGATTCCCGGCCTGAAGCCCACTGCCGGGAGGGAATACTGTTTTTCCCTGCTCGTTCATGATCCCGATGGGACGGGCGTTCGTGACTTGGGCTCAGTTATGAACCTGTGGGAATCACGCCGTAAAGAATTTGGATGGTGTTCATGGGAGAACGTTAAGTGGGGCGAAAAGCTGCCGTTTGACAACAAGGTAGAGTTTGGCTTCTGCTCGTCGATTCATTAGTCTGGATTTTCTATGTAGCGGGATCCGCTTGGCCCCCAAAGCCTTGGCGATGGAGGGTGGGGATTCCGAGGGGCGAAGGGGGCCGATCTGGCTAGGCGAAACAAGAAACAACGAGGAGTAGGGTTATGAAGATGAATTGGTTGGTAATGTTGGCGGCATGTGCAGTACTGGTCTCGGGTTGTGCGACGACAAAGAATCTTGCGACGGCGCCTGCCGCCAGGGATGGGGCGATCGTTATTGAGACCGCAGCGGTCAACAACGAAGATCCCGGTGCCGCCGGCAAGGAAGCGGCAGCGCTGCTGAAGAAGGCCATGGGCGGCACAGAGCCGAAGGTCGTCGTGATGTTCGAATGCTACGATGAACTGGCTCTTAAGAAGAAGGCCGTTGCCGGCGTCGCATCGGTCTTCCCTAAGGACATCATATGCGGTGGTGCGAACTACGGTGGATATACAGAGGCGGGCGCACACGATAGCGAGGCCGTGTTGTTGATGGGTATCGGCGGCGACGGTGTTGCGGTAACCGCGGCGCTTGAAGCTGATATGGGTGCGCAGGGCCTGAGCATGGATGACGACTTGGAGAAGCTGACCGAGGTGCTTGGAGTTGCTGGCAAGAGCCTGGCATCGAAGATTCCGGATGTTTCCAATGGAAAACTGATGCTTCTGATTGCGGATTGCCATTCACCAAAGAACCAGCTTCTCATGGACGGAGTACAGTCCGTAACGGGCAAGAAGCTTCCCATAACGGGTGGATCAATAAACAAGAACGATGGCCAGACCTACGTTTACTACCGCGGAGGCATTTACTCCGACAGTGCCATTGCCGTTCTGCTGAAAGGCAACTTCAACGTCGCACAGACCGGCAGGCAGGCTAAGGACAACGCCAAGGTGATCTCCACGGCACAGGAAGGTTCCGCCACGGCGGTCAAAGACCTGAAAGGCAAACCGTTTGCTGCCATCGCTTTTGACTGCGCGGGCAGGAAAGGCAAGCTCGACGATCTGTCCGACGAGCTATCCGCAATACACAAGAGCGTGGACAAAGACCTGCCGCTCTTCGGCAGCTACTGCGCCGGAGAATACGGCCCCGGCGATGCCGCCGACCTGGAAAAGGGAGTCCCATACGGCCGCGGTTGGCACATAATGTTCACAGTCCTCGGGAAGTAAACAACTGTAACGTTCTAAACGTCCCACTCGCCCTCCACGGAGCTGGCGCCCGCAGCGACAAAGATGTGGATGCCACATGTAGCCACGGGCGCGAAGCCCGTGGATCCCCGCCGGAGTGCAAACGCCAGAATTGGGGTACATGACGGATTCCTGTGTACAGGCAACACCTCTATCCTCAATGACTAATGACGAAATACCCAAACACCCAAAGAAATCCGAATGACGAAATCCGAACCTTCGCTGTTCCATCGTCAGATGCAGGGCTCGGAAATGCTTGCAGGATCTTCTGCGGCAGACTCTTGAATAGTCATCGATCAGGTCGTATGGCTTTCGTCATTCTGGCTTCGAGCTTCTTTCGAGCTTGGGTATTTCGTCATTCGTCATTATTCGCAGCGACTTACGTCGCCAAAAGAATCAGTCCTGATTGGGGTAAGTCCACGACTTTTATGGGTTGACTTTGTTTCAAGTTGTGGTAAAAAGTGCGTCGCGAAATTGAGAAATGGCGGCCGGTTTGGAGCCGGCCCGTTTTCTGTAAAACCCTGGAGATACCTCCTGAAAGGGGAGTTATGTCACAACATCCAAGTCTTAAGTCGGCCAGCAAGATAATAGCGAAACGGAACGTTTTGAAACGTTTCGAGCGCATTGACATTTTGCGTGAGCGCGGCAAATGGAAAGAGGGGGACCGGGCCACAGCACTACCCAAGACGAAGTCTGAGTAGTTCCGTAGTTTCCGTCTTTTTTTTCAGCGCCATGCCGAAGAAGGGGCGTGTCAGTGTTAACGTACCCGAGATCTGCATTCCTGACTGTTCAGGCATCATTTCTGATTGCCCTGGGTGCCACGGTTGTGCACGTCCATGGCGCGACAGCCGTGAAGGTTGTCACCAACGGGGCTGAACTCCGCTCGGCTCCTAACGCGCGATCACACGTGGTTTCCTCTGTGAATCGTGGGGATTCTCTTTCTGCTATCGAGCTCCCCGCAACCGGATGGGCCAAGATCGTGGCGCCCGGCTACGTGCATCTGTGGGTCTACGGTGACCTTGTGAGGAAGGGCGTCGTGATTGTTCCGACGGTGCTTGTACGCGCAGGTCCGGGAATCAGTTATGAACCGGTGGGCGATCTCAAGCGTGGGGATACTGTTTCTCTGAAAGGCGCTCATGAGGACTGGTTGAAGATAAAGCCACCCCGGGGATCGTTTCTCTGGATTGAACGACGATATCTCGTAGAGGCGAAATCCTTCAGTACCCCGGAACCGCCCCCCCCCGAGGTCAAACCCGTCAGCCCTGATCCGCCCGCCCAACCTGTTGTTCGGAAAGCACCGGAAGAGCCGGTGAAGGCGCCGGTTGAGCGTATCGAAGAACGCCCGTTGGTCGAATCGAGGGTGGTGCTCCAGGTGGAGCCATCCAGTGGCAGACGCGAAGCGGTGATCACCCCCAGCCGGCTGCCGAAGACGGGCCAGCCCGTCAGCCCCACTCCCGGAACCCGCGAAACTGCCGAGACTCCCTCGGGGAGAACCATTCCGGAAACCGGTTATATCCTGCCCCCGTCGGCAAAGGCCTTGGGTCTTGCCACCAGAAAGGGCCTGTTGAAACCTGTTGGACTCCTCTCGTTGAGGAGTCCCAGTCGTTATATCCTGGTTGAAAAGGATTCCTACGGTAGAACTACCATACTGTGTTACGTGCTCGGAAACCGCTCTGATCTATCCCGTCTTAAAGGGCGCAGGATAACGGTGTACGGGCGAGAGTACTCCATGCGGAGTATCCGGCATCCAGCCATTCTTCCCGAGAAGATCACGGTCGATCAGTAGGTTCATCAGATCTTCTCGAGACGCGCCATTACTTCGTCGATTATAAAGGCTGGTGTAGACGCGCCTGCCGAAAGTCCGGCCACCCGAAAGTCTTTCAGCATGCCGGCGTCTATGTCGTCGGCGGTCTGAATATGGATTGTTGGCTTTTTTGTTTTGGCCAGTTCAACAAGCCGCACCGTGTTCGCACTGTGGGCTCCGCCAACTACAACGATGACGTCTGCCTGCCCTGCAATCTCCAGGAGTTCTGCCTGCCGCCTTTTCGTTGCAATACAGATTGTGTCCAGTACGACCGCGCCGGGGAAGCGCATTTTCACCAATTCGGCAATTCCGGAGTATGCCGCCGGAAACTGGGTGGATTGAGATACAAGGCACACCTTGTCCAATTGCGGCAGTTGCTCAACATCGTCCCGGCCATTGACGACATGGCCTTTGCCTTCCGCGTACCCGAGGAGGCCGATTACCTCGGCATGACCTTCGTCACCGTAGATAATTATGTCATAGCCGGTTCTTGCATGCTTGCGGATCTTCCCCTGTATCTTTGCCACGTCCGGGCAGGTGGCATCCACGAGACATGCCGCATGCCTGGTCAACGCCAACCTTCGTTCGGGGGAGATTCCGTGAGCTCGAATGAGGAGGGTTCCCTTGCTTGCGTCACCCGGATTATCGGTCTCGAGGATTCCCTCGGATCTTAACCGGGCCATAAGTTGTTCGTTGTGGATAAGGGGACCGTCGGTGTAGATGGGGCCGTCGCCGGCATCCGCCAGTCCCCTGGCCTTGTCCACAGCCCTGCTGACGCCCCAGCAGAAGCCGGCCGACTTGGCAAGAATGATCTTCATGAGAGAACGTTACTAACTTAGCGGCGAAATGACGAACACATATGGAGGAATTTGCGCTTGCGCGCGTTCCGATGGTTGATGGTTGATGGTTGGGAGCGGGTGCGAAAAACGTTTGGAAACAACAAGAAACTTGACGTTTGTTTTCTGTAAGTTAGGATTGGCGCGCTATGTGGGGGATTCTTAACCAGGTAACGATTGCGGGTAACGAGCTCTGGCGAGTCATTGCCTTCGCCGCTGTATTGCTTATCTCCCTTATCCTGGGCCGGCTGGCGAGGATGTTCTTCGAGCGATCATCCGCCCGGATTCCCGACGACAAGAATGCATGGTGGAGGGTGTTGCTGAAGGCACTGGCCAAGCCCGCCGTCCTCGCAGGTTTTGCCGTGGGGCTGGCCGCAGGCATCCAGCTCCTTATGTTGCCGGAAGGCGTGGATACCGTTTTTGCGAAAATCTCGCAAGTTCTCAATGCAATCGCGATCGGATATGCAGCTTACAGCCTGGTCGATTTCGCCGATTACTACCTCCTGCGCTTTGCTCGCGGCACAGAGAGCAAGGTCGACGATATACTGGCTCCCATGGTCGGCAAGAGTATCAGGGTCACCGTTGCCGTCCTCGTCTTGCTTAACGTTCTGCAGTCCATCATGGAAGAGGACGTCATGACCATTCTTGCAGGCCTCGGCGTCGGCGGGTTGGCCATAGCACTGGCGGGGCAGGATACCATCAAAAACTTTTTCGGTGCTTTCGTAATACTTGGCGACAAACCTTTTGAGATCGGCGACCGCATAGTCGTAGATGGTTACGACGGACCTGTTGAAGAGGTCGGTTTCAGATCCACCAAGATCAGAACCCTCGACGGGCACGTGGTAACGGTTCCCAATTCCGAGATGGTCAATAAGACCGTACAGAACATAGGAAGACGCCCCCATATAAAGCGTGTCATGAGAATAGGTATCACCTATGACACTCCGCCGGAGAAGGTGCAGAAGGCCGTTGACATAATCAAGGGGCTTCTCGACGATCACGAAGGTATGGATCCGGAGTTTCCGCCACGGGTGTTTTTTAGCGAATTTGGTGATTTTGCACTAACTATAACTGTAATGTTCTGGTATAATCCTCCAGAGTATTGGGATTTCATGGCCTTCTCAGAACGTACCAATATGGAGATTCTGAGAATATTCAATGCCGAAGGTATAGAATTTGCGTTTCCTACGCAGACGATTTTCCTTCAGAATGCCGATAGCGCAGCGGAGGGTAATGTCTAGAGATTCAGACAGCCAATTCAAGTTCGACAAGAGCAGCCTGGAAGCAATCAAGGTGGTTCTAGGACGGGTGGGGCACGACTTCAGCAACTTGATTACGCCCTTGATGGCATATCCGTCGCTTATCCGCACCGACCTGCCCGAAGGTTCCCGTGGCCTGGAGCTCCTGGACGTGGTTGAAAAGACGGCATCGGACCTTGTACACCTCAGCCGCAAGATGTTGGACCTGTCGTTCTGTGGCGATTTTGAGAAACAGACGATAGACCTCAACGACCTGGTCCTGGAGACGGCGGCGGAGCTTAAACGCGGTACTCCTGAAGGCGTTGATGTAAATCTTGATATCGACGCGGATGGCGAGAAGCTCGAGGTACTGGGCGGTTTTGAGCAACTGCAACATGTCATAGAGGACCTCTGGCAGAATGCCGTGGACGCTGTTTCCGCCGAAGGCGGCAGGATCGGGCTTCGGCTGACGAAGGGCGTTATAAACGATTCGAAGACCGTACTGTGCGGAACTGTGTCTTCCGGCTGCTACGCGGTAATGAGTGTCTCTGATACGGGGCCGGGCATTCCCGGCGATGCTCGTTTGGAAACACTAACGCCGTTTTTTACGACGAAACGGGACCGGGCCAAGAGGGGCGCTGGGCTGGGTTTGACATACGTATACGCTACGGTTACAGCTCATGGTGGCGCGCTGGATATCAAGGATGGACCGGACGGGGGCACGGTCGTTGAGATATACCTGCCCATGGGCACTCTCAGAGACGCCCTTGAGAAGGAAGCGCAGGACACCGCGAACGCCCAGGACGAAGAAGGCGCGAAGTGCGATAACCAGCGTGTTCTGATTGTTGACGACGAGCAAGGTATTCAGAATTCGTTCAAACTTCTTCTCCTGTCAGCTTTCCCTTCACTGCAGATCGA
This sequence comes from Kiritimatiellia bacterium, assembly GCA_030744755.1. GTDB lineage: Bacteria > Verrucomicrobiota > Kiritimatiellia > UBA8416 > JADHWI01 > JASLPY01. The sequence continues at coordinate 8,062 of JASLPY010000062.1, read as the reverse complement.
CCTGGCCTCGAACGGAGAAGAAGCCTGCGAGGCATTCAGGGAGGGCCGCCATGCCGTTCTTCTTATGGATCTCCACATGCCAGTAATGGATGGCTATACTGCGTTTCGCGAAATAGAGAGACTATCACAGGATTCACAATGGGAGATGCCGTCGGTCGTCTTTTGTACCGGGTATGTTCCCCCTCACCCCGTGCGCGACATAGTGGAGAACCAGAAGAAGCATCATCTTCTCAGAAAACCCGTTCCCTGCGAGACACTCGTGGAAACGGTCCGTGTGAGGCTTTCCCCGTGAAGACCATCTCGACCGTTGCCGAGATGCGGGAGATTTCCAGTCGTGCACGCAGCCTCAAGCAAACCATCGGTTTCGTTCCAACCATGGGATTCCTTCATGACGGACATCTTTCCCTTATCCGCTCGGCCCGTTCCTGTTGTGACCTACTGGTTGTCAGTATCTTCGTGAATCGCACCCAGTTCGGGCCTAACGAAGATTTCGACAGCTATCCCCGGGACTTGTCCCGGGACCTCGAGCTGTGCAGGATCAATAAGGCCGACCTCGTCTTTCATCCCCCACAGGAAGATATGTACTTTGATGACTACAGTGTATTCGTCGAGGAAACGCGACTGTCGCGGGGACTGTGCGGCGCCGCTCGCCCGGGACATTTTAAAGGCGTCACATCCGTAGTATGCAAACTATTCAACATTATACAGCCGGACTTCGCCGTGTTCGGGCAGAAGGACGCGCAGCAGGTGAGAGTGATAGACCGCATGGTTCGCGACTTGAACATTCCCGTTGAGATAAGAACCGCTCCGATCGTGCGTGAGCCTGATGGTCTGGCTATGAGCTCACGTAATACGTACCTCTCACCGGAAGAACGCTCACAGGCCCTGTGTCTGTCGAAGACGATTAGTCTCGCCGAAAAGCTCCACTCTGGAGGCGAGCTGCGTGCGTCCACTATTGAATCCGCGATGCGCGAGCTGATAGAAAGTTACTCGATGGCACAAATTGACTACGTGGAGATAGTGGATTCCGGATCGCTTGAACCGGTAGAAAAGATCGAGGCGCCCACGCTGGTTGCAATTGCGGTCAGGATCGGCAGCACCCGCCTTATAGACAACACGGTTCTGGGTGACAGCTGATTGGAATCGCCGTTCGGCAATCGAGAAACTACGAAACACGTGAAAGGTGTGTGACTACCTCTTAAGCCTGTGGGCAGCCAGGCCCTTGGAATCGATAAGCCCGAGGACCACCCTGCTTACCTCTGAGGTCGTAGCCAGGAACACGATGTCGTCGGTCAGACCGCGCGATGATATCTCTGCATTTTCGCACAGAACGACCACTCCGCATGCAGGCCGGATCTTCAGTATCGCTTTCAGCAGCGCACGTGGTTCTTTTCCAAGCAGACGCTCCTGTAGTAGCATTGCGTCCACCGAGGAGTTTTCCTCTATGCAGGCCAGGATAGCCGCGATATCGTCGAGACGGTTCACCGTGAGGCCCGCCTGACGCATGCGGCTGTCGAGGTCTGAGCTTTCCCTGCGTGTGCCTCCGTACAGCACGGTCCACCGGGAGATGTACGATTTGAGTTCGTCGGGTATTTCCTCTGAATCGTCCGCCTGGGCCTGGCCGCGGGGAAGGCCCACCTCGTACACGACTCCATGTGCGGCAACGAAGGAATCGAGGTGCCCCCCTGCACCTTCCAGCGTGGTCCTGATAACCGAAGCAATTACGCCGGTCTGTGCGGGGCTTTTCTTGATTATATCTTCAGGCGGCTCCTTCATGTCAGAATCATAACCGGTAATGCGGATAGTACCTGCCAGGCTCTGCTCGGGTCTCGCGGGATCTCGGTGCGAGAACTTGCCGACACACACCTGCAGCACACCGGGCCTGGTGAGAAAATCCGCTGCGAGAAGCCCAAGGTTGAGAATTACCTGCTCCACCTGCATTCCCGTCAGTGCAACCGTCCGCGGCTCATCGTCGATCACCTGTTCTACCTGCCATTGCTCCGGAAGCGATCCCCGGAGGGCTTCAACGGCGGCCTTAACATGTTCGCCCACTGCGTCACTCGGGTAAGCTGCCACGGACAGCGTAGCCAGTTCCAGGAGGTGATTTGCCAGGGCAACTCCCCTCCTGGATGAATCGGATATTGCCGTTATCGATTTCTCCATTTCCTGTGAACCGGGAGCAACCCTTGTCAGCAGCGATGCATGGCCGGAGATGCCGCACAGCAGGTTGTCGAAATCGTGTGCGACGGCCTGTGCCAGTTCTCCTATAAGCTGTAGCCGCGCGGTCTGTCTCCTTCGACTACGCTGCTCATTCATTGCGGTAACGTCACTTGCCAGCACCAGGGTGAGCCCCTCGGAGGGCTGCGACCTGAACCTCAGGGTTCTCGGTCCATCCGAATTCTCCGTGTCATGTTCAATTTCCCTTGGTGTCTTCGCGTTGGCCAGCAGTTTGATTTCTCTCTTGGAGAGACAGGGAAAGATTTCGGACAGGTGGCAGTCAGGAGTCACGGCGTGTCTGGAGAGCTCCTTTATGGCGGGGTTGGAACCCCTGATGCAGCCTTTGCTGTCGATGGCGGCAAGCCCGTCACTGAGATAGTGCATGGCATCGACCACGCGCCCAATCCGCCTCCGGCTTTCGGCTTCGGCGGAGAACCTTATTGCCCAGAGGCCGAATGCACCGGCGATGAGCATGAAACCGAGCGTCAGAGACCATACCAGCAGCGCGGCAATTCGAAAGGCATCGCCTGAAATCTGATCGCCAATGTAGCCAATGGTGTACCAAACGGCGATGCCCGCCGTGGTGAGAAGTAGAATCAGGAGCGCACCGTATCCCCAAGCTTCCCTGGGCAAGAGTCTTTGCATCCTGGCGCTCCCTGGTGAACCCTGGTGCCCGGCTTCCTCTTTTCGTGCTGTACCGCCGGGATGTGTGATGTGTCCTTGCCGGCCAATCGGCTACTCGGCAGCTTCCTTCGCGTCTTCCGTTTCGGAAACAGGAGAAGGCGCCTCTTCTGCGGTCGTAGCCGTTGTTTCTTCTTTCTCTTCTTCAGCAGAAGAGTCCTCTTCGCCGGCCTTATCCGCCGGAGCGGCAGGGTCTTCCTGCTCCTCCCCTGTCCCGGCGTCTTCTGAAAGCGGCTCTTCGGTCTCAGTCATCTCTTCCTCTACCTCGGCCGCCATTGCCTCGTGCATTCTGGCGAGATCCTCTTGGAACTTCTTCTTCCTGGCTTTGTGTTCGATGAGTTTCTGGTGAACCAGTTCGGCATGATCAGGAATGCCTTCTTCCTCGCGAATGCTCTGCGGTTCCGCGAGTGCAAGGGTCACGAAGATGATTGTCTCAACCTGGCTTTTGACGTCCTTGGAATGCGAGAACAGATACTTGCCGAGAAGCGGAATGTCGCCGAGAAGTGGAATCTTGGTTGTCTGCTGCGAATCGGTGGTGTCGGTCAGTCCGCCAATGGCAACCGTCTGGCCGTCAAGGAGTGTGAACCTGGTTTTCATTTCTTTCACGGAGACTATTGGCCAGGAGTTCTCTCCCACCGTGCGCTCGCCGGTTTTGCGGCGAAGGGTAGGACTTATCTCCGCCTCGATCAGGCCGTCGCTTTTGATTACGGGAACCACTTCCAGGTTAATTCCGGTCTCAAGATACCCCTCCTGGATCAGGTCGGTGGTGATGGTCGTGTCGAGTTCCGACACAACCTTGTCGCCCGGGCTGTCCGTGGTTCCGCGCGTGACTTCGCTTTTGATGATTGGTTCCCTGTCGCCCACGCTGAAGAATGCCCCGGTTTCGCCGTTGGCAACGAGTAGTTTCGGGTTGGATATTATGCTGACGCCATCGGTTTCCTTGAGTGCACTGAGAACAATGTTGAAGTCGTCGATGTTGAGTATTGCAGTCTGGGTATCGATAATTGTCTTGCTGAAGGAATCTACAATGTCAGAACTGTAGCTGTCGCCTGTGTCTATTGTGTCGACAACAGTTCGAGTAGGAACTATCGTGGTAAGAGTCGTGTCGTCGTTGACCTCTTCGATACTCTCCACTTCCTCGTACTGTTGGCCCGTAACGTCATAGAGCTGGTTGATGCTGTCTATGTTATTGCGGGTGTCCCATTGCGACCGGGTATCTGTGCGGGAACTGATGTCCTCGCTTACGCCATGCCGATTCCAGATCCCCACTCCTTCTCCGCCATCCTCGAGTTTGATCCCGAACTCGCCCAGTGATTCCCACTTTATTCCAAGCTGTTTGATGGCGGAATCGCTCAGTTCCATGAACTTGGTCTCGATACAGACCTGTTTCCCGGGTATATCCAGGCTTTCTATCAACTGTTTAGCTTCTCCTAGATTTGCCGACGTAGTACGGAGCACGAGGGCGTTTCGGGACGGGAACTCCGATATCGAACCGCCTTGCGCCAGGATCGCCTTCATGACGGGGGCCACGGAGGCCGTTGTTGTATAATTGAGAAACAGGGTTTCCACGATCAGTGGTTCGGGAGCGTTGGGGCTTTTGGGGACGATGCTATATACGGCCGTGCCCGGAATCTTTTCTACCAGGCCGAGATTGTGCATGTCCAGAATGGATGTCAGGGCGGGTCTCCATTCGACGTCCTCGAGATTGACGGTCACCGACCCCTCGAGGTTGGTGGCCGTGGCTATGATGTTTGCACCGGAAAGACGCGTAAACATACGTACTACATCTTCCAGCGGAACATCATCCAGGGAGATGCTTATCAATGGTTCACCCGTCTCCGAAAGTGCTGGTGCCGCCACTGCTTCTTCGGCAGCAACGGCAAGAAAGGTGTCGCCGTCTTCTGCCATTTCAACGTCACTGGTTTCGGGCGCGGCAACGGTTTCGGGCAGTACCGCTGGCTTTTCTTCTTCAACCGCCGTGTCCGTGGATTCGGCGGCTAGTGCCTCCAGTACTGCGGGAGGTAATTCCGCGGGAGGGGGAGGTTCCTGCGCGAGCGCGGATACCTGCGTTATGCAAACCGCGAGCGCGGTTCCCAAAAGGAAAAGTGTGAAGATTTTCTGATTAGTCATTTTATACCTCCGAGATCAATTGGAAGTGAGCTTTTATCCGTTTTTGTCTTCTTTGTTTCATCGGCGCGTTGTACGCCGAGTCTTTCCTGAGAGACGCCTTTATCAGTTATCTTTTTGACCTGCCATTTATATACCAGGTTATCATGCTTGAAAGATACGATATCCCCTTCCTCCACAATTCCAATCTTGTCTAGTATCGCCAAGTGATTGCCTTTTCCGTCTTTAGAGAGGCCCCTTATCTTTAGAACGGGCCATTTCTCCGGTTCCACGGGGGGAAGATCTTCTTCCGTCTCTTCCTTTTCTTCTTCTTCAGGTACTTCTGGTTCGGGTGGCGCGGGAGCGTATCCCACCGGCCAGAATGGGTCTCTCAGGACATCTTCCTCTTCCAGCACCGTATCCGCGGCAGCAGATTCAACCGGACTATCCGCGGTCTCGGCCATGACTGCCGAACCCAGTACCAAGGCGCCAAGGATGCAAATCACGGTTCTCATGATGTGCCTCCATCAGTTTCCATCTCTTCAAGCCGCTTAAGGAAAGGCGTCGCAGTTTCGGCCTCGTCCCAGACCGGCCATTGTATTTCCAGCCGCACAGAATGATTCTCCGGGTCATCATTAGACCGCCCTGATACTACAAGTCGCGTGACACACAGGTACGGGTTACTCTTTTCGATCTCTCCTATGAATACAGATAAATCGGAGTATCCACAGAACAGGCTAACAGCAGCGGTGTATGACTTCAATGCGTTCTTGCGTTCTTGTTCGGCGGGGGCAGGAATCGCGGCCACGGGACCGACTTCACGGATGTTTTCGACCTCGACATTGCATTTAACAGCCAGTCCTTCGATGATGTCTTTGGCGCTCAACAGGTAGTTGCCCAGTCGTGGGCGCAGAACATACAGGTCGTCGAATTCCTTCATAACCTCCATGTTCTTGCTGTCCCTGGCTTTCAGCTGTTCTATTTGGGCGACTTCACCGTTTCCAACTGTTATCAGGTCGAGAAGTGCTTCCTTTCGGTCAGTGTTGGACCCATGCGAACGTGACATGGGGAGTATCCCGAGCGAAACGGATATGTATACCCCGCCCACAACGGCCATGGCCGCCAGCACGATAAATCGGATGCGTTCTTTTTTGTCTTCCGGCAATTTCACTTGAATGCCTTGGGTTTATACTTGCAGGCCATCTCGAAGACACGATCAAGTCTGTCTGCATCTTTGTTCTGGTCGGCTACGAAGGAGGTAACCTTCGCCTCCTTCTGGACTTCTTTAAAACAATCGGTGTCATTGACGGATTGTTCCAGTGCCTCAACGTTTTCCTTGGCTGAAAAGCCAACCGCTCTTCCCTTTATTATCACGGTGAAATCCCTGACAGGCAGGATCTTGTTTTCGAGCCTGATCCGTTGGTCGCTCCTTATAAGTGTCAACTGGACGTCTTCGGGTACGAGGGTTTGCAGGGAAAGAAGCTGCGTCTCCCAGGCCAGGCGCGAGTTCCGCCAGGCCGTCATTTCGGCAACTACCTCGGTAGACACCGTGAGGTTAGAACGAACCATACTTGCTTCCCGCTGCTCCGGCCGCATTCTATCCCATTCGGCCTCTATTCTGTCAACTTCGCTCTTAAGGGACCAGGCCTGCATCACTTCGACGGCCACGAAACACAGTATGACAACCGGGAGCATCGTGCAAACGATCCTCATCAGCGACTTGGGGCTCAGCAGGCTGCCGCTGCGCTGTTCAGATTCGAGTATCAGGTCGACACGGTAACTCATGTTTGCTCCAATGTGCCCAGGCACGCGCCCATGGCTGCAGAGAGTCGCCACTCCTGCCCCTCCAGTTTCTTCGACAGGCATCCATCGGTCATGTTAATGCCATCTGTCGGGTTCCATGGATGAACATCAACCTCAAGAGCGGAGCGTATGCTGTCAATTGCCCCGTTGGTCAGCACCTTTGGTCCGGACAGATAAATGTTGGATATAGTGCAGTCTTCACGCCTTTCCACGAAATCTCTCGAGATAATGATCTGTTTTACCACGGGGGACAGCACATCGGATATGGACTGAGATATATCGAACGCGCCGTCATTGACGATTCCTTCCGCAGTTTCGGCGTCAACGCCCAGGGTATCGCAAACCGACTGCGTGATGTTGTATGTTCCCATGTGGAAACGTCGAACGAGGGCGAGCGTACCCCGGCTGAAAAGGGATAGAGACGTGCATTCGGCTCCGAAGTCCACCAATCCCACTGATCCCTCGTTCTTCTCGATTCCGGTTGTGAGCGCAAACGTTGAGGCCGTAGCAAGTCCCGACACCTCGATTGAATACGGGGCGGGAATCCCCGCTGGAAACATTGCAAGGACGGTATTTGCATCGATCATAGGCAGGGCAACGGCGAGAACCCTTGTCTCGGTTCGGGCATGCCCCTCCCTCACTACCCTGTACGAAATCCTGTAATCCTCCGGATTTGCCAAGCCCAGGCTGTCGAGAATTCGGTTTTCCTGATTATGATCCGATGGTCCCGGGAAGCTGAGCAGTTTCACGCTGGCGTCGGGGCTGGTTGTTGCCAGGGATACATATCTTCCCTTCAGCGCTCCGGGAAGAGACACGGGGCGTTGTACATGTGTCGCGCCTTCTTCGTTAGTAGCAAGCGGTGAAGGCAGGATCGCAGCGGCCGTCATGACTATGTCGTCCTGCGTTTTTCGCATGCGAACTGCCTTGACGCTGCTGGCACCAAGATCCACGCCAACAACATCTGCTGGAACTCGCTTGAGACGGGCAAGTAGTTTATTCATAAGCTATGCGTACTCGCGATTTAAGCTAACAAACTAATTACAAGCAAGTTTCATGCAAAACCACAAGAAAAATCCTGTCCCTTTCGTCAGATTCATTTATACAGAATAGAAAACTTTTTTAAACACGTCTATTAGTTCCACAATTATGATCACAGGAAAAGATTCGCAAGAAAAGTTAGAGCCATCTGCGCTGCGATATGGATCAATGAGAACGGGCCTATACTGAGATGGAAGATTTCGTTTACCCCAAGAAA
>JASLPY010000061.1 GCA_030744755.1 Kiritimatiellia bacterium | reverse complement strand
GCGCTGTGGGGCAAACAGAATCTCATGCGATCAAATCACGCTGGCAGTGTTGACCGAAATCACAGCGCAATTGGCTCATTGAAGAGAAGGAACCTGACCGCAGATTACTTCGTTCAACTGGTCCTTTGGAGCATTCACCGGCCAGGCTACCTTCCACAAGGATCGGGGTTCTCGTAGTCCCGATTCTTGGTAGCGCTGCCAGTGACTCCAATTGCACGGATAGCGAGTGCCGAGGAGCCCTGCAAAATCGGTGTGAATCGAAGTTCATCCCTGACAAGACATTGCCCCAGTATATAGACTCCTTGAGACATGTGAGCTGTGGACTTCGAGTTGTTCAGTACTGTGTGGTCTTGTGCCTGTCGGGACCGTCGCCCATAGGCGGGTGAGATAGAAAATCAGTGCAGTACCGGTCATCTGGGTTACTATACCAATATCATTGGTGTTATCACCACTATTGTTGGTGATTCAACCAGCGTACTTGGTGTGTCCATGGGAGGGGACAGACAGTGAATGAACTGAATATAGGCTCTTAAACACCGCATTTTTATTCAAATTATAGGTTTTAAGAGAAAGATGAGATCCTCTGGAATCCCCATGCTCAACGACGAAAAATTGGCCCGTAATTGCAGAATATACTGGCTCAATTACTCAGGGATGACTTTTGTGACCTTACGGGGGTTTTAGCATTTTCGACAAAGGTTTGTAAAAACGCTCACGGGCCACACTTGCAGCGTGGTAAAGAATTGAGGGAATTGGAGAATAATCGCCCTACCCTGGCGTATACCACGTTGCTCGACCTTTGCCATGACGATTAATTCGCCCTGATGCGACTAATTCACGCAGACGCACTTTCAAGGTGTTTTGATTCCCACCTGTCGCTTTCACCATATCGGCAATCGTCATGCGCTGATTGAGGGAAAGCAGTTGAAGAACCTCTAGAGACAGCTGCGGGAGATCTTCATCACTGGATGATTCTTCGATTTGCACTTTTGCCGCTATATTACTTTTCTGTTTTTTCAAGCAACGCAAAAAGAATCCCAACCATGGCTCCCAGTCAGGCACCTCCGTTTTAAGGGTGGTTTGTGTCCGGCGTAAGGCTTTGTAGTATAAATCCTTGTTCTCCTCTACCACACTTTCTAAAGAGGCGAACGGAACATAACTGTATCCTGCCTTAAGCAGCATAAGAGTGGTCAGCACACGGGATAATCGTCCATTCCCATCCTGAAATGGGTGGATAGCCAGAAACACAACAATGAACACGCCAATAATCAATAACGGATGGAAACTTTCTTCGGATATGGCCTTATTTACCCAAGCCACCAGTTCCTCCATTTCGCGGGGTGTATCAAAAGGCGTGGATGTCTGGAATACAACACCAACTTCATTCCCGTCCGCATCCATAGCAACGACATGATTATCAAGTTTCTTATATTCACCCCGGTGGCGAACGTCCTTTTCACTGTGGCGTAGCAAAACTTGGTGAAGCTGGCGGATATGGTTTTCGGTGATAGGCATGTCTTCCCAAGCCTGAAAGATTAAGTCCATGGCCTCGGAGTAACCTGCAACTTCCTGCTCATCACGGGTTTTAAAGGATGTCATGCCAATATTGGACAGGAGTGCTTCAACTTGGCTATTCGATAGTTTCACGCCTTCTATGCGGGTAGAAGAGCCTATGCTTTCGATGGTCGCGACCCTACGAAGCTGGTTTAACCGCTCCGGCGACATTGTTTTCATCGCTATCCACTTGCCTTTAAACTCATCAAGCTCAGCTATTAGCTTGAGGAACTCCTGGCTAATATTAATCTGAGGATCTACCATAATTCACCTGCTATACCCGATTTCATACCCGAAAATACCCGATTATACCCGATTTAGCAAGAAAAGAATCTCAGTTATTCTAGTGCTTGAGGAAATGTCCGAATTGACGCTTATTCAATGAAATTTGGATTGGATGAATCTATTGACACTACAGGTTGTTGGAACCTTAATTTATTCAGATTTTAGCTTTTTAGGCGTAGTTTCTCTGGGTTTAGCCGCTTCAGTTTTTGCAGCCGGTTCTTTTACTCCGCGTTTCTTAATATAGTCAAGATAACGTGGCTCCGGGTCTTTAAGTTTCAGATCCTGGCCGGTTAGTTTTTTATGCAGGGCTTCGGTGTTCCGGCGGACTTCAGTTGCCAACCTTTCGCGTTTACGCTGTATACCTGTAAAGTGGCGCCTGACAGGTTAGTAGGACTGGGGATAGGTGAAAAGTTGCGGATTTCTTTAAGAATGTGGTTATTGCGGAAAAGCTGAGACGGGTCTGATTACGGTCAGAATCGGCCGCAGAAGTGCAAGAACGGCTCAGGGCGAGCAAAGTTCGAGCATCTTCTCATAGTTCTTCATAGTTCTCTCGGATATCGTTCGCCCATAGGGTGCCGCAGTTGGCAACAGAACAAAACCCCGCCCGTCACCCGCAGTCCCTTCATCCAGGGCACGCTTTATCTTTTCTTCAAACTGGTCCACGGGAAGGTTCTCGATATCTGTGATCTCGATGTTCCCGAAGAGTACAAGCTGCTTTCCGTACTTCTCCCGGACATACTGTAATTCGACATCGCCGTGCGGTGGCGGTTCGATCGGGTCGATCGCATCAGCGTCCATTCCTGAGATATGATCCAACACGTTTCTTACACGCCCATGGGCGTGTATCCTCGCGTAACCGCCATGTTCCTTGATCGCACGGACGATCGGGCTGTCGTATCGCGCAACATATTCTTTGAAGAGATGCGGAGGCAGATAAGGTTCGGTTGCGTATTCAGGCCCCGTTATCCGCCATAGCCTGCCGGGGAAGAGACGGCTTACCTTTTCTACTCGGGACTGGATGATCTTTGCCCGGCTCTCCACCAGTTTGTGAAACAGATCCTGTTCCGTCAGAGCAAACACCGTGTAGTCTTCCATACTGAACAGCCGCGCAGCAGCATAGAGCGGATCGTCTGTATTCACCATCACGATACCGCTGTCTCCAAGTTCGGCCTCTTCTTCCTCCATAGGAGTGACATTGATGTGTTCTTCAAAGACCTCGGCCGGTATCTCAAGAAAGGCTTTCACATCCTCAATACTCTTGAGCAGATGTTCCGTTGTCCACACCGTGTCGAGATCCTTTTCACGCTTCTGAATCTGCGTCAACCTGTGACCATTCACGGTGACCACCGTCCGGGTGACCCTGCAATTGTCTTCTTCGAAGGTCTCAACCCTGAAGATTTCGTCCTTTGCAGAATCTGATTCAGATCCGACGGAGTCGACAGAACGCCTCCGGACAGGACTCATCATCCGGATGATATCCGTTTCTTGCCGTGCCAGTTCCAGAAGCGGCTGCCAATCAGGAGAGTTGTAGACGTTGTAAGGATCAGGATCGGACGGATCTATCTTGAACCCGCCTATTTCGTAAAACGACACCGCTGGCCTGTCCACGACCTCACCACGCAGGGTCGCCATCAAACGTTCTCTTCTCGTCATGTATCCCTCTTTCTCGGATTGCAGGATGTACTTAAGCCCATTTAGAATTGGATTGATCCCATCACTCCCCGTACGCCATGACCTCGACGAGGTGTCTTCCTGCATTCGCCGAATTGTGTGTCTGGGTAACCCGGATATACCTGATCTTCCTGGGGCCAAATCTGCAGGTGTGACCTTTCGCGGTTGAAACAGCCTGCTGATCACCCGTGTTCGTGGCCTTCACCTGGATCGAGTTGAGGAAGTTCTCGCCTTCGGTCGGCCAGTTGAAGGCTTTCTTCCAGTCCTTCACGATCGGTAGAGGAGTAGCCCACAGTTCTATATCATAGCGCACCGGTCCGTCTTTCGCCTTGATCAGGATGATGGGCATCCAACCTTCTTCGGCCAGCTTGCCATGCTTGTGGCTTAGAGGGAACAGCTTCTCTCCCACTCGAATCTGAAGGTGTCCCTTTTCAAGCTGAAGCCTGTTGTCGGGTGTCACACGTGTTCCGCGCCGGTAATCCTTCAGACCAATAACGTTTCAGTTGTTCTCAAAGTAGTCGAACTCTTCGACCTCAGAGTCCCGCGTGCCGACAATCAGCAGATCATCCAGCCTCCGGTAATTCACATTCGACGCGCGGAGCCGCTTGAGATTCACGTTCAGACGGGGCAGGAATCCGTTGAAATCACGTGCGTCCTTAGGCGACCACAGCACTTCTGCCAGCGCACATGCCCGGGGATAAGTCATGAATTCCCTGCGCTCGCGGTCCTTGATCAGCTCACCCCACAGCTGGCCCTGGCCACCGAGCACATGCCTGGCCTCATCGGCATTGAGGTCGGCAGGAATCGGTTCAAAGGCATAGACTTTCTGGACATCGATGACGCTGCGGCCAAGACCCAATTCCTTCGGGGCCTGGCGGTAGTCGAAATATGTGTGCGACGTCGGCGCCATGACAACATCGTGTCCGGCCTTGGCGGCAGCTATCCCTCCGCTTGTTCCGCGCCAGCTCATCACGGTGGCACCGGACGCCAGGCCGCCCTGAAGAATCTCATCCCAGCCGACCAGGCGGCGCCCTTTCTCTGTCAGAAACGTGTCCATCTGCCGGATGAACCAGCTGTGCAGTTCGTGAACGTTAGCGTGCCCCATGCGGCGCATCTGTTCCTGCATTTCCTCGTTACTTTTCCAGACGCCCGTATTCGCTTCGTCTCCTCCGATGTGGATGTGCCGGCTCGGAAAGATATCCATGATTTCCGTCAGCACATTCTGCATGAACGTGACTGCAGCGGGGCGCGGGGCGAGTACGTGGCCATTGCGCTTGGGCTTCAGGGCCAGCTCTTCGGGGTAAGCGTAACTGGCCGCGCCCGTGTGGGCTGGCATTTCAATCTCGGGGATGATGGTGATGTGGCGGTCAAGGGCGTAGCGTACGATATCGCGCATGTCCGACTGGCTGTAGAAACCGCCATGGCCCGGTCCCCGGCCCGAGCGGTCGCTCTTCGAGCCCACCGTGGTGAGCTTAGGATATCGTTTGATCTCTATGCGCCAGCCCTCGTTGTCGGTCAAATGGATCTGCAAACGGTTGAGCTTGTGCACAGCCATCGCATCGACGTAATGCTTGAAATCTTTGACCGGAATGAAATGCCTCGCGGGATCAATCAGGAGCCCTCTCCATCCGAACCGCGGGTAATCTGTGATCTTCAAGCATGGAACAGACCAGTCCTCTCCTTCGGCCTTCCTGCTGCCGTAGATTGCCGGAGGCAGGAGCTGGCGCAACGTCTGGATCCCATAGAACAGCCCCGCCCTCTGTGCCGCACTGATACTGATAAGTTCAGGTCCTGCACGAAGCCTGTATCCCTCTTTGCCGAGACTCTCTTCCAGGGCCGCATCCAGCTCAAGAAGCACAACGCTTCCCTTCCCTGGTGTCTTCGCTGTCTTGAGCTCAAACCCCATTGCGGGCGCCAGAACCCGGACCAGCTTCTTCGCCTCACCTTCTGCCTCTCCCCGCGCAACAATCACCGTCTCGGGAGTGAACTTGAACATACCATTCTCGTCCATGAGCTCTAGCTCTGCCGGCTGCGGAACCACGGATATCGCGGCACACACTTGACTACACAGAAGAAGCACCAGGCACCCACTCGACATCCGCTTCAGAACAGTCATTTTCTGCCTCCTATTCGCTAATCCTGCCATGTTCTTCGACATCAACTTGCGCATGACAATTCCTCATGGCGTTGCTATATTGACAATAGCACACAGTATCATCTTCGCCAAAAGAAACAAAATATGTCGCATTTATTGCCACAATGACAACGCAGCCCGTATTCGAGCTTTTACCACTGTGGCGTCATTTTGAAACGCAAGTCTTCGTAGCGGAACTTGCAAAAAGTTCCGAGGCGTAGCCTGCGGGAGTCGGAAGTCTTAGCGACTTCCGCTACATGCTTGCGCACACGTTCGTAACGAGCACGTGGTATTGATGGACCGGCTCAGGCACGACAAACGGGGCGCTTTCAGGGCGAAGACAGCTGCCCCGCCCAACGCATGAGCACTGCCGGCATCCCGCAGCACGGACAATATCTCTTCTCTGACCTTGTTCATTAACCCCGTTCTAAAAAAGGAATGTCCTTTGAACTGCTGCCCCGAAGGGGTAGAACATTTGACAGAACCATGCAACCGAGAAGGGGAAAGTATGACCAACGAAGAACATATCGCGGAACTGGCGGAGACAGTGGCGAAGATTCGTCGGGGCAATCGCTCGCTGAAGTCGGGACTCGTCATCTGTTTTGGCCTCATCGTCGGGATCTGTTGCTGCGGATTGCGCAGTGATAGTGAGACCCGCGCCCGCCGTTTTATTGTGACCGACGATCAAGGCCGGGACCGCGTCGTTCTATCGATGACTGGAAACGGTCCCAAGCTGGTGTTCACCGACGAAAATGGCCGGGACCGCTTCGTTCTGGGCGTGACCGAAAAGGGATCAGGGTTCGCTTTCATCGACGAAAACGGCAAGCCGCAAGCCAGTCTGATGGAGAGCAAATCGGGACCTACGCTGGTGTTCGCTGACGGGAATAGTGATCGAACCGCCACCCTGGCGCTGGGCAAGTCCGGACCAACTCTGCGCCTGGCCGACGAAAACGGCCAGGACCGCGCTGTCCTCTCGGTGCCCGAAGCCGGTCCGAGGCTGGTTTTCAGCGACGGGCAGGGTCAGGACCGCACCACCCTGGTCGAAGCCGAAGGTAGATCGGCATTGTCGTTTCACGACGAAGAAGGCCGAACCCGCGCTACGCTGGCACTGACCGAAGGCAAGCCGGAGCTGGCGTTTGCCGACCAGATGGGCCAGGACCGCGCTCTCCTCTCGGTCCCCGAAGCCGGTCCGAAGCTGGTTTTCAGCGACGGGCAGGGTCAGGATCGCACCACCCTGGTTGAGGCCGAAGGTAGATCGGCATTGTCGTTCCTCGACGAAAAAGGCCAGGACCGCGCTACGCTGGCACTGACCAAGGGCGAACCGGAGCTGGCGTTTGCCGACGAGAAAGGAGAGGTTCGCGCCATTCAAACGGTAACCAAAGAAGGACCGGCGCTGTTATTCCATGACGAGAATGGCAAGCGCCGCGCCATTCTCTCGGAGACCGAAAGCGGACCTGGCCTGACACTCTCTGACACAAATGGCCAGCGCCGCGTCATTCTGATTATGACGCCAGAGGGACCCGGGCTGGGATTCACTGATGCGAATGAGACAGTCATCTGGCAACAGCCTTGATGAGGTCGTTCCGTGAGACGTGACTTTACACTTTGAATTCCAGGGTGTAGCGCTTCTGTCAGGTGTCGGCATGGTGGTGGCGGGCACCGGTAGAGTGCTTACAGGCCTGCAATGGGCGGGTACATTCCTCTCCAACCTTGCCCGATCAGTTACAAGGAGCTTCTGCCGGCCAGTCGCCGTTTACCAACGGGCGCAATGTAGACGGTGAATTCCTCCTCGCCATCAACACCCAGAAGCCTGTCACATGCGCGTTGGTCGTAGGCGGCAATGGCACAGGTTCCGGCCCCCAGGCTCTCGCAGGCCAGGTAGAGGTTCTGGCAGACGTGTCCAGCATCGACGGCAATCACCTTGTGGGCCGCCAGGTCGTAGCGCCATTCCATGCGCGTCGGAATCGCTGTCCAGAAGAACGTCACTGCGGCGGAGGCGACGAAGCCTTGACCAAGGCAGGCGGATGCCGCTTTACGTCCGATCTCCGCATCGACAGCCAGTTGTGCCAGCTGGCCGTCGAACGGCAAGTAGCGATAGAGACCGGGGGACAGGGTTTCTACCCGCTCGACCACCAGGTAGGTTTCGAATGCATGGCGCGCACCAGCTGAGGGCACGGTACGCAGAGCGCACATTGGACTCAACACCTCGCGGACCCCCTGTGTTGCCCAAAGGAGCGCGGCCAGTTCCTCTACCGTCAAAGGATCGGGTGAATACTGGCGCACGCTTTCCCGGCGTCGAATGGCTTCGCCAATCGACATATCGCCCAGCCGGGCCGATGCCGCCACCCCGTCAGGCAGATCAATCCGCGCCACATCCTGCGGGCAGGGCTTTTGCAGAGGCGGTGCAGGCATACCTTGACTCTGATCTGTGCACGAAAAATCGATCTGTTGCCGGATGATGTCCTTGAGAAAGAACCGATTTTCATCTAACGGCTTATTCGACATTCGATTGACTCCCCCGCTATGTTGATCGCCGTCAAGAGGCAATCCTCAGAATGTTTGCTTTTCTACATCTTTTCCTCGTCCCGATCGTTGTCGTGATCGTTGTCGTTCCCCATCTTCGTCGCGATCGTCCTCCCTATCCTTGTCGAGGAAGATCAAGACAAGGATCGGGACAATGATGAAGAGCGACGACGATCAACCTGGTCCGGATTGACTCATTTTATCATCTTTTCTTGTCGAACGTCCCGGATCTTGACCTATTCTGAATGCGCCATCACCTCGACCAGGTGGCGGCCCGTATTGGCGGAATTACTCGTCTGCGTAACCCTGATGTAGCGCAATCTGCGCTGCTTGAAGGTGCAACTGTGACCCTTCGAGGTTGACAGTTCCTTGTTGTCACGCTTGTCGGCAACCATGTCCCATTTCTTGCCGTCAAGCGAAGTCTCAACGGTAAAGCCATAGTAACGATTGTCGCCGTAATACCCGATGACCACCACGCGGCCTACATCAGTCGGTTCTTCAAGGTCTACTTGCCACCAGGCAGGCGCGCCGCCGGCAACATCCATTGCCCAGTATTGGGTCGGGTCGTTTGCACAACCGTCGTTAGCGAAATGCGCAGGGTATGCGCCTATAGCAGTCGAGCAGGTGGCAGGCTTGCCGGTGGTCAGGCTGGCGGAATCCGGTTTGAACTCTTCGCCATCCGGAGTCAGGGTTCCCTTGATACACATCGCCCGTATGTTCGGGTTCGCATGAAGCTTGGGCTCTTTGCCGGGCAGATGATGCCCGGTAACGGCGTGCCAGTAACGCCTATCGGTTTCGTGGGGATCAAGCGCGTCCTTTTCCCTGTCAAATGTCTCAGGCAGAATCCCGTGCCGTTTCATCTCGCGGATATACTCCGGTGGCGCTTTCCAACCCGGGGTGTCCCAACGCGGATCAGAGTCGTGCAAGGTCTTGGTATCCTGAATAGCGGCAAGCAGTGCCTGGTAATCCGGATCATCCCTGGACTCAAAGACGGCGGCCGTTTTGTCGCTGACCTTACCCGCATCCGGCCCGGCCCGGTTGAGCTCACGGCAGGCCCCGTACCCACCGGCTTTCTTCGCGAGAGGCGCGAGAAGCTGTACGGACTGCGCGGGGTGCGTCAAGTTGTAGAGAATGTGCTGCTGAAAACGCCAGACTGCACGATTGTCCTTCTGCTTGATCTTCCAGGCGCGCTGCGGTTGGATAAGCCTGGTCCCCTGGCCCCAGTCTGCGGGATGCTTGGGAATATTGCGCACACCGGTATGACAACTGCCGCAACGGCGCTTTATGACTTCCGATGCACGAGTGACTTTTTCGCTCTTCAGAATGCGAGTATCAATGGCAGTGAAATGCGACGCCTCGTAGCCCGTGCTTCCAATCATGCCCTGGATCAGTGCAGCATAGGTGCCGATGTACGGTGCACCGCAATGAATCCAATGCCGCACCGTTTCGATTTCCTGCCTGTCCAGGTTTACCTCGTAATGATCGGGACGTAGTAACTTCATCAGTGGGCTTGCCGCGTCACCGAATCCGTAGGGCGGGTAGTTGCTCTTGGGGAGATTGCGTCCGTCAGAAACCTGGTAGGTGGCACTCAGGGTGTAATAGCTGTGCGAATAGACGGGACCATGGTCACCTGTGAGGATCACGCCCCCATCCCGTTTCTTCGGGTTGTGACACTTTACGCAGTGTTTATCGAGGATCGGCTGGATATCACGCGGATAATCAATCACGTCCGGGATTCCGGGTACGGGAGTAATACGGCTCGGTCCGCGCTTCATTGCCTGAAGCTGACCCGTGTTCACAGATCTTGGAGCCGTTCTCCTGTCTTCGTGACAACCGACACAGCTGGTTACTTCGCCGGGCATCACCGAAAGAAAGCTCTGCATGCGTTTGACCGCCTTCCCGTCCCGGTCGAGCGCAATCAGAATGAGTGCCCTGTTGGCCGGCACGTCGAAATGAGCGGAGCCGTCTTCTTCGACCGGTACCGTGCCGAGAACGCGTTCCAGGGTGAAGGTTCCTCCATAGCTCGTGGGTTCCATACTGCCGGTATAGTTGATCGGCTTCGGCAGTGATTCCAGGACCAGCAGTTTCTTGATCTGTCCTTTCTTGACACCGCCCATATTACGTCCGATCGTCACATCGGTCAGCATCAGGGTCCCGGTGGTCCTGGAAAGGTCGATACGGCGGGAAATGATCCGTTCGCGCTCGCGCGGGACCAGGGGACGAGGTTCGTTCAGTTCGAATCCATTATGGGTGTAGAGAGCGGTGACTTTTCCCGATCCGGAAAGATGAACAAGGCTCTTTCCCTGTGCTGCCAGAAAGTCCTTTTCCGACAAGGCCCATGGATCGCGAAAACTACTTCCACCACTGATCTTGCGGACAGAGCTGAGGTCGTCGGGCCCATTGCTGTCGGTCAGCGTGCAGATGCTTCCCGCATGCTCGGCCCTGCCGTGGCTCGGCGAGTTAATGAAGACAATCCGGTCAGAGTCTGGGATGGGTTGCGGATCGATGAAGACACCGCCCGGGTGCAGGTTGCCGAAATATACCATTTGCCCTGTCCCGTCAGGGTTGACGCTCCAGAGATGGTGATAATGGACCTGGCTGCGGTCAACGTATTCCCAGCGTTGAAAAATCACCCTTCCGTCCGGGAGCACGCAGGGGGTGTTGTCGTGTTCGATATTAGCCGAGATCTGCCGAATGTTCCGGCCTTTGCGATCGCATGTGTACAAAGTAGCTACCTGTGTAACCCAGCAGTTCACGTAGCGCCGGGCACGACCACTGACAAACATGATTGAGTCGTCCGGCAGCCAGCATGGTTCAATGTCATCGTAAATGCCGGACGTAAGTTGGCGCAGGCCGCTGCCGTCGGATTGGATCTCGTATAAATGGAAAGGCGCGGTGCCGCCCTTGCGATAACTGAAAAGGATGGTCTTGCCATCGTAATGCACGACAGGATCACGAAAGGTCCCCCCATCATCCTTAAGCAGGACAGTGGTCTTACCCGTGCCCAGGTCGAGCTTCCGAAGTGAACCGCCTGAAGAATAGGCTTTCTTGCGCGGGTCCCGGGCATAATACCCCAAGTTCGCATACCAATGTCCGTCACTGACCTTCCCTCGGCCGTTATGAGCCCGCTCCGCAAAGACAACGTGTCTCACGTCGTACTGATCAACCAGTTGCCGGCAGATAGCTTCACGCGGATTTGCAGGTTTGTCCGACACCTGCGCAGGGCCGGCCGCCGCATTTGTGCCGACAGCCAGACCAACTGTAACCAGGGAGAATTGGATAATCGATACAGAGATGTTCATCATCTTTCTCCTGCCGTACAGAACAAGCGTTGACAGTACCTAGGATAGTGTTTCAGAAAACAGTTAGCAAGGGAGAGAGCCCGAGAGCGTTCTGCGCTGCGAGCGCAGAACGCAGTGCTTAGTGGTTAGGCGCTAGGCGTTAGCTGGAAAGGTCCGCCATCCGCGTAGCGATGCCTGCCTCGTATCCCACTCAAGACCGTGGGGGCGATTTGCGCTGTCCCAGAATCCTAGCTACTAACGCCTAGCGCCTAACCCCTTGTGCTGTGGGGTAAACAGAACATCACACCTCTGATTCACCCCGCTAGCATTGACCAGAACTACAGCGGAAATGGCTTAGAGAGGATGGCCGACGCAGATGGAAGGAAAGCGTGCCACGCTCTGCCGTGGCAGAATTCCTCGCTTGTGGTTCAAATGTGATGTCCTATTATCTATTCCCATGACACAGAGAGCTTCCAATGGTGCAGACAAGGAGTCCAGGCCACTTTCGCTGGCTTATTCGCCTTGCCCCAACGATACGTTTATGTTCTCCCACATTGCCGATGGCACCCTTGACCTGGCGGGCATGGAGATCACCACCCATCTTGACGACGTTGAGACTTTAAACAGGATGGCGCTCGAGGGTGTCTTCGATGTCAGCAAAATCTCGTTTCACGCGTACTTCCACGTGAAAGATCGATATCGCCTTCTCAACCACGGCGCGGCACTGGGATTCGGGTGCGGGCCCATCGTGGTATCGCGCGAGAAAATGTCACGCGAAGGTATCAAAAACGCCGTCATCGCCGTCCCCGGCGAGATGACAACCGGGCACCTGCTGCTAAAGCTATGGTTGCCCGATCCCGGAAACGTTTCCTTCGTATCGTACGACCGCATTCTCCCAATGCTGCTGTCCGGCAAGGCCGATGCAGGCGTCATCATCCACGAAAGCCGATTCGTGTATGAGCAAATGGGCATGTATTGCGTTGAAGACCTGGGGCAGTGGTGGGAAGAGAAGACCGGTCTGCCAATTCCGCTGGGAGCAATCGTGGCACGCCGGACCCTTGGGGAAGAGCTGATCGAAAGGGTGGACGGCATGCTGAAGACGTCTATCCAGCTGGCGCAGACCTGTCCTGAAGCGACAATGCCATACGTGCATGCGCATGCCCAGGAAATGTCGGAGAAAGTCCTCACCGATCACATCGGGATGTTTGTAAATGATTTCAGTCTCGATCTCGGGATCGAAGGACGGCGCGCGGTGGAAACCCTTGAGCGGATGGCCCGCGACTCGGGAGTCATCACATGATTGCGCTTATCGTGGCCACCAAACAGGAGGCGTCACCTTTTTTCGGGATGCTTCAGCTCACGGAAGTCCGCAACGCGCCATACGCTATCTACAGATCACCACCGGATTCGGACATGCCTGTCGTTCTCCTGGTTTGCGGCTTCGGCAAATCGGCCGCAGCGGAATCTACCGCTTACCTGATCGAGCATTATCCAGTTATGAAAGTATTTAACGTGGGTCTCTGCGGCGCGTTGGACGACGCGACACACCCGGGATCCCTCGTCCGGATTTCCAGCCTGTGTGACGGCGACCAGGGAACAGATGCGCCTTCCGTCGAATG
Organism: Kiritimatiellia bacterium; assembly: GCA_030744755.1. Taxonomy (GTDB): domain Bacteria; phylum Verrucomicrobiota; class Kiritimatiellia; order UBA8416; family JADHWI01; genus JASLPY01. The sequence continues at coordinate 19,847 of JASLPY010000061.1, read as the reverse complement.
CGCTTCCGGGCACTTCAGCGGACTGCAGGATCTCACGCTGGCCACGGTCTCCAGGCCGGTATTCGACGATGAGCGGCGCAGCCAACTGGCACAGACCGCACAGGTCGTAGACATGGAGGGATTCGCGATTGCCGAAAGCTGTGCCCGTAAAGAAATCGAATGCATTTTCCTGAAGGGAGTAAGCGACAGGGCGGATGCTCGTGGACGGCATGCTTTGCGTCGAAACCTGTCGCGCGTGTCGCGGGCACTGGCCAATTGTGTCATTGACGAGTTGAAACTTCCCCGTAAGAAACACGGCATCCTGTCAGTGCTGTGCGAGTTCGTAAAAATCGAACACACGCTGTTCAGCATTCCGCTTATTCTCGCCGGTGCATGGCTGGGGACAGGCATGCGGCTTCCTTCGCTGGTCGATATTGCCCTCATCGTTTTGGCCGGCACGGGAGCGCGCACGCTTGGCATGGCTATGAACCGCATACTCGACCGCGATCTTGACGCACTAAACGAGCGAACGCTGGATCGAGCCCTGCCGGCGGGGCGCATCGGATTGACCTGGGGGTATACGGTCGCCCTTGGTGGTATGGTCTTGTATCTTGCCGCTTGTGCGGCACTCGGGCGGCTGTGTTTCTTTCTTTCGCCCTTTCCCGTTATCGCCCTCCTGACATATTCGCTTTTCAAGAGATTCACGTACCTGTGTCATTTCGGAATCGGGTTGTGCATGGCGTTCGGACCGGCAGGCGCATACGTGGCGGTGTCGGGGAGATTGCCTCTTGAACCGGAGGTCCTCCTGTTGACCGTATTCACTTTTGCATGGATCAGTGGGTCCGACATTATCTATGCTTTACCGGATATGGATTCCGATCGTGCGCACGGCGTGTACAGTCTGCCGGCGCGTTTCGGGGCGACGTCGTCACAGTTAATTGCCGCGGCTGTTCATTTGTGCAGTGCGCTGGCACTGATCGCCCTGTGGCATATGTTGGGAATGCCGATTGTATCAGGGCTGGCTCTGCTGGTTGCGCTGGCAGCCCTGCTGACGGTTCACTGGCAGAAGTTGCCCTTATCGTTCAGGTTTTTTCCGGTATCAGCGATTGCCGGGATCACCGGCGCACTGGTCATACTCCTGGGAGGGTTACCATGAACCTTGTTGTTGCACTAACCGGCGCCACGGGCGCGCACGCCACGCGTGTGCTCATTGAGAAATCACCGTGGCCGGTCAGCCTTGTTGCAAGCACCTGGGGACTTGAGATCTACAAGCGTGAGTGCGGTCCTGCCGAAGAGTTAACAACTCTCGCCGACGAGGTCCTTGATAACAGCGACCTTGCCGCAACAATATCGTCAGGCTCTGTTCCAACCGCCGGCATGGTGATTCTCCCCTGCACCACCGATATGCTGGGAAAAATCGCGACAGGAATAGCCGACACGTTAATCAGCCGGGCAGCCCACTGTCATTTGAAGGAGAAGCGCCCACTGGTAATCTGCCTGCGTGAGACACCTCTGACCGCGATCGATCTCGAGAACGCCCATCGGCTCTCAGTTGCCGGTGCAGTGATCATGCCGCTGTCGCCACCTTTCTACATGTTTGAAGGAAAGTCACCCGATACCGTGACCATGAACGACCTCTTTATCGTCTATGTTGATCGCATTCTCGGCGTCCTGGGCCACGCACCTGCCGATACCTGGGAGAACCATCGTGAGCTTCCCTGACCTCCGTTCTTTCCTGAAACACCTTGATAACAATGGCGAACTGGCCCGCGTCTCCGCAGAAGTTGACCCCAACCAGGAGATCACGGTTATTCAGCATCGGGTCCTGGCCTCCAAAGGCCCGGCCCTCCTGTTCGAAAACGTGAAGGGTAGCCCTTACAGGATGGTCACCAACCTCTTCGGCACTCGTAAACGCGTTGAGGCCGCCCTTGGGAGGCCGGCAGCCCAGATTGGCGGCGGACTCGCAGAGCTGGCAGAAGACCTTATGCCTCCTAAACTCTCATCACTCTGGAACGCAAGAGGTTCCCTGCGCAACATCCTGCGATCAAGACTTAAAACGGTCACGCGGGGACCGGTCACCGAATCGGTTTCCGAGCCGGCGGATCTTATGCAGTTGCCCTGCCTGACCTGCTGGCCGAAAGACGGCGGCCCTTTCTTTACGCTACCCCTTGTACGTACCCGGGATCCCGAGTCGGGAAAAGGCAACCTGGGCATTTACCGTATGCAGCGCTACGATGCCTCTGCCACAGGGATGCATTGGCAGATAGAGAAGGGTGGCGGATTCCATTTTGCGCGTGCCTGCGAGCTGGGCAGTCCCCTGCCCCTCAGTGTCTTCCTGGGAGGCCCGCCGGCCCTCACGATTGCCGCCGTTGCCCCCCTACCCGAGGATATCGACGAATACCTGCTCGCCTCGTTCATCCTGGGCCAGCCGCTGCGGACAATCCGGCGCGCGAGCGGGCACAGGATTCCGGCCGACGCAGAGTTCGTCCTCGAAGGCACGGTGAGCCCGGGCGACATCCGCCGGGAGGGACCGTTCGGCGATCACCTCGGTCACTACTCACACTCGGCGGACTTTCCAGTTTTTCGTGTACAGCGTGTCCTGTCACGGCCGGATGCGATCTACCCGGCCACGGTAGTTGGAAAACCACCGCAGGAAGATTACTACATAGGTGAGGCCCTGCAGGAATTGTCCGTGCCGTTGCTCAAGATTATAAAACCTGGAATCGTGGACCTGTGGGCGTACCCCGAAACCGGGTTTCACCCCCTGGCCGCGGTTTCAGTAAGAGAACGATATCAGCGCGAAGCTCTCAAGCATGCCTTCGGCGTTCTGGGTGAATCTCAGTTGTCGCTAACCAAGGTTCTTGCCGTTGTGAACCAGGATGTAGACGTCCGTGATTTCGAGGCGGTGAGTCGGGCATTGTGGCGTAACCTGGACACTGAGGAAGGCCTCCACCTGCTGGCCCCCACGGCCCAGGATACTCTCGACTTCACCGGACCGGCAATGAACACCGGGAGCCGTCTGATCCTTCTTGCCACTCAAGGACCGGACGGACCAATACGAACGGAACCTCCCCCGCCAGTTCCAGGAAAGCCGCCGCACGACGGCATCGTTGCTATGGCCGCATTGGGCGAGGCGGTGCTTGTGGCACAGGTTCGCAAAGGGGCAGACAAGGAGGCTATCCGCGTAGCCCTGAAGTCGCACACCGGTACGGGAGCTTACCTGTTCCATGTCCTGGTCTCAGAGGATGTACCGCTCAGCGACCGCCGGATGATGTTGTGGGGATGGTTCACGCGCTTTGATCCCCTCGTTGATCTGCACCCGGCAAAGCGAGAGGCCGTTGGAAACCGGCTGGTCCTTTGCCCGCCCATCATGATCGATGCCACCTGGAAGGAAGGATACCGAGAGCCGGTGGCGTTTGATCCTGACGTTCAGGAACGCGTGGACGAACGCTGGGAGCAATACGGGATAGCGGGGACATGAGAGCGTGGAATCGTTTGTGGACATATGAGCAATGGGAGGGGCAGCGGCCTCGCTGCCCGCGGACGCCGAGGCCGGCGTCCCTCCCGTCGGAACGCAACGGCATAGCTAAGAGACTTTGATCCCGCCCGAAGGACAGAAGACGGAGAACCTGATGAAACCGATCGTATTTGCGGCTGCCCCGTATTTCAACTCCGCCCCATTGATAGAGGGACTGAGGGACCGCGACGACGTTGCCGTGATAGAGGATGTGCCCTCTGCATTGCTGGACTATGTCCGTGACGGTCGTGCGGATGTGGGACTGCTTCCGGTAGTCGACGTTCTAGAACACCCTGAGTTGACCATGGTCGACGGATTGGGCGTCTGCGCTGACGGACGAGTTCGCAGTGTGCTGCTCTGCTGTCACCGCCCTCTGGCCGAAGTGAACAGGGTTGCGGCCGATCCCGAGTCGCACACCTCAAACATGCTGGCGCAACTCCTCTTGCGCGCCCAGCTCGGATCAGATGCAACGGTGGTGGAAAACGGCGTCAGCCAGGATGCGGATGCGGCCGTGATTATAGGGGACCGGGCGATGACAGCCGTGCCGGGACAGTATGCCACTTACGATCTTGCCGAAATCTGGAAGGACATGACCGGACTACCGTTTGTCTTTGCCGTCTGGGCCTATCGGAGGGACAACCCGCAGGCTTCCGAATTGGCGAGCATCGCTCTTGATGCATGCAGATCCGGAGAAGGCGTGAAAGACGAGATTGCAGCAGAGTTCTCAAGCCGGCTTTCCCTACCCTTATCGTTGTGTCGAGATTACCTCGCGTCTTGCGTCTACTACCGGGTGGACAACAGGGAGAAACGCGCGATACAGGAGTTTGCGCGCCTGCTGGGAGAATTTGAACTCCTGCAGTGTCAACCATTAGTCGAGGAGCAGCTCTAAACCATGGCTTTCGACACCACAGAAGAAGAAGAAACGATTTCGCAGGCAAATCGCATTTCCGAAGAACAGGCGCTTGCCTTGCTGCGTGATGCGCCGCTCCCGGAGCTCATGCGGAGGGCCGATGAACGGCGTATTGCCCTGAATGGAAAGCAGACCTATTTCGTTCACAGCCTGAACATCAACCCCACCAACCTCTGCGAAAACAAGTGCGACCTTTGCGCCTTCTGGCGTGATGAAGACCATGAAGAGGCATACACCGTGTCGCTCGAAGCCGCGAGGGAACTGCTGCGCGACGCTGCGGGAAGCGGCCTCACCGACCTGCACGTTGTGGGAGGCCTGCATCCGGCGTTCGATCTGGGCTACCATGAAGAGCTCTTTCGAATGGCCAAGTCTATTCTGCCGGGGGTCTGCATACAGGGGCTGACGGCCGTGGAGATTCACTACCTGGCCGACCTGGCTGCCTGCTCCACGCATGAAGTAATCGCGCGACTGAAAGATGCGGGCCTTGACGCGCTGCCAGGTGGCGGGGCAGAGATCTTCAGTGATCGCGTAAGGGACCAGATCTGTAAAAACAAGATATCCGCGGGCAGATGGCTGAAGATACATGGTGAAGCCCATGACCTGGGCCTCCGGACGAATGCCACTATGCTCTTTGGTCACGTCGAGCGCACCGAAGAGATCATCGACCACATGGCACGTCTACGACATCTCCAGGACAGAACCGGCGGTATCGCCGCATTCATCCCGCTACCTTTTCATCCCGACGGAACAAGGGTAGACGTCAAGGAAGGACCGTCCGGCTACGAAATCGCGCGCACAGTGGCCGTGGCGCGCCTGTTTCTCGACAACGTGCCGCACATCCGCGTCCTGGCAAACTACGTGGACCGCAAACTGCTCGAGGTACTGACCCGTTGCGGCGTAGACGATCTTGGCGGCACCAGTCAGAAAGAGCGCATTGCAAAGGCCGCGGGAGCCCCTTCCGATCATCGCTTCATCTCCGTCGACGATATGTTCACGTTCGTCAAACGCCTGGACCTTGAACCCATCCTGGTCAACAGCATCTACGAGCAGCCCTCTGAGAGCGAAAATGCACGCCCAAACAAAGCGGCGGAGCCAGGGAGGGTCGCCGGCCTCGGCGACCGTGGCGAATCAACGGCCCAAAGTTCGTCAACTATCGTCGAGAGTGCCCTGCAAAAGGCTAATGCAGGTGAACGCCTGTCGACAGAAGAAGCCATCAGACTGCACGACGACGTCCCCTTCCAGGTATTGGGCGAGCTGGCCGGCAGCGCCAGGCAGCGTGCCGTTCCCGGCAACAAGGCGACCTTCGTGATCGACCGCAACATCTCCCTGACCAATGTCTGCACGGCAGGCTGTCGCTTCTGTGCATTCCATGTGAAGCAGGGATCCGAAAAAGCTTTCGTGCTTTCGATCGATGACGTTGTCAACACTGTGCGTGATTCGATTGCCGCGGGTGCCACACAGGTTCTCATTCAGGGAGGGCTGAACCCGGATCTCGACCTGGAGTTCTTCGAGTCGCTGCTTGCGGAAGTTAAGAAGCAGGGCGACATCTGCGTCCATTCTCTCTCTCCTACCGAAATTGCCTACCTTGCAGAGCGTGCAAACCTTACGATTCTCGAAACACTTGAGAGGCTGCAGGCCGCGGGCCTGGACTCGCTACCGGGCGGCGGCGCAGAGATTCTGGTAGACGAAGTCCGGGGGCGCGTCAGTCCCCGCAAGATTTCTGCCGACGGATGGCTGGACGTAATGCGAACCGCCCAGACCATGGGAATGCGCACAACTGCCACTATGGTTTACGGGCTTGGTGAAACCACGGAGCAGCGCATATCGCATCTCATAAAGATACGCGAACTGCAGGATGAGACCGGTGGCTTCACAGCCTTCATTCCATGGAGTTTTCAGTCGCGCTACACCGAACTGGAAGTTGAACCACAAACCGGTATAGACTACCTGCGAGTTGTCGCCATGGCCCGGCTGGTTCTCGACAACATACCCCACATCCAGGCCGGCTGGGTCACGGAGGGGCCAGACCTCGCACAGATCGCCCTGCATTTCGGCGCCGATGATTTCGGGGGTGTACTTATGGAGGAACAGGTCGTCCGTGCCACCGGGATATCATACGCCGTCACGCGCGACGAAGTCATCTCCCTCATCCGGCGCGCCGCCCTGTCCCCCTTACAGCGAACTACCCAGTACGATGTTATTCAGAGCGGAAGCGTCAGGTGCTGCTCTTGAATAGTTCCATCATTTTCTGTTGCATGCGCTGAGTCACCTCTTCCCTGTCGTGACCATTGCGCAGGCGATTGCCCAGCAGCTTTCCCGCCTCGGCTGCAGCGTTCATGACTTCGGGTTGCTTGCCGACATCAGGAATGATATCCGGGGTGATTTTCACGTCCGGCCCATAGAGCGCCATAGGAACGCCTACCTGGCAGGTCTCGCCGTAGCCACAGGTAAAGCAGGCTGCGGCTCCCTGGCCGGTGACCTGTGCAACAGGCTCAATGAAACTGTACATAAAGAATTTGTTGAGCTGATCCACCACGGGCTGACCGTCTAATCCGCCAACGCCTACGGCAACGGCCAGCTTTCCCCACAGCGTATTGCCTGCCTGGTGCCTGAACTGGTACCATCTTTCCATAAATGCGTGAGATATCGCATTAGGCGTTGAGTAGAAGTTGGGAGCGCCAATGACATAGGCGTCTGCTTCGACAATCTGGTCTCTGAGCTCCCTCATGTCATCGTCAACCTTACATATATTGTCCTTCACGCAGCCAAGACAGCATATACACCCGCCTATCTTCTTACCTTTTAGATGGACAAGTTCATACTCCATCCCGCTGCTCTCCAGGACGGTAGTAACAAGCTTGTGAACTCCGGACACTTCGCTATCCCTGGTACTGCCTACAACGCCCAATATCTTCATATGACTGGATCCTTCCTGCACTCAGTTGTGATCGAAGGGAGGCTGACAGACTGTCTAGCCCATCCCACATTTAGTTACCCGCAGCCAGCTTTTTGTGCAAGGAGAATCAGGATGAATCAGCAAGGTCATGAAGTTCATGCGCATTGTTCTGAGAGTACTCAGCGGAGGGATTCCGTGGGGTAATGGCAGGGCCATTTAATCCATAAGCTCACTCTCTTGTGTCGCAGGAAGTTATGCAAATAGTCTGAACTACACTGCATTCAATGAACCCGCTGAAAACGAGATCTCCCGATTGGAATCGGGAGCTACAGGGGATCGAACGTAGCGCCCGACTCCGATCGGGCGACCTCTTTGCTGGATGATGAACACGCTGCAAGTGGTATTGGAAGACTGAACACTCTGATCCCAAATGCCTAACGGAGAACTGAATGACCCTGGGGGTAATGGTACTCTGGCGAAGATTTGGCTTCCTTGCCGGGGCACTTTCACGTGATAATCAGGATGGATTTATGAAAGCAATGGAATTTACAGAAAAAACACTGGTGACCGTCATGATCGGTCTCATCGCACTCTGCACAGTTCACGCAGCAGACGCCGGCGACCGATCCCGTGTTTTGCGCCTGGCAACTACGACAAGTACGTATGAGACTGGTCTGCTCGATCACATTCTGCCCCTTTTCGAGCAACGGCAGAACATAAAAGTACATGTGATATCGGTCGGCACAGGCAAGGCCATGGCTGTTGCACGTGCCGGAGACGTGGACGTTATCCTCGTCCACGCCAGACAGGCCGAGGATCAGTTTGTGCGAGAAGGTTACGGGAGCTACCGCCGCACCGTAATGGCCAACGACTTTATCATAGCGGGGCCGGCTGATGATCCCGCCGGCGTCAAGGGAATGCGGGAAACCGGTGCGGCGCTGAGGCGTCTTGCCGGGGGGCAGCACCTGTTCGTGTCGCGTGGTGACGATTCGGGCACGCACAAAAAGGAATCGCAGCTCTGGGCTGCCACAGGAATCAGGCCCCAGGGAAAATGGTATCTCGAGTCAGGCCAGGGTATGAGTTCTACCCTCACGGTCGCCGATGAGAAGAATGCCTACGTGCTGGTGGATCGTGCATCGTACATTGCCAACAGCAAACGCCTGCGCCTGCACGTTATAGTGGAAGGTGACCCGGAATTACTGAACGTCTACGGTGTCATTCCTGTCAGTCACGAGCGGCGCCCCAGCGTCAAAACTATGCTGGCGGATGCCCTGGTTGATTGGCTGGTTTCTCCGGAATGCCAGAAGATGATTGAAGAATTCGCCTTGGAGGGTGAGCGCCTGTTTAAGCCGGCTTCCGCGGCCGAAACAGACGCAGGAGATACGGATGGACATGCTGAGTGAGGGTTTGTCCGGTGCGCTTCGGCTGCTCCTGGGCTTCGATCCGGATTTCACGGCGATTGTAGCAGTGTCTGTGCTCGTGGCATTCACATCCACGTCGCTTGCAGCTTTAACAGCCGTGCCCGTCGGAGTGTTGATCGCACAGCGGCGGTTCCCGGGGCGCGGCGGTGTTATCGCTGTGCTGAACACGCTGATGTCGCTGCCCACGGTGGTTGTGGGGCTGCTGGTTTACAGCATGCTGTCGCGGAACGGACTCTTCGGATCCCTCGGCCTGCTCTACACGCGAACAGCCATGGTCATCGGGCAATGGATACTTGCCTTTCCTATCGTTGCCGCCCTGACAGTGGCCACGATGGAGGGGCTGGACACTCGCGTACACAGCACGGCAATATCGCTTGGTGCCAGTCCCATGCAGGCTTTTCTCAGACTGCTAAGCGAGGCACGTTTCGGCATTGTGGCAGCCGTGGTGGCAGGATTCGGACGGGTATTTGCCGAGGTCGGCGTTTCAATGATGCTGGGGGGCAATATCAAAACCTACACGCGCAGCATCACCACGGCCATTGCCCTTGAAACCAACCGGGGCGAATTCGCATTGGGGCTGGCACTGGGCATTGTGCTCCTGACTGTAGCACTGCTGGTCAACATCCTGCTCGCCCTACTGAAGAGGCGTACCCCATGACGGCTTACCGACTGAACAACATTGAGGCCGGACATAACGGTTTTTCGCTCACCATCGATGACTGGACTGTAGAACCCGGGTCCATGGTCGCCGTGGTAGGGCCCAACGGGGCAGGCAAGACCACGCTCCTGAACGTGCTGGCGTTCATGGAGAAACCAAAACGTGGTACCCTCTCCTTTCGATCCCGCCCGGTTGACTACTCCAGCCCGCGTAGCCTGCTTGCATTGCGACGAAACATCGCTTACCTGGCGCAGAACCCGTGCCTGTTCAACATGAGCGTGCGCAGAAACATTGAATATGGCTTGCGGTTGCGCGGTGTGCCCAGAAACATCATAGGGGAGCAGGTAAAGCAGATCCTCGAGGAGCTTGAAATGACCGAGCTCGAACACAGAAACGTGAGGGAACTCTCTGGAGGCGAGGTCCAACTGGTCGCCCTGGCGCGAACATTCGTGCTGCATTCCTCCGTCCTCCTGCTCGACGAGCCGACAGGGAATGTTGACAAGGCACGAATCGGTATCGTCGAAAGACGGCTTGCGGAAATGAATGAGTCAGACGGAGTAACCGTCATCTTCACGACACATTCCGAGGTCCAGGCCCGACGCATGGCGGACAGCAGGATTCACATAACTGCCGGCCGCGTGGCCGTGAATTGATGAGCCATCTGCGTTGTGAAACAGATCAACGGGGGCAGGGTGAAACGGGGGTATGAGGTTCTGTTTACCCCACAGCACAAGGGGTTAGGCGCTAGGTGTTAGTAGCTAGGATTCTGGGACAGCGCAAATCGACCCCACCGTTTTGAGTGGGATACGAGGCAGGCATCGCTACGTGGACGGCGGACCTTTCCCGCTAACGCCTAGCGCCTAACCACTAACCACTGCGTTCTGCGCTCACAGCGCAGCGCTCTGATGTGAATTGATTGACCGCCACATTGTGGTGGTGTAACCTTCTCTCCATGAAAAGTGTCTCCGCTTTTGTTGTTTTCACCGGATGCGGCCCCCTTTTTCTCGCGCACGATAAAGGGAATGTTGTATTATTCGGCGGCGATCAGGAGGCTATGTGACCACGGGGGAACTTTCGTGAAAGAACAGTTGAATGAAATCTTTGAGCGCTGCGATGGAGCGCCCAGTGATCTTATACCTATCCTTCAAGATATCCAGGACGTCCTCGGATACCTCCCCCGGGAGGCTATGACCGAAACCGCCCGTTTTCTAAACATGGCCGAAACCTCGGTCTACGGCGTGGCGACGTTCTACACGCAGTTCCAGCTCAGCCGTCCTGGACGCCACAGGATCAAAGTGTGTCACGGCACAGCATGTCACGTGCGCGGCGCCTCCGAGATCACAAAAGCCGTTGCAGCCAAACTGGGCATCGGTCCGGGAGAAACAACGGACGATTTTGAGTTCACCGTGGAAGCGGTCGCCTGTTTCGGCTCCTGCGCACTCGCACCGGTAATGGTCGTGAACGACAAAGTCTACGGCAACGTGACACCGGAACGCGTCGTCGAGATTCTGGAGGACTTGAATTGAACTTTGAAGATATTCGCAAGCGTGCCCTGCAGGAATGGCAAGAGTTTCAGGATCCCGGCAAAGCGCGAATACTGATCGGCACAGGCACCTGCGGCCGAGCCGCCGGTGCCGATCAAGTTCTGGAAGTAATTCAGAAGACTATCGTCGAGCAGGACATCGAGGCAACGGTCAGTGAGACCGGCTGCATCGGCCTCTGCTATGCCGAGCCGCTGGTCGAACTGCAGAAACCCAATGGTCCGCGTGTTCTCTACGGCAATCTCACGGAAGAATCCATTGGTCCATTGCTGACAGACTTCTTTTCTGGCGACGATCTGAACACATCGATGGCCCTTGCTACGACCTCTGCCGTTTCTGCGGACGACATCCCGCCACTAAACGAATTGCCAATGCTCAAACCGCAGGTGCGTGTCGTCCTTAAGAACTGCGGCGTCATTGATCCGGAGAATATCGATCACTATATTGCCAGCGGCGGTTATGCCGGCCTGGACAAGGCTCTGCAAATGGAACCGGAACAGATCATCGCCGAGGTGAAAGCTTCCGGGCTCAGAGGGCGGGGCGGGGCCGGTTTTTCGACAGGGACCAAGTGGGAGTTCTGCCGACGGGCAGAATCCGACATCAAGTACATGATCTGCAACGCGGATGAGGGTGATCCCGGAGCGTTCATGGACCGGTCGGTCATCGAAAGCGATCCCCACGCGGTGCTGGAGGGCCTGATCATTGCGGCCATCGCCATCGGTGCAGAACAGGGGTACATCTATGTCAGGGCCGAGTACCCCCTGGCAATCCAACGCCTCGAAACAGCCATGGAGCAGGCCCGGCAGAACGACCTGCTCGGAGATCATATTCTTGGCAGTGATCTGAACTTTCACCTTCAGATAAAGAAAGGTGCCGGCGCCTTTGTCTGCGGGGAAGAAACAGCCCTGCTGGCATCCATCGAGGGAACGCGCGGTATGCCGCGCTCCCGGCCGCCATTCCCCGCACAGAGCGGACTGTACGGCAAGCCCACCAATATCAACAACGTGGAGACCCTCGCCAACGTGCCGGTCATTCTCAGGGAAGGCAGCGACCAGTTCTCTGCACAGGGCACGGAGAAAAGCCGAGGAACAAAGACTTTTGCCCTCGCAGGAAAAGTCACACGCACCGGCCTCGTGGAAGTGCCGCTCGGCATTTCCGTGCGTGACATCGTCTTCGGGATCGGCGGCGGCATTCCCGGCGGCAAGGAATTCAAAGCCGTCCAGACCGGTGGGCCTTCGGGTGGGTGCATTCCGGCAGAACTCCTGGATACACCTGTCGACTACGAGAAGCTGGCCGAAGCCGGGGCCATCATGGGTTCCGGTGGCCTCGTCGTCATGGATGAAGACACCTGCATGGTTGAAATTGCCCGCTACTTTGTCAATTTCACGCAGGAGGAATCCTGCGGTAAATGTGTGCCCTGCAGACTCGGGACACACCAGATGCTGCAGATCCTGCAGGACATAACATCCGGAGGCGGAAGCCTCGATGATATTGCCCTGCTCGAGGAAATCGGCCATTCCGTCAGGCTCGGGTCGCTCTGCGGACTGGGCCAGACGGCACCCAATCCCGTGCTCACCACGATTCGCTATTTTCGCGATGAGTACGAAGCTCATATCAATGACAGCACCTGTCCGGCGGGTACATGCGAGCGCCTGCTCTCATACAGTATTCTGCCCGACAACTGTGTGGGATGCGGCGCCTGTATACGCGCCTGCCCTGTAGAAGCCATTACCGGGGAGAAAAAGGAACCCCACCTGCTTGGCCAGGCATTGTGCATCAAGTGCGGGGCCTGTTTCGACGTGTGCAAGTTTGATGCAGTCCTGAGAGAGTAGCTATGAACAGAATCACGATAACCATAGACGGGAAGGCTGTAGAAACCACTGAGGGCAGCACCATTCTTGAGGCGGCACTGGCGGCGGGCATATACATCCCGCACTTGTGCCATAGCCCCGGACTCAAGCCTTATGGCGCCTGCCGAATGTGCATTGTTGAAATCGAAGGAATGCGTGGTATGCCGTCATCCTGTACCACTGCTGCGACTGATGGTATGGTCATCAGGAATGACGTGGAGCAGGTCAACAAGGTCAGAAAGATGACCTGCGAGATGCTGATCGCCGACCATCCGCTCACCTGCCTTACGTGCCAGGCCAACCAGGACTGTGAGCTTCAGACCCTGTCCTCCTACCTCGGCATCCAGGAAAGCCGTCTACGCCGCATGACGCGAGACCCGAAACCCGAAAAGGACGAATCCAATCCATTCTACACGCGCGATCTCGACAAATGTATCCTCTGCGGAAACTGTACGCGCGCCTGCCATGAACTCCGTGGCGTGGGAGCTATAGAAATCTCCGGAAGAGGATACCGCAGCCGGGTGGCCGCGTTTGGCGACGCTCCAGTTCTGGAATCAAATTGTGTTTCCTGCGGTGAGTGCGTTGATCGTTGTCCCGTTGCAGCGCTCACGGCCAAAAAGGAGACAGTACCGCCATCGGCCTTTACCATCACTACCTGCATCTACTGCGGGGTGGGCTGCGGCCTTTCTCTCGGAACGCGTTCCAACAAGATCGTACAGGTCCTCGGTGACAAGGAAAGCATCGTCAACAGGGGCAGTCTCTGCGTTAAGGGGCGGTTCGGACTCGATTTCGTGTCGTCGGAAGATCGCCTGACCACACCTCTCATACGCCGCAACGGTCAGCTCGAAGAAGCCGACTGGGACGAGGCACTTGGCTTCGTGGCTGAGAAACTCAAGGCCATCAAGGAGGAGCACGGCTCAGACGCCCTTGCAGGCCTGTCATCGGCCAAATGTACCAACGAGGAAAACTATCTCTTTCAGAAGTTCTTTCGGGCGGGACTCGGCACCAACAATGTCGATCATTGTGCACGCCTGTGTCACGCATCAACCGTGGCAGGCCTGGCGAGAGCCTTCGGCAGTGGCGCCATGACAAACTCCATCGATGAACTGGAGTATGCCGACTGCATTCTGATTATCGGATCCAACACGACCGAAGCACATCCTGTCCTGGCCCTGAAGATAAAGGCCGCAGTAAGAAGCCATGGCGCAACCCTGGTCGTTGCCGATCCGCGCCGCATCGAGATGACGCAGTTTGCCTCGCTCCATATCCGCCAACGGTCAGGTAGCGATGTTGCCCTGATCAACGCCATGCTCAACGTGATCATTGAGGAGAAGCTGCTGAATGAGGAGTTCATCAATTCACGCACGGAGGACTTTGACAAGGTCCGGGAATGTGTTGCCGACAACACTCCCGAATGGGCCGAGCCAATTACTGGTGTAGCGGCCGAGGATATCAGAACCGCTGCGAGAGCCTACGCCACCGCGCAGAGAAGCTCGATCGTCTACAGCATGGGAATCACACAGCATACGACGGGAACCGATAACGTTCTGGCCCTGGCCAACCTCGCGATGCTTACCGGAAACGTAGGCAAAGAGTCGACGGGAGTGAACCCGCTGCGAGGACAGAACAATGTGCAGGGAGCCTGCGACCTGGGAGCGCTGCCGAACGTCTATCCCGGATACCAGAAAGTGGACGACGCAGAGATCCACGACAAGTTCGAGGCCGCGTGGGAGGCGACCCTTTCCGACCAGCCGGGACTGACGGTCACCGAGATTATCAACGCTGCTGCGGAAGGTGATGTTAAGGGACTGTACGTCATGGGTGAAAACCCGATGCTCAGTGACCCTAACCTGAACCACGTTAAAGAAGCGCTTGAGAGTATCGATTTTCTGTGCGTACAGGATATCTTTCTCACCGAAACAGCCCGACTTGCCGATGTTGTGCTGCCCGCGGTGTCATTTGCGGAAAAAGATGGGACCTACACAAACACCGAGCGACGCGTGCAGAGAGTGCGCAAAGCTATTGATCCACCCGGTCAGGCCCGTGCCGACTGGAAGATACTCTGTGCCCTGGCCGGCAGAATGGAGTATCCGATGGCATACGAACACCCCTCGGAGATCATGGACGAGATCGCGGATGTTACTCCCATTTATGGAGGAATCAGCTATCCCCGCATCGGCAAGGTAGGTCTGCAGTGGCCCTGCCCTGACAAGGATCATCCCGGAACGGTCTTCCTGCACGAAGGCGAATTCAAGCGCGGCAAGGGAAAGTTCCATCCAACACCTTTCCGAGCGGCCGACGAGGAGCCTGACAGCGATTTCCCGCTCCTGCTGACAACGGGGCGCTATCTCTATCACTGGCACACGCGCACCATGACCAGCCGAACCGAGGGGCTGGAACAGATATGTCCACCGGTACCCGTAGAGATTCACCCG
This sequence comes from Kiritimatiellia bacterium, assembly GCA_030744755.1. Classification (GTDB taxonomy): domain Bacteria; phylum Verrucomicrobiota; class Kiritimatiellia; order UBA8416; family JADHWI01; genus JASLPY01. The sequence goes on along the minus strand of JASLPY010000061.1, from coordinate 4,640 downwards.
GAAGATGCCGCGCGCGAGGGCATCACTGAGGGGGCAACGGTTGAAGTATCGTCGCGTCGCGGCACCATCCATGCCAATGCTGTTGTGACAGAACGCTCTCCGCTCGGAACGGTGTTTATGGCCTTCCATTTCCACGAAGGAGCCGCCAATACTCTCACGAACGATGCAATAGATCCGATTGCAAAGATCCCTGAATACAAGGTCTGTGCAGTCAAGATAAAGGCAGCAGCTGATCGGCCTGCCGAGATAGGAGCGATATGAACCAGGAATCGCTTAAGATGACAATACTGAATGCTGTAGTTGAGCGGGAAGGCAAGAGAAAGCTGCCTTGTAAGGTGGCGTTCACGATTGCCGCAGAGAACGATGTCAAGGTGAACGAAATAGGAGCCATCTGCGAAGAGGAGAAGATCAAGATTACGAACTGCCAGCTAGGATGCTTCGCCTGAAGACCCACGGCAGTCTGCTCGTTTCTCTCCCGAAAGGCTCTTCCCATGACTATGTCTGATGAACCAGGCTCAGCGGTAGAATTTGAGGTCATGCGGGTGAAGGAGGACACCGTGCTGCACCGGTGCCAGCCGGTTGCCACGGAAGTACCGTTCACTATCATCGCAAACGGTACCGAACTGGCCACTCTCCTGTCCACCCCGACGAACATGGAAGACTTCACCTGCGGCTTCCTCTATGCATCCGGCTTTATCACCGAAGCCGGGGAAATTCATTCTTATGTTCTCGATTCAGAGCGGTGGGTCGCAAACGTGGAGATTGAACGGACTCCGGACCCCAGCATAATGGGCAAGCGTCTTTTCACTTCGGGCTGCGGCAAAGGCGTCATGTACGCCAATGTTGTGGAGCTCTCGTCAAGACGGCCGCCACTTGCCGAAACATCTCTGACACGTGAACAGGTATGGGGCGCCGCACGTTGGCTCCAGACATCATCCGATCTATACAAGTCAACGGGCGGGGTACACACTGCTGCGCTTAGCGATGGTGGCAAACAACCTCTCGTCTCGATGGACGATATAGGGCGGCACAACGCCGTCGACAAGGTGATTGGCTGGGCACTCAAGAATGGTAAGACCCTATCGAGCCTTGTTCTCATAACCTCCGGTCGGGTGTCATCGGAGATTCTGCATAAAGCGGCTCGAGCAGGAATTGCCACCATCGTAGCCCGAGGGGCGCCAACGCACCAGGCGGTTCTCCGGGCCCGCGAGGCAGGCATCACGGTCATTGGATTCGCGCGTGGTTCGAGCTTCACCGTTTACTCTCACGAAGAACGGATCGGCAAAAATGAATCCCTAACCAATGATTCAGCGGGTGCGACCAACTCATGAACACTGGAGAATCACACGCGTGGGAACGCCTCAAGTCTCTGGCATCAGAGGATGTCTGTTCCCGCACAGGCGCTACGTTCGATCGAGAAGGCAATGCCTACAGCCTCGGCCTGTACAACCAGCGGATAGGGGTCTCGCTCGGCACAGGCGAAATCTGCGGCACCACGCCGGAGGCCGATCATCTTCTGAACGCACTGTCTTACTTCTCCCGTCTTTCCGTACTTTCCTTCCTGATTCACGCCAAAGATGTACCCCCGTCAGGAAACCTTGTTAAGCCAGCCGAAATGCCCGGCATGGAAGCCATGGTACGCGGTAGCCACACATTGCCGCTGCATAAACTGACTGCGCGGTACGCCGGTGACCTGAAAGCATTCCTGGAACGCGGCAAGACTTATGGAGGGATTCCTCAAGACTATGGTGACGCTTCGCTCCTGCTGCATCCCTTCGAAGTACTGCCGGTTGTGTTGATAATTCGGGCGGGAGACGAGGAGTTCCCTGCGAACAGCAGCCTCCTGCTCGACACCACGAGCCGATTCCAGGCACCACCGGATATCCTCTGGTGCATCATGATGCTCTCGGTGCTCCTTATGATGTAAGCAGGGAGAGCCACATGGGATCATGCCTCTCGGAGATAGGCATGTACTTGAGAAGTAGGGACCTATCTCCGAGAGGTCCCTCCCCTCTCAAACTAACCACACTTAGCCTCATTCAACCGGCTACTCGATATCCGCGTGATATTCCTGAAGAGATCTCACGCTTGGCGTTATCTCTCGACATGCCGAAATCCCAAGCAACGCCTCGGGCAGACACGGCTAACCACAGACCAGCTCCAGAACCGCGATCTCGGGATAACAGTTGAACCTGACCGGGAAAACCGCCCAGCCGATCCCGCGGGAGATAAAGACCTTTGTTCCCCGTGGCGATATCTTTAAACCGCTCGAGTACGTCTTGTTGCGGACAGGAAGAACCGGGGTACCAACAAACGGAATCTTAACCTGGCCTCCATGGGTATGCCCCGCGATCATGAGGTCAACTCGTGTAGAGAACTCCGAGTCGGCGGTATCGGGATTGTGTGCGAGCACGATCCGGCAATCAGCTTCCGGGATTTCAGACGACAATCTATCCAGGCTTTCGTGGTCTTCCCAAAGATCACCCGCACCGACGATCCAGAGCCTGCTCCCGTTTCTTTCGATCGCAGTGACTTTTTGCCTGAGATCCTGTCCCGTTCGTTCCAGCCAGTACTGCGACCTTGCAGTGTCCGCCCAGTGATCGTGATTGCCCAACACAGACAACACTCCCTCCGGGGCTCTGAGTTCAGAAATAAGCGGCCAGACGCGATCTATATGGCCGGTCGCATTCCATTCATGCACATAGTCGCCCGTACAGACAATCATGTCGCGCTTGATTCTGTTGGCGCGTGCAATAACGTCTCGGATAAACCCAAGCGAAACAAGAGGGCCATAGTGGAGATCCGACAGTTGCACGATACGAAAACCGGAGAAGGCTTCCGGAAGATTCGGTACTTGAATTCGGTAGGTGTTAGTAAGAACGATAGAGCGCTCAACAAACACAGTGTAGCAGGCCGCAAGACCGGCCGCCCCGAAACCGCCTCCCAGCATCACGAATCGGCGCCGTGTTATTCTTCTCATCTCACCCTTTTCGCCATTAGCAATTCGGCATTGCTCAATCATAATTCACTTGGACGTTGGATGTTGGGCGTTGGGCGTTGGGCGTTGACTCCCCTCCCTCCCCACCTCACTCCGGCTCAGCCGTCCCCTCGTGAATCAGCCCCGTGGTTTCCGGAAACTCCCTGTACCACAGCGTCAATGCATCGTGCAGGTGTTGGGCATATCGATAGTGCGAACCTACGCCGGTCCGCAATTCCGCCTCGTATATAAACTTGTCGGCAGTTGTGACATGCTCGAACGGGTACTGTGTTCCCAGCAGGGCCCAATAGATGTAAGCAGGATCTCCATCCGCCAGACGCGTTCTGGCGGCTCGCGTGGCGTCCCGCCCGATTTCGGCCAGCTCTGCCAGCCTCTCCTCCAATCCCCTACCCCGATCACTGTCCGACACCTGGTCCATGGCCGAATAGAAGCCCATCGGTACCTGCGGGCAGTACTTGCTGCCGGTTCGATGCCTGTTCAGATCGCGCAACTCTGCCAGTGTCACGGCATCCCAGCCGAAGCGCACCGCAGTCTGCCGCAACCCTGACCCTATCCAGGCATAGCGGTTGTCGTGTCCCGCAAGATCCTCTGCAGCCTTCTCGCCATCCAATCCATTCGCCCCGAGGACGGCTAGATGTGCCTTGGGGTCGTGGTCCGGGGGCAGAGTCTCATCCACTAGACAGGCAGGCATCTCGGCGGCCATTCGCCGCCACTCAGAATGCTCTTGCCTTATTCCTTTTGCAATCGACTCCTGGCAGCAAGCGTGCTTAATCAGACGGGGGGAGCAAAGCGCCAGCTCGGACCGTATGGCCTCGGCCAGATCATTGGCCTCGCGCAAGGGCTGCGAAGCAAGGTGCTGGCATAGCTGAACCCACGAGCGTGCCGACATAACAAGCATCACGTTCGTGGGCACGGCGGCGGGCAGGAAGTACCGCGCTCTATCGAACGCATAATTACGTCTCATACGAGCAACTGCTTTGACAGCCTTGGGCGACGGGTCATCCCGCAACGTTCCGGGAATGCGTGTAAGCTCCGGCTCCTTTTCCGCCAGCGCCTGCCACTCTTCGAGCATCATGCGGTAGGCACCAAAGCAGTCGGTCATCAGCCGTTGCCACTCCGCGCCATCCGAAATCCCAAGCGCCTCAGGATCCGGCAACGTACTTGTAGAGAGGTCCAGGTAGCGGGTGGATGATTCCTGTCCGCCTGCCACGCTGCACAGGCTCCATACGTAGTATGCAAGGTGGATGCTGATACCATCCAGGAACATGGCTGCAGGCGCCATGTCGGCAATCGACTGGTGCCCGTAATCGACCATGCGAAAAATGGAATCGACCGACTTATCAGGATGCTCTGGATCTATGCGATCCAGGATGGCAAACAACCCCTCGTTGCTGCGCGAATACCGAGCCCCCGTGGCAGCAAGCAACTCAGGTGTCAAGGCCGGAGCCCCCGCCTTCTCTGCCGCCTCAGTAGGCCTCAACGCCACATGCGTAACTTTCATAGATCGCCCTCCTCTCTAAACCTTTCACAATTATACACCCCTCCCCCACGCAAACAAACGCTATCTAGCGCGCATTATTCACGATCCCCATGCAATTGAAGGATAAGAAAATGGGAAAGCCTCCTGCATCCTGTTAGGATG
>JASLPY010000060.1 GCA_030744755.1 Kiritimatiellia bacterium | reverse complement strand
AGTGGGCCAGAACGCTGGAGCATCTGCGTTGGGAGCTTTACCAGATCAAACTGGCCGCCCCGACTGAGGCCGTAAGCAACATGCAGGAGAACAACGCCATTTGGATCGAATACAAGGAGAAGGTGGATCTGTCCTATCATCCCGACAGGAACTGGCTGACAGGACGTGGGTACAGGATCCCGAGGGACCCCCGTTCCTTCATGTCGCTGAGCGCCAAAACACATGTGGGAGACAGTTATCGCCATCCGTTCGTCGTGTTCCACGAACTGGCGCATGGCTACGATTTTCATTTCATTGGGAAGAGCCGCGATTATGGCAACGCCAAATCCCAGTCCAACTACGAGCGGATGATGAGCGAGGGGACGTATGAGAAGGTGCTGATCTGGAACGGTCAGCGTGGTTCTCACTACGGCCGTAGCAATCGCATGGAATACTGGGCGGAGAGTACGGAAGCCTATTTTGCCGTCAACGATATCTATCCGTTCGTACGGGCCGAGTTACGGGAACATGATCCCATCATGGCTCAGTTCGTTGAACGCTATTGGGGAGTGGAACCGGCGGAAATACGCCAATTGGAAGAGGAACTCGCGGCCTATCAGCACGACGTGCGGCACTGGACCGGCTCGCCGGCTCGGGCGAGCGGCTCCGAGGCAACCGCAGAATACATTCCCACTGAGCAATACGATAAGCGCGACATCGACGGTTGGACTGTTTATGTCGACCCGCGGTTGACGAATCAACCGGGACTTTGCGAATCCATGGTGACGCTGCTGAACTACAAGCTGCACATGATCGATCACTTCATCTCCGAGCAGGGACAGGCGCAGTTGCACCAAGTGCCGATCTGGCTTGAGATCGGCGGTGTAGGGCCGTACGTTCACTATTGGGACAGTCGCAAAGACCTGCTTGGCGACAGACTGAACCCGGACAAGTTCCGGGCCGTGGAGATCCGTGATCCGCGGCGCATGATGAAATGGGCACTGCTCCAACAGTCCGACGTGTTGTACGAATTGGCCCTGGCTTACTACGATCGTCATGCCGCAGGAAGTGATTCCGAGCTAGGTAAGAAGATAAGGATGGCTTACAGGCAAGCCGGCAAAGACGGTAAGTACGAATCGGTGTTACGTTTCGATGGCCGTCGTGTGCTGCATCCGGCCCTGGCCGGCGAGAAACAGTACTTTGCTGAATTGCTGGCCAGCTATTTCCTTGTCAACGACCACTACCCGTTTATCCGTTGCGAGCTCAAAGAGCAGGACGTTGCCGGGTTCGCACTGATTGATGGTTTGTGGGAAGGGAATCCTCGTCGGTAACGTGGCACCAACACATGTGAGCGGGTCGAACCGCTGCCATATTGTGCCGTGGCCGTGGCGTATGAACCTAATTGTTAAGGATGCCGTTAGAATTACGGACCATCGAGTCGCCAAAGGAAAGTGCATTAACCTTGCTGCGAAGGAGACATTGCCATGCAACACAAGAGAATAGCTAAGAGGTTCAGATTTGAGAAGGATGGGATCACCAAGAACGCTACGTTTTCCGGCCCTGTAGTATTGCTACAGGATGACCTGTTCCTGGTCGCAAAAAGCGTTACTACGCAATCCGCAGGCACGGCGATGGCTCTATTTGGTTTGCTCGGTGCGCTATTCGTCTCCCTGTTCAGTTCCGCAAGCAAGATCAACTTTCCGTATCCGGCTATTACGTGCGCTGAGCTTCCCGATCAACTCAGAGATATCAAGGGTTTCGGCAAGCTTAAGGAAAAGCACAGAATAGTCGTCTTGAGGCGTGAGGAGATCCTGGGTTACAAATCTTCATTGTTCGGAGGATTCAAACTCATTTGCACTGGCGAAGACATATTCCTTCTGGATTCTAAGAAGAAACTCATATCTGGCTTTGTCGAACACGGCTATGTTGAGTACAGCCCTGAAGCCTGACAGAACAAATGCAGGGTGATCCGGGGTCCTTAAGAAGCAAGGCGGTGGTCAAACGGTTTACAGCGTTGAGAGCGTGGTTGTCTGGGTAACGACAAGGTTGCCGAACTGGTCCGGTGTTTCAATGCTGAGGATTTGCTGGCCAAGGTCGTCGATCTTCTTCGTGACACGTTTAATGATGACCAGTCTTTCCTGTTCCGGGTCTCGTTTCTCGTATGTTGTTGTCTGAGTGGATCCCATTGTGACGATGGTGGTAACGGCAGTCACTACAAGAGACTCGTTCCCTGCCTCAAGTTGTTTCTCGATTGTGGTTTCAATCGGGAGGACACGCGGGGCAAGGCTGTCGTAAATATCGGTTCTTCGACTGACCACGTGCTCGATCCCGTTGGTATCGATCTGGCGGACTTCCGTGACTTTCTGACGTACCAGCACCTTGGTGTCCGTCACGACATTGCGCTCTGTAATGTCACCGTCTGTGTTTCGTTTAATGGTTTCGGCAATGCTCGTTCGGGTATATTCGCTTACCCAATCGTCACTTTCGGCACGCGCAGAGAGAGGCGGCATCTGAAGCCATACCGCCACCACTACCAAGATGAAGAATATGCCGCAATGCTTCATGGTTATGTTCTGTAGGTCGTCCCGGTGCCCAGTTTGTCAGGGAATTGCTCTTCGGCCGTTACAGATCACCACATTGAATTCGAGGATGTTTCCCCTAAAGACTCTCCGATGTTGCTGTATATCCGCACTCCTTTGGTCTCCTTCTGGATCTTATAGCTTCATCTGTTAAAGGGGAAGGGGCATTTGAGCATTTGTACCGCAGTGGCCCTTGACGGAGCCCATGTCCAATGGGCCTATGCGCTGTACGGTGGGTAAGCGTAACAGGTGTGGAGTAATGGAGTTGTGGAGTATTGTCGGAAAGGGAACGTGGACTCTAATCTCTCAAGATCCAGCACTCCACTACTCCAATGCTCCAGTTTCGCAGGGGCAAAGGCTAATTAACCCGCCCTGTAACAGCTTGGGACGCAGAATGTTGCGAGCAGAGGAAATAGCTCGCATTTGCACATTTGCCGTTGTTGCCTTGGACTGGCCTGGAAGCATTGGTCCGAAAATTCATCTTTATCCTGATCATTGTCCCGATCGTTGTCATTCCCCATCTTTGTCTCGATCGTCGCCCCGAATCCCTCTGCCCCGGGGAAGGCGGGTAGGACGTCTTCCGCACGCGCCGTGGTACCCGCGGCCGCGATCAACATGACGAGGGTCACTGTCAAGCTTTGCAGCACAACTTTTCGTTGTTCCACGCCCTCTTTCACAACAGGCTAGTCTATCAGACCCGCAGGAAATACCAAGCGGTTCACGATCGGAGCGTTCTTGCGCTGCGCGCAGAGCGCAGCGCCTAACGCCTTGCGTTGTGGGGTAGACAGAATCTCACGCGATCAAATCACGCTGGCAGTGTTGTGCTATCCGAAAGCGAAGTTGAGAAGCCGGAATAGGCCGGAATAGCCCGGACGCCTCCCGAGCAGATGAAAAGATCTGAGCCGTGACTCCCCTGATTGACAGAGATTTGAGAATCTGTGCAACGGGTGTGCATTGAGCCTGCAGGGCAGGTTTCGAGGGTATGCAGAAGGCCCCCAGTGTCCCAAATGCTCCTAAGAACACGCCCAGCCACCGTCACGTGCCCGAAAGCGGGGCGGCGGCAAAAGCCGCGCAAGCCGCTCCTGCGGGATTTCTTTGTGGTAAACTGGTGCACGGCACAGCAGTTCATTCATCAAGGGTGACCAGCCGGCAGCTGTGAAACACGATGGACGCGTTGTATGAACCGATCCCGATAGCCCCGGTGTGACGCAATCCCCATTGGCGATCGGGTTTCAAAGAGGTCTGAGGGCCTTCCCACTCAAGGTAGTCTCTGCCGTCAAGGGCCACGCTGATCTTCGCCCCTCCGTTTTCCTTTGGGCGAACATCCAGCAACAAGGTGTGCTTGACCCCATTGGTGAGCGTTCCGTCCCGGGTGGTCTGGTTGCGGTCGGCGTCTTTGCCGCCAATGAACGCCAGCCCGCTGACCTTCCCGTTCCAGCCACTTACCACTAGGAGAGCGGAAGTGTTGCCGACCGGAAACATGATGCCCATGCAGTCTCCCTTGATCCGCGTGAAATCCGTTTCCAACCGATAGCTGCCACGGGGCACTTCCTGCAGCTGGATGCGGGCATAAGGCTTGGAAGGAGAGATAAGCTGGCCGGAGGCAGTCCTCCAATCTCCCCTGATCGAATCCCGTTCCAGGTCAACAGATCCAAGCGGATCAGAACCTTCCTTCGTTCCGTCTGGTTTTCCGAGCGTCAGGATCTTCCCCCACGCATGCGCATCACTCAATCCGTCCGGCACGGTACCGGGATATGGTCCCAGCTCAACCCATTCCATCACCTCTTCCGATGGCAGGTCCGGCAGCTCTTTTCGCCACTGCGCAGTTAGCTGGTTCGCCCTGGATAATCCCGGATACCCTGCAAAGTGTTTCTTCATCCGTTCGAGATGACGAATGCCGTCAACCGGGAACTCCGCGTGAATACCCTGGATGTCTTTCATCCTGCTGTCGAACCGGCTCTTCACAGCAACGGTGATCTGTGTCACTTGCTGTGTGATCTTCTTTCTACACAGAAGGTTGTAAGCTTCACCGTAAGCTGTCGCGTTGAACAGCTTCATCACATCCTGCAGTTCCGGAGAGGAGATGTTCAGCCGGGGTTGATAAAGGTGCTTCATGGTAGCCAGGCCGTCCAGAAGCCGGCATGAATCATGGAGTTCCTTGTTCAAGTCCCCCCCGATAATCCAGCCCTGTTCCCCCAGTTTCGGCTCGTGGTAGAACTTCATGTGCCTGAAGAAGGCGTTCATGGAAATCCGCCGGACTTTTTCTTTCAGCTTGTCGTTAATTGCCAGGTAATCTGCGGCCTCGAGGGCAGTACGATAGCTGTACATCCAGCACCAGGGTGCGAGAGAATAGTCAGCATGGTCCTGGGGAAACTTCACTATGTCCAGGATGCCCCTGTGCTTCATCCATTCCCACAGCGCCTTTTCAAGATGCGCTTGGGTCCTTTTCTCTTCGGGCTTCACCTTGAATGTGTCTGAATACATCAGGCAGGCCAGTTCGGCCGAACCCAGGCGCCCTACATCTGCCCGGATGTCCCTTACCCGCCAGAAGCTGCCGGCCGCATCGTAACGGTAGGACTCCACGTCACTGTTTGGCTGTTTCTTGCGAAGGTTGCTCAGCATCCAGAAGCATGGATACAGCATCTGTTCGTCCATGCCGAGGGAAGGCCACAGCTTCCTCGCTTTCAACAGGACGCGCAGCGTATCCGCACTCACAAAGGTATTGCTGCCTTTTACCTTGAGCAGGTAGCCCCACCCTCCTGCCCCGTCCTTGCTCCTGGCAGTCCAGGCCGCCGGTTTGGTTCTCTTCGTGACGAACTGCATCTCCTTGAGTTTGGGTAGGATGTAGGCGGCGGTTATCACGATCTTCTTTTTCATCTCTGGGTCTTTGACGAACGGATACTCATGCACCAGGAACCGAAGGGCGTAGGTGTAACGCCATGGCGCGTCCTGAACCTGGGTGCGCAGTTTTCCGGCCTGGACCTGCGTGGCGACAAACTGCAGTGCCCTGGACACGGCATCATCGACACGATCCGCGCCGTGTTCGGGATAATGCCGCAGCGAATACCCGCACATTGAGGTCAGGGTGATTTTGTCGACCGTGCCGCCGGCCTGCATGGTGGTGCGCCCGTTCCCCTGTGGTTGCGCACTGTCCCACGATCCATCCTTGTTCTGACGCCGCAGGATATAGTCCAGTTCATGGTCGAGAAAGGCGGTCACTTGCTCGGGAAAGACAAGCGGACCGTAGGCGTCGGGTTCATAAGCAGGCAGAAGACGCCGACCGGTGAACAATGGCTCTTTGGCCGCGGCGCTGAATCCCGTCAACATCAGCCCAATCATCAATATGTATCGCATCTGTCTTGTTCTTCGTACCAGCCCGGCGGTGTCCCTCACCAGGAGAACGTACCGGAAATCTGCTTTTACACTCATCATCCGCCCTGCCTCAAGGTAACCAATAAGCATGCGTATGCACGAATACTAGGGAGATAGCGGAGGAATTTCAAGGTCACGCCACATGGAGCTTTTACCGATGTGACCCATTTTGCGCTTTTCTCTTTGAGACGGGCAACCTGTTGCGTTGCAACCTCTTGTGGAGACGGCGGCTTCGTAGGACAAGCGCCCGGCTCCATAAGATGGGGTAAGTAGCTTTCTCGTGGTTATGTAACCAAATGCAACGCAACAGGTTGCGTGCAGAGGAAACGGTTGCCCGACTTCACACGGTAGAAGTCATAGGTTCGAATCCTGTATTGCCAAGCAACAGGATCAGGGTCAGCGGATCATTGCCCTTGAGTAAGCGATGGGCGGTGTTTAACAGTGGCAAGTGTCAGATCTTCCCTATGCCCACTTGTTGGTAGGAGCATTGGCGACCGTGGGGCACATCCCGACTTACTGAATGCGATGGACTCCTCCTCTGGCAGGTCTGAAGTATGTTTGTCTGGAATTCGGCTGCCTCCGGGGTTCGTGTCTGCGTGGTACTCTTCATCCTGGGGAACTATGTCGGGTACTCGTACAAGAATATTGGCTTACACCTGATCCTCTACGGAAGTTCAGTTCAGACCGGCAAAGAGCAGGAAACAAGAAACTGCTTCACACCGAGTATGCGGTACTCTAATCTTTCCCGGTAGATTTTGTCGCCTCGCAACAAAGGACTTGCCGCCTCGCAAGCTGAGCTCAAGGAATACATGACGCCAGAGGAACTAAGAACGAGACTTCGGGATTGCCTTGGAGGCGCGTGGCCGGAGCCATGCCCGTTGGAGCCGCGGTGCGCGGAGGTCACCGGGCAGGATGGCTTTCGTATTGAATCCGTGACCTACGAGGTGGAGCCCGGGGACCGCGTTCCGGCGCTTCTGCTGATCCCCGACGGTGTTGACGCCGAAAGTCCCGCACCGGCGGTTGCCGTCTGGCACCAGCACAACGGGGAATACGACTTTGGCAAGAGCGAACCCGCTGGGCTTGCCGGCGACCCGATGCATCACACGGGAGTCGCTTTGGCCAGGGAAGGCTATGTGGTGCTTTGCCCCGATGCGCTTTGCTTCGAAAGCCGCCGCGATCCTATCGGGAAGCTGTCCGGGATGCAGTACGAGCGCTTTGCCTTCCTGCAGTACGTAGTGCGGGGCCAATGCCTGGCCTGGAAGAACATCCTGGATATGAGACGTGCCGTCGATTTCCTGTTCGAGCGTCCCGAGGTGCGTTCGGATGCAATAGGCTGTTACGGGCATTCCATGGGCTCGACGCATACCTGGCTGGTCGGGCCCTTCGAGCCACGGTTGAAGTGCCTGGTCGGCAACTGCTGTCTGCCGACATACGAGGCCATCCACAAGCATCACCTGCTGCATTGCTTTCCTAATTTTATCCCCGGGTGGCAGCAGTACGGAGACACGCCGGATATTGCCGCTTTGATTGCCCCGAGGCCGCTGCTACTTAACCTTGGAGAGACAGACGACGGCAGTCCGATCGAGGAGGCGAAAGCCGGTGTCGAACGAATCGCCGCCGTCTATGACCGGCAGAACGCGGCTGCCAACTTCTCTTTCGCCATAGAGCCGGGCGTGGGCCACACTCTGACCGATACGATGTGGCAGCGGACCCGCGAATGGTTCGCTCGGCATCTTGACTGAACATCTGAGTTCTAACCCTCCGTTGCCAAGGCTGCGAAGGCCAAGCGGATTCGGGTACGGGGAGATCTGAATCCTCACGGATCCAGCTACTGGGAGTTGGTGCAAGTAGCTGGATTCGTTAGAATTCAGAGATTTGGAAGGTAGACGCCGCTTCACCTGGCTGGTGAACGGGCCCAGGCAGCTCTTACCGGGGATCGAAGCCCCAGGGGAGGAATTGACTATGCGAGGTCGGACAATTGTTGCCTGTGCAGTTCTGCTGAACTGCGTCGTGGGCGCGGGTACGCTTGCAAGGGCACAACCACCGGAGACGCCGGGACCGGGCTGGGCACATTGGCGCGGTCCGAACCGGGACGGCGCCACCGCTGAAACGTCCGCCTGGGAGGACGGCGTGTGGCCCCCGTCTGATCCGCTGTGGCGCGCACGCGTCGGGTCGGGCGGGACGTCCCCGGTGGTCGCCGCCGGCAAGATTTACACGATGGGTTTCGATGGCGGACAGGACACAGTGTTCTGCTTCGACGCCGCAAGTGGCCGAGAGCTGTGGAAGACGTCTTACCGCTGTCGTACGCGCGGCCGATTCGCCACGGGCGATACGGGTGCCTATTCGGGCCCAAGCGCCACGCCCGAATTGGATACCGACACCGGCCGGCTCTACACGCTGGGGCTCGACGGCGATCTGAACTGCTGGGACACGACCCGGGCCGGTCGCAACGTCTGGCACGTCAATCTCTATGACGCCTACGGGATGCGGCCCAGGCCGAAAGTCGGCAAAAGCAGTCGGCGCGATTATGGCTACACGTGCTCGCCCATGGTCTACGGCGACTGGCTGCTTGTCGAGGTAGGAGGTAACGCCGGCACCGTCATGGCGCTGTCTAAGGCGACTGGAACGCGCATCTGGAGGTCGCAGGCAACCGACCTTGCGGGCCACACCGCCGGTCCTGTCAGGATGACAGTCGACGGGGTCCCGTGCCTTGCGGTTCTGACCCTCTCAAACCTGCTCGTGGTCCGGCTCGATCGTGGGCAGGAGGGCGAAACCCTGGCCGCATATCCATACCAGACCGAGTTCGCCAACAGCATTGCCGGCCCCGCCGTGAAGGGAAACGAAGTGCTTATCACGTCGTCCTACAACCACGACACCATCACCAAGCTACGGGTCACGCTTGGCGGTGTAACCAAGGTGTGGGAGCAAAAGCATGCGTCGGGTGTGTGCACGCCTGTCATCCACAAGAACCGTGTCTACTGGGCATGGAAGCGCGTCAAGTGTCTCGATTTCAAGACGGGCCGTTTGCTGTGGGAAGGGCACTCTGGTGGCGCGGCGGGCTCCTGTATCGTGACCGCAGACGATCGGCTGATCGTGTGGGCCGACCAGGGCAACCTGATGCTGGTCGATACAGCGGAGCACAGTCCCGGCGCATTCCGCAAGCTGGCCCATAAGTCAGGTGTCTTTCGGGCCGAGGTCTGGCCGCACGTGGCGCTTGCGGATCGACGGCTCTACTGCAAAGATCGTAGCGGCAACCTGCTGTGCTACTCGCTGCGCAAGAATGAGGCCATCGCCCGGCGGCCTTCAAGACCCTCAGCACCCCCAGCACCCGCGGCGGTCGTTCTTCCTGAGAAGCCGGTAAACCTGGCCGCCTGGCCCGGCGACGCCCCTGGCCTGGTTTTGGCGTGGCGTCGCGGGCTGCCGGGCGTTGTTTTGGGCCCAGGCAAGAAGACCCCGTTGAAGGCACGTGGAGCCGCCAAGCCCGCGGCTGACGGGACCCTGGACGTCAGCGAGGGCGGCTTTCTGATCGATGGCGCCAATGAACGCCTGCTCGCCGCCTGTCGCCGGGCAGGGGAACTTAGTGTTGAAGCGGTGTTGATGACGCACGCGGCTAAGCAGTCGGGCCCTGCGCGCATCGTCTCGTTCTCGCAAGACGGCTACCATCGCAACTTCACTCTTGGCCAGGAGGGCGAGCGGCTTGTGTTTCGGCTGCGAACGCCTGCGACCGGCATCAACGGCATGAGGCCCGAAACCACGCTCTGCGGTGTACGGCAGGGACGATGGCACCACGTTCTGGTCACCTACCGGGACGGATACCTGGCGTGCTATCTGGACGGCAGACGAGTTGTCGAATCGCGCCGGGTCGCGGGTGACTTCAGGAACTGGGCACCCATGCACCTGGTGCTTGGCGACGAGTACGAGGATTCTCGCGACTGGCGCGGAAAGATCGAGCGATTGGCTGTGCATTGCCGTTTTATAGGGCCCGGAGAGGCCCTGAAGCGCGCTGAACTCAGTCGCGTGCGGGAGTGACCTCAACGCCCAACGTCCAACGTCCAACATCCAACGCCCAAGTTTCATGACAAATAGATGCTGTAGGAAAGACACAAGAGATCAATGAGCGACTTGTTTAGGGATTTGCACCAATGATGGTGGAGAATTGCCTGTTGCTTGATTAAGCGGGAAAGAGTGGTTATTCAAGGGTCCTAGTATTCCTTGCCAAGGTCGTTCTTTCGGATCTTGGCCAACTTGGCTGCCATTCTCTTCTTCTGGTCGGCAAGCACGTCGGCATATTCCGGATTGCTTGCAAGGTTGGTATACTGTTTGGGATCTTTATCCATGTCGAACAATTCCGCCCCCCTGCGTCCGTCGTTTCCATATTCGAGGTAGGCCCAGCGTTCGCCACGCAACAAGGTACCCTTGCCGTTTGCGCTGAAAGCCGCCTCACGCACCGTTGCCGTGGGGTCGTCGAACATAGGCGATAGATCCTTGCCCTGCAGATGTCCCGGGACCTTTAAACCACACAAACTGGATAGCGTGGGATAGAGGTCCAGCAGTTCCGTAAACGAATTGCAGACGGCTGGTTTCTTGCCGGGAACACTGATGATCAGAGGTACCTTTGCCGATTCTTCATGCATGCTGACCTTTGCCCAGAAATCATGTTCGCCCAAATGGAACCCATGATCGCTGGTGAAGATGACGATGGTGTTGTCGCGTTGACCATTCTTCTCGAGCGCGTCCATGACCTCGCCAAACAACTTGTCTACGTAGGTCACGGCTGCGTAATAGCCGCCCACTGCTTTCTTCTGGCGTCGAACATCCATCTTCATGTTCTTGCTGGTCTTGTAGTTGATTCCGGAGGGTGGAATATCGTCCCAGTCGCCTTTGACTTTTTCAGGCAGCACCATTTCGTCATAGACGAAGGGCTTGAAGTAGGAGCGTGGTGCGACGAACGGTACGTGCGGACGTACGAAACCTACACCGAGAAACCATGGTTTGTTCAACTCTTTATACTTACCCAGGAGTTCAATCGCTTTTGCGGCGGTCCTGCCGTCTGAGTGCACCATGTCGTCGCCATCGGCTTCAACCACGACAAAAGTATTCCCTCCAACCGCCGGTTTTTTGCCGTCGGGGTTGTTCTCCAAGGTTTCACCATCGCCCGGAGCTCTCCATTCGGGGCCTTTGCTGTTGTACCGCTCGTTCCAGGATGCAGGATCGTCGGCGCCATCAGTTCCTTTTTCTATGCCTCCGGGAACACCCATGTGGAATATCTTCGACACGCGCGCCGTGTGGTAACCGTTCTTCATGAAATACTGCGCCCAGCTATCTTTATCCGGGCCGACGGCTTTACGCCCGCTGACATAGCCGAAGACTTTCGTGGCATGAGGGTAGTAGCCGAACATGATGGATGCCCGCGACGGTCCACAATAAGGGGTCTGGCAGTATGTGCGTGTGAAGCGAACGCCTTCGGTTGCCAGCTTGTCGATATTTGGGGTCTTGCAGACCGTGTTTCCGTAGCAGGAGAGGGCTGTCGACGTCAAGTCGTCCGAGATGACATAGAGAACGTTATACTTCTTTCCCTTCGTTTGCGCTGTCGCTGCGGACAGGAAAAAAAGGCTGGTGATCCAAGCTGTTGCTGCTATGACGTTGAGTTTCATTTCGGTGACGCTCCACAATTCTGATCAATGTTGATTGAAGTCCGGTCCACAGCAGGATAGCGCATGCTTGATGAGTATCAAGGGCATATGAAGGAGCAAAGAGTCATGCGGTTACCGGACGGACCACGGGCCAACGGTTCAAGAGTCTGGATCCCCGACCTTGAATTCCGCAGTGAGGATTCCCGTTGACTCTCCTGACCTATAGTTTCAAATTATGTACCAGACGGCGCCCGGCGCCTTTCACAATCAATTCCCGGTGCAGGGCATCGCCGCGTCTGTGAGGAAGTAGAAGGGGGAAAGCAACATGGGTATAATCATCAAAGTAATGGTGCTTGTTGCGCTAATAAAGATCCTGTTGGCCACGGAGAATCCGGTTCTGTGCGCGGGTATCTACGCCGGGGCGCGATTCATCTTTGCGATGCTGTTCACCAACCCGTTCTTCGAAGCGTTGATTGGGAGTGCCATTGCGTTTGGTCTTGCCTGCCTGTATTTCTGGCTGCTGGACCGTTTTAAAGACAGCGGGATGTTCTGGGTGGTGCTGGTTGTCGGTCTTGTCATCGGGCTGGTGTGATGGCAGGCGAGCAAGAAACATCTTCTCTCAAAGTGTGATGCGCTCTATTCTTAAGTCGAACGGACTTCGACGCGAGGAAGACGATGACAACTACAGGGTCAGTAGCGCGTGCGATCACCTTGGCTGCTTCTCTTGCAGTATGCTGTGTTACACTCTTTGGGGCAGACGAGCAGTGTGCGGCAAGGTCACGCAAAGAGGGCGAGCCAGTTCAAAAAGGGAAGATCGATACAAGGACCAGGCGATCGGTAATCAAACTTTCAGCACAACTCGGAGATCACACGTTCAAGGTGCGCGAAACGGCAACCCGGGAACTGATCACGATCGGCAAGGTCAATATCGCGGCCAGGAATGTGGTCAGAACTGCGATGACCAATCGGAGGCTGGACGAAGATCCTGAGGTTACAGAGCGCGCAAGGCGTGTACTTAGCGCCATCATGCCTCCCAGGCCAATTCCACGGGGAGTTCATGCTGTAACCGGGGCGTCATAGTGACTATACTTATGATAAGCGTCACACGCGCGTGGAGCTTATCTCTGTGAGGCCTCGGATAGCCTCACCAAAAGTACACAGGTGCGGTGTTCACGTACTTTCAGTGGTTTTAACGGAAGAAGGTCCGTCGCGACCGTACTCCAGGGGAGACAGATATGAGATCAGCCGTGGTGGGTTTGCTTCTTGCATCTCTATGCGCATCCAGCCTTGTTGCCGATGACTATGGGGTCATCCTTGATTCCTACGGTGAGCTGGAACTCATCGCCGGACTGGGGCAGGTGGAAGATGTGAACGGGTGGCTTCCATCAATGGAAGGGACCAATGCTCTACATGTCGAACTGTCCAACACCCATATGACGATGGCCGACGCTGCGGGCAACCTGTACCTTGTTGACAAGGAATCTCACTCGGTTCTGAAAATGACTCCGGACGGGAACATACACACCGTCGCCGGCACGCACGTCGCAGGAAATGGCGGTGATACTCCTCAACCGGGCACGAGTGTGGCCATGAGCAATCCGAACGGGCTATATGTCTTGCCGGAGGGAACAGCGTTTATTCTGGATAGGGACAATGACAAGATCCGAAGACTGGACACCAACGGGACTATCCATTCGCTTATACCGAATACTCTGGACTTGGCTGCCGGCCGTGGACTCTGGGTAAGCAGTGATGAGAGCACGATCTTCTACACGGCCAGCTCGGTCGTGCGAAAATGGACGGAAACTGCGGGCGTTTCCGAATACTCTTCCGGCTTCGACTCCCTGGGGAACATCGATGTTGATCCGACCGACGGCAACCTTGTTGTGACGGATAGGGGCGCGAACCGCGTGTATCGTGTCTTCCCGGACGGCAGCAAGGAACTGGTGGCCGGCGACGGGACCACGCAGAACCACGGCGACGGTGGACCGGCTACCAATGCCGGACTCGAGCAGGTGAGGGGTATCGCCTTTCTTCCACATGGCGGGTACTTCCTTGCGACACAACGTGACGGAGATATCTGGTATGTAGACACGAATGACATCGCACACGAGTTTATACAGGGAGACGGGAGTTCTACTTCTCTTCCCTATGATAGAGTGTGTGAGCCCAGGGGTATCAGTATTGCGCCGTGGGGTGATCTCATCATTACAGAGAACGACTATTGCGTCATCAGGGTTGTACCCCGGGAGCTTGCGCTGTCAGACGTGGCTGTCCAGCCATCAGCAGATTTCACTATGACATGGTACAGCATGCCATCATTGGACTATACCGTAGAATTCACGGAGGACCTTGTTCATACAAACTGGCAGACGCTGTCGGTGGTGACCGGCGCTGCTTCGAACATAGTCACGAGCTTAAGTGATACGAACGCTGCCGGACGAGTCAGCACGTTCTACCGGGTGGGAACAGGACCGTGACGTGACCCCCTGCGTCTGGAAGGGAGACTGAATTCTAACGAATCCAGCTACGGGATGCGGAGTCTCTTCCGTAGCTGAATCCGCTTGGTCTCCATAGCCTTGGCGGCGGCGGGTGAGGATTCAGAAGTGTGTGAGAGTGGCGGTATCCCCGCGCTGTTTCCCTCGTGGTCAAAGAGCGATTTTGAATCGATACTGCCCGGAGCCCAGTTCGTATTCTACGTGCCCATCCTGTTCCCGCGCTTGTTTCACGCCAGGTGAGTCGACTGCGGGATTGCCGTTTTCGCTCACCTTGCCTGCCGATGACGCGGGAAGAATGAGTACGGCTGAAGCGGTCACCGGAACCCTGATGTCCAGGGCCACGTGATCGTCACTACGCTGCCAGTTGCAGGTGATGGGGCCGCGGATGGATTGATGCGTGCAGCGCACCCAGTCCATGCCCTCGATGAACTGGGGCTGGAAAGCAAACTTGTCGAATCCCTCGGCGTCGACGGCCGGCTCAATACCGCCCAGCCAGTTAAAGAACCACTGGCTGACGGATCCAAACATCGGATGGCTATGACTGAACGTATTGTCGCTGAATTTCCAGTGTTCCCACAGGGTTGTCGCTCCCTGCTCCAGCATGTGTCCCCAGCCGGGAAAGTCGCGTTGATTTACCATCTTGTTGGCCACGTCAATGCGTCCCTCGCGGCTCAACACATCCAGCACATACTTCGTTCCGAAGATACCGGTGGTCAGGTGGCCGCTGTGCTTGTCTGTAATGTCCCGCACCAAGTGTTCGAGGGCCTTCGAACGTTCTTCCGCCGGCAGCATATCCAGAAACAGTGCAAAAGCCTGGGCGCCCTGGATGCCCGAGGCAACCACACCGGTACCCGGTTGAAGAAACTTCTCAATGTAGGCCTCCCTGGTATCTTCCGCCAACCGACGGTATTCGTCCGTCTCGGTGTTCTTTTCCAGGATACGCGCCAACCGGGATAGCATTCGTGCGGACTCGCAATAGAGAGGGGTGACCATGGGTGGCGATTTATCCTTTTCAAGGGCTTCGTGATCATGAAGCCCTCGCTGGACGATGTGTTCCTTGTTCTGGTTCCGAACCAGCTCGAGCCATCGCTTACTGGTGGCGTATTGCTCTTCGATAATCCGCCGGTCCCCGTAATAGCGGTACAGCTGCAATTGCAGGAGTGGATGGACCATGGCCCAGCCCACACCGCAATACTGGACACCCACCGAGGGGGCGGTATCGGTCAGCATCCCGTCCGGCAGGGCGCTGTCATGCCAGTCGCGCGCGGCCTTGGCGTAGAAATTCGCCATGTCGTAGTTAAGCATGAAGGCGTCACAGGTGGTCGCCAGGTCACCGCCATATCCGAAGCGCTCCCGGTGGGGGCAATCGGATTGTACGCCGAACAGGTTGCCGAGAAAGGTCCACTGGCACATTGTCTGGATGCGGTTGAACTGTTCATTCGAGCAGGAGAAGGCCCCGGCCGGTGCCACGTCGGAATTCATGCGCAAGCCTTCGACAGCGTCCAGGGAAGGACGCGCCGGCAGGCCGGTGATTTCAATATACCGGAAGGCGTGAAACGTAAACCGGGGCGTGTAAATCTCCGGGCCGCCCCCCCCTGCGATGTAGGTGTCGGTTTGCCAGGCAATGGCGGGGGATCCGTCGTCGGTCGGTTTCTTGCGCTTGATCTGGCCGCACACACTGGTCATAGGATTGAGCGTACCATCCTCGTATAGCAACTCACCGTAGCGCATCGTGAGCTCCGTACCCTCCGGCACGCTGAAGGAGAAGCGTGCCCAGCCGCTGAAATTCTGACCCATATCCACGATATACAGGCCGCCGACTGGCTCCGTGATGCGGACGGGTTTGACGGATGCCGTCACCTTGATGGGCGGCAGGGGCTGGGCCTGCAGGGCGCCTTCTGGCGCCGATGCCACGCGAGCGGCGGCCCAGGCGTCATCATCCAGTCCCGGTCGATCCCAATCCGGAATGCGCTTGCGGGCATCAACCTTTTCTCCGAGGTAGATGCTGTTTCGGAGAATGGGTCCAGACGTTACTTTCCAGGAGGAATCGCTGGCCAGCGATTCGCGGGAGCCGTCGGCATACTCGATATTGAGCTGGGCGATGAACTGCGGGCGCCCGACCGGAAGACGATCGCGAAGGTTTACGCGTCCCCACATGCGAAGGGGCAATGGGTTATACCAGCCGTTACCCAGGCTGACGCCCAGGCAATTGTCTCCCTTAGCAAGGTTCTTGCTCAGATCATAGACACTGTAAAACACGCGTTTGTTCGGAAGCGTCCAGAGCGGATCCAGGTGGCGATCCCCCACGGCCTCTCCGTTAAGGGTGGCCTGGTAGTAGCCAAGCGCACTGATGTAGAGTCGGGCGTTTCGCACGGGGCCGGACAACTTGAACTCCTTGCGGAACAATGGGGCTGGATCGTCCCGGTAGAAATCCTCATCCTTTTCCGGCAGAGGTTTGCCATCGTTGATCCATTGTCCTTTCCAATCACCCGCCTTCAACAATCCCATCTCCCAGGTTGAAGGAGCGCTCCAGTCGGAGGCCTTGCCATCTTTGTCCCAGACCTTCACTTTCCAAAAACAACGCTGACCGGAGGTGAGAGATTCGCCTGCATAAACGATGTTTACATTTTGGCTCGAATCCACCCTGCCGACGTCCCATAGGCCGCCGCGGTCGGCCTTCAGAGCTTCAAGGCTACGGGAAACCAAAATGCGGTATGCTGTCTGTTCTTGTCCGCGGACCGGGGACTCAAGAACCCAGCTCAGCCGGGGAGAGGGATGATCGATGCCTAGCGGGTCGTTTTGGTATTCGCAACGCAACTGTGAAATCCGGAGGGACGGCCCCGCTTCGCCCGCGAATGCACTTGCAGTCGACAAACCCACCGCGAAAAGAAGACAACCGATTATACAAGTATCTACTATCATTGTAATTCCGCTTGTTGTCTTTTCGTTTTCTCCTTGAAACCTGGTCCCATGGGAGGAATCAGAGTCCCTTGGCTATCCCGTTTCGCTTCTACGGGAGGGACGCCGGCCTCGGCGTCCGCGGGCAGCGAGGCCGCTGCCCCTCCCATTGAACTCCTATGGGCCGGTATTCTCAATGTCCCGTGCTACGGGCGGTGTTGTTGACTCCAAATGGCATCGCACGATGGCGTCATCGCCGATCGACGTTTCGGCCGGGTACAGCTCCTTGCAGATCGGCATGGCACATGCGCAGCGCGGGTGGAAGTGGCAGCCACTGGGCGGGTTAAGCGGGGATGGGACATCGCCCTCGAGCGTGACGCGATCGGAACCCGGCCCGGCCTTTGGTATCGAGGAGAGCAGGGCCCTGGTGTAAGGGTGGCGGGGATTGTCGAAAAGCTCTACGGTCTTGTTTCTTTCCACGATGCGCCCAAGATACATGACCGCGACTTCGTCGGCCACGTATTCCACCACGCCCAGGTCGTGGGTTATGAAAAGATAGGTCAGGCGCTGCCGACCCTGTCCCTGGATAGCGCGCAGCAGGTTCAGAATCTGGGCCTGTATCGACATGTCCAGCGCGCTGGTAGGCTCGTCCAGGATCAGGAAATCGGGTTCGACGGCCAGTGCCCTGGCAATACCGATTCTCTGGCGCTGCCCGCCCGAGAACTCGTGAGGATAAGCGTCCAGGTCGCCTGCCTTGAGTCCCACGTGCTGGAGAATCCCGACGAGGCGCTCATTACGTTCCGCCGGCGTATTTCCGATGGCCTGTGCCCGCAGTCCCTCTTCAACAATCTGCCGCACCGTCATGCGTGGGTTGAGCGAGGAGTACGGATCCTGGAACAGCATCTGCATGCCTCGACGAACGCCCTGCATCTCTGACTCGTTCAACCGCATTATATCCCTGCCCTGAAACAGGACCTGTCCTGCGGTGGGGGAATAAAGTCGGGTCAGGGTTCTTCCCAGGGTGGTCTTGCCGCAACCGGACTCTCCCACGAGTGCGACGGTCGTACCCCTTCGGATCCGCAGGTCAACGTCGTCAACCGCCTTCACGCGACCGACGACACGTTTGAAAAGGCCCTTCCGAATGGCGAAGTGTTTACTGACCTGCCGTGCATCCAGAACCAGGTCCTGGTCGGCCGCCTCCGCATCAGGGATCTCCTCGTGCGAGTTTGTCTGAACCACGGCCAGCGCCGCGCGGCCCTTTTTGTGCAGATGGCAGGTGACTTGATGGCCCGGCGCGATTTCAATCTGCTCCGGTTGGATGTCATGACAGGGCTCAAAGACGTGCGGGCATCGGTCGCAGAAGCGGCACCCTGGCGCGTAGTCCATCGGGCTGGGGACGATGCCCGTGATCGTTTCCAGCGTCTTACCGCGCAACTCCCGTCGGGGGCGGCATTCGAGCAAGCGTTCGGTATACGGGTGGGCCGGGTTCTTGAAGATCTCATCGACAGGTGCGGTTTCAACAATTTTGCCGGCATACATTACTGCCACGCGGTCGGCCACCTGCGCGATGACGGCGAGGTCGTGCGTTATAAAGAGAATCGCGGTCCCGAGGCGCTTCTGCAGGTCCCGCAACAGGTCGAGAATTTTGGCTTGCACAGTGACGTCAAGAGCCGTGGTGGGTTCGTCAGCGATCAGCATTTTCGGTCGGCAGGCCAGGGCCATGGCAATCATGACTCGCTGACGCATACCGCCGGAGAGTTGGTGGGGGTACTCGTTGACGCGCTGCTCCGGGGCTGGAATCTCCGCCATGCGAAGCGCCTCCACGGCCTGGCGCAACTGCTCGTCACGGGAGATCTTGCCGTCCGGAGTGTTCCGGCGAATAGCTTCTGTCAACTGGGTGCGTACGGTCAACACGGGATTCAGGCTGGTCATTGGCTCCTGGAAGATCATGGCGATGTTTCTGCCGCGTATGGAACGCCGGCCGGCAGAATCCAGCGACAGCAGATCCTGGTTGCCGAACATGAGCTCCCCGCCGGCATGGTATCCAGGTTTTGGGAGCAGCTGCATTATGGAGAGCGCTGTAAGGGACTTCCCACTGCCGGATTCTCCAACGAGGCCGAGCGTTTCGCCGGCATCGAGCGTGAAAGAAACTCCATCGACGACGCGGCAGGGTTCTGCATCGGTTTGAAAGAAGCTCTGCAGGTTCTGGACGTTAAGCAGGGGCATCAGTTCTGCCCTCCGCGAACCCGCAGGCGCGGATCCAAGGCATCGCGCAATGCATCGCCAAAGAGATTGGCCGACAGCACGAGCATCAGCATCGCAGCGAAGGATGAGGCCAATGTCCACCATACCTTCGGGTCCTTGCCCAGTTCACTGCGGGCCATATTAATCATCATTCCCCAACTGTAGGTCCCGGCGCCAACTCCCACTCCGATATAGCTCAGGACGGCCTCGGCAAGGACCAGGCGGCTGAAACGCAAGACCACGCTGATCAGGACCAGGTGCATCACGTTGGGCACAATATGAGTGCGGATTATCTCGAACTTCGAGGTGCCCAGAGACAGTGCCGCCTGCACGTATTCACGCTCGCGGATCTTCAGTGTCTCGCCGCGCAGCGTGCGGCACAGCCCGACCCAGCCCGTGATACCCATTGCGATGCAGACCTGCATGAGTCCAGTGCCGAAGACCATCATCAGGCAGGCCACCAGCAGTATCCATGGAATGGAGGAGAGCGTCGAATAGACGTACTGGATCACGTCGTCAATCCAGCCCCCGAAAAAGCCTGCAAGGCAGCCGAACAGAATGGCGAAAGGAATAGCAATCAGGGTGGTGAGGCCGCCAACCACCAGGGCCGTGCGCACAGACTTGAGGGTGATGTAGAGCACGTCCTTTCCCATCTTGTCCGTCCCGAGAAGGTGTGAGCGGGGATGCACGAGCGGTTCATGCTCGCGGACGAATATGGTTTTGCCGTTCACTACCTTGGGGACGTTGACCTTGGTATAGAGTCTGTCGGATAGCGGTGCGGAATAGGTTCTTTCTGTGTTTCGCGCTATGGGTGCCAGGATACGATCCAGCGCGGAGAGCGGTTCCGAAAAGATGGTGTTTGTACCCGGCGTTCCGTCCTCAAGGGTTACCGAGACCTTTCTGACGTCACACCACCGCGCACTGTCCAGGACGGCGATCACCGCGAACAGGCTCAGCACGCAAAGCGCAACCATGGCCAGCCGTTTGCCTCGGATCTGCCGCCAGGCATTGCGCCACATCTCATGGCGCCTGGCGCGGACAAAGAAGACAAACAGCCCCAGCAGTGTCAAGGCCAGGAGCAGGTTATCCATGATGGGAAACCGCGTTTCCATGGCGGTCAGCGCCCTGGCTCCGAGGACGAGCCCGCAGCCCGCTACCGTGATGACAAGGAACAACAGGAAGAACTTCCCGATATCACGGATGGAGGGCCGCACTGCCTCCCGCTCACTTTCCGCGTTTCCCAGCGTGATGCGGGGATCCACCAGGGTGTAGCTGATGTCGGTCAGCAGCAGGCCGATCATGAACAGGATAGACCCGATAAAGGTCATGGAGCGGATGACGGCAAAGTCCTGTGCCACGATTGCATTCATGGTCATGCTGCCCATGCCGGGGATGGCAAAGAAAGACTCCATGATCAGAGATCCCATGAACAGCGTGGGAATCACCGTCATGGCTCCGGTCAGGATGGGAATCATGGCATTCTTCAGAACATGCAGGAAAAGAATCCGGCCTTCCCCAAGTCCCTTGGCGCGGGCGGTGCGGACGTAGTCGGTGTTGATCTCCTCCAGCATCAGGGTGCGGTTGTAGCGTATGCCGGCTCCGATGCCGCTGATCAGACCGATGATCACCGGCAGAAAAACATACTTGAGCATGCCGGGCCCCCAATCGAAACCCGAAATGGGAAAGAGCCTCAGCCACCCGGCAAAGATGAACTGGCCTGCGATGATGTAGAAGAGGCTGGAGATCGACATCATCAGAACGCAGACGACGGCACCAACCCGGTCAAAGTAGGTGCCGCGGCAAAGGGCAAAGATCAGGGCGAGGGTAATATTCACGAGCATGCCGAGCACGAAGGTTGGAACCGCCATTGTCAGGCTGGGCAGCATTCGGTGACGAATCTCGGCCGCGATCTCGCGTTCGGTGCTGTCGGAGCGGCCCAGGTCAAATATCAGCAGGCGGGCGCATTTCTTCCAGAGCAGGGTATCGGTCAGTTTGGCCAATCCTTTGCTCTGCGTGTTGAACCACGTCGGGTGGTCGTAGTCATGGGCGCTGACCCAACGGGCAATGCTTTCCGGAGTGGCCTTCTGTCCCAGCGACGCGCGCGCCATATCGGCCGGGGAATTGACGATAAAGAACAGGGCAAACGTGAGCATAACCACCCCAAGCACAATGGGGATCATGTAGAGAATACGTCGGATGAGATACGCGCCCATTGCCTATGTCTCCCTCAAATGTCGTATGCCAGTACGAATTGCCGGTATGGCGAAAGCCGCCAACCCGAGGAGAAAGACCACGAGTGCGCCATACTGCGGCTGGTTGTATTTGCGGCGGTACTCCTCCCGTAGCCCGGGGTCGATACGCAGATACTTCACCCTGCCAATCATGAGGTCCGGAGTGGCGTTGTAGACCCACTCGTGGTACAAGGAATAGAAAATCGGATGCATTTCAAAAACGACAGGAGAATCTCTTTGGAGGGTACGTAGCATGCTCCGAATAACGGCCAGGCGCTCGGGTGAATCAGGCAGTTCCTGCATCTGCTGGTAAGGAGCAGCAAACTCCAGGCTATGGTAGCGGAATCCGCTCTCGTTTCCAACGCCGCCGCGCGCCGAGTTGTTGAAGAAAAAGAGGAAATTCTCCGGATCCAGGTAGTCGGCCATCCAACCTGCTCTGCAAATCTGAAAACTGCCCGATTCCCGGTTCTCCTCAAGGCGGTTGATGTCGATCTGCTTTACGGTCAACCGGATATTCAGCTTTTCGAACTGGCGTCGAAGAAAGGTGATCTCGGCCATGGCACGGGGAGTTGTGGCGGCCGTCATGAATTCGATCTCAAGCTGCTTTCCCGATCTGTCAACTCCATCCGGATAGCCGGCCTCGGCAAGTAGCGTACGGGCTTCTTCGATCGGTTTGCGCACCGGGCGCCCCTGGTCGGCGTCCCAGTTGTACACGTAGGGATTGATTCCCTGTTCGTCGTCGGTCTGGCCAAAAATGCCGGGGGGGATGGGGCCGTACGATGGAAAGCCGAGGCCATTGTTGAAGAGTTCGATATACTCTTCCGTGTCGTAGGCGATGCAAAGGGCCCGTCGCAGCTTGCATTGCTTCTCCGAGTAACCGCCGACGACTTTGTCATTCATGTTTATCTCGAACCACTTGAATAACGCGGATTGCCCGTTCACCATACGGATGTTTCGCCTCTCCAGTTCCGGTGTCAGAACGGACGCACTCTTGGAACTGAGCCGTAGCGTCTCGTCGAACAACTCGGCTTCGACACGGGACTCGTCGTAGTATCCCTGCAGGAACTTCCTCCAGCGTGGAATCGACTCTTTTTCCATCCGGTACACGATACGGTCAATCGACGGGATGGGTTTACCGGAGTCCTCCAGCATGCCCGCTGCCTTCATGGCAGCGTAATGAGCGACCGCCTTCACGTCGTCGGGCTTCGGTTTCGCCAGGGTCGGGTAGAAATCCGGGCGATAGTTGGGGTTTCTTTCCAGCACAATCTGGTGGACAGGATCGCTCATGTGCAGCACGTACGGACCGGTACCGACCATATCGGTATTGAGGCTCATGCTTTTCTTCAGGAGAACAGTCTGATTGTAAAAAGCGAGGACTTCCGGAGGCACCGGCGCGAAGAAGGTCATGGACATCCAGGCCATGATCTGCGGGTAAGGTTGCCTCATCACGATCTCGAACGTGTACGAGTCCGGGGCAGTGAACGGCATGCCTTCGGCCAAGACGAGATAGTCAATGTCAATTGGTCGGTACTTCTCGTCGGACTCCGCGTTGTAGAAGATTCCAGCCTTTGCCTTGCGCTCCGCGCGCTGCTTCTCCAGTTCGGCTTCCAGCCTGAGGCGGTACTCCGCCATGCCGAGGATATTGTTCGCAAGAACTTCGTAGACCGGACAGTCCAACCGCGGGTCTGCCAGCCGGCAGACGGCGAGCAGAAAATCTCTTGCCACCAGCTCGCGGGTGCCGGTGCTTTTCAAGTCCCGGACGTTTTTCAGCCCCCGCACATCTTTGGGTGTAAGGTGGTGGTTGCTCTCCACGAAACAAGGATGATCCTGGTAGAGGATGCCCCGACGGATGGGAATGGAGTAGACGACCGCATCGATTTCTTTTCCCTGGAACACCCGCTTCTGCCTTTTGGGCTTCGGCATGGACTCTGCAATCAGCGGGACCAACTCGTAGGGACGCTTGAGCAGGTGGTATGCGAAAAGAGATTCCACAACTTCGTCCACGACTATTGACGAGTAGATAATGGCCGTGTCCCAAGTCTTCTCCTCGATCACGACGGTTCGATACAGGATTGACTTTCCTTCGTCGCTCGCAGGGTAGGGCGAATTCACTGGGCGGAAGCCGACTGCAAACAAAGTCAGCAGCATCAATGCTAATTGCCTGTTCTTCGTGATCATCCTTCTTCGAATCTTTCTTGCGTCGGCACGGGGCATCCAAATCGCTTCAGATCAGTTCTTTGCGGCTTTGAATAGTGCCTTGAGCTCGGCGACTAGTTCCGGCTGTTCTTTAGCAAGGTTGCGTTTTTCTGCTATGTCGGTTTTAAGATCGAATAACCTGGCGTTCTTTTCGTTCCCAACCACTTTCCAGTTGCCGCGGCGGATGGCCTGCTGGCCTGCATATTGCCAGTAGAGGTAATCATGCTTCTTCTGGGCTCCGCTGCCATACATTGTTGGCAGGAAGCTGATCCCGTCGGTGTCGGCTGGGATCTCCACGTCGATCAGTTCACAGACGGTAGGCATCACGTCCCAGAAAGCGGATGGGTGATCCGAGGTGGATCCGGCTTTGATCCTTCCCGGTTGCCAGGCGATGAACGGTACCCGAATGCCTCCTTCAAGCAGGGAGCGTTTGCCGCCGCTCAGTGGTCCGGCGCTATTGAAGAAACGAGGATCCGCCCCGCCTTCACTGTGTGGACCGTTGTCGCTGCTGAACATAACGAGGGTGTTTTCATCGATCTTCAATTCCTTCAACAGGTCCAGTATCCGGCCGACATCCCTGTCCATACGGCTAACCATTCCCGCAAAGGTCTGGTGCGGCTTCTCGCAAGGGTTGTAGAGACCCCACTGCTTGCGCTCGATCCTGTAATCGGCTTTCGGGTTACCCCATGGTTTCCGTTCTTCAATGCCCTCGTACGGCTTCATGGAATCTTCGGGCACGATCAGTTCGGCATGTGGAATCGTGAAGGTCAGGTACAGGAAGAAAGGCTTCTCTTTGTGCTGCGTGATCCATTTGACCGATTCTTCGAACAGAAGATCGTGACTGTACCGGGTCTTCAGTTTCGGGTTGTCCTTCAGTTCAACCGGGTCACCATTACGCCAGAGCCAGTCGATATAGAAGAAATGAGAATCACGTTGATCGTAGTATCCGAAGAAGTGATCGAAACCGACCTTGTTCGGGTCCCCCGAGCTGTGCCGGCTTCCCATTCCCCACTTGCCGATGCAGGCAGTATTGTAACCTGCTTTCTTCGCCAGCCGTCCAAGGGTCATTTCTCCTTCCTTCAATGGTGCCTGTCCTGCCGCGCCCCTGTCACCCATGGGAATAGTGTCACGTGGAATCTCAGCATTATTGACAACAGTGGAATGGCCGGTGTGTTTACCGGTCATAAGAACGCATCGTGACGGCGCGCAAACGGTGGATCCCGAGTAGTGATCGGTAAAGCGCATTCCCTGGGCCGCCATTCGATCAAGATTGGGTGTCTTAATAATCTCCTGGCCATAACACCCGACGTCGCCATAGCCAAGGTCATCTACCAGTATGTAGATGATGTTGGGCTTTCCGGCGGCAGAGGCGAAGCTTGAGGTGAAAAGGAGTAGAAAAGCAAGACAGGTTTTCATGAGTGTCTCCGGTTATCTCGTTTTCTTCATGTCTAGCTGTTCCCTAAGCCGGAACGATCAAGCAAACCCTGTTTGCTCTCCAACCACTCGTTCAGTGTCATCCCGAGCTTGTCGAGGGATCTAATGTTCCACCTGGTGCTTAAAATCCTTCGACTCCGCTTCGCTCGCTCAGGATGACAGCCCATTTATCTGTGTCTTCGCTGAGTCGATCCGGTTAAGGTAGCTTGATTCCCTGACCGAGGGCAACGACGATTTCTTTTACGTCTATCTTGACCCTGTTGATATCATTGCTTCGCATGCGCAGTTTCACTTTGTTCGTATCCCAAGAACACAACACCATCAGCAGGGATTTCGAAGGTGTGTTTCCCGGAAACAGGCAGTTTGTTCTTTGCCCAGATATCGCGCAGGATATACCCCTCACCGGCGTCCATGCCAAGTTCCTCCATGCCGAGTTCAACAGTGAGCGCCTGGGTGCTGTCCCTGTTGAAGACACCTATCCACCCGTTCTTCTCGCTACCATGTTTTGGTGTCCGCCAGACGTCGATCTTGCCGTCACGGTGCGCCAGTTTGCCGATGACGCTGTTCTGATTACACTCGAGGATATCGGGATGTTTGAAGAGGCCCAGGGAGAAATCGTCCATACTGTACAGTACGCCGCCCAACATCAGCGGCGAGGCGGCCAACGCACGTTGGACCATGAATGTCCGTTTCTGGTCTTCAGTGAACCTGCAGTCCCATCCGCCTTTTACCGTTACGTACAGGCGGCCGAAGCAAACCATGTCCATGTCGAGGAAGCTTCCCACTGCGGGGCCGGCGTAGTCCTGCAGCGCCTCCCATCGTCTGAAAGTAGTCTCCAGGCTGCCTTTCTTGTCCCATATATCACTTGTAATACGCACCATGTCCGCTTTCATGTAAGCTTTGCTGTACTCAACCTTGACGTGATCCCCTGGAGAGAGACTCAGGACGATTTTGCGTCCGCACTTCTTGATTGCCTTTACTACCGCTTCCACTTCAACCGGATTAGGTACGATGTCGTCAAACTTGATGAAGTCAACGCCCATGTCCGCATACTTCTGGATCAGTCCATCGTAGTATTCCTGGGCGCCCGGTTTGGTCATATCAATTCCATAGTTCCACCATGGTTTCGCGGCCCACGGGCACTTGGATTTCATGTTGACGATATCTTTCATATGGTACTTGGTACCTTCGACCGGCAGATTCTCGTCCACTGCCCTGCGGGTGACCCCCCTGAGGAGCCAGATGCCGAACTTCACACCTCTCTTGTGAGCATAATCGATGGTGTATTTCAATCCGTGAGGGAAGAAGTGCTCGTGGGCATCGGGCCGGCCATACTTATCAAGGGCAATAGTGATCCCTTTGCCATGTCCCGAGAGAAACCACCCGTTATCCACAGTGACCGTATCGTAGCCATACTGGAGGAGATTCTTGCTGAGGAAGTCGATGTTCTTCAGCAATTCCTCTTCCGTCACGGCGATGCTGTAGCCCGTATAGCTGTTCCAGCCCCTGGGGGGTACAGGATGCTTTTCAGCGGCCACGGCGCGTGACGGCGGAAGGAGCGTGGCGAGACCTAGAGCAACGAATGCTGCGAAAACGGAAACTCGAACACTGTGTTCTGTCATTCTGCTGCCCCCTTTTAGTGGCTGATTCTCGTGATCGAAACTATCATCATCAGATTCTTTTGTCCAGATGGCCAGTCGCGAGATGGCCAGTCGCGAGCATTTCCCGCAGTGGCCCGTTTCAGATCCTATCAAGCCTGAAAACCTTGAGTATCGAGATGAACCCGGTGTGTGGGTATGTGAGTGTGGGAGTATGTGAGTCAAGAAAACCGACAAAACCAATGGGGTCAATCTTGCATTCTTTCACCCACATACTCACACACTCACGCACCCACATACAATTTGCGGGGGTAAACAAAACATCACACCTCTGATTCACCCCGCCAGCATTGACCAGAACGACAGGGGAAATAGGCTCCCGCGGTGGGGATTTGTGCTCGTGCGTGGGATCTGAATTCTAACGAATTCAGCTACGGGGAGAGAATTCAGATAAGGGGATTCGGCGTCCCGTTTATCTCAGGAAACACTGTACAATCGGGCTGGAGTCTTTTGTTGGTATTTCGTATTCTCTTCGAACATTACGCATTTAATGGAGGAGGTTGTCGTGCAGCTTATCGGAATTGATTGGGCCTTTATTCTTGGCTTTTTTGTGATTGCACTGGGAATTGGCGTTGCGGTATCCAAGAGCTCCGGGCGGAGTGAATCCGATTTCTTTCTTGGGGGGCGCAGCATGCCCTGGTGGCTACTGGGGTTCTCCATGGTGGCAACCACCTTCTCCACTGACACCCCGAACTTCGTGACCGATGTGGTGCGGCAGCAGGGCGTTGCCGGCAACTGGAACTGGTGGGCGTTTCTGCTTACCGGCATGCTGACCGTGTTCGTGTATGCGCGTCTCTGGCGCCGGTCCGGGGTCACGACCGACGTGGAGTTCTACGCCATCCGTTACTCCGGGAAGGCCGCCGGGTTTCTGCGCGTCTTTCGGGCTTGCTACCTCGGCATTGCCTACAATGTCCTGATCATGGCCATGGTATCCGTTGCCGCAATCAAGATCGGCGCGGTTATGCTTGGCACCACGCCCTGGCAAACCCTGGGCCTGGCCATGGTGGTTACTGTAGTATTCTCAGCCATGGGTGGATTCAAGGGTGTGCTCTTTACCGACTTTCTCCTGTTCATTATGGCCATGGTTGGGGCATTTGCCGCCGCCTACTATGCGCTCGGTCACGAGAGCGTTGGCGGAATCGCCGGCATGGTGGAGAAGTTTCAGACCACGGAAGCGCTGAGCGGTAAGTTGGACATCTTTCCGGATCCCGGCAACGTAGAGCTCTTCTACGGTGTGTTTGCCATCTGCCTGGCGGTCCAATGGTGGGCAGCGTACTACCCTGGAGCCGAACCCGGCGGCGGCGGTTACCTGGTGCAACGTATGCTGGCGGCCAAGGACGAGAAGCACGCTGTCGGAGCCACGCTCTTCTTCAATTTTGCCCACTACGCCTTACGTCCCTGGCCCTGGATCATTGTGGCGTTGTGCTCGCTGCTGGTGTTTCCGGAACTGCAGGACATCAAGGAGGCTTTTCCGGCCATACCCGACGCCAAGTTGAAACATGACGTGGCCTATTCTGCCATGATTATGAAGACGGTCCCGAACGGGTGGCTCGGCTTGATCATGGCCTCGTTGATTGCGGCCTACATGTCCACCATCTCGACCCACCTGAACTGGGGGTCATGTTACATAGTTCATGACCTGCTTCCACGGGTCAAGCCCGACGCCACGGCCAAGGAAAAAGTCTGGACCGGACGCATTTCCACAGTGGTTCTGATGATCATCACGGCGTTCGTTGCCATGTACCTGAGGAGTTCCAAGGAAGCCTTTGACCTGGTAATCCTGGTGGGGGCGGGCACAGGCCTGCTGTTTATCCTTCGCTGGTTCTGGTGGCGGATCAATGCATGGTGTGAGATTGTCGCCATGGTTGTGTCGTTTTCGCTGGCCATAATTCTTAAACTCGAAGCGGTCGATGCGCTGCTCGTGCAGGTTGCGGGAGAGACCATGGTCGGGCCTGCGCGCATCATTGTAGGGGTGTCCGGCACCACCGTTGCCTGGCTCATTACGGCCTTTGTAACCAAGCCCACTGACACGACTACGCTGCGCGATTTCTGCCGCCTGATTAATCCGAGCGGTCCGGGCTGGAAGAAGATCTTTGCGGAGGCCGAAGCCGAAGGGCAGGCCATCGCCCCATCTCACGAGCAGGACAATCTCCCGATGGGCATCCTCTGCACGGTTCTCGGCAGCCTGGCCGTGTACGGCGTGCTTTTTGCAGCGGGGGAATGGCTTTACGGTAACACGGGGCACGCTGTTGCCTTCACAGTCATGGCAGTCGTGTGCTCGGGGGCGCTTCTCAAGTTTTGGAAAAGGTGAACAGGGACGGTTTCCCCGTTATCCCGATGATGGGTTGTGCATCCTTCGGAAACTGGTGCGCGTGTATGTCAGTGCACCTGGAGCATGCCCAGTTGTTCGCTATCGAGCCCCGAGACGAGACTCAGTAATAACGAGCGTGCTTCATCGCGTGTCATTCCGCTGAGCCGCAGCTCTTTCACCAGCCGGCCAAACACTGCCCTATGCTCTATGCCCTCATCAGACCGGTCCCGCCTGTCTTCAAACTCCTCCAGCAGGAGTTTGCCGCATTCACATCTCCGTAACACCTCAAGTATGCGAACAGTGTCAAATCCACATGCCTCCATCACACCATTCAGGTTGTCAGTTGCCTGCGTTCGTTCCAGGAACTGCTCAACGTCATCGTAGGTCTTCCCACAATGTGGACAGGTCAAGGGAAAGGCAAACCCCGCAAGTAAATGCAGGTCTTTCACAAAATCCTTTCCCAACCTTCTTGCCGCCACTTGCTCGTTCATAGCGCACCTCCTCGTTGTTAAGGAACCGCATCGCGTACCACTTCTCCTTCAAAGAAGAATTCTACATGGGAATGTGGTTTTTGAACAGGAAGAATTCAGGGGAATTACGGATTCGAATGTGGAATTTCGAATTCAGGATTCAAAGGCGGGATCGGTGCAACTTGTCCTTCGGTCTTGTTGTTTGCCGACAATTCGCGTTACGCTCGCCTGGTCCACCTCGTAGCGGTGGACCTACTACTCCAGTACGTCCACCGCTACGAGGTGGACGATAGATCTGTTGATTACCAGTACATCCTACGCCACGGATAGAGAGGACGGCGGGATTGAAAAAAAGTGGAGATTTCCTGAAGCTTCCACTTCCGCCTGGCGTATAAAGGTTACAAGCGCAAGATGTTATCTGCTGAGATTAACGGTTCGACGTAATTCGAAACTGAAAGGGAGAAAGATGAAACAAGGATCAATCACATTGGCATGCATGGCGGCTGTCCTGCTTCTTGCACCGGCTGCACAGGCGCGAATAAAGCTGGCGACCCTGCCGGTTCGCGAGCGCGTAGAGGTCCAGCTGGACAACGGCACTTATACACTCGTAGAGGAAGAGCGGATAGTGCCGCTGCTTAAATCGACAGCCGAGAACGGTAACAACAGGATCGATTTCAGCTGGTCGAACACGCAGATAGACAAGAACACAATTCTGTTCCGTCCGCTGGCGATTCGCCAGGGCGGCAAGTTCCGGGCAATCGCAAAAGCCGACGGCAAAGAGGAGATAAACGTAATAAACGTTGCCTATCCGCCGGGCGAGAATGCGCTGGTCTGGGAGGTCTATGCCGCCGAAGCCTGTGCTGCCAAGGTGCGCGTGAGCTACCTGGTGTCTAATCTCAACAGGAGTTTCTCCTACCGCGCTCTGGCGAACAAAGATGAGACCGAGCTGACGTTCCGGAATTTCATCCAACTTCGCAACTATTCTGGCGAGGACTTCGGGACCGCCGGTGTCTGGGCAGGATTTGGCCCGAAGTTCCTGAAGAAAATCCAGCAGCAGGAAACCATCAAGATGCTCCTGCACCGGTTCGAAAAAGTTCCGGTCAACAAGACGTTCACGTTTGACTGGTACAAGCACGGTCAGCTCAATCCCGCAAAACCGCTGGCTTCAAGAGTCCTGATGCACTACGAGCTGGTCAATGACGAGAAACATGAAATGGGACTGTTCCCTCTCCAGCCCGGAAAGGTGCGGATCTTCATACAGGACGGCCACGGAGGTGAAGCGTTCCTGGGTGAGGATATCGCGAAACTTACTCCGCTGGACGACAAGATGCGCCTGTATCTCGGCGAGTCACGTGACATCGTATGCACGCGGATAATGAAGGAGAACAAGAGACACAATGTCCGCGGCAACCTGCATAACCAGGAAATAGTGATCAGCTACGAGATCGAGAACTTCAAGGACAAGGCGTGTCAGCTTGACATAGTTGAGCAGATTAACGGGCTTTGCAGGGAATACGCCGGCGATCCGCATGGAGACGCGGAGTGGGAACAAAAGGAAAGGACGTCGAAAGGAATCGACTTCTCCTACCCAACAGACAAGGTCAATCCTGTTCTGAGTGTCAAGCTTCCCGCAAGGCCCAAGGATAAGGCGGAGAAGGTCAAGAAACAGGTATTCACTTTCCACCTTCTGATCAAGAACGTCTGGTAGGCAGCGGAAGGAGAGGGCGCGATGAAACGCACAATGCTGATACTCTTCGTGACGCTTATGCCGATACTGTCCCCGGCAAAGAACGTTGACCTGGTAACCCTGCCGAAGCGTAACACCGTCGAGCTTACAATCTACAACTCCGAGGATATTACGCTGGCAAAGGAAACGCGGGATATCACGGTCAAGAAGGGTAACAACCAGATCCAGTTCTCATGGGCGGGAACATTGATCGATCCTACGAGCGTTGAGATGCGCATTCTTGAACATGCGGACAAGATAGAGATAGAGGACACGGTCTTTCCGGGCCAGAAACCGCAACACCTTATCTGGAACATCGAATCAGAGTTCGAGGGACAGGTGCCGGTCGAAGTCAGCTATTTCACCAGCGGACTGACCTGGCAGATGGACTACGTGGCGATTACCGATCCTGAGGAGGAACTGATGAAGTTCAGGGGATACGTACGTGTCTTTAACAGCTCCGGGGAGGAGTACGACGACGCTCACATCCGCCTGATAGTCGGCAGGATCAACCTGGTCGAGAAGATCGTGGACCTGGCAAAACGATACGGGATAGCGGCCCCCGCCACGGCGGACAACGACTACAAGAAACTCCAGAGCGCGGTGCTACGACAGAGCTTTGCCTATGCCAGCACTGTGATGAAAGGTAGGCCCGCCCAGGATGCCCCCGCCGATGGAAAGAAGCAGATAGTTAAGGAGGGGCTGAGCGAGTACTTCATGTTTGCAGTACAGGGCAGTGAGACAATCAAGAATGGATGGTCCAAGCGGATGGAGGCCGTTAAGGCCAATGACGTTAAGTTCGATATTCTCTACCGGATGAGAAGCTACCAGTACGGTGCGAGGCCGGTACGCTTCTTCATCTGGCTCAACGATGAAGAGCACAGCCTCGGAGAGAGCCCGCTGCCTGACGGGCAGGTGCGCATCTTTCGTGAAAACGGGCAGGATGGTCTGAGTTTCCTTGGTCAGCAACTGATCCGTTACGTCCCTATCAAGGCCAAGATAGAAATCAACCTGGGTCCTGACGACCTGGTGGTCTACGAGACGTTCAGGCATGGCACCACGCGGGACAACTTCAGTTTTCGCCGCAGCAGCGGACGCGAATATGTTGACGGCTGGGACGAGAGAACGCGTTGGGTCGACAGTATTCGTAATTACAGGACAAAGCCGATCCGGTTCGAGTTGCGCCGGCAATGGGCCGGCCACGTCGACTATTCATCGGAGATCAAAACCAAGCTGTTTGACTATCGCACGATTGAGGCGACATTCGATGTCCCTGCCAGAGGTAAACAGCTCTATCCATGCATGGTTGTCACACACAACGGCGTGAACAAGAAGCAGGAACGGATTGACCTGAAAAAGGAATGAACATGAGACGCACAACGATACTACTGCTGATCCTCATGCTCGCCCCGTGGGCGTCGGCGAAGAATGTGGATCTTGTCACACTGCCGAAACGCAACACCGTCGAGCTCACTATCTACAATTCTGCGGACATCACGCTGGCGAAAGAAACGCGTAATATCACCGTCAAGAAGGGGAGCAACCAGATCCAGTTCTCATGGGCGGGAACATTGATCGATCCTACAAGCGTTGAGATGCGCGTTCTCGAGCATTCGGACAAGATAGAGATTGCAGACACCGTTTTTCCGGGCCAGAAGCCTCAGCATCTCATCTGGAACATCGAATCGGAGTTCGAGGGACAGGTACCGGTCGAGGTCAGCTATTTCACGAGCGGGTTGACCTGGCAGATGGACTACGTTGCGATTACCGATCCCGGTGAAGAGCACATGCAGTTCCGTGGATACGTGCGTGTTTTCAACAACTCAGGCGAGGAGTATGAAAACGCCCATATTCGCCTGATCGTCGGGAAGATCAACCTGGTCGAAAAGATCAG
Organism: Kiritimatiellia bacterium; assembly: GCA_030744755.1. Lineage (GTDB taxonomy): Bacteria > Verrucomicrobiota > Kiritimatiellia > UBA8416 > JADHWI01 > JASLPY01. Next base: position 550 of record JASLPY010000060.1, on the reverse strand, counting down.
CGACCTGGCCCGGCGCTGGGGGCAGGCGGTACCGGAGGGTGGGGACGTCCGCAAGCTTTTGGAACAGCGTGTTATGTTGGGCGCCTTTGTCACGGCTGAAGCCGTCATGGACGATAGCGATAGTGATGGCAATGGACTCGGTGACAAGAGACAGATCGTGAAGGAAGGTTTGAGCGAGTACTTTATGTTCTCCGTTCAAGGCAGTGAGACGATAAGGAACGGATGGTCGAAGCGGATGGAGGCGGTGAAGGCTGATGATGTTAAGTTCGATATTCTCTACCGGATGAGAGGCTACCAGTACGGTTCACGGCCGGTACGGTTCTTCATCTGGCGCAACGACGACGAACACCGTCTTGGCGAGAGCCCGCTGCCTGACGGACAGGTGCGCATCTTTCGTGAGAACGGTAAAGATGGCCTTAGTTTTCTCGGCCAGCAGCAAATCCGTTACGTGCCTATCAAGGCAGAAATCGAGATTAACCTGGGGCCTGATGACCTTGTTGTCTACGAGACATTCAGGCAGGGAACCAGGAGGGACAACTTCAGTTTTCGC
>JASLPY010000005.1 GCA_030744755.1 Kiritimatiellia bacterium | reverse complement strand
GCGCGGGTGGTTCAATCTCTCCTCATCGAGACGGGGCGAGCATTTCGGGAGTTATGTTAAGTAGTTCTTAGCCCTGTGTCTTCATTCACAGAGACTTACGGTATCTACTCAACATAATCCCGCACTCCACATGACTGCGGAAATAGCTCAACAATAAGACACTGCTACGCAGCAGGTGTAACAAGGGCACGGATGTAGTATTGGGGGGTGAACTGGAGATCAAGGAGCTCGCCCTTGTCGGGGTGGTTTCCTGACTCGTCAATCAGCACCTGCACAACGGGCCGCGATGGGGTATCTTCCCTTGGTTCTTTGACCATGCAGAGCACGCCGTTGCTTAGTTCGACAATGGATCCGGTGCGATAGCTTTCCTGCAGGTCGGCCAGGGCCTGTCCGAACACGTTCTTCACGGTGCGCTCCGCACTGGTGATGCGGCTGGTCTTCTCTACTGTCCCCACCACCGCCGACTTGAACGGTGCCATTTCGTAGAAGACAGCCTTGTAACTTTCCGGATCAATGAAAGACAATGGGTAGTTGTACCGTTTACCTGTGCATCCCACGCAGCCCGCCTTGATGGCCTTGCGGCACCCATCCGCCGTCACGTCACTCAACATACCAACGACGGGGATATCGCATGTCTCCATCGCGCCTTTCAGCGTCGAGACGGCTTCCAGGTTGACCTCACCGGGGGCGCCGAGTTCGATGACTATAACATCGGGTTGCAGCGATGACGCAAGTCCGGGTGCGTCGCTCACGGCGGCAAGGGTGACGTCGAACCCTTCTGATTCGAAAATACGTTTGCACAGAAAGCGGTTTACGCGATCTTCCTCAACGAGTAGCAGTTTGCGTTTCGGCATGACTCCTCCAATGTTGTTGTACATTCGGAACGCGAATTGCCGCGTCCAGTTCCACCACTTAAGCCGCGCAGATCTTTGCCGGAAAGACGTTCGACAGCAGGGCGTCGAAGCGCTTGAGTGAGAACGTGTCCTTGGCCATGAAGCCATCGACCCGTGATCCGATCTTCTTCTTCTCCACTTCCTGTATAGGGGCGCCGCTCATAACAACCACGTAGGGCGATGTCTCTTGCCCCTCTTTCACCAGAAACTCCACAACATCCCAGCCGGACACAAAGGGCATGAGCAAGTCGACGAGAACCAGGTCCACACCCCTGTTCTCTTTCAGAAAAGCGATGCCCTCCCTGCCGTCACCGGCTATTGACACCTCAATACCGTGCCTCTGAGCAGCGGCCTCGATCACCTTGTGAACCATGACGTCATCGTCAATCACCAGCAGTCTTCTGCGTTCAATGCTCATGGGCTGGGACCTTTCTCACTTCCATTTGGTGAAGGATGTGCGCACCTTTTTACCCCATCCGTACGGGCCATGCTGTAGATGGTATTAGCACAAGGCATGCCACACGTTTGAGAGAGTCAGGAATTGCTGGAATACGGCAGACTAGAGCCTGTCCGAGAAGGATCCTGGGCCCGGCGGGCCTCCGCCGGACGTGCAATGCCAGGGCATTCGCCTGTGACATTCAGAACTTCGTTCCAATCTGTCACGTTCATGCACATTTCTTGCGCCATAGCGGCGGAGGACCGCCGTCTCCAGTCCATGTTTACAGTCTATTCGACTGTCCGTTCTGTTCAGCCATGTCCAATACGAACATTATTTTCGCGGTTTGGACTACCGGCACCATGAGGCAAGTTTTCACCCTATCCCGCATTCGCCGCCGTTCCGGCGGCTTTCTTGCCAGCTCTCAAAGCCCCTGTTATCAAGGCCTTTTCTGCCCAACCCTGCTGTAGCTCTTCAACACCCTGGGCATATTCCGCCCATGTTTCTTCCCGGCGCGGACATTTCGGCACGGACAGTGCAAAAGGACAACGAGGCAATCGGCCGAAGTGTGTGGTGATACGGGGCCGGAAGGAACAGGCAGTAGAGATGAGAAGGGAAGAAAACATCTATCCACACACGCTATACGCCATGTTGGCTGCGGTGTTGCTCAATGTTCTTGTCTACCCGCTATGCCACGCTGCGCCTGCCCGGAAAACCAGCCACGACCACGATGGCGGCATGCACGGTCTCCCGTTTCCCCGACGTGTCGTTGTGATGTCACTGAGCGCCCGCATTGCAGGCAACATGGTGAGCCTGGAATGGGAAACCGGCCCGGAAGCCGATACCGTGGGGTTCCACGTGTTCAGAATGGATTCGGAGAATGGGCCCGGCAGACAAGTTAACAAACGGTTGCTGCCGGGGCTCCTGGTTTCGCCCGGGGGAGGAACCTACCGGTACGTGGATAATCTGGAGTCCAGCGACCCGCCTCTCTACTATCGTCTAATCAGGGTGGATTCCGAGGGGCGTTCAACGTTTGCAGGGCAGTGTGAGGTTAAGAAGGGAACGTCTAGAATAGACGATGCCCCTGATACCACCGTCTACGTCCGCACACCTCATAGAACATTAGAGCAACAGGCGGCCAGCACGGACAATTCTGCCGGCAAGCGAACGCACGCCGCCCGACAAACCAGGCAAAGCAGTTCAATCGCCGAGCGGGCAAGAATCACCGTCAGACAGACCGGGCTTCACCGTGTGAGTTCAGGGGAAATCGCCGCAGCACTAGGTGTCTCAGAATCGCAGGTGTCGGAGTGGATCGGGTCTGCCCGCATTGAGCTGTCATGCCAGGGCAACGACGTGGCATGGCTGGGGGAAACCGGCAACTCCGGAATACTGTTTCACGGTGAAACCATAGACAGCATTTACACGTGGGACAACGTCTATTGGCTCCAGGAAGGCAACAACGGTGTGGTGATGACAAGAACCCATGGCAACCAGCCGTCACCCGTCCCGGAGACACTCACTTTTCGCGAGAGACTTCATTTTGAGCAACAAGCGTATGCTCCCACCGCTGTCTACAGTAAGGCCGGAGAGGATTTCTGGGTCTGGGATTATCTTTTTGCCGGGTACCCCGGCTATGATCGTAAGACACTGACTTTTGAGCTTCAAGATCCCGGAACTTCATCGAACGCCGCCATCATAACGACTACTCTCCACGGTGGCGCGAACACATCTGCTTATCCGGATAACCACGTTTGCCTTTACTTGAACGGGACAGCGATTGGCGAGAAACTGTGGGACGGCAAGACGGAATGTGTAGTTACTTCAAGCGTGTCGCAGTCGTTACTGCTGGATGACAGCAACGCTCTGGAAGTTGAGGCCTTGCTGGATACAGACGTTCCGTACAGTTTCGTGTATATCGACAGTTTTGAGGTGGAATATGACCGACAGCACGCCGCTGTCAATGGCAGTCTCACCGTTCATGACAACACCAACGCTGTTGCTACCGTCTCAGGGCTCGCCGAGACGAATATGACCGTACTCAATATCACCGATGCGTACTGCCCTTCCATCATCGACGCAGTAACTATAGACGGCGCGCCGGACGCCTACAGGGCAAGTTTTGAGATTGCATCGAGTGAGAGTCGATACCTGGCAACAGTCGACAGTGCAGTATTGAGCCCTGCCAGCATCGAGGGAGACTTCGATGCCGGGCTTACGGATGCAGGGAACGAGGCAGACTACATCATTATCACACCTTCGGCACTTCTTGCCGGGTCGACGGAACTGGCATCACGGCGTGAGGCCCAGGGACTGGATACACGAGTGGTCGACGTTGTTGACGTATACAACGAATTCAACAACGGGATTGCCAACCCCGATGCAATACAGGAATTCCTGGCCTATACGTACTCCTCATGGGCAAAACCGCCGCAATATGTCCTTTTGGCCGGCGAGGGGTCTTATGACTACAAGGACTACCTGGGCAATGGAGACTGCCTGATTCCCTCGATGCCGGTTGGTTCATTTCAGGGCCTGCTGTTCTCAGACATACGGATGGCTGATACCGACGGTGATGGCGATCCGGAAATGAGTATAGGCCGTCTGCCCGTGATGAATGCAACCGAGATGGCCGCGGTGATTGACAAGATAGTCGCATACGAAGACGGTGGAACATGGAAATCTCGAGGGTTGTTTCTGGCCGATAACCCGGATGCTGCAGGCGATTTCTCGGCCCTCAGCGATGCGGCCGCCGCTTTCCTGCCGACAAACATGGCAGTCGAGAAAGTCTATCTCGAGGAACATACACTCAGCGAAACAACGTCTATGACCATTGACGGCCTGAACGCCGGATGCAGCATCTTCAACTACATCGGCCATGGTCATGCCGCGAAACTGGCAGACGAAGGTATACTCGAGGAGTCAGACCTGTCATCCCTGACCAACTCGGCCGGACCGCCCCTGGTCCTCGCAATGACGTGCGATTTCGGAAAGTTTGCCCAGTCGGGTTATGATTCCCTCTCGGAATCCCTGGTTGTACAGTCCCAGGGCGGTTGCGTCGGGGTCTGGTCCAGCATTGGACTGGCCTGGAGTTCGGAAAGCCGGATTCTGAACGAAGAGTTTCTTGAGACGTCGTTCTCCGGCGACGTCGTGAGAATGGGAGACGGAATTGTTGCAGCGTTGCAACGTTATGGAGTCGAGGGGGGTGTTCCCATAATGCGCTATTCTTATAACCTCCTCGGAGATCCAGCCACAATCGTATACGGCAGCGCAGCCCTTGATTATGACTTCGGTGACGCACCGGGCAACATGTATCCAACCGACGTGAACGACGACGGGGCCCGTCATGCCGTCGTGGCAGGATTGTACCTTGGTTCAAGTATCGATGCTGAGACGAACGGTCCCAGTGAAAGTGCGGGGGTTGGTGACGACCAGGACGGAACGGAGGATGAAGACGGTGTTGTTTTCTCATCGGGTTTCCTCCCCGGAGAGAGCGCAAGCGTAGTAGTTATTGCTTCCACTGACGGAGTCTTGAATGCGTGGATTGATTTCAATGGAGATGGTGACTGGGGCGACGCAGGCGAGCAGTTGTTTGATGATTTTTCTCTCAGTGCCGGCAGCAACAGCTTGACCTTTAGCGTATCGCCAACAATGACAGCCAATCCTACCTACGCCAGGTTCAGGTTCAATTCATCCGGGAACCTGTCCCCCCTGGGACCTGCAGACGATGGTGAAGTCGAAGACTACCAGGTCGCACGGCAACCGACCCTGGCAGTCATCAGTTCTTTCACGGCAACCGGGGAGGATGGCAAAGTTGTGGTTCGCTGGCGCACCTCCATTGAAAGCGGCACCGGGGGATTCCTTCTCGAACGGAAAGACGAGAACGGGCTCTTCGTGCGCTTGAACGCGGAGCCGATTGTTGCCTTTGGGACCGGCGATTACAGCGTGGTGGACGATGGTGCTGTTCCAGGGAAAACGTATACGTACCAACTCGTAGAACTAGCGCACAACGGAAACCAGTGCACTCATGGGCCATATATGGTAACTGTGACCTCTGAGTTGTCTGCCTTTGAACAATGGCAACAGGCCCGGCTTGACGTTTCACAGCTTGACGATCCGGCGATCAGCGGGGCTGACGCGGATGCCGACTGCGATGGGCACACCACGTACGAGGAGTTCCTTGCCGGTACAGACCCTCTTGACAGCTCGTCAGTTCTGATGATCACGGCTATCTCACAGGGTGGTGACGGTGTGGTGATCCGCTGGACCGGTGAGTCAGGCAAGAACTACGCCATCGAGGGGGCATCCAGCCCCAGCGGGGATTTCACAATCATCGTTTCGGGACTGGACGGATCTCCACCCGAAAACGAGTACAACTTCAGCGCTGATACCAATCTCTGCATCTTTAGAGTTAGACTCGATGAGTAGATCTGGCTCTGCGTTGATTCGTGTCAGGCGTCGGTTTTTTCCATCTGAATCGTGAAGCTGTCAGCTACTCCGATCCTAACTGGTTTCTATGCGAAAAGGACCGCCGGAAACCCTCTTCAACGCCTGCATGACCTGCACGGAAGGGACTCGCTTTTGAGCGCGGCCTTTCCGTGTCGCGGTGCGACTGTTGTGCCAAGATATCAATCAGGCATATGCCAGACGACCCCTTGGCTCGGGCACCGTGCGACCCAGTTCCTTGGCAGTCTCAACCCACTCCTGAATGATCTGCTCAGCGCTGGAGAGGGCTTCCTGATAGGTCTTTCCGTCGGCCATACAGCCGGGAAGCTCTGGCACTTCCGCGACGAAGGCTCCGTCTTCTTCGCTCCAGAAAATGATGATTTCGTATTTCGATCCCATGGTCAGTCCTCCAGTCTCAGATTGTAATGCAGAATCACATCGCGCACCTGTTTCACCTGGTATGGTTTGCCTTTGCCGTTTCTCGGCTGCAGATTCAGTATCTCGTCGACTCCGTGCATCGTGAAGATGTGGTGATCTCCTCTGATCCGTTCGGCAAATCCCAACCGCTTGAGAAGTGCGCACAGTCCGCCAAAAGGAACGTTAGCGTCCGACCGTCGGAGCAGGATGTGCTGATACAGCTTCTCGTGTTTTCCCATGATTGTACGATATCACCTTGTGCGTGTTTTCGTCTATTCCATTCTCTGGCACAACAATAGGACGATGAGCGGCAGAGCGTAAAATGCAAACCTCTGTCCGTTCCATCCATCGTGAGATACAGGTTTACCGATTTCCCCATGACCAGGACCGCGCAGGCCCATGCGAATGCGAGCGTAGCCCGTGTTCCGCGGTCCTGCTTTCCGGCTGTCAGCACTATCATGGAGTCAGGTTCGTTCGAGTTCATTGCCGTATCATGACCTCTCTCTGGTGGTATGCCAGTTGCTCTGCCAAGATCTACTGCTTAGATGAAGAGAGTCGTTTTCCCTTTCATCGCCTGCCCGAGAAATGACGTGACACCACACCAGTCCGTGCGTTCGCCATCCTCAAGGTCCCTGCAACTCCATCCAAGAAGCTGCAGCGAGGTGTCGCAGCAATGAAAATGTGCGACCATCTCCCTCGCACGGGATACAAGCGCCTGCAGATCGTCCACGCCTTTCTGCCGGAGTAATCGTCCCATCATAAGCTTCCCGAGCCCGAAGAAGTGCATCTTCGACAGCGGGGCTCCCGCAATCCCTGACGGGAGCATCCAGCCGAGCATTCGCTGCAGCAGCGACCTCTGAGTCTGCATCCCGCCGTCGCCGTTCACCTTTCTTAGAGCTGTTGCGCCCCAGAACGTGAAAAACAGGTGGACCTCCTGCCCCATCTCCAGCGCGCCGTTGGCAATTGAAAAAGTGGCAAAGAGCTTGTCCCACTCGCCGCTGAAACACACAATCGAGACTGAGTTCTCCCGTCTTTCCTTCTTTATCTCTCTGCGGAGCCTGGCAACATCATTCTCGAGCTCGTGCATGAGTGAGTTGGTTCGTTTCTGCCGCAATTCGTCAGTCAGAGTGATCATCGGACACCCCTCTTTCGTGCACTTAGCTCTATACAGGCAGTCATCCTGTCTCCCTCACGCTCCAGAATCGAACGCGTGCATGCAGGTGATTTAAACGGTTGATGCTTCTTTAAGTTAAACCCGGCACCGAGCGACACATGGTGTTCCACAATCTCCCCTTTTTTCTATGCGGCGTTCGTCTTAGGTCCGCGAAAAGGTGAATCGCATTATGCGTGCCAGCGACGGCGATCCAGCGAAACCCACTACTACTAAAGGGTTTGCCGATTCCGGGCAAGGAGGAGTTCTGAGCCCATGTGTGTTCGATGTGTTCGGCGTTGAACAGTCGTAGCGGATGATCACCGCTTGCTGCGGCAGGCGCGGGAAACTGTAACCACCCGTCAGAAAACAAGTGAAGCGCACAGTATCACGCCGGCGAAGACAGTTAGACGAATGATCGCCGCGTATAGACGGTTCAGCTTGTTGCCGTATAGAATCACCGACAGAGAAGAAGACATGATCAATACACCCATGAAGACCTTCAGGTCGGTTCTCAAGGGCAGCAACGACAGCAGAACTGCGTCAACCGTCAAGCCCAGCAAACAGACAATAAGAAGTCGGCGACCATACCTGTGGTAGAGATTGTCTATCCCGGCTCGCGTGTCGCCATCGACATCCGTTATGTCTTTCAGGGGAACTACGCTCAGGCAGAATACATACAACATAATGAAGAAGGCCGAGTTCGCGCCGCTTCCCCCGTGCATAACGTATCCCAAGAGGATTGGAACCAACAATCCCGTGGAAGTTACCAGAACTGCAGCCGGCGCATTCCTTTTCAGGTAGATCTGCGGAACCGAATACAACACGCCCAGCAGTGGGAGGAGAAGAAACAGGCCAAGGGAAGTGTACGAAGTTGCAACAAACCATGGGTAGGTCACGGACAGGACAAGCATGACAAGAGCGTAGCGCAGGGCATCTGCAGCCGGAATACGACCCGATGCAACCGGACGATCAGGGCTATTCACCCTGTCTATGTCCCTGTCCGCCCATGCGTTAAGCGAGTATATTGAATTAGTTGAGATGAAAGCGATGGCCGCGGCGACGAAACCGTCTTCTATCTTCAAAGGGCTGACAAGCTTCCCCCCTATCAGGTACGAGAAGAAAGCGATAAGCGTAACGTCCACCCGCGTCAGGCGCATGTAATCGAAAGGGTTCATGACCCGTAACCCGTATACGGCGCGTTAAGGAAAGGGTTGAATCTGCCTTCCTGGTGCAGAAAGATGGGGAGCATTACGGCAAACTGTAAAGCAACCAGGGATAAAAGGCAAACATCAGCCCATGCCCATCTTCCTTGCCTGACATGTCTTGGGTGAACAAGCAGAAGCGTAAGGGAAGCAAAAGGCAGTCCGCAGACCACGCAGTCGAATACCTTTGCGGACCAGCCCGACAGTCGTAAGAGAACGCTGACACACAGCCAAACAAGGAAGACCTGAAGAGCAACTTGTCTCCGCTCGGTTCCCGAAGCGTGTCCTTTCTGTGCCCGAGACATGGCGATCAGCACAAGAACCGTTACCACATGCAACAGTACAACGGACATCATAGGATGATGAGTCAGACGGGTGGAAACGGTAATCAGCCCCCTGCTGTTAGATCCTGTTCCCATCCAGTCAACAGCAAGCATACTGCCGACAACCTGAACGGCCACTGCAAGGAGTAGCGGCTTGAGCAAGCTTCTCGAATAGCCATAGCCCACTGCGAGCATACACACGAATATCGTTCCAAGCTCGATGGCGAGTGGTCGGTTTGGCGGGTAGGTAACGCAGAAGCTCACTGTGTGTTTGAGCAGTTCTATCGGCGAACCGCGGAGATAGTCCATTTCAAGCGGTTTGCCGGTGACAAGTCCATACAGCAGCGGCATCAGCATCACGACTCCACCATACATGAGCCAGAGTAGACGCGTGACCGGAACACGCAGGATCCCGTGAGCAAGAAGGATGATAGAAAGCACTATGGTAAGCATCCACAGCACATGATGCCAGCCAACGTAGAGACCAAAATACGACGGTTGAGCGAAGACGCCCGTTTCCATGTAGGATCGAAACCACGAAACACCCAGGAAGAACAGAACGGCCAGAACGTTTCTACTCTGGTTTGTTCTCGACGCCGAAGAATTGCGGTCATCCATCACACCGATCATCCTTTGTACTTGAATCCCGATTCCCTGGAGAGGATTGCGAACTCCCTTCAAGCAGTTCTTGCACCAGCGACTACTAACAGGTGGTGATTAACAAAAGAAATCCTCTGATGCAGATTGTAGTATGCTCCGAAGCCCGTTTCCAGCCTGGAATCAGGCGGCATCAGGGTTGATTACGCCCTCTTCGGGGACATCTCTGAAAGGCACGAGCATCCGTCCGCTTTGTCTCAAATTCTGACATTCCGAACACCTCTCCTGTTCCTGACCTCGAGAAGCGCATATTCTCGAAGTCCTTCGGGGGCACATTGTTGTGGAGCTTGGGGTCATAAAACTCAGGTCCGTTTCACCGCTGGCACGGATTGTGCAAGTGCTCTGCATTGAAGTTACGCGAAAAAAAAGCAGGGAGAGCAGAATTATGAGATCCCCCGTCTGGTTGACCAGAGTTATGGCATTCATTCCCGGCATTGAGGGTTCGGGCACGCGATCTAGGTCAACAAGGAAGCGATGTTCCGGGGTGACTCTGATCGAGAACGTCATTGCCATGGGAATAATAGGCGTAAGCACGGCTGGACTCTATTCCTCAGGGATCCTCGGCGTCAAGAACTCTGTCAACCAGGTCGATGTTGTGGCCGCAAGATCGATGGCCATGCAGAAGGTTGAAGAGATAAAGTCCGCGGGATTCGATGGGATACTACTCCAGAACCCTTACGAAAACGAATTAATACAGATTCGCCCGGGTTATTTTGTGGGGCGAAGAGTCGCCATCTTTGGTCATGATGCCACCGGGACCATAGAGGATGAGATCACCGAGTCAGATTATCTCGAAGTTGTCGTTCTGGTTTCATATTACTCAACTGCTTCGGGCAGTCACTTGACCGACAGCTTCAGCACATTGATCAACAAGGACTAGAGCGCCATCGGAAACCCAAGGGGAGAACTCATGAGAGAGAAGCAGAAGAAAGGCGGTTTTACTATCGTTGAGACACTGGTCGCAAGCAGTATCTCAACGCTGACCGCTGCCGCATGCCTAACAACTTTCATTTGGACGATGAAGAGGTGTGTTGACTGCAGGCAGTACTGCTGGGCTGTTACAGAAACACGGGAAACAAAGGAGAACGTGATTGCCTACATGCGAAACGCCTGCGAGATCGTCGATATCGATGATGCCGGAGACTGGGTTGAGCTGGAAATGGCAGACGGCACCATCAGTCGTTTCGAATACATGAAGCCCGGCGGGCAATCTGGGTCAGGGAGACTCGTATTCACTCGAAACATGGGCGCATCCAACCCGCAAGTCACGCTTGTGGCCGAGGGTTTCACAAAGACCATGAACGAACCCGTGCGGAATGTTTTCGAGCAGACAGGTCCGACAACTCTGCGAGTTGCCTATCGGGTATCGGAGCCTTTGTCACCCGGCACCTGTGCTGTGGAAGTTGATACAGGCGTTCAGATTAGGAACTGGGACGGTTGATTCACCGTGGGAGGTTTAGAATGAGACGTTTATTCAGTCGTTCAGGCAGCAGCCTGGTATGCGTGTGCATCTTCACCGGGGTTGCGGTCTTCTGCGTCGGATCTGTCCTGGTGCTGATCGGTTCGTCATCTCGTCTCATCATAGACACCCACAATCTGAACAAGGCTTTCTACCTTGCCGACGCGGGTATTGCTGCTGCACTCAGCGAACTGAATTCCGGCGGTGACGGGGTGTTCCCTGACCGCATCTCTTCCCGTGCCATGTTTGCAGACACCTCCGGGTTCTGGGGAGACTGGGGATTCACCACGACCGTAACCAACTTGAGCGGCAACAGCGATGAGTTGACTATCATCAGCAACGGCCGTCACGGCCACGTTCAGACAGTACGATCCGATGTGCGCAGATTATCTTCCGAGGCCATCCATGCTCTATACAACCATGCCATATATGCCGGCAATTCAAGTGGTGATCCGAACTACGATCTTAGGGTAGGTGGCACGGGTAATGGATCAGACTGGGTGGTTGGAGATGTCTACTGCAACGGAGACATTAGCGTGTCCGGAGCTGCAATCTTGAGCAACCCTGAGGCATTCGTCGACGAAAACGGCAATGGATATCCCGATCAAGGAGAGCCGTTCAGTGATGTCCACGCGATCTTTTCCCACGGGGATTGGCCAACTGTGTTCATGAGCGCCCTTTCCCAGGAGGATTTCGATGCCTACACGACAGACGGTGATTTTTCCAGATGTTCTATCAACGGAAGGTATGACTTTGGCGAGGCATTCGTCGATACGATAGGCAACGGTGTGTATGACTATACGGAGCCTTACGAAGATCTTGATGGTGATGGGCTTTACAGCTTTGGAGACTCATTCACGGATCTTAATGGTGACGGGGCTTGGGACGAAGGCGATGAATTTGTGGACCGCGGAAACGGTCGGTATGATTCAGGTGAAGAATACCAGGATATCAACGGCAATGGAATGTGGGATGATGAGACGCAGGGAACACCCGGGCATTGGGAAGGCTCGGGATGGAGTCGCCGGTGGATTGAAGGCACGGCCGCGCCGGCGGAACCATATGAAGACGTTGGCAACGGTGTTTACGATGAGGGGGAGTCTTTCGTAGATGGGAACGGTGTTTATGACGAAGGTGAGCCATTCCATGATGACCGAAACGGTGTTTACGAATATGGCACCGAAGCCACGAGTCAAATCAGCGGCATGCCAAGCCCGGCGCCCGGTCAGACGGATGCCACAGGATACAACGACTACATCGACCCACCCGAATTGGACCGCATGTACTATGAGTTGGCGAAAGGCAGCATTCCCCCGAGTGATGCCCTTTCGAGATGGGGCTACGACATCGCCGTCGCCGATGCCAACTACAACTTGCAGGGGAAAATCTCTGATCAGAACAACCCATGCCACATATTCGTGAAGAATCCAAACAACAGGCAGTACGAGAAAGTCGGGGACAAAGACGATTTCTTCCTGGAGGATCCCACAGACCCGTCGTACGGCGATGCCAGCCAGTACATAACTATCAATGAGAACGGCAACGATAAGGTCTACTATGTGGACGGCAACCTGTATGTCCACAATCCAGACACGTATGACTTCATGTTCAGGAACGAAGGCACCCTGATTACAATAGTAGCAAACGGCAACATCACGATCTCGGATGAAATCTGGTACAACGGGGGGACAGAGAACCCGGTAGATGGTCTTTGCCTTATTGCCCAAAAGGACCCGGATGAGCCAAACAGCGGTAACATCTACCTTGGAGATGCCCAGTTCGGCACGGGCGGCGACATTCATTCATTCCTGTATGCCGAGAACAATTTTGTGGACAACAACCTCGACACATCGGGGCAGCCGTATCTAAGCGTCTTCGGCAACATGTCCGCCGGCAACCAGGTCATGATCAACAGGGATGGTCCCGCAAGAACACGGCTGGACGTGACCCTCAACGAAAGCCTAAGAGACCGCATCATCGTTCCTCCGGGACTTCCCCCCCCGACCGGCACTCAGAGAGGTATCACTCTGGAGACGCAGTGGGGAATTGTTCCCGGATCCTGGGGATCTTTCTCACGTCTGCTGGCTGTTCCATCTCAATAGCAGCGGCAGGATTGCTACAGCCGTTCAGGACCACCCACATCCAACAACCAACCCAGGGCTCTACTTTCTTTTAGGAAGAAAGCTCTCGGCTTCTCGGCAGATCTGCGAAGGAACGTCGGAATCGCGGTAGTTTCTGGACCGAAGAGTTCCAAGAACGACATTGGGAAGGCCAGGTACCACTTCCCAACCACAGCGAATTGCTCTCGATTTCGCATATCTGAAATCAAATCGGGGCCAAAACAGCCCCTGGAGGCCCAAAAACCGGCCTTGGCATGTTTACTGCTTTTAAGGGCAGGCGGTTGAATGAATTGGCAGAAAGAGGGTGATATCAATGACTTCTGAGCATTATATGAGACGGAGAGCAAGGCTGTTTCCACGTTGTTTCGCATTGCTCGTTATTCCTTTAATAGTATCCGGGTGCGTTACCACGGAGACCAAGCAGGCAGGGGGGTATACGGACCTTCCGACTATAGCGTCCTACAACCCGGCTGTTCAGCCACCCGTTCAAAAGCCCATTCTGGCAGAGACCCAAAGCGCATCAGACGCCATTCGGGTGGCCGTGGTCAACTTTTCCTCGGCCAACGGGTCGCCTTTCACGTCCTGTTCAGTCACGGTAACGCCGCTGAACAAAGCCGGTGAGAAGCTCTCCGAGGAGATCGCCACCAGGCTGGGGCAGCGTCCCGAATATGAGATTATCGAACCCGATGTAGTGAGAGAGGCAATCCAGAGCAACAAGCTCTACAAAAAGGGACTGGACAAGCCGTCCACGCTCAGAAAACTGGCATTCCTGGTCGGTGCCGATGCCGTAGTGATGGGGCATACCGAAGGAAGCCGGTGGGCTGGAAAAGGGCACAAGGGAGCCAGCCTGTTTGCATCGATCCGGATGGTGGCCACCAATAGAGAGGAGACTCTCTGGGCACTGGACGCATGCGTTTCCAACACGAAGTCAGAACGCACTATAGTCCCGGAGCTTGCAGACGACATGATGCAACAGCTAATCGTCAAGTCAGAGGAACAACGGGTGGCAAAGCTCCTGGCTTTGAGGGAATCTAATCTTTAATATTTTGGGGACTCAGTACGGCGGTGGCTCTCTCGTGAATGCGCCCCACCCGAATTCCGTGAGAGTATTGTCGTCCTCGTTCTTAACCATCGGCGCTGCTGGGCCCCCTCTCTTTCACAAATCCTTTTCTGACAGAGAAGACTTTCGTTTTCGTGCTTCCTGGCATCGGGAGTTGTCCAAAGATATATAAAAGGATGTTGGCACGTGGGGTTAGCAGGCCCCAATGTCCGCCTGAAGCAGAGGATCAGCGTCGTAAGGAGCTCTTTACCGGAGCAGTGGATAAGGGCTCTCTCGTGCTGAATATGCCCATATAATAAAAGCAAAAAAAGAGCGTTATGAGTAGTTGACACAATCGCCGAATGGGGCATATACTTTTTTTAATGCTTCGGGGGGGGTGTAGGGGAGAAGTAGATATGATGGGTGTGTACAAATAGATGTTTCTGTTATCAGCGTAGAAAGCATTCCGCGTTCTTTTTTTATTGGGCTGAGAAAGAGGTAGAAGAGACGGACAGAGGGCATGAAACACATGCTCCCAAGAATTGGGAGGACGGTGAGATTATGAAAGAGACATGCACAACGCGTCTGAGGCGGGAACTCGCCCTGTTGATGGGCTCAGTTATGGTGGCAACCTGCGTCCAGGCAGTACCGCGTTTTGGAACCGCGGTGATTGTTCGCCTGGACGGCACTGCCGAATACCAGACTCCGGACGGAACCGGAAATATTGAAGAAGGAATGGCTTTCCCCCAGGGCCAGAAGATCATTACCAGTGAAAATGGCAAGATCGTATCGGTTCTGACTCCTGGATGTGTATTGTGTGTGGCGCCTGAGACTACAGTCGATCTCCAGCAGATCGAGATGACAACGGAAGGCCTGCCGGATGCTTCCAAGAGAATCGACAAGAATATCGTCCTGGACATGCCCAAGGGCGGCGCACTTCGGTTTGACGGAGGCGGAATCTCACCAAACCTTGATCTCCAGGTCAAAACCCAGGCCGGAAACGTTCTTGCAAGCGGCGGACGCGCGATTGTCGCCAAGGACGGAGCCCTCTGGCGGGTTATATGCGAAGACGCTTTCGTCACCTTCGATCAGAACGGCAAACAGAAAACCGTGCGCCAGGGAGAGGTGCTTACTGCCTCCAAGAACCCTGACACCGGCAAGTTTGACACCACTACCCAGCCACTGGAAGTCGCGGGGCTCAACGACGAGTTCGTGGGAGGCCGCAGGGCGGCTGAAAGACTGGCTCCGATAGTGTTCGACGTGGATTACGTACACATTGGCGACCTTGCCGACGCATCGGGGTTTGGGGACGTCGCCCAGCACGAGGTCTACGTGCGCGACGTCAGTGCCTCACAGCGCAAGCCCAATGTTCAGGCGACCAGCATGCCCGCAATCGAAGATCGCGGTCAACTCGGCAGGGACATAGTCTGGGGCTGGTTCGGCGATGTCGGCCTTATAAAGGGTGTAAACTACGTTCCCAGGACCGCGGTCAATTCAACGGAAATGTGGCAAGAGGACACATTTGACCTTGATACAATTGACGAAGAGCTGGGATGGGCCAAGAAGAGCGGCTATACAAGCATGCGGTTCTTCCTTCCCTTCATCGTCTGGCAGGACGACGCCGATGGTTTGAAAGAACGTATGCGCGACACGCTCGCCAAGTGCCGGAAACATGGTTTGAGAGCTGTTTTCGTTCTCTTCGACGACACGAAGACATCGGGCAAGGAGCCGTATCTTGGCAAGCAGGACGAGCCGGTTCCGGGCCTGCATAACAGCGGATGGACTCCCAGCCCGGGACACAGCCTGGTGACGGACAAGGAAAAATGGTCTCAGCTCGAAGAATATGTGAGGGATATTGTCGGCAGCTTCAAGAGAGACCGGCGCATTCTCTTCTGGGATGTCTACAATGAGCCGGGACGCGACGGTATGGACGAGAAAAGCCTACCGCTTGTGGAAGCTGCTTTTGAGTGGGCAAGAGATGAGAATCCCGTTCAGCCACTCACGTGCGGAATCTGGTCGGATATGAGCAGCCGCATGTCGAAAACGCTCATGGAAATGTCCGACGTTGTTTCGTTTAAGGCGTACGAGAACGAGAACGACCTGCAGTCGAAACTGCTGCTATGCCAGACATTGGGGCGGCCGCTCATCTGTACAGAATGGCTCAGGCGTGAAAAAGGCAACACCTTCGAAAAAATCCTTCCTGTTTTTGCCGAACAACATATAGGATGGTTCCACTGGGGTCTGGTAAGGGGCAAGACCCAGACCTACCTGCCTTTCGACTCCAAGAAAGGCGAGGAACCTGATGAAGTATGGCAGTTTGACGTACTTGACGAGGATGGGGAACCCTATGACAAAGAGGAAGTTCGCTTGATACGCAACTTCACCTTTGACGAGTAGGTCACAACGCGAGGACGACAAAAACAGAAGCAGGGGTAATTAAGATGAAAACCATCAGAACGGGATTGGTTTGCGCTCTATTTGTGGTGTCTTTCTGCATGCTGGCAGGAACAGCGGCTGGACAGGCAACCATGTCTGCACGGGGGGGGGGGGCTTATGATAGCTGGGGCAGCGCTTACGGCATGTCCGCCCAGGTAGCTGCAGAACTGGGGTATTCATTCCCTGTGGGCCCTCTTACCGTGAGACCACACTTTGGAATCTGGGCAGGATATGACGACAACGTCTACCTCGATGAGGAAGAAGAAGTAGATGACGTTTTCATCACGCTGGCCCCAGGCCTCATGGTCATATACGGGAATCCTTCTCACAACTACGTTTCGGTGAACTACACCCTGGAGTTGCCACGGTACATAGATGAAGACAGGGCAAACTACGAATCTCACCACCTGTCAACCGACCTTCACTATGAATCCGCCAAGCATACGTATCACATTGGTGACCGCTTCATGCAGACCGAGGTGAAAGATATCGAGATCGGCGAACGTGTGGAAAAGACGCAGAACGTCCTCTCGGCTGATATCGAGCGCGTGATGAGCTCGAAGACCTCAGTCGGCATACAGGGCCTTCACGAGATCCATGATTACAAAGACGACTCGTACATTGACTACTACGAATACCGTGTCGGCGGCAGGTTCTATTACAGGATAAGGCCGAAAACCGATATATTCGTGGATGCTGGATATGGCTGGGTTGACCTCGATCCGCTCCCCGATGATGAAGTGACCGCCGGCCTGGACCTGCCGGCAGGTTACAGTTCCTCGTACGGTGATGCCGAGTACCAGGAGGTCAGCGTGGGTGTACGCGGCAAGGTAAGCGGCAAGACCGTCATGACCGGTCGCGTCGGATTTCACAGACGCGAATTCGATGACGACATCGAGACGATCGATGACTGGGTGGCATCTCTGGATACGTTGACACGCTTCTCCTCACGCTTCCAGGGCGGATTTGAAGTATCGCGGCGCCTGTTCCCCTGGCTGACTGTTCCGGGAAACACATCGGTGTCGACTACACTCAACCCCTATATAAGATATCAACTCTGGCGCAACAGGATAAGCCTCTCGGGAAGCGTCGCATACTCGATCGTGGAATTCTACGACGCGGATGGCGAACAGGACAGGGAAGACAAGTACTGGGAATACGTAGGCATTGTAGATTGGAAATCTTCCAAGCTTGTGACCCTCGGAATCGGCTACGCTTACTCCGAGCAGGAGTCCAATAGAGGCGGCGCTGAAAACGAAAATGGCCGCGTTATCCTGCGCGCTATGTTTAACTACTAGGTCATCCGGCGGGAACTGTTAATCCGGTCGTGCAGTAACACACCCGACGGGTTCTTCCAGGAAGATGTGCGCGGAAGCAGTATCGCGCTTTATGTCTTCACCTTTCAGAATCAGGAGTAACCGACATGTTTCGCGGGCTGTACACGGCCATAATCACGCCTTTCAACACCGATGGCAGCATAGACCTGGGCAAGCTCAAGGAACTGGTTGAGCTCCAGGTTCAGGGCGGCGCCACGGGAATTGTACCGGTGGGAACTACCGGAGAGTCCCCCACCCTTTCCCACGAAGAACATTGCGTCGTGATGGAGGCAACCGTTGCCGCGTCAGCCGGACGCGTGCAGGTCATAGCCGGGGCGGGATCCAATTCCACGCGGGAAGCCATTGCCTTGACACACAAGGCAATCGACGCCGGGGCAGACGCGACCCTGCAGATTACGCCTTATTACAACAAGCCAAGCCAGGAAGGCCTGGTTCGCCATTTTACTGCCCTGGCAGATCTGGGGCACCCGGTGGTTCTGTACAACGTACCGGGAAGAACCGGCCGAGAGATAGAGGTCGGAACCGTGGCGAAACTTGCACAGCACCCCAGCATAGTGGCACTCAAGGAAGCCGGAGGTAGTGTGGACCGGGTAAACGAGGTCCTTACCCGCTGTGATATTGCGATCCTTTCCGGCGATGATTCCCTGACGTTTCCAATGATGGCAGTTGGCGCCGGCGGTGTCATCAGCGTCGCGTCAAATGTGGCTCCCCGCCCTCTCGCCGATATGGTGGGCATGGCACTGGAAGGGAACTGGGACGGAGCGCGTGAGCTGCACCTCAAGTATCATCGCCTGTTCTGCGATTTGTTTATCGATACGAACCCGATTCCGGTGAAAGCCGCGATGCATATGATGGGCCTGGTTGACGAAATATACCGGTTGCCCCTGTGCCCCATGAGCGACGAAGCGAAGGGCCGACTACGCGAAACAATGCAGGCTGTCGATCTTCTGCCTGCGTAGCTGCTGCCGGCGGGCTCGTCGATGATTCATTCCTCCACAAGCCCGCCAACCGCTTGTGATTGGATTGTTTTCTAACGCAACATAACGAGGACATTATGACAAAACTAGTGATAGCCGGTGCGGCCGGCAGAATGGGACACGCCCTGGTTCGCTGCGCCCAGGCAGACCCTTCATTTTCCGTGGTCGGGGCAACGGAGGCGGAGGATCATCCTTCGCTCGGCCAGGACGCAGGAACTCTTGCCGGCATCGGCGCAATCGGCGTGCCGCTCACCTCCGATCTCGAGGACCGCCTCCTGGAGGCTGATGCAGTTATCGATTTTACTTTCCACACGGCCGTCCCCGGTAACGTACGCACGGCCTTCAAGCACCGCCGTGCAGTCGTAATCGGTACCACCGCGCTCACGGATGAAGAAGCCCAGGAAGTTTTGAAGGCTTCCAATGAGATCCCAATCGTCTGGGCTCCAAACATGAGCCTGGGCGTAAACCTGCTCTTCGCCGCGGTAAAGAAGGCCGGCGCGGTGCTCCAGGGATATACCGTGGCAATTGATGAAACCCACCACGTTCACAAGAAGGATTCTCCGAGCGGAACGGCGCTGGGACTGGGAGAAAACGTGGCCGACGGTATGGGGGCCGACTTGAAGAAGGTCATGAAGCATGTTGAAGGTGACGTTTCCGCGGAGCAGTCTGAAGGTGAAATACTCATCCGTTCACACCGGGAAGGTGAAGTAGTCGGAGAGCACGTAGTTGCCTTCGAGAATTCCGGAGAGAAGATTTCGTTCACGCACAACGCAAAGAGCCGCGATGCTTTTGCACTCGGAGCACTGAAAGCCGCGGAATGGGTCGCAACCAGGCGGCCACGACTCTACGACATGCAGGATGTGTTGGGACTCAGATGAGACCCGATTCTACCCCACTCCCTTCGTCAGCTTCCGTGGCAGAGGCCGGGCTGAGCCTTGGTTCCAACATGGGGGACCGGCTGGAAAACCTGGCAAAAAGCAGGGACTTGATAGCCGGGGGCGGCGACGTCGACGTAGTTGCGTCTTCCCCCATCTACGAAACCGAGCCGGTTGGAGTAAGGAAGGAGTACCGCGACCTGGCGTTTCTCAATGCAGTATTGATTGTTGAATCACGTCTCGGGCCCGAGGAGCTTTCGACCTGGATTCATGCTGTTGAAGATGCACTGGGTAGAAAACGATCGGATGATCGTTATGCGCCCAGACCGATTGATGTGGATATCCTCTACTTTGGAAACGTTAACATGGAAAGCCGCGACCTCACCCTGCCCCATCCGTCATGGTACGGACGTCGTTTCGTGGTTCAGCCGCTTGCCGACGTACGCCCGGAGCTCATATTGCCCGGTCAACCCCTGACCTGCAGGCAGGTGCTTTCGTCTTTACCGGAAGTTCCTGAAGTCGTACTTTTTCAGAAAGAATGGTAGCCTACTGTATTGTTCAGAAAAGGACACACCATGAGCACATGGACGGTACCTCGCATAAAAGAGATGAAGGGAAGGCAGAAAATCGCCTGCCTCACGGCAGCCGACTACGCTACAGCCAGACTCATTGACGGCGCGGGTGTCCAGCTGGTCCTGGTAGGAGACTCACTGGCCATGACCGTACTGGGCTACGAGACAACACTGCCTGTCACCATGGGGGAAATGCTCCATCACACCGCCGCCGTCGCCAGGGGAGTAACGAATGCCCTCGTAGTGGCAGACATGCCTTTCATGTCTTACCAGGCGGCCGTAGAAGAAGCCCTGGCAAATGCGGGACGCTTCCTGAAAGAAAGCAACGCGCAGGCGGTCAAGATTGAAGGCGGCACAATCAGGGGGCCGCTGGTCAGGGCTTTTGTCGCAAATGGAATTCCGGTTCTCGGTCACATCGGCCTGACCCCGCAAAGTGTACACGAAATGGGCGGCTACAAGGTCCAGGGGAAGGTCACAGGAGAAGCCCAGGCCCTGCTTCTCGACGCAAAAGAACTTGCCCTGGCCGGTGTCTTCGCGGTTGTGCTGGAATGCGTACCGGCAGCCCTCGCCCGGGAAATCACGGACGCGATTCCTGTACCCACGATCGGAATAGGCGCCGGTGCGGATTGCGATGGCCAGATACTTGTTACAAACGATATGCTTGGCTTCAGATCCGGGATATCTCCCAGGTTTGTAAAACAGTATGCCAGTATCGGAGAACAGATGGCCACCGCTTTCGAGGAATACAGAAAGGAAGTGGAAGGCGGATTGTTTCCTTCCGAAGAAAACTGCTACTGAACAGGCTTACAGACGGCCGGAAACTGTAGAACGGCGAAGAACAGGAGTCAAAAGTGGGGACGGACAAGAAAAAGAAAAGCAGGCATGCCTCCTTCGACATCCAGCTCGACCGGCACGAAGCCAAGTACATAATACCGCGATCACTTGTTCCAGAAATACGCGAGTTCATTCGCCCCTTCTGCTCGCCCGACCCCCACGGCAAAGGTGATCCGCCCCGGTACGTGATAACAACCCTGCAGCTTGACTCCCCCACCCTCGCCCTTCATCACGCAAAGACAAACGAAGCCACAAACAGGTTCAAGCTTCGCGCCAGAACCTATAACACGCCTGGAGAGAGCCCGGTCTTCATAGAAATCAAGCGTAAGATCCGGGGCACCATAGTGAAGTCCAGAACGGCGGTACCGTTCAACGAATGGGGGGAAAAGCTGATCAAGGACCCCGTAATAAAGTTGGATTTCACATCGCCAAAGGAAGAAATCGGGTTCTTGGAATTCCGAAGGTTGGTTCACGAGATCGGGGCAAGGCCCTGCGTTATACTTCGCTATGTCCGCGAATCATACTTTGGCAAACTCGACCACTACTCCCGGGTCACGTTCGACCGCAGACTTCAGTACCAGCCGACGGATTCGTGGGATTCATGGGGCCGCGACAGGCGCTGGATCCCAATGGACTCGTCACTGGCCCAGAATAAACGCTTGCCGTTCTCAGGTGTTGTACTGGAACTCAAGACACTGAGCGATGCCCCGCACTGGATGATTGATCTTGTCGCTGAGTTTGGACTTGAACGTACGGGCAACTGCAAGTACTCTACGGCGGTGTGGTTGGAATCGTTGTTTCGCGGCAACACCGCTGCACCAAGCTACGCCGCGGAGCTACTGTCCTGGTAGGCGTGAAAACGCCATCTTCATGCGTAACTGTGTGTCTGCATCAGGGATGAAAGGATAAGAATGGAAGAGTTTCTGACTGTTTTCGGCCAAGCCCGGATCCTGGGTGTGCAGCAGATACTCTGTTCAATCCTTTTGAGCTTTGTTCTGTGCACCGTGTTTGCAACGGTTTATCGATGGACTTTCCAGGGGCTTTCCTATTCAAGGTCTTTCGTTCATACCATGGTCCTGGGCGGTATGATTGTAAGCATGCTCATTATGGCTATCGGAAACAACCTCGCGCGCGGACTCGGCATCCTTGGTACTCTCGCGATCGTGCGTTTCCGTTCCCCAATTCGTGACTCGCGCGATATGATGTTTCTCTTTGCATGTCTCGGCGTAGGAATCGGCTGTGGCGCCGGCACCTACAACGTCGCCGTCGTCGGTACCATTACATTATGCGCGGCGGCATTGCTCCTGCATTGGTCACCATTTGCGTCCAGGCGCGAATACGAGGGACTCTTGCGATTCACCATGCCTGCTGAACCCACCATGGAAGGAAAGGTAAAGGATGTGCTTCGCCATTGCTGCTCTGCCTTCTACCTCATAGCCATGCGTGAAGCCGCCCAGGGTGATCTAATGGAGTACTCTTACCAGGTGAAGCTCATCGACCCGTCATATCAGTCCGACTTGGTCGATCAACTGCACGACATCGAGGAGGTTCTTGATGCCAGCCTCCTCATGCAAAGAACTACGGTTGAACTCTGATTTCCACGTGGAGAGATGCGGTCCATGACTGAAGGTCATAAATTCAAGCGCCCGAAGATGCGAAAGCATCCGAGGCTTGTATTCCGCAAGATCTTCCGTTCCTGGCCTTTCTTTGTCTGGCTGGGTGTGGCGGTGCTGGTTGCATGGCTCTATACCGACAGCATCCAGTTCGGCAGCATGACCGGTGTTGTCGAGACTCTTGCCGAGAATGTCGCCCCGCTGGAGACTGCCAGGCTTCTCTCGGTTGAAGTCGTCGTAGGACAAGAGGTGAAAGCCGGCGAGGTAGTGGCGTACATGGACACGTCCCTGTTGAACGCGCGAATCGCTATTGATGAAGCACGCGTTATCGAAGCCGAAGGCACCATCTCGACGTACCAGCAGGACGTGATGCAAACGGCTGCCCGATTGGACCAAACCATACAACAGGTGGAGTTTGACCTGGAGGATCTCAAGATTCAACAGCGGCGTGACCAAGCCGAATTGACAGCGCTGGACGAAGAACTGAAAAGACGGGAACGCCTTCTTGCCGAACGTATGATAAATATTCAGGATGTGAATGTGCTTCGCCCACAGGTAGCAGCCCTCTCCAGTACCGTAGGATCCTATCCTTCACTGATTCTGCTCCATGAGCGCCGTCTTGTAGTTGCAAGGAAAGAACGGCAGAGACTCGATGAGTGGCTACAGCTTGAAGAAGGTGAGGACATATCATCTGCAATTCAGCGGTGGATGGCCGCGCGTAATGCCATTTTCGACACGGTAAGAGACCGACGCCGGACACAGTTGGCCACATATGTTTTGAAGACCACACAGGCGGGAGTGGTGTCAAGGCTTGAGCAGATGCCTGGGGAAATCGTCGGAGCTGGAGAGACGGTTCTCCGAATCGTTCAGAAGTCCTCCAGTACCATCATCGGTTTCCTGCCGGAAGCCTATCTAGGGGACATGTCCGTTGGACAGACCGTAATCGCATGGAGCCATGGACGGGAAGACCACAGGACAGCCGCCGTAGTCGAATCCATCTCTCCGGACATCCAGGCATTGCCGGGGCGCGTCAACCCGATGGGAGGGCAGACCACCCGCGGCAGGCGCGTCATCATGCGCATGGACGACAGCAAGGGCATGATCCCGGGCGAGACAGTGCAGATACGCGTGGGCGGTGTCAAATGGATGGTCGCTATCCGTAACCTGCTGCATGGAACGAATGGGGAAGACGGTACAGAAGAAGGGAATGCTCAGAATTGAGATGCTCTGCAACCGAACGCGGCATGTCTTTTGCGTTGCCCATTGCCGGCAGCGTTCTTCTCATTCTGGCCGGATGCACCTCCGTTAAGACAAGCGAGGTCGCGTGGCCCAGCGCAAACACCAGGCGCATCCCGGACTTGGAGATTCCTGCACCTTATGGATTAACCGGCCCACTCACACTGCAGTCTGCGATCGAAAGGGCCATCGAAGCAAACCCGGGAATCCAGTCCCAGAAGGCTGCCGTCGAAGTTGCCAGGAAAGCCGTGGGAGCCGTCAAGGACTGGGATGACCCCCAGTTGAGATTTTCTTACGGGGAATCCGAGAGTGATTCTCTCTCGACATCATCGGGCACGGAGAACTTAGTCAACACCGGTATAACTGAAGGTGGTTCCACCACACCTGCAGTTCCGGCATCAAACAGCGGGGAAAGCGGTGAGTCTTTCCAGGATAGCGAAGGTTACCGCGTAGCCTTCCGGCTTTATCCGCCAAACCCCTGGGAGCGTGCTGCCGAAGTATCGGGAGCTCGTGCAGACCTTTACGCCGCCCAGGCTTCGCTGCAGTTTCTTCGGGCCCAGACTGCTTACGAGGTGCGGAAGGCCTATGCCGAATTCCAGTTTGCCGATGAAGACGTAAAGGTTCTTGATCGTCTGCTCACTGTCTCCAAGTCGCTGGTTGAGATCACTAATAAGCTCCTCGAAAGGGGTCAGGGCACGGTCCTTGACAGTATGAACGCTTCCCGCCGCTACCTGGCAGCGCTCTCGGATCGAGACCAGAGGATTCGCGAAAGAGACGATGCACTGGGTCAGCTGGCCGGCCTCATATCGTTGCCGGCCGAATCCCTTGAAGTTCGGCACGAGAACGTGACGCTGGGGAGCCTCGATCCCATGACCGTTGACCTGCATAAGCTGGAAGATACGGCGATGCGCTACCGTGGAGATTTGGTTGCCGCTGGCTGGACGGTTCGGGCCGCCAGGGCTGCATATGATGCCGCAAAGGCGGCACGCATCCCATGGTTGGCGCACGTTCAGGCGTCCTACAGTTCGGCCGAAGACCAGAGCGAAAGCTGGTCACGGGAGGAGGAGGTGTCGCTGGACGGCACGGTCTCCCGGTCCCAGGTCGGAGAGAGTGAAGACGATAACGAGGAATGGCGCGTTGATGCCGCGATAAGGCTTCCCATCTTTACATGGATTGGAAGGACTGACGACCTTCGAAAGGCAGAACTTAAACATGCCGAAACTTTGGAAATGCAGGCCTTAATGGACATGAAGCAGGACATCAGGAATCGCGTTGACAGGCTTAAGCGTCTGGACGATCAGCGTGCTCGATTCGAGATGGCGGCCGATCCCGTTACGGAGGAAATCTGGAAGGTTCTCGACAACAGCCGTTCCGGTCAGAACCTCCCCCCTGACCAGATTGCCAGAATGAAGGAACAGCTTCTCGATATCAGCCGCATCAAGCTGCAAGCGGAGTTCGAACGGACTGTTACGATGCTGGCCATTGAAGCCGAAATGGGAATCACGGCCGTTCCGGTCGCCGCCGGGGAGTAGTGGGCTACTCTACAAGTCTCACCCTGTAGAACCATGCGTTCCCGTCATTGGCATCATCCACCAACTCGATTCTCTCGCCCGTAGCAGTAACCGTAACCCTGTGTATATAGCTTCCACCCGGGCTTGTCGAACGTTCCACTACATAGACCTTGCCCGGAGCGCTTTGCCAGGCAATCTCGATAACCGAGCTTCCCACCGGCCGGACAGAGACTATTCGCAAGACGGACGCGCCATCCTGGGGATTGGTTCCCGCCGCAAACTCCTCGAGATTCGAGTGCCCGTCACCGTCACTGTCGGCATCCTCTCCGCTTATGGCCGGTTTACCGAGCTCATCAGCGCTAAACCATATAGCCAGCCATTCCTCAAAACCTGTCGGCACATAAAGATTGTAGGGGCCGTACATATTCTCCGAGCCGCCGTTCTCAATCTCGACCAGGCGATACCTGTAGCTCTGGCCAGGTTCGGCACCCTCGTCAATCACCTCGTAGGGTCCACCGCCTATAGCCGGGACAACTACGGACGTGATGCGAACGAATGAACCATTAACTTCACGCTCAAGGATGAATCCGGCGCTGTTCATTTCGAATGATGTCTGCCATTGGACAACGACAGCCCCATCTCTTTCGAACGCCCGGAACGATGTTATTCCCACCAACGTGGGAACACGGGCAACCATGTAATCCTCAACTTCACCTTCACTGACACCCCCGGTAGGTGAAAGACCGGTGGTAGTGCTGAAACGGAAGCGTGCAAAGGTGTTTGACGCGGTCATGCTGCCCGGAACCGAGGAGGTCAGGGAATTGACGCCCTGCACCAACCTGTCCCTGTCGAGAAGATCGATGCGGGAATCAGATCTGCGTTCACTCTTACAAATTCGCCGGACTGTTCATCCAGGCGCTCCAGGTAGAAACCAAGGGCGTTCTGTTCCGACGAGGTGGACCACTGAACGACAACATTGCCGTCGCTGACAATTGCTCCAAAGCTCGAAATGGAGACAAGTGTCGGAGGGGTATACATCCCCGCATCCCACTTTAGATCGGTCTGACCTGCCAATAGCGTAAAAACGGCCGTCATTCCGTTTGTCGGATCGGCATCTGATTCAGCCAGGTCATCTCCACCCTGATCTTGAGGACTGAACTTGTAAGTCGGCCCCGGCAGTGTGAAGTTAACGAAGTAATCTCCAGGGGTGAGATTGCCGAACAGGTAAGTCCCAATGGAATCAGTAAGTTGCCCGGCAACAAAATTGGTCGTGCTGCCGCTTACGGTATAAAGGTCAACCTGCACATCTGGCAGGCCCGCTTCGGCACCGTCTTGTATGCCATTTTCGTTTATGTCAAACCATACTGTATCGCCCACACTGATTGAGCTTCCGAAATCCTGCACCTTCAGCAGCGGAACCGTCTGGTTACCTGTATTGATAGCGTCGCTCAGTGAAGTCTCCGCGGTGACAAGACGGCTCTGGACGTTTCCTGATGAGCCGGGCGGTAACACACTGTCCAGCACCAGCCATACCTCGAGCACAACCACGTCGCCATCATCAAGCCCCTCGATGTGGAAATCCCCGACGATTTCATCCTCTGGGTCAGCCGGTTTTTTTAGATTCTCCCAGGACCATGAGCTCGTTAGAGTCACGGGTGCGCCCGTATCGTTGTGTGCTGAATCTCCCGTATCGATAAAGGCGCTGTAAACCCCGTAATTGGGATCGTAACCAAAATCCCCCCCGGACGTCAGTTCGGTATTCCATCCAGAAATGATATCAATAACACCATTCTCCGGCGTAGTTGCGCCATTGACGGCAATCTTCAGTTCGAAGATCACGATCTGGCCAAGAGTCAGATTCTCAGGTGCCAGCGACTCAACGTTATCCGAGAAGGTTGCACCGGCAACCGGGTTTGATGCCGTACCGCTCACCAGGATGGGCGGGGGGGTGGTAACAGGAAACAGTGTCGGGTAGCTGTCTTCCCGGGCTGCACTGAAATCCAGAGAATAGGCCCCGCCGCCCGCTAACAGCTGTGCAGTATTGCACAGCAGGCATACACTTGTCAGTATCAGTACCTTGTACCACTAGCATCCCATAGGGGGAATTCATTATTGGGGAATGTCGACCAGCGGGCTACGCTCACCTGAAAGCTACAAAACAACCAAGGAGAGTAAAATGCCCGCTGGATCGACAAGAGGTAGAATGACATTAGCACAGCAGATATGCCAACAGATTCCGCCGCACCTTGTTGGGAAGCTGACGAGAAAGCACGGAATAGATGCTAGAAGCTTCTCCTCATGGAGTCATGTGACAGCTCATATTTGCGGTCAGGTTACCCGCGCGATTGGCCTCAATGACATATGCGATAGTCTGGAAATCAATAGCAGTTCATTGCGAGCCATACGCGGGGCCACACCGCCTAAGCGTAACACGTTTTCCCATGCGAACCGCACGCGCAGCAGTAGACTGCCCGAGGAATTGTATTGGTCTATGGTTGCGCACCTTTCAACATTGAATCCGTCCTTCGGCAAAGGGAAGATTCGCAACGGGTATTTGCGTAGATTCAAGAGTCGTATTCACGCGGTGGATTCGACAACGATTCAATTGGTCGCCAACTGCCTGGGTTGGGCGAAACATCGCCGGAGAAAGGCGGCGGCCAAGTGCCATCTAAGTCTGAACCTTCAAACAATGCTGCCCAGTTATGCCGTTGTGGACACAGGGAAATCTGCAGATAATGCGACAGCTTGGGAGGTCTGCAGTCATCTTAAAGATGGAGAAATTGTCGTGTTTGACAAGGCTTACGTGGACTTCTCTCATCTCGGCAGTCTTGATAAGCGAGGCGTATGTTGGGTTACTCGAGCCAAATCAAATATGCTCTACCGGGTGATTCAGGAGAATGGGGTCGATCCTAAATCGAGAGTCAATAGCGACCAGATTGTAGAACTTGCCGATTACATGACCAAGAAGAAGTGGCAGGGACAAATGCGCTTGGTGAAGGCAACCGTTGAGATCGACGGCAAAGACACTCAACTGGAGTTCTTAACAAACAACTTCGATTGGAGTCCATGGACAATTGCTGAACTATACCGTGCCAGATGGGAAATCGAAGTCTTCTTCAAGGAAGTCAAACAGACCGTTCAACTGGTGGACTTCATAGGTTACAACAAGAATGCTGTAGAGTGGCAGATTTGGATGGCGCTTCTGACTCATCTTCTCATGCGCTTCTTCGCGCATCTGAGCAGGTGGCGGTACAGCTTTACTCGAATGTTCTCTCTGGCCCGCGCAAGCTTGTGGCATCGGTACAACATTCTAGATCTCCTCACATCCTATGGGACAGCCGGTGGGCTGATTCGCATGCGCGCATGCCCTCAACACGCATATTTACCCGGGTTCGGCGTGTTGGATGATTTTCCTATGGGACAGCCAAAGAGAAGAAAAGCGCGCCAGAGCAAACGCTATGAGGAAAGTATGCAAAGCAGAAAATGAACCAAGGTCAGCAACACTAAGGAAATGTACATTTCAGAAGCAATTGTGTGCCCCTATGGGATGCTAGTGACCTTGTACATGAATCCAGTTTTCATCTTTGTATCCTTCATTGTTGCACTCTCCCTTGTTTCTGTTTGTTTCCTCATCTTCATTATCTTCTTTCCAAAAAAAAAGAACCGATCTCCGTTTGGAGGTCGGTTTTGCTATTCGCTCTGCGAAACCCAAGCAACCAGATACAGGTTCCGCTTCTCAGCGTCCTCAATGCAGCCGTTAGACTGCAAAGATCAAACTAAATGTCCTATTGTAAGAGCCTTTCACTTGCGCTTTGGCGATCCTTCGATACGCCACGTTCGCTAGTAGGGACTACTCTTTCCGGGGTACGGTCCTGATCGACCGGCCGTTCGGTTTCAGCAGTCCTGCGTTCGGTCATCTGTTTGTGAGCTGAGGCCAGACGCTGTACGTCCTCCTTGGCGATGGGCCTGCGGAGAACCGTCAACGGGCCGATATCCAGCGCGCGGTCCATCAACTCGGCATCGAAACGCGATGCCGCAACCACGATTTCTGCGCGCGGCTTCATCTCGTGAATCTGCTCGAGAGTCGAAAGACCGCCAAGCCTGGGGTCCATCAGGTCAAGCATCACCAGATCGAAGTTCTTCTCACTCAGCAGCGGAAACGCCTGCTCACGGCTTGCCACCACGTATACTTCACAACCGCTTTCGGAGAACCACGTCTTGAAAGCCTCGGCAATCTGAAGGTCGGGCTCCACCAGCAATACCCTGATGCCGGTGGCCTCTTCATCAGCACTGGCCTGCCTGGTCATCCATTCTTCCAGGCGATCCAGTGAGAATCTCCAGTGTTTGCCTATCTTCGTTGCGGGGATTACTCCTGTGCGTGCGTACATATAGATGGTCTCTACGGAGAGTTGCAGATAGTCTGAGACTTCCGTGACCGTGAGGTATCTCTTTCCCTGTGCTCTTTCCTCTATTGATCTTACTATCATCGTGCCGCCATCCTTGCAATGCGTCGTTGTTTGTAGTTGCAAGTGGTTTCTTATTGTTGGGGGCCATTATACGTAGTTATTTGTAGTTGTCAACCCATTTTTTGACGTTTTTATTACGAATGGCCCGTCGTTGTTGTGGTAACTACAAGAACGGATGGAATGAAGGGCTGGGAGGGCCACAGAACACTTGCGGATGTTAGTCCCGCTAAATCCAGCCTTTCAGCTGATATACCGCGAGGGCTATGAGTTCACGGCAGACTTCGATGCTGTGGTCGAGTCTTGACCAGAACGCGTAACGGAATGCGGTTCCGGGGCCAAGGTCCGCCTCGGCACCTATGCTGTGAGCGGCAACGGATGTGACATCCTGAAAGCCTTCCCGCCGAAAGCACAGAACCGCGCGACGCATATGTGTTGGGGACGTAACGATAATCAACGGATCTTGCAGGGCCTCTTCTCCCAGCATGTTCCGGACATTCACGGCTTGTTGGTGAGTATTAAGCCCCTTGGTTTCCATCATGACAGCATTCGTGGCCACGCCCCGCATAATCAACTCGGCTTTCATCCTGCCGACGCTGTCTTCTTCAGGGTTGTTATCCGATGGAAGGGCCACTATGAACTTCAGGCCCTCATGCTCCCGGGCCAGCTCCGCGGCGTGGTAGGTACGTATAAGTCCGCTTTCACTTGGGATGCCGCCACCCCCGAGAACCACCACGTGCCGGGGATCGGCCGGCGGAGCATTATCTGCACAAGTCATCCAGGTATTGAGTGAAGACGGAAGGCCAAGAAACCCAATAGCAAGCTGAACGAAACATGTGAAAGCCAGTATGGCAGTGACTGCTTTCGCGATCACGTAAACGACCACTCTTGGTTTCTTATCAGTATGCACCCTCGTACCTCCCTTCGACTACCCGGTCCCGCGAAGCGAGATCCGGCAGCACCGCTACATCGGAAAACCCCTCGGCCTCCAGCAAGGATTTCACAGCGGCGCCCTGTTCGGCCCCGATCTCAAGGAAAATCCTCCCGCCGGATTTCAAAGCCATTGTCGCGTCCTGGACAACCGATCGGATAACATCCAGCCCATCACCCCCCCCGTCAAGGGCGGACCGGGGCTCAAAATCTCGTATAACCGAAGGCAGCTGTTCATAATCCGCCGTGGGTATGTAAGGTAAATTGGCAACTATGGCCGTGAGGCTTTCCGGATCAACGATGTCCGGCAGTTCGGCAGGAGCAAAGGCAATCTTGTCTCCAACGCCCATGGCCTCCGCATTTTCTTTTGCCAGGTCAAGGGCTTCGCTACTTGGATCAAGCGCCACGTACGCGGCCTCCGGGCGAGCCAGCGCCAGGCCTATTACGATACAGCCGCTGCCTGTTCCGACATCCGCGACGACCGGGGCCTCCTCGTTCCAGACGGCTTCGCAGTCAAGAACCCTCTGCACCAGGATTTCTGTCTCTGATCGCGGAATCAATGCGCGCGAGTCGACTTTCAGCCTGTGCCCCATCAGTTCCCAGTGCCCGACGATATACTGTACCGGCTCGCCGGTTGCCGCGCGCTTGATACCTCTTCTCATCGCGGCCAGGAGCTTCTCGCCCAGAATCTCACCGGAGTGAAGGTGGAGATCAAGATGCTTGCAGTTCAACAGGCAGGAAAGTAGGTGTGAACAGACGAGTTCCGGTTCTGCGATTCCTTTACCGGCAAGGTATGCCGTAGCGGCATTAAGAACACTGCCCACGGTGTTTTGATCTGATACCGCCATTTGCACACACCAGAATCCAGAGGAAAGTCGTTTACGTTTCTTTGCCCGCTGCCCGGCCAAGTTCTTCTTGAAGACGCGCGTCGGTGTCCGAGTTCTGAAGAGCGTTGACCAGTTCCTGCAGTTCACCTTCCAGAATCCTGTCCAGGCTGTACAACGTAAGATTGATGCGGTGATCCGTTACACGGTTCTGGGGATAGTTGTAGGTCCTGATTCTCTCGCTCCGGTCCCCGGAGCCGATCTGCGAACGCCTGGCATCGCCCTTGCGAGCGGCTTCTTCTCTGCGCTTGTGATCGAGGATTCGCGTTTTGAGAACGGACATCGCCTTTTCCTTGTTTCGGTGCTGCGACTTCTCGTCCTGGCACTGCACGACGATGCCCGTGGGAAGGTGGTTTATGCGTACGGCGGAGTCGGTCGTGTTCACGCTCTGCCCCCCGGGTCCCGACGAGCGGTATATGTCTATCCTGATTTCGTCGGGAGCAATCGTTATGTCGTCATCCGCTTCGGCTTGCGGAAAGACGGCCACGGTTGAAGCAGAAGTGTGGATTCGTCCCGAAGATTCGGTAACCGGAACCCGCTGAACCCGGTGCACGCCACTTTCGTACTGCAGGCCGCCAAAAGCCCGTTCGCCTTCAACGGAAAAGACAACTTCTTTGTACCCGCCGACCTCACTTGTACTGGCACTGATCATTCCTATCTTCCAGCCGTGGGCTTCCGCGTGGCGGTTATACATACGGAAGAGATCACCCGCGAACAATGCGGCTTCATCCCCCCCGGTACCGGCGCGTATTTCCATTACGGCGTTACGGCCTTCGTCGGGATTCTCGGGCAAAAGGGCAACCATGAGATCCCTCTCGGCATCCGGAAGGTCGGTCTCAAGTTCCTCGATCTCGCCTTGCGCAAGCTCGGCAAGCTCCGGATCGGTTTCGTCCGAGGCAAGCTGGCGGTTCTCGTCCAGGCGTTCCTTGAGGGACAGGTACCGCTGGGCTTTCTTCTCGATTCTCTTGAGAGCGGCATGCTCTTTCACGAGCTTGCGAAAAAGATTCTGGTTGGCGGCAGTTGCAGGATCCGACAGCGTGGTCTCCAACTCGGGAACCCGGGTGAGGACCTTCTCTATGTAGTCACGATCGATCAAGGTTGAGTCCTCCTGGAACGGCTCCACCTGCCGGAAACTGCAGTACGTATAGAACAGCAGCCTACATCATAACGACATAGAATGGCAAAACCCATTCGGGGCACAAAAAGGGCCAGATCGAATGTTTACACCGATCTGACCCGGGATGTACTGCAGCTACTGCTTCTGTCCGTAGCGGCGACGGAACTGCTCTACACGGCCTTCAGAGTCAATGAACGTAGACTGGCCGGTATAAAAGGGATGGCACGATGAACAGGTATTCACGTGCATCTCTTTCACGGTAGACTTGGTCTCTATCTGGTTCCCGCAGGCGCAGATAACCGTTGCATCACCGTATTCTGGATGTATGTCCTTTTTCATAACAGGGACCTCTTCTTCTTAAGAAAACGCGGAAAATTACACTCACGGGTCGCGAAAAGCAAGGGTTTATTTGCCGCATCTTCAAAAAACATCTTTGTCGACCCATGCAGACAGTGCTATATACGAAGCGGAACAAAATTACTCCAATCATCTGTTTCGGGGTTCAGCGTCAATGCGCAAAGCATCTGCAAAATCAATCGTTGTTATAGCCGTGGCTATTGTTCTCATGCCATTGCTTTTTGCGGGGTGTGGCAGCGGTGGCGAGAATGGCCTTCTCGATGCCGGCATATCCAAACTTCAGAACGGCCAGTTCGATGCCGCAGTCAAGCTGTTGGAGAAAGCGGCCAGGAAACATCCGAACAATCCCACGGCTCACTGCAACCTGGGAATCGCCTACTGGGAACTTGGAGAAGTGACCCGCGCGGTTGCATCTGTAAGGAAAGCCGCCGACATTGCCACCGACGACGCCAGGCCGCTCGAAATACTCGGCCAGTTCTACACGACAATGAAGAGATGGGACGACGCCCGCTGGATATTGCGTGAGGCGGAACAGCGTGACGCCCATTCGCCGCGAATTCTTACGGCGGCCGCACTTGTTGAGTTCCGGGCGGGCGAACCGGCCAAGGCTCTCGAGTTTCTCGAGAGGGCCCTTGCCGAGAACCCTGATTATTCTCCCGCGATCTACAACATGGCCGTTCTTCACCGTTACCAGGACGGAGGTGACGCGGTCGCGACCGCGTATTTCAAAAAGTACCTTCGGACTGTCGATGAAGAGGACCCGCACGCCGACACGGCGAGAAAATTCCTTGCCCCTGAAAAGCCGGACGAAACCGAGGACCCCATCCCGCCCCCTCCGCCGCCGAGTCCGGCGGATCCGCTGGTCAAAGCCGCACGAGCGGCGATTACGGCCAACAAGTTTGAAACGGCCCTCATAAATCTGAAGGAAGCGATCAAGACCGATCCTGCATGTGCCGATGCATTGTGGGAACTGGCTAAACTTTACGATTCGAGGCTCAGCAACACCGAGAGGGCGACAGAACTATACGGCCAGTTCATGGACAAGTTCGATTCGGACCAGCGCTCCGGCACGGCGCGGAAGCGGCTCGAAGCCCTTATTCTCGAGACCAGCCGTCCCAGCCTGTTTGACACGGCGGGGACCTCCGAAGCCGATAAAGATAAAGCCAAAGCGGCGCTCAAGCAGGGGCTGGAAGAGCACACGAACTCCAACTGGGACGAAGCCGAGAAACATTACAGGCAAGCCCTTGCCCATGATGCCGGCCTTGTCTCCGCGGCATACAACATGGGCCAGGTCTTCAAGGCACAGCGCGATTTCGCGGCCGCGCGCGATGCCTATAAGTACGTTCTCGACAAAGAACCGGGAATGAGCAGTGCAGGCTATCAGCTGGCGTTGGTGCTCAGGGAACAGAAGCTGTATGACAAGTCGCTCGAGCAGGCGAAGAAAGTACTGGCCGCTGCACCGGATTACGCCAGGGCACACCATCTCCTCGGCCTTCTGTACCGTGCGAACAACAAGATGGCACCGGCCATGGAGCATCTTGAGCGTTTCGTTCAGCTTGCTCCTAATGATCCACTTGCAAAACGCACGCGCGCCTGGCTCGATAGCCAGTAGGGGCTTTGAGAGCTTAATGAACGGTTTCCCTTATCCCAACGTTGTTGATCTGATTGCCGTCCTGTTCATCATTTTCAGCATATACCACGGTTCCCGCCGGGGGCTTTCGGGAGAGATTGCCCAGCTGGTAAGTGTTGTTGTAGCTTTCGTCGTGGGCATGCTGGGACACAGGCCCGTTGCGGACTGGATAGATCTCAATACCCGTATACACGGCAGTGCCGCCGCCGCGCTTTCGTTTGTGACCATCGTGGTTATTGCCGGAATTGTTATGATTTGCCTCAGGTCTCTGCTACGGAAGATAATGAAGGTCGTCTTCGAAGAACCCTTCGACAAGGTGGCGGGCAGCGTGGCCGGCTTCGTTCGCTCGGCGCTGTTTACTCTCATCGTTTTCATTGCCGTCAACCTCACTCCCCACGAGTACCTGAATCGCCTGTTTGGTGAGGAATCAGTAATTGGTACCCTGACCCTCAAGATGATGCCGATGCTCCAGGAGGAACTGGAAGAAAGGCGGGAGGCCATTGAGGAGGATATGAGAGATGGGAAGAGTGCGAACGCCCAACGCCCAACGTCCAACGTCCAACGTCCAAGTTAAATGAGCAAGTTTGTACCAGACCAAGTGCTTGAGGAGATTCGTTTTCGCAACGATATCGTTGAGGTTATCGGGTCCCGGCTAACGCTCAAACGTGCGGGTTCCTCCTTCAAGGCCTGTTGCCCGTTTCATAAAGAGAAGACACCCTCCTTCCACGTCAACTCCCAGCGCCAGTCGTACCATTGCTTCGGCTGTGGTGAGCATGGAGACGTATTCAAATTCATCATGCAGATGGACGGCCTGGATTTCATGTCGGCGGTCAGAATTCTTGCCAAGCGGGTTGGTGTCGAAGTGGCGGTCGAGGACGATGACGGAGCCGGCCGCTTCAGAAAGGCCCTGCTCAAACTGCACTCCGAGGTCGCAGCCAAGTACCATTCGACGCTCAAGAATGGAGACAAGGGCGCTGCCGCAAGGGAGTATCTCAAAGAGCGCGGGCTCACGAGTGATACCGTCGACGACTTCTTGATCGGTTTTGCTCCCGATGCGTGGGACGCCGTGCTGAACTGGGCACTGAAAAAAGGGTACACGATCGATCAGCTCGTGGAATCGGGCCTGGTAACCGCGAAAAGGACGGAAGGTTCCGAAACCAAGCATTACGACCGCTTCAGAAACAGGCTGATGTTCCCGATCTTCGACGGCCAGGGCCGGGTGGTAGCTTTCAGCGGCCGCGTCATGGACAAGCAGGCCAAGGCGGCCAAGTACGTCAACAGCCCGGAGACCCCCATTTTTCACAAGGGCCGTATCCTTTACGGAATGCACAAGGCCAGATCCCATATAGCCAAAAGCAGGGAAGCGATAGTCTGTGAAGGCCAGATCGATGTCATACGCTGTCACCAGGCGGGATTCCAGTCGGCCGTTGCTTCGCAGGGCACGGCATTTACCGAGGACCATGTCACCGCCCTTAAACGTTTTGCCGACAGCGTGGTCATTGCTTTCGACCCGGACAAGGCAGGCCAGGACGCTGCCGTAAAGACATCGCGACTCTTCATCGCCGCAGGTCTTGCCGTGCGGGTCGTGTCGCTGCCCGAAGGTGAAGACCCAGATTCCCTGATCCGCAAACGCGGAAGCGAAGCCTTCCGGGAGATAGTCGACGAGGCAGGGTCGGCGGTGGCCTACCAGATCGAGATAATGTCCGGCAGGGAGAACATGAAGGCCGAGGTGGGTACGATGCGAGTAGCCCGCGCCGTACTCGGGATGATCAACGTTGCGCCTGGTCCGGTTCAGAAAACCACGTTGATGAAAGAGGCGGCAACCCTCCTGGACATTCCGGTACCAGCACTCGAGGAGGAGCTGAGCCGCATGCCGAAAGACAGAACCCGTCCACGCCGTGCCGCTCCGGAACAAAGTTCCCAGTCCAGCCGCCCCGCGTCCGGAACGAACGCGGGCGCACGCATGGACGCAACGCCAAAGCCAGCAGCCAGGCTCAATCCGGTAACGGTTGCCGAAAGATTACTGTGCGAGCACGCTGTGCATGTTGCCGATTTTCCGGAAATCGGAGACCTGGTAAGGAAATACCTTCCGCTGGACATGATCCAGGACCCGATGTGCCGGGCCACCGTGCAGCTTGCTCTTGAGGCACAGCAGGGGCAGATCCCAATAGAAGAAATAGCCGTCGATGCCGACAGCGAGGAGCTGCCGGTCTCCGAATTTGTCCTGAACCTTCACCGCCAGGAAACAAAGGTTCCCGGCGAAGAATTCAAAAGGGAAGACGCGGTAAAGGACCTTGTCCTCCAGCTATGGCGAAATAAACTGACCGCCGAAAGAAACCTGTTGAACGAAGATGCACGCGAACGCAGGGCACAGCTCACATACGATCTGAACTCACTGCGCAACTGGCGGGATGGCCGGCCGATTATCGAGTTTGAGTTGGAGTGATTCTGCAATTCAGGAACTGCCGCAGTGCCCCTCGACGGAGCCCATGTCCAATGGCCTATGCGCCGTACGGTGGGCAAGCGTAACAGGTTTGGAGTAATGGAGTTGTGGAGTATTGTCGGAAAGGGTTCTGGAGCCCGGCGGGCCTCCGCCGGCCGTGCAATGCCGGCGCATTAAGTTGCGACAGTTGGAACTTCGTTCGATTCTGTTGCTTTAAAGCACATCTTTTGCTCCTTAACGGCGGAGGACCGCCGTCTCCAGTTTTGGGCGTGTTTCCCAAATGGAGACAGATCTGAATCCTCACGGATTCAGCTACGGGAAAGTGGAAAAAGTAGCTGGATTCGTTAGAATTCAGACGGCCTGCCGCACGACGATTTATTTGGCAAACACGCCCTTCTCGGATGGGGTTTAACTACTCTTCCCGGCTTACTGCTTCCTCAGCGCCATTCCTGTTCTTGCATCGGTTCGGATGTTCACGAGTACCTCGTAGGGAATGGTGTTGCACCACTGGGCAATTTCGTCGGCCCACACTGATGAGGCCCCCTGTGCTCCAATCAGCACAATTTCGTCGCCTTCCTTTGCCTCGCTGTCGTTGCCGAGATCTACGACCGTCAGGTTCATGGTCACCCTGCCGACTATCGGACAGCGCCTGCTGCCGACCAGGACAACGCCCTTGTTGCTGAGCTGCCGGCTGTACCCGTCGGCGTATCCGACATCAATCGTTCCCAGGCGCGTTGGCTCCCGCGTGGTGAAAGTGCTGCCATAACTGACGGGGAAGTCCGCCGGAACGGCCTTTACCTGAAGCAGGCGGGTTTTCCAGTGCAGAAAGGGCCGGCATTCCACGGTCCGGTCCATGGGATTACTTCCGTAGCCGTAGATCAGAATGCCGGGTCTCACGCCATCCATGTCCCAGGTTGCACTCCTGAGAATGCCACTGCTGTTGGATATATGCCGAAACAGCGCCTGCATTCCCTTTTCGCGGCATGACTTCCATACCTGGTAGAAACGGGCCGCCTGGATATCGGCGAAACCGCTTTCTTCTTCGTCCGCCGAAGCGAAATGGGTGCACAAGCCGGTGATCTTCAGGCCGGGGGTGCGGGAAAGACGGGGCACTACGTCTGCGGCGGATTCCCAAAGAAAGCCGATACGCCCCATTCCGGTATCGATCTTCGCGTGGCACTGCACCGCGCTAAGCTGCCCGGCAGCTTTCTCTGCCAGGGCTCGTGCATGGTTCTCGCTGACGATAAGGGGGACGAGGTTTTCCCGAAGGATCTTGAGAACGTCATCGGGGGACACCACTCCAACAACGATGATTTTGGCCTGGGGGAGTATGCTGCGGAGCCGCACTCCCTCATCAACATGGGCAACGGCAAACATCTTTACTCCCGCGTTCCAGGCGCAGCGGGCCACCTCACACAGGCCGTGCCCGTATGCCTCGGACTTGACAACCAGGACAATGTTCGTACCTGCGCTCAGAACGCGTTTCAACGTGCCGATATTTGAACGCAATACGTCAAGATCCAGCTCTATCCAGGTGTTTTTCATGCGGACAATGCCATCGGGCCAAATCAGTTTTCCTTGGTCTTCTTCTCGACCACTTTGACGCGCAGCGGGTAGCGCAACTTCAGATCGTCTTCCAGGTACACTTCGATCCAGTATGTACCTTCTTCCTCGAAGCGGGTGTTTACGAAGAATTCCACGCTTGTTGCCGTTGCTTCGGGATGGGGGAGACGTATTTTGACGGGCTTCCCTTCGACGAGTGCGGTGTTTCCGTCCGGTTTCATGATTTTGCTTTTCTGCTCAAATGAACCGTCGCCGCAGCACCAGCGGTTAACAATACATACACGCTGAAAAACACTTGGCAATGCGGGAACGCCAACGACGTCGAAAAGCCCTATAAGTATGAACTTGCCGTTACGCTCCTGCCGGACGTCATCGCACAGCAAGCTGGCCTGGATATCGGGAATCACATCATTCTCCTTGCTTGTCTTCACTTTTTACCTGTCCCCCCCATTCTTGCAGGTTATGGGAGATAAAGTCTATCACGGCTTTATGTTCGGCTTTTCCGTTGCCTTCAACCGTCATTGCTTCGCCGAAACGAATGAAAACGTGTTTCGACCTGTCTATGGGGCCCAGATCGCGCATTTTGCGTCCAATGCCGTGAAAATCGGTTTTCAGCGCTACCGGCACAACGGGTACGCCCGCTTTCTTCGCCAGCTTGACTGCCAGCGAATTGAAACTGGCCGGATCAAACAGCGCGCTTCTTGTGGATTGCGGAAATACTATTATAGATCGTCCTTCTTCGCGCAGAATCCTCTGCCCCGAATCCATCACATCTTTGAAATCCCTGCGAGGATCATCCCTCGATACGCTGAGGGGCCGGCATGCCTTCATTACCGCTCCGAAGACGGGGTACTTGAGCAGACTTGCCTTAACTACCATTGTAACCAGCCGGTAAGGGAGCAACAGGGCCGGGAGCAGAAGGGTTTCCAGCATACTCATGTGGTTGGCAACGTATACGACCGGGCCATCCACTTTCTTGAGATTCTCAATCCCGGAGACCGTTGCCCGGCCGCCGCATCCTTCCATCGCCTTCCACACGTTGAATGACTGCGGGCTCCAGACCTCCTGGTTGTACTCCTTGAATCGAACGATGATACTCGACGAGACGATGACTTCAAAAACCCGGATGTAATACCAGGTATCGCTCCACCCAAACAAACGGTCCAGAAAACGAAGATTGGGTTTCTCCGGCGTCTCGTATCCGCTATTCTCATCCAGCAGGCGCCAGAAACCTTGAACATTCATGAGCTGAGTCTCCTCTCCAACGCGTCAGTTCTCTAAAAAAACTTCCGATTCCGGGCTTGACGGAGCCGCGGCCGGGCATATAGTTTGATACCCGCCCAAAATCAAGTGACTGATACTGTGCAGAGTGGGTTCGTGTCCACTCTTTTTGTATGTTAGGGTTCGAATGGTTGTATGTTGCCAGTCCGGGCGGGAAAGCGCAATGGGGTAAGATGAATACCGAATTGCAGACAATTTTGAGTTATATGGAGCGGGAGCGCGGGATTGACCGTGAAGTCCTGATCCAGGCGGTGGAGTACGCCCTTCAGTCGGCCGCGAGGAAGACGGTCGGCGGAACGGGAGAGCTTCGCGTAGAGATTGACCGCGAAACCTACGACATGAGGGCGTTTGCCCAGAAGGAAGTCGTGGACAAGCTGAAACCCGGCACCGACGAGATATCCCTCGAGAAAGCCAAGAGGAGCGATCCGAAAATCGAGGTCGGGGGTATCGTCGAAGAAGAAGTAACCCCGAGAAATTTTGGCAGAATTGCGGCCCAGACGGCAAAGCAGGCGATACTTCAGAAAATCCGCCAGGCCGAAAGGGAAATTGTTTTCGAGGAGTACAAAGACCGCGTCGGCGACATCGTGAGCGGGGCCGTGAGACAGTTCAACCGAAGCGATATAGTCGTGGATCTGGGCCGCGCCGAGGCCGTGATGCCGATGAAAGAACGTGTTCCAACCGAGGAATACCAGATAGGCGACCGGATACGCGGGTATGTCATGAGCGTCCAGGCGAACACCTCCGGGCCCAGCGTGATTCTCTCAAGAAGTCACCCGAATTTCGTAAAGAAGCTTTTTGCGCTGGAAGTCACCGAGATAAATGACGGTGTTGTAGAAGTTATGGGAATAGCAAGGGAACCGGGTTATCGCACCAAGATTGCCGTCAGATCGAACGACGAGAAGGTCGATCCCGTAGGTGCCTGCGTAGGGATGCGCGGAATTCGGGTCAAAAACATCGTACGCGAACTCTCCGGCGAGAAGATCGACATAGTGCGCTGGAGCGATGATCTCAAGACCTACGTTACCAATGCTCTTTCGCCGGCAAAGCTGGCGAAAGTCTCGATCGATCCGGAGATGCCCGGGCTGGTGCATGTTATTGCCGATACCGATCAGCTTTCGCTGGCGATAGGCAAACGCGGACAGAATGTCAGGCTGACGGCGAAGCTCCTCTCGGTGAAGATCGATATCCAGAAGGATGAAAGCGACCTGACCTTTGAAGAGAAGGTTGCCCATGCCATAGACAAACTTGCTGCCATTGATGGCATTAACCAGGAACAGGCCAAGTCCCTCGTTCAGGGTGGTTTTCTCACGATAGATGGCATCCTGGCGGCCGAAGTAGACGATATCGAGGAAATGGCCGGATTTGATACTGAAACGGCCCGTGCCGTGCGTCAGGCAGCCGAGGCCCAGGCCGACGATGGCAGTGAATAAAGTTTATCACATCGGATTAACCCTATGAGAGTCCACGAACTTGCAAAACAGCTGGATATTCCCAGCAAAGAACTCGTCGCAAAGCTCAAGGCGCTGGGTGCCGACGTCAAGAGCCACATGAGTTCCGTGGACGAGGCCGCGATTGCGCTGCTGGATGCGAAGGGCGAAGCATCGGCCGAGACTAAGCAGCCCGAGGCCGCCCCGGCCAAAGAGAAGGCCGCGCCCCCCGAGGAGCAGAAGCCCGAAGAGCAAAAGCCCGAAGAGCAAGCTCCCGACGAAGAGGAAGCCGAGGCGGAAACCCCGGCGGAACTTCCCGCCGCCGAAGAGGAGTCAGGAGAGCCGGGGGAAGCACCTTCTGCCGCGCCTGCTCACGATACCCCGGTGCTGAAGATGAAGGGCGCCATAATCGTAAAACAGCTTGCCGCAAAACTGGGCACGCGCCCCAATCGCCTCATTGCCGAACTCATGCGCATGAACGTTCTGGCATCAATCAACGAGCGAATCGACATCGAAATCGCAAAGAAAATCGCAGTGCGCCATGGTTTCACGCTGGAGCATGAAAAGAAGTCCGAGCCACAGAAGCCCGTGATGAAGCCGAAACCGGATGAAGTCGAGGAAGCCGACAATCCAGAAGATCTTCTTCCGCGGCCACCCGTTGTTACCTTCCTGGGGCATGTCGATCATGGCAAAACATCGCTGCTCGACAAGATACGCAACACGGGCGTAGCGCAGGGAGAATCCGGTGGAATCACCCAGCACATTGGCGCATACACCATAGAAGTTGGTGGCCAGAAGATCACTTTTCTGGATACACCCGGACATGCGGCCTTCACCGCAATGCGCGCTCGCGGCGCCGATCTTACGGATATCGCAGTAATCATTATTGCCGCCGATGACGGAATCATGCCGCAGACCAAGGAAGCAATACGGCATGCGAAAGCCGCCGAAGTGTGCATGATGGTTGCAATCAACAAGATCGATATGCCCACGGCGAACGTTGACCGCGTCAAGCAGCAGCTGCAGGTCGATGGGCTGACAACAGAAGACTGGGGCGGTGAAGTTATTTCCGCCGACGTCAGTGCCCAGACAGGCGAAGGCATCGATCATCTCCTGGAAATGATTCTTCTTCAAGCCGATATGCTGGAGCTGAAAGCCAACCCGAATCGCCGTGCAACGGGGTTTGTTATAGAAGCCCAGCTCGAACAGGGAATGGGCCCCACGGCCAACCTGCTTGTGACCAAGGGCACACTCAACGTCGGCGATGTGGTACTGTGCGGGCAGCACTCAGGACGGATAAGGGCGCTTATCAACGACCATGGAACGAAGATCAAATCAGTTGGTCCCGCCACCCCGGTTAAATGCCTGGGCCTTTCCGGCGTTCCAGAAGCCGGTGCAAACTTCAGGGTCTACGTCAATGAAAAGGCCGCGCGGATTGCCGCTGCTGAAGAGCAGGCCCGAATCAAGGACGGTCAACTTGTCCACACAAGAAAAGCATCGCTCGATTCCTTGTTTGAACAGATTGAGGCCGACCAGAAGCTTGAACTGAAAGTCATCATCAAGGCCGATACCCAGGGCAGCATTGAGGCCATCACCCATTCGCTCAGGGAAATCAAGAGCGACAAAGTCTCTCTGAACATTCTGCTTGGCGACACGGGGAACATCACCGTTAACGACGTGATGCTGGCAAGCGCATCCAATGCTGTGATTCTCGGATTCCACATTGGTAACGAATCCGGCGTGCCTGCCGTTGCGAAGCATGAAGGTGTTGAGATTCGCCTTCACCAGGTTATTTACGAATTGATCGAACAGGTTGAAGAAGCAATGACCGGCCTACTGGCGCCCAAGCTGGAAGAGCGTCTGCGTGGCGAGGCGGAAATAAGACAGGTGTTCAATATCGGCAAGAAAGGCAATATTGCCGGTTGCATGGTCACAGGCGGAATCATCCGTCCGGCCTTCAGGGCTCGTTTGAAACGTGGCGAAGACATACTCTACGAAGGCAAAATTACCACGCTGAAGCATTTCCAGGATGAAGTCGCTGAAGTCAGGGAAGCGCAGGAATGCGGCGTGAGGCTGGACAACTACACTGCCATAGAAGAAGGCGATATTATCGAATTCTATGAAGTCGAAGCAGTGAAACAAGCCCTTTAGTGTCAATTCCGGGACCTTGCCTGTAGCCGGGCCGGGTTTTCTGGTGAGCCCCGGCGATCTTATCGCCGGAAGTAATTGTCTCCCGGATCCACCAAATCTTTCGTTCCATGAGTGTTGACAGGCTAGCAAGAGTAAATGAGCTTCTGCGCCGCGAGATAGGCGGTGCGCTGTATCATGTTCTGAAAGACTACGAGGTCGACCTCGCGGCCGTTACAATTACACACGTTATCACGACAAGGAACCTGCGTTCCGCGCGCGTTCTGGTCTCCATCAGGGATCACAGAGGTGAAAGAGACCGAATAATCTCACGCTTGCGCCGGCATCGTGCCGAGATTCAGGCTATAATCAACCGAAACATGACGCTGAAGTACACACCCAAACTCATGTTCGAACTCGATCCATCCGTTGAAAAGGGCGATCACATTCTCGACATTCTTCAGAAGATGGAGGGTGATACAGAAGTGCAAAGCGAAAACTCTGACGTGCTTCCCGATATGGATGATTCGCCGGGGCGCTTCGGAGAGGAAGGCTGATATGGCAGCTGTATCGGATCAGAGATTCAATCGCCCGGCTCCTCCC
Source organism: Kiritimatiellia bacterium (assembly GCA_030744755.1). Taxonomy (GTDB): domain Bacteria; phylum Verrucomicrobiota; class Kiritimatiellia; order UBA8416; family JADHWI01; genus JASLPY01. The sequence goes on along the minus strand of JASLPY010000005.1, from coordinate 76,684 downwards.
CGTAAGATGGAAGCACTGGATGGCATACTTCTCGTGGACAAACCGGCAGGACCCACTTCCCATGACATTGTCGCCGCGGTTCGTCGCAATTTTGGAATAAAGAAAGTTGGCCACGGCGGGACTCTTGATCCGCAGGCAACCGGACTTCTTATTCTGCTGTTGGGAAAAGGAACCAAACTCTCCAGCCGCTTCCTGGGTTCCGACAAGATCTACGAAGGCAGGATCCGCCTGGGCATTGCGACAAACTCGCAGGATGCCGACGGCGAAATCGTAAGCGAAAGCGACTGGAGCGGGGTCACCAAAGAAGACCTGCTCGAGCAGATGAAAGCTCTTACCGGGGACATCTACCAGAAGCCCCCAATGGTATCGGCAGTGAAAGTTGACGGCGTGCCGCTGTACAAACGCGCGCGCAAAGGCGAAGTCGTCGAAAGAAAACCCCGGCTTGTGCATATCTATTCGTTCAAGCTTATCGATTTCGAACCTCCACAGGCCAGGTTCACGGTCAAGTGCACCAAGGGAACCTACGTCCGCACCCTTTGCGCCGACATAGGAGAAGCCCTGGGATGCGGCGCCCACCTGGATCAACTTCGCCGCACGGCCTCGGGGACCCTCAAGATTGCCGATGCCTCGTTGCTCGACGATATCCTGAACTGGGATAAGAAGACGCTGGAAGAACACGTTATTCACATGAGGAAGTTTGCTTAGCAAACGGAACCGCATGGAAACTCTGAGACATCTGTCGTCATTCCGTAGCAAGCCGAGGCCCATAATCCTGGCTGCGGGTTTCTTTGATGGCGTTCACATCGGCCACCAGGAGGTCATTCGCCGTGCGACCGATGAGGCAGCCCGAACCGGCGGCGAATCCTGGGTTCTGACTTTCGACGTACACCCCCTGAAGGCGCTGGGCAAGAATGCGCCATCGCTGCTGACCTGCAACAAGCACAAGCTGATTCTCCTGCGCCGATACGGGGTTCACGGCTGCATACTGCTGCCTTTTACCGCTGAATTCGCTGACACCTCTCCCGAGGACTTCCTTGCGGATTTGCTTGATAACATGCCATCGCTCAAGGGAATCATGGTGGGCGAGAACTGGCACTTCGGAAGAGGCGGGGCAGGTGATGCCCGGTTTCTTGTCGGGGAGACAGCAAGCCGGGGGGTGGAGGTAGAGGTCGTTGATCCGGTTCGCCACGCTGGAGACGTAGTGTCAAGCACGAGGATCAGGTCGGCGGTGACGAACGGAGATCTTGACGGGCCGGCGACGATGCTGGGCCGGCCTTTCAGCGTCCTGGGCACCGTATCGCACGGACGCGAGCTGGGACGGAAGCTTGGCTATCCAACGGCCAACCTCGTGTGCGGAAATGAGGCCCTGCCGCCAATGGGTATATACGCTGTCTACGCCGTGACCGAGCGCGATGTGTTTCGTGGTGTGCTGAGCTTTGGAACAAGACCAACCCTGGGCGATGGCTCCGAGGACCCGGTACTGGAACTGCACATTCTGGACCTCAACCGCAATCTGTATGACAAGGATATCGAGGTCTTCTTTATAGAAAAGCTCCGCGACGAGAAGCGTTTTGATTCCGTAGACGAACTAGTTGACAATATTGAGCGGGACGTGGAGAAAGCTGGGGAAATTCTTGCTGGAAAAAAACTGGAAGATTGGCTTTACACCCACTGCTTTGGCGTACTATAGTCGCCCCCGAGTTAGAGTAAAAAGAGAAAAAAGAAAAGAGAAGTAAGCAAGGGACCAAGTCAGGGGCATGAGCCAAATCGATAAGAAAGCCATTCAAGAAGAGTACCAGTTGCACCCCGGGGATACGGGTTCATCTGACGTGCAGGTTGCTTTGTTGACAAAACGCATTGAGCAACTCACGGAGCATCTGAAGCAACACAAGAAGGATCACAGCTCTCGTTATGGCCTGATTAAGATGGTTAGTGCCCGCCGGCGTCTGCTCAACTACCTGAAGCAGAAAGACTCCGAACGCTACAAGGCTCTGATAAAGAAGCTGAATATTCGGCGCTAGTGCCTTCCGTTTTGCATCAGGTACACCCCACGAACTCCAGTCATCAGACCGCATAGACGCCTCCGGCATGGGTACATGCCCCGACTACGCCCGAAAACCAAGAAAGACAAGAACAAGATGAACAATGCAACATCAGTATCAGTAGAAGTAGGAAACAAGACCATTACAATCGAGGCAGGGCTTCTCGCCCAGCAGGCGGCAGGTTCCGTGACAGTCAGGCAGGGAGACACGATACTGTTTTCCGCCGTGACCGCCTCAAAGCAACCTCGCGAAGGTATTGACTACTTTCCCCTCCAGGTAGAGTACCGGGAGAAATTCTATGCAGCGGGCAGGTTCCCGGGCGGGTTCTTCAAACGTGAAGCGCGTCCCGGCGAGAAGGAGATCCTTACCTCAAGATATACCGACCGTCCCATTCGCCCTCTCTTCCCCAAGACATATCACAATGACGTTCAGATCAACAACATGCTGATCTCCGCGGACGGAAACAATGATTCCGATGCGCTGAGCATTGTCGCATCCAGCGCTTCACTGATGATCTCAGAAATCCCCTTCATGGGCCCGATCGCCGGCGTGAGAGTTGGCAGAACGAACGGTGAGTTCGTTATCAACCCTACCCACGAGGAAATGGAAAACAGCGACCTGGATCTCATATACGCTGGAAGCCGTGAACTCCCCGTCATGATAGAAGGCAGCTGCAACGAACTGTCGGAGGCCGACCTGGTCGCCGCGATGAAGCTTGCCCAGGAAGCATGTGTGAAGCTCGTCGACGCCCAGCTTGAGCTGAGAAGCAAACTCGGCTTGCCCGAGAAAGTCGTTGAAGAGGATACCATCGATCCGGCATTGCTCAACGCCGCACGTGAGATTGCCGGAGAGAAACTCGCGGAGGCACTCGTGATTCCCGGGAAGATCGAGCGTCAGGACACTGTTAAAGAAGTATCCGCCGAGCTCAAGGAGAGCATGCTTGAACGTTTCGAGGAAATGACCGATGAGGAATTCCGGTCAACGTTTGACGATCTGGAGATTGAAGTAGTTCGCGCGAACGTTCTCGAGAAGGGAAAACGTATTGACGGCAGAGCTTCCGACGAACTCAGACCTCTCGCTGCCAAGATCGGCCTTCTCCCGAGAACGCACGGGTCCGCAGTATTCAACAGGGGAGAAACCCAGGCGCTGGGCACATTGACGTTGGGAACGAAGTCCGATACACAGGGCCTCGACGCGATTACCGGTGGAGTTGAAAAGAAGAAGTTCATGCTTCATTACAACTTCCCGCCGTACTGTGTTGGTGAGACTGGACGTCTGGGCTTCACAGGGCGCCGTGAAATCGGTCACGGAGCACTCGCTGAGCGCTCCCTGCTGCCCGTTATTCCCGAAGATTATCCCTACACCATGCGCTTGGTGTCTGACATCATGGGATCGAACGGATCCTCATCCATGGCCAGCATCTGCGCAGGCACGTTGGCAATGATGGATGCAGGCGTACCCATCAAGTCACCGGTTGCCGGCATCTCCATCGGCCTGTTCGCAAGCGAGAACAAGGACGAGCTCGTTGTTGATATTCTCGGTGCGGAGGATCATTGCGGAGACATGGACTTCAAGGTGGCCGGCACCCGCGATGGCATCACCGGGTTCCAGGTGGATCTTAAGATCACCGGGCTGAAATGGGAACTCGTAGAAGGCGCTTTCGAGATGGCGAAGAAGACTCGCATGGAGATTATCGATTTCATGGAGAGCGTAATTCCTGGCCCTCGGGAGGAGATGTCCGAGTTTGCTCCGCGTATCGAACAGCTTTCGATCGACCCCGAGAAGATTGGGGAACTCATCGGACCGGGCGGAAAGAACATTCGCCGCATCACCGAGCTTTCCGGGGCCCAGATCGACATAGAAGAAGACGGTACGGTCAACGTCTTCGCTGTTGATAAGGAAGCCATGGATATCGCCGTTCGCGAAGTAAAAATGATCTCCGAGGATCCGGAAGAGGGCAAGATCTACGACGGCACCGTAACCGGCGTTAAGGACTTCGGAGCATTCGTCCAGATCCTTCCCGGAAAAGACGGCCTCGTGCACATCAGCGAAATGGCCAACCGCAGGATCAACAGTGTTGAGGATATCTGCAAGGTCGGCGACCAGATGTGGGTGAAGTGCATCGGAATCGATGACCGCGGCAGAATCAAGCTCAGCCGCCGGGAAGCCCTGGAAGAAATGGACGACAAGGAAGACGCCGAAGTCACGGAAGAGTAGAGTCCATTTCCGACAACTAATGTTTCAGACGCACGGATCCGCTTGATGGCGGGTCCGTGCTTTTTTGTATTGTTGCTTGCTTCAAAGGATCTGGTACGCGAACATTCTGGGGTTCACTGGTTAGGCCCCATCCGATTCCCGTTGGTTTATAGAATAATGTCGCAGCGCAGCAAATTTTTCGCATTGGCGAGGTTGACGGCCATGGAAGCTGTTCGTCAACCGGTCTGTCTCCTTCTTTCTGCCACCTGTGTTCTGCTTACGGCAATCATACCCATGGTGCTGATGCACAACCTTGGAGAAGACGGCCGTATAGCAAGAGACAGCGGATTGGCTTTTCACCTGGTATTTGGCCTGTTCATCTCCGGCTACGCAGCATGCTCATCGCTTTCGCGCGAAATGCACAGCGGGACGGCAGCCGTTGTTCTCAGCAAGCCTGTTGATAGGGCGTTGTTCTTTCTGGCGAAGTACGCCGGAGTGACCGTTCTCGTCTTCCTGTTTTCGGCATGTGCCTGCATTTCCACGCTGCTTGCGGAAAGAACAGCGGAGCGGTTCATATCTAATTCAACCCTGCTTGGATACGTGACCGACTGGCAGACGGGGAAAATGCTCATCGGCGCACCGTTCGTCGCTTTTCTCCTTGCAGGGATAATCAACTACAGGTGGAAGAAGTCGTTCCAATCCTCTGCGTTCTTCCTGCTGTTTGGCTGCCTTGTTGTTGTGCTGCTGGTGAGCGGCCTTTTCGACCAGGCAGGACGATGGGCTCCTTACTCCCTTCACATCCAGCACCGAATTGTCCCGGGTGGCATTCTGGTTACGCTCGCGCTTCTTGTCCTGGCGGCCATAGCGCTCGCATTCTCGACGAGACTCTCCATTGTCCCCACGATGACCCTCACGGGCGCGTTCTTCGTAATTGGCCTTCTTTCTGATCACTGGTTTGGGAAACTGGCCGCCGAATCAGCCGTCGGACGATGTCTCTATGGCATTGTTCCCAACTGGCAGAACTTCTGGTGTGCCGATTACCTTGCAAGGGGAGGTACCATTCCCATGGGTGTCCTCTGGGGAACCGCAGTATATGCCCTGGCGTACACCGGGGCAGTACTTTGCCTGGGCGTTCTCTCGTTCAGGTCGGCTGAGATTAAGTGAGGTGCGGGATTCATGAACGAAAAACCAGACGAATCCGTTGTCGTCATTGAGAACTTGACGAAGGTATTCAAGGACTTCTGGAGGCGGCCGAAGGTTTGTGCAGTAGACAATATCTCAATCAGCATAAAGCGTGGAGAGGTCTTTGGGCTGCTGGGTCCCAACGGTTCCGGAAAAAGCACCACGATCAAGGTCGTTCTCGGATTGCTGCATGCCACCCGGGGACAGGTACGGGTACTCGGGCGGGTGCCGACGGATGTCTCTGTCAAAGAACGGCTCGGCTACCTTCCGGAGGAATCGCACCTCTACCTTTATCTCACTGCAAGGGAAACCCTGGATCTGTACGGAAAACTTTTCGCCCTGGAGAAGAGAATTCGGAAAGAAAGGACGGAACAACTCCTGGAAATGCTCGGGCTTGTGGATGCCGCCGACCGGCCGGTCGGAGAGTTTTCAAAGGGAATGGCCCGCCGCATCGGATTGGCACAGGCCCTCATCAACGACCCGGACATCGTGATTCTGGACGAACCAACATCGGGCCTGGACCCGGTTGGATGCCGACAGGTTAAGGACCTGATCTTGACGCTGGCTGGCCGCGGAAAGACAATTCTCCTCTGCTCTCACCTCCTTGCCGATGTTGAAGATGTCTGCGATCGAATTGCCATCCTCTACAGGGGCAGGATTCGGGCCCACGGCCAGGTCAGCGACCTTCTGGAGGAGCGCGACAGCCTGCGGGTTACGATGCCGGCAATGCCGCCCGGTCTTACACAGGAGGTGCTCAAGCTTCTTAAGGAGAAAACCGGGACGGAACCCGCGCTGGATCATCCGGCCATGGATCTCGAGACGTTCTTCCTGGACGTACTCAAGGAAGCAAGCGCGAGGAGTGAGCCCGGATCCAGGCCGGCTGGAGAACGAAGCGTGGCCGATTATCTCAGACCAGGCAGTTGAACGAGGCGTTGCGATGTTTTTGAAAACACTTGCTATTGCATCTCTGACCGTGAGATCAGCGGTCCGGTCGCGCCTGTTGATATGCCTTCTTGTCATACTGTTCGTCGTAACGCTCGGGATACCCCTTTCCGTCAGGGGCGACGGAACGGCACTCAGCGAGGTGAAGATATTGCTTCTTTACACGTTGGGCACCGGAAGCGTGATCCTCGGATTGGCAACCCTTTGGGCATCCTGCAGCGCCGTGTCTCACGAGGTCGAACACAAGCAGATAAGGACTGTGGTAGTAAAACCCGTTGGCCCGTATCTTCTGTGGTTCGGCAAATGGATCGGCATAGTCATACTGGATGCGGTACTCCTGTTGCTCATGGGGCTCCTGACGTACGCATTGCTGTTTATGTCGTTGAGATCCGCCGGCTCGGAACCGGAAGACCTCGGCACGATCAACTCGCAGGTCCTGACCGCGAGAAGGTTGTTCTTGCCGAAAGAGGTGGATCTGTCCTCGGAGGTACATAGAACCGTTGATGAACTCAAACGCACCGGACAGATGCCCGAAGACGTGTCGGAAGAGGAAACAATGCAGCTCATATACCGGCGCCTGCGGGCCCGGCGAACAACTGTCGCACCCGGCGCGTCACTGTCGTGGGAGTTTGATACGCAAGGGCTGAACACCTCCAGGGGAAGCCTGTTTCTGCGCTACCGCATTGGCTCGTCAATTGGTGGATCACGGCAGATCACGGGCACCTGGCGAGTTGACGCAGGGAAGAATGGCGATTCGTTCAACACGGGACCCATTCCTATGGCAGACGGCCGTCACCTTATCGAGATACCGGCCTCGACGATTTCCCCGGGCGGCAACGTGACCGTCAGGTTTGAGAACGCGGCAAAAGGGTCTTCCCGCACAGTGATTTTCCATGGTGACAACCATCTTGAATTGCTGGCCCCAGCCGGAGGTTTTCTACTTAACATGGTTCGCTCCCTGCTTGTGGTCTTCTGTTACCTGGTAGTTCTGGCGGCATTGGGTGTCACGGCCGGAATACTGTTCTCCTTTCCTGTTGCAACCTTTGCCGCATTCTCCCTGTCTTCGATTGTCCTCATCGTGGGCTTCTTCGCGTTCAGCAGCTCTTTGACCGTGTGCGATCATCACGATCACGATCATGGCGGCGGCAAAGCATCCGTTATGGAACGTGTCGGCGAAACGATGCTTGAAGGGCTGGAGATGGCCCTGTCTCCGGTGAGGGGAATTGCGCCGCTGGGTCGTCTGGCAGACGGCGTGTATGTTCCGTTGTGGACGGTGGTAAGGGCCGTACTGATTCTGGGTGTTGTCTGTCCGGGGATCCTTGGCCTGTTGGGCGGATACTGCATGTCGCGACGGGAGCTGGCGGCGAATTGAAACGGAGCCCATGGGGATGGCCGCCCACATCCGTGGAGACAGGGATTAAGAGCGAACTGTCCAAAGTGGAATCTGTCTGAATCCTCACGGATTCAGCTACGTATGGTGATTGAAAGTAGCTGAATTCGTTAGAATTCAGATCTTACAATGTGCGGTGAGAGGTCTTGGGCAACAGGCCGTTAAAGGACTTTTAATGAACAAAAGAGCAAACATCTTTCTTGTTGTTGCGACAGTTGGTTGCCTTGCGCTTGCCGCCTTCCAGAACCGCTCTCTTTCCGAAACCAGATCGAACCGGGTAGGGGACCTGACCGGGATTGCCAACCCGGCTCCCATCGTCACATTCGTAACCGTAGTCCTGGGAGGATTCAGGGGGTTGATTGCCGATGTCTTATGGTTGCGCGCAACTCGTCTCCAGGATGAAGCCAGGTTCTTTGAACTTGCCCAGCTGGCCGAATGGATAACCCAGCTGGAACCGAGTTGCACGCAGATCTGGGCGTACCACGCCTGGAACATGTCCTATAACGTAAGTGTTATGATGTCTGACGATGAAGACAGGTGGCGCTGGGTCAATAACGGGGTTCGGCTGTTGCGCGACAAGGGCATTCCGGCAAATCCTGAAGATCCGCGGATCTACTGTGAACTTGGCTGGCTCTACCAGCACAAGATCGGCAAGGACATGGACCCGGCACACATGACCTTCAAGATGAAGCTGGCGGAATCTGTCCAGGCGCTGCTTAACGGAGAAGGTCCTGACTACGCGGCGCTGGAAGTGAACTCAAAACTGGCCAGAGACCTGGCCCGGGATTTCTCGCTCGACCTGCGGGTGATGCAACGGATCGACCGTACATATGGTCCGCTTGATTGGCGTCTGCCGGAAACACACGCGATCTACTGGGCGTATCTCGGGAAGCGGCGGGCGAACGGGGAGAAGCAACTTCCGGCCAATCGTATCATTTACCAGGGCATGGCTTACTCGTTCTTCCTCGGGGATCTTATCTCGCAGGAAGGGGGGCTGTCACGGGCTCCCCGCTGGCCCCTGCTTCCCAAGGTCCACACTGCGTTCAAGGACGCACTTGCCGCCCATGATGACGATGAGAACATCACGGAGGCATACGTGGGATTTCTGAGGAATGCCGTTCTGGTGCTTCACGCGTACGGGAAAGAAGATGAATCGAAGGCAACCTTTGACACCCTTCACGAGCTGGCCCCTTCAACTGAAACACAAGCAGGCCTTGAGCTGTTTGTAGGCAACAACAACATCCGCATGGCCAGTCCCGGCTACGTGCGTGAGATTCTTGCATCACTGCCCGGAAAGGTATCCCCATGAATTGGTACGGCATAGTCTCAACCGCCACGGTCATGAGCCTTCTTCTAACCGGTTGTGGTTCGAAAGATAGCGAAAGTCCTGTCAGGCACGAATGGGAAGTCATGGGAACCTTTGCGGCGGTGTCAGTGCCTGCGGAAGAGAGGGGGAATACGAATTCTTATGTGGAGACCGCCCGTTCCGTTATGGATGAAGTAAACCGCCTCGTAACCGTCTACTCGCCGAAAAGCGAGATATCCAGGCTCAACCAGGCCGCAGGGACAGGGGACAGCGTCTCGATCTCTCCCGTCACCGAAGAGCTGCTCAAGCTGAGTATCCGGTATGGGAAGATGACCGGAGGGGCGTTTGACGTGACCATCTTCCCCCTGATTCAGCTGTGGGGTTTCAACGGGGGAGATATTCCAGAATTCGTGCCCGCCCCTGCAACGGTTGGCGCAGCAAAGGCAAAGACCGGATACGACGGCCTGGAACTGACCAATGGTGCCGCCGGGCTCGCGGACGGTGCGACGATCGACTTCGGGGGTATCGCGAAAGGCTACGCTGTAGACATCTGCTACGACCGGATAATGACCGATGAGCCTTCCGGCGTGATGATTGACCTGGGGGGGAACATCCGGTGTGGCGGGTATGCCAGAAAAAAAACGCCATGGCGCGTGGGAGTGAGGAACCCTTTTAACCGAAGTGAACTTATTGGCGTCGTTGAGTTGACTGGGGGCATGGCCATTGCGACCTCGGGTAATTACGAGCGTTTCGTTGACATTGAAGGCACGCGTTATGCCCACATCATCGACCCGCGAACCGGTTATCCTGTTCACGGAATGGCCGGGGTTACGGTGCTTTCGCAGACGGCGGTTGAAGCCGATGCTCTCTCCACGGCTTTCTTTGTGCTCGGCATCAAGGGTGCCGCCGACATTCTCGAGAGATTCCCCGACTCCTACGTTCTCCTGGTTCCAGACAAGCAACCAATAGAGATCCACGTTTCTCCAGGCTTCGGAAAGTATTTTCAAGCCTTACCACAGTACAAGGATTCAGTGATTGTTATAGGAAGGTGAGGCGGGGTCGTACGCATGTGGGTGGGCCACCCCGTGCAAACACATGAACGCTGCACAAATTAACTTGCAGTATTGTCACAATTATCATATACTTTCAGCTCGATTGCATACTTAGACTCTTGGTTTGTTCTTCTGTCCCCGGAACGTTCGCACGCTATTTGTGGGTGCGGGAAGTACGTGGAGCACGGCTGACAGCTGAATATGGTTCTGTCTCTTAATAACGCCAGGGAAGAGAATCGGCACAGCAGGCGCATTATGCATGAGCTGCCTGTTGGTATTGCTGTTGTTTCCGCCCCTTTTGGTTTCCATGTTCATTCTCCACAGTTCCACGGAACGCTTCGTGATGTCGCGATGACCGGAGTGCAGATATCCGCGAAGGAACCGATCAATCAGGGCGCAACCGTGAAGCTGTGGATTACTGTTATCCACCATGTGACAACACATGAACTCAAGCTACACGGGTACGTTGCCTGGTCTCGGCCGGACGACACAGGCGTGTCGTCTGTCGCGGGGGTCCACCTGCACGAGCACCCCAAGAAACATATGAGCCTCTGGGAAGACATGGTCGCCGCAGAGGTGCGGCGGTTCGATTCCTGATCCTGCCAGGTGAGTGTCTACCGGGAGTACGTTTCTTCAGAGTTCTCGGTGAACCCGACATCTTCGAAGAATTGGTTTCTCGAGATTATTCCTCTCGCCCGTGGTTCGGGTTCTCCCTGCGGAAGGTGTACTCCTTGTCGATGTCTTCCATCATCATCTCGTACATGGGGGAGTCGGGAAGAATCACACGTTCTGAGATTGGCTCGCCCGATGCGATACGGAAAATATCCTCAAGATAACTCTCCGCATCCAGGCCCTGCAATCTCGGGTCAAGGTAATGACCGTAAAGGTGAAGCGAATCATTGATGTCTGTATAGCTGCCTCTTTCCACCGTTACTCCGAGGGCTTCCTCCAGGCCACGCCGCACTTCCTCGTGCATACCTTCGGTTACTCCGAAAATGTTCGAAGGAACGGCCTTGAGATGATCCCTGGAGCGCCAATGCCCATTCACGTTGAGAATGAAGCCCTCGGACTCCTCAAGCTTCTGCAATCTGAACCAGAACCTCTGCAGGCAGGGCGAATGATAGCTGTCCCACTTAAAGGGTCCCAGCTGTTCATCGTTATGGTCCCACCGGGGATCCCAGGTTATGCACTGTGCGGAGCGGCTGGTTGGATTTCTCTTAAGATTGGCGACGACGGACTTAAGCTGGTTTGCCACCCGGAGGTCACCGTTCATGTCGAAGAAGGGATATGCCCGGAAGCGTTGGCTGTAAGTGTAATTCCAGCGTTCATCTCCCTTTACCGCGTCGAAATCTCCAGACTTCATCTTTTCGGCCACCGCGGAGGGTTGGATCATCCAGCCATCCTTTATGCCTTCGATCTCAGCCTTGTAGTCGCCGAAACCAAGCCACCCGCCGAGGTAATGCTTGTGAAACCGTGGTTCACCGAAGGGCTCCTCGATGTGCATCATTACCGTTGCCTCGAGACTTGGGAAGCTGGCGTACTTGCCGTCTTTGCTCGTGGGGTCATAGTGCGTGTGAATTTCCTGGCCAAGCGCCATGAGAGCCATGGTCGTGTCTTCCCACACTTCCGGAATCGTCCTGCGACACACATGAATTGTCGGGAAATGCCTGTCGGAAGGCTCTGAGAACGAGATTCTCCCTTCGTCACGCAGCTTGTATGTGTATTCCTTCGCCACTCGCCTTGCTTCGAGAAAAACTCCCTCGTGGCCTTTTTCTTCCAGCATTTCTTTAACTATTGTCACGCTGTTGCCTCCAGAAATCCGCTAGTTGCCCTGTTCATTCTTTCCGTACCCGGTAGACCCGAAACCTCCGGTGCCACGCTTGGTGTCCGACAGTTCCGAAACTTCCTCCACTCCCACGCTAATGACCGGCTTAACGATCATCTGTGCAATCTTCATACCCTTCTCGACAGTAAAAGGCGCTTTGCCATGGTTGATCAGGATGACTCCGACCTCCCCCCTGTATCCCTCGTCAATGGTTCCGGGCGTATTGAGAACCGTCACGGCATGCTTGTTGGCAAGCCCGCTCCTGGGACGAACCTGTGCCTCGGTACCGCCCGGCAACTCTATCGCCACCCCGGTTTTGACCATGCAGGATTGCCCGGGAGCCAACTCGGCTTCCTCGACGGCAAAAAGATCCAATCCCGCGTCACCTGGATGCGCATAGTGAGGCAAAATCGCCTCTTCCGACAGTCTCTTGACCTTGAGAATCATACTTACCCCCCGCAGTTCCCGGCACATTAACAGAGCTGGCCACTATCATTCAAGTTCCACCCGCGTTTTCTGTTTCGCAGGAGGTGTGTTTTCGCTAGGATGCCCCCAAATCGTATTGTGTTTTATAGAAGGAGGTTGCGCCCGCGATGGGAAATGAACCCTACGGTAAAGTGATCCTGGGGCATAAAGAGGATGCCCTCGAGGGGTACCGGTTACTGGCGGACATGCCCGTGGACGAGAAAAGGCTCGAAGAAGACTGGAATCCGGGAGATGCCCAAACGACAATCGGAAGACGCGTGTCGGTAACCGGCCCCGGAACTTTCTTCGGTCATGCCCAGCGCACACTGGAGTTTATTCCGGCTACGGACGGCGGTTGGCGTTTTGACCGGCAGGACCTTCCTGACTCCATGCCTATTACCGTGTCTGCCGAGAATATCTGGACGACGGTCAGGAACATAGTGCTCTGCAGCGGGTCCCCGCACAACTACATGAGGATGGTGGAGCATATCATTGCGCTCAAGGATGGTTTGGCGGTTGACAACGTCCTGATAAAGATGGATTCGGGCGATCCTCCATTGTTCGATCGAAGCAGCATGGACCTCGTGGAAGCGTTTGACGATGCCGGTATTGTGGAAATAGACAAGAAAGCCACTTTCCTGACGGTGAAAGAACCCGTGTCGGCGGTGGCCTCGAACGGCGGCTTTCTGACATTCCTTCCCGCGGAAGACGGTTCGAAGAAACTCACGCTCGATTGCGCAATCGATTTCAAAACCGCAATAGGAAGACAGCGGGCAGTTATTGACGTAACACCCAACACGTTCAGGCACGGAGCTGCCGCTCGTACCAATTGCTCACTGCTCATGATGCTTTACTGCAAGACGATAGGGAAGCTGTTTGCAGACGTTCGAGGCCTCGGCTACACAACGAAGAATATTCTCATCGCAGGTCCGCGACGCTATTTCAACAAGCCCGGCCTTATGTATAACGGCAAATCACTCGAGGCAGTGTGGCACAGGGCCTGCCTGGACCTCCTGGCAGCCATTGCACTGGTGGACCGTGGCAGGCTTTGCGGCAAGGTTGTCTCCTACAAGGCGGGGCACGCCCTGGACTGCCAGATGATCAAAGAGCTCTGCACGAGCGACCTGCTTGTCGAGGTGTAACAGCCCGATCTTCATCTCCCCCAGATGATCCGTATGGATGGACAACCGTATCGTCAGGATGGCGTCCACTCCCTCATCAACCATTAACCATCAACCATAGGAGGTTTCGCTTGAGTGGAAACTCCCCAGTCCTCTGCAGCCTTGAGGGGGAGAATCTCAGAGTATAGAATGGCCCCATGAGAATTGTGCAGATTGTTGCAGGATCGGGAGGGACATTCTACTGCGAAAACTGCCTTCGTGATTCTCTGCTCGCGAAGTCTCTTCGCAAGAAGGGACACGATGCGGTTCTTGTACCATTGTATCTGCCCATGTATGCCGACGACCCCGCGACGGAGAGCAACAGCCCGGTATTCTTCGGCGGCATCAATACCTACCTGCAACAGAAAGTGCCGGTTTTCAGAAAGACACCAAGATGGCTGGACCGCCTTTTCGATTCGCGTTGGCTTCTGAAAATGGCAGCGAAACAGGCCGGCACCGTATCGGCCGGCGGGATGGGGGACATGACGCTTTCCATGATCAGGGGCGAAGCGGGAAACCAGGCCAAGGAACTGGAACGGCTCGTGGCGTGGCTAAGGGATGGCGAGCGCCCCGATGTGATCCACATTACAAACGTCATGCTTATAGGCGCCGCCCGGCGGCTCAAGGAGGAGTTGGGGGTTCCGATCGTGTGCGTGCTGCAGGACGAGGATACCTGGCTCGACGCGCTGGACGGGGAATATGGTGAGCGCTGCTGGAATGCAATCAGGAAGCGCGTCGCCGATGTTGATATGTTCGTTTCCGTCAGCAATGACTACGCGCAGTCCATGCAGAAACGCCTGGGCGTGTCCTCGGATAAGATTCGCACGGTCTACGTGGGGCTGGACCTCGCCGAGTTCCCCAGGGCCACACTGACCCTGGATCCGCCGGTCATCGGCTACTTGTCGAAGATGACCCCCTCTCTTGGTCTCGGCGATTTGGTTGATGCCTTTATCTCGCTCAAAAAGCGCGAGGAACTGTCAGGCCTCAAATTCAAGGCCATTGGCGGAATGGTCGGCCCTGATAAGAAATTCGTTCAGACCCTGATATCACGCCTGGCCGCAGAAGGAATGGAGGGGGACGCGGAATTCATTGCCGGTCTTGAAAAGGATGCCCGTGCACGTTTTCTTGAATCCCTCTCCGTGATGTCGGTTCCCATGCACAGTGGTGGCGCGTTCGGCACGTTCATGGTAGAAGCATGGGCCAGTGGTGTTCCGGTTGTTCAACCGGGCATCGGCGCGTTTCCTGAACTTGTCGAGTTGTCCGGGGGAGGCCTTATATATGATGCCGGAGCCAAACTCGCACTCGAGGAGGCACTGGCGACAATCTTAACGGATCAGAACACGGCTCAACAACTTGGCCGTGCCGGCAGAACGGCTGCCGAAACTCATTTCAGTATAGGGGCAATGACTGATAATATGCTGGCGGTTTATAGTGCGGTTCTCGGGTGACGTGAGCCGAGCCGAGGTTATTTACGAAAAACAGGGGATTTGATGCCAAAACTGACCATAGATGGACAGGTGATTGAGGTCGAAGAAGGGGCTACCGTTCTGGCGGCCTGTCGCCGTCTGAATATCGACATACCAACCCTCTGCCACCGCGACGGACTTCCACATTTCACTTCGTGCATGCTCTGCGTGGTGTCATCAGTCGGACGCAACCAGACGATTCCCGCCTGCACCGCGAAGGCCGAAGACGGAATGGTGATCGAAACGTCGACGGACGAGATCATGGATCTGCGGCGTTCGGCACTGGATCTCCTTCTCAGCGATCACCTCGGTGACTGCGAGGGTCCTTGCCGGAGGGGCTGTCCGGCGTACATGGATATTCCCCTGATGATTCGCCAGATTGCGGAAGGCCGGCTGCAGGACGCCATTGTCACTGTCAAGGACGACATCGCGCTGCCGGCGGTCCTGGGCCGCATATGTCCGGCGCCGTGCGAGAAGGTCTGCAGGCGGGCAGAAATCGACAATCCGGTTTCTATCTGTCTGCTCAAGCGATATGTGGCAGATGCCGACCTGGCCTCGTCTACCCCCTACACACCGGATTGCATGTCCGCCACGGGAAAGAAGGTAGCAATCGTTGGTTCGGGACCGACAGGTCTCGCCGCCGCCTACTACCTGGCCATCGATGGCCATGCCTGCGTGATCTTTGAGAAGAACTCCTCTCCGGGTGGCACTCTCCGGGAAGCGGTCCCTCCCGACCAACTGCCCATGGAAGTGCTGGATAAAGAGGTGGCGGCAGTCAGGAATCTGGGCGCGGAGTTCCGCATGTCTACCTGCGTAGGCAAAGACGTTTCTCTCGAACAATTGCGCAATGACTACGACACGGTAGTTCTGGCGATTGGCGACACGAAGGACGCCGATACGGATTCGCTGGGAATTGAAGTATCCGGAAAAGGGATCGAAGTTTCCCGCAAGACCTTTCGCGTAGGTGAGACCAACCTGTTCGCCGGGGGCGGTGCCATTGGCCGTCGCAACCTGGCCGTCCGGGCCGTTGCTGACGGGAAGGAGATTGCCTGTTCGATAAGTCAACTCCTCGCCGGAAAGGAAATTGTGGGGCGCGTGAGGTCTTTCGATTCACGTCTGGGCAAGATCCGGGAAGAGGAGAAAACAGACTTCATGCAGGGGGTACAACCGGGCCGGTCGGTTTCTCCCGATATCGACCAGGTCATCGGCATGTCTCCAGAACAGGCCGCGGAGGAGTCTTCCCGCTGCATGCACTGCGACTGCCGGAAGCGCGATAACTGTTCCCTTCGACGTTACGCCGATGAGTACGACACTCGGCAATCGCGTTACAAGGCTTCGGAGCGAAGAAACTTCGAGAGCATCAGGAATCATCCGGAAGTAATCTACGAACCGGGCAAATGTATATCGTGCGGCATATGCGTTAGGATAACGGAAGCGGAACGGGAAGAACTGGGGATGAGCTTCGTCGGGCGCGGGTTTGACACGCGCGTGTGCGTGCCGTTCAACGATTCGCTGGCGGCGGGCTTGAAGCGTACGGCAAGACAATGTGTCGAAGCATGTCCCACCGCAGCATTGAGTTTCGCCGAAGATGTGGAGAATAAGGATGTCTGAACCGAGAAGTAATGCCTGCGGCAAGCGGCGGAGGCCCGCCGCGCTCCAGTTTGCCGATATGGAGCGCGGTCGGCCTCGACCGCATCGCAGAGTTCAGCGAATGAGGTGTCCGGGTTTGTCCATGGGCCTTATCGGCCTGCTGTTCACCATGTGCCTATTCGCCTCCCCTTCGCCCGCCCAGTGGCCTACATACCATGGAAGTTCAGACCTTGCCGGCGTCGCCAACGCCGAGCTTCCCCTGCGGCTTGCAAAACTCTGGACTGCAAGGGTCGGAAAGGCAGTGCTCTCTACGCCGGTGGCGGGTGACAAACGAATATACTGCGCCACGGATGGCGGCAAGGTGCTGGCGTTCAACCTTGAAGGGAAGCCATTGTGGAACGTTAAAATTGTTCTCAAAGAGGGGGACTCACAGGAAGAACCCGCATCTATCGGCGCCCCGTTGCTGTTCGTCCAGGGACTCGTACTGTGCGGAACGGAACGGGGCTGGCTTTACGCGTTTGATGCTGAGTCCGGTAAACAGCGATGGATCTACAAGGAATGTTCCGGCATTCTCGGTACACCAAATTACTTGAAGCCGAAAGGATCTTCAAAAACACTCGCCATGGTGATCGATCAGCCCGAAGGAAAGGTCCATGCAATTGACATTGCAAACGGCAAGGCCATGTGGGTGTCGGAAGGAACCGCCCGTTGCGACGGCTCCGGGGGAGCCACTGAGGACAGAATAGTCTTCGGTGGGTGCGATTCCACGTTGCATGTGCTTTCGCCTGCCACCGGGGAAGCCATCAACAACATAGAGGTGGGAGAAGGCAACGAGATGGCCGGCGGTGCGGTGATAGCCGGCAGTGACGTGTTCGTCGGTAACAGGAGCGGTTCGCTGGTCTGTATTGACCTTGGTGAAAAGAACATTCGCTGGACCGTGAATGGTGATGGCGGCGAGCTCTTCACGACGGCCGCCGTGAAGGGAAACAAGGTGGTTATCGCAACAGGTGAGGACAAGATCCTGTGCATTGATCGGAGCTCCGGAAAGAAACATTGGACCTCCAATGTAGACGGAACCGCCTCGACATCTCCGGTAATTGCCGGTGACAAGGTGGCTTACTCGGTTGACGAGGCGATTCACATGATTTCACTCGAAGACGGTTCTCACCTTTGGTCAGGTGCGGTTGGCGGGGAACTGACATCGCCGGCGATTGTCGAGAATATGCTTGTCGTCGGGACGTCCGACGGCAGGCTTGTCGCATTCGGGAAAAAGGAGGCGCAATAATGGCCACCGACAATTCCATTCTGAAACTGCAGGACATCAGTAAGTCGTATTCCTCTCCCGACGGGGGTGATCTATCGGTACTCGAGAGCGTGAACTTGAGCGTTCAAAGTGGTGAGACCATTGGGATCACAGGGCCTTCCGGTTCCGGTAAGAGCACGCTGCTTAACATCATGGGCACTCTCGACACCGCAACTTCCGGCAACATTCTCTTACAGGGACAGGATATCTCCTCGCTCGATGAAAAGAACCTGGCCCGTGTCCGCAACAGCGAGATAGGTTTCGTGTTTCAATCTCACCACCTTCTGCCGCAATGTACCGTGCTTGAAAACGTTCTGGTTCCCACCCTGGTTTCGTCCGACAAGAACTCTCGCGAAGATCGTGCCCGGCAGCTCCTGGAGCGTGTGGGGCTTACTTCCAGGTTGTCGCACCGCCCGGCCCTTTTGTCGGGCGGCGAACGGCAAAGGGTCGCGGTAGTCAGGTCACTGATAAACAGTCCTGCGTTGCTCCTGGCAGACGAGCCGACCGGGTCACTCAACCGCAAGGGTGCGGAGAGCCTTGTGGATCTCCTCATGGAATTGAATGGGGAAGAAACCACAACGATCATCATGGTTACTCACTCTACCAGGCTTGCGAAAAGGATGGGCAGGGCGCTGGCACTCGACGACGGCAGACTCATCGAGCAGTGATCATTTCTGAACTTTCGTCACAGTAACGCTATGAGCAGACCTTTAACATTCGGCAAACTGGCCCGCCAGAGCCTGCGCCATTACTGGCGTGCCGACCTGAGCGTTGTCGCCGGAACTGCTGTCAGTGCAGCCGTCCTGGTGGGGGCGTTGCTTGTCGGTGAATCCGTACGCGAAAGCCTGCGCGATTTCGCGCTCCTGCGCCTCGGCAAAACAGACGTTGCCATGAACTCGGGGAATCGCTTCTTTAGCGAGAGCCTTCCGGTGGCCCTTGGTCAGGAACTGGGACTCCATGCCGTGCCGGTACTGCGCCTGGATGGAATAGCCGCGAACCTCGAGGTGGGCGATAACCGGGTGCAGGTCAACCGTGCACAGGTTCTGGGTATAGACGAATCCTTCTGGTCCATGTCGACCGGTCAGGGGATTATCCTGGGCGAGGGCGAGGTCGCCTTGAGCCGGAACCTGGCTACTGCTCTCGGTGTGGAAACGGGCGATGAGATCTCCTTAAGGGTTAAGCAGCCTGCGCTGATGCCGCGTGACGCACCCCTGTCTTCGCGAAAAGACTCCCTTTCCCGTAGCGGGGCGATGGTTGTGAAAGCCATTGTTGAGGATGCCGATCTCGGGAGGTTTGGCCTCGAGGCCAACCAGGTAGCGCCATACAACGTCTTCGTTGGCCGGGGATGGCTGCAGGAACTGGTCGGCATGGAGAGCAAAGTAAACCTCGTCCTGCTCGGGGCGGAAGGAGAGGAACTCGACGCGAGCACGGTACAGAATGCCCTGAAGCGCATATGGCACCCATCGCATGTTGGAATTGCGGTCCGGTCCCCCGAGGGTATTGGGATCTTCCAGCTGGAAACCGACAGGGTATTCCTGGACCCCGCAACTTCCCGGGCCGCGATGGGGGTTGATGATAAATCTGTAGAAGGCGCACCGGCAGGCGTGCTTGCCTACCTCGTGACATCCATCAAGAACCAGGCGCCTGCTGCCGGCAAAGCAAGCACTCCCTATTCCTTTATGCTGGCATGTTCGCCATCGGCGGACGAAGAAACCAGTCTGGTACCCGCTGAAATGACGGACAGCGAAATCATCATCAGCCAGTGGCTTTCCGAACAGGTATCCGCAAAAGAGGGCAGTGCGCTCAGCGTCGAGTACCTGTCGCTTCTTCCCTCGGGAGAATTCGCAGAGGAGTCAAGAGAGTTCACCGTTCGCGCCGTTATTCCAATGGAACGCCTGGCCGTGGAACGGAAGTTGATGCCGGATTTCCCGGGGCTCACGGATGCGGATAGCTGCCGCGACTGGAGCATCGGGATGCCGGTTGACGAAGAGATGCTCACTGACAAGGCCAACGAAGCATATTGGAAGGAATACGGACCGACCCCAAAGGCAGTCGTAACCCTGCAGGCTGGGCAGGAGATGTGGTCAAATCGGTTCGGCAACCTGTCCGCCGTGCGTTACAAAAGCGCCGCCGGCGCCGAAGAGAGCATTATGTCGGCAGTTGCCGAAACAGTTGATCCGGCCGCCATTGGCCTGTTCTTTGTGCCCGCCAGGCAGCAGGCCCTCGATGCGGTTTCGCAGGCAATGGATTTCGGGGGGCTGTTCCTTGGCATGAGTTTCTTTCTCATTGTCGCGGCGCTGATGCTTACGGGGCTTCTGTTCGTGTTTGGAATAGAGCAGCGTGCAACACAAATGGGGACCTTGCTGTCTGTTGGCTACAGGACCTATCACTTGCGCTGTCTCTTTCTTCTCGAAGGTGCTCTCATCGGCGCTCTCGGTGCTGCTCTCGGTGCTGTCGCGGGGTCACAATACACCAGGTTTCTAACCTGGGGACTTGGTGCATACTGGCAGGGCGCGGTGGCAAACGCGGCCATTACTTTCCATTGGTCACTTGCCGGCGTTCTGTACGGTGCAGTAGCGGCTTTTGCGATAGCCGTGATTGCCATGCTGACTGCCATGTGGCGACAGACCCGGCATTCCTCGCGCGAATTGCTCGAAGAGGATTTCAGTCAGCTTGAATACGCAGGTGACAGGCTTCAGGGAAGGAGGTGGATAGGCGTTTTTCTGTCGATCGTGGGAATTGTTGGAGCCGTAATCACGATTGGTGTCGTAACGGCAACCGGTGCGCACAACACTGTACCTGCCTTTTTCACGGCGGGATCATTGCTGTTGCTCGGGGGCATGGGAACGTGCAGTGCCCTGCTTTCCCGCATTGCAGGAGCAGTTGCCAATCACCGGCTCACCATCGCCGGAATGGGCATACGCAATGCCGCGCGACGACGCGGCCGGAGCCTGGCGGTTATCGGGCTGCTTGCATGTGGGAGTTTCATGATCTTTGCGGTTTCATCCACTCAGGAGAACATTCGCAAGCACGCGCATGAAAGATCTTCGGGGACAGGGGGATTTGACCTCTTCGGCGAATCAACATTTCCATTGCTGCTCCCTCTTGGGGACGACAAGACCCTGCGCGGCATGGATTCCGTGTCACTGAAATTGCGCGAGGGTGATGACGCCAGCTGCTTCAATCTCAATCATGCCCAGGCGCCGGAGCTCCTCGGCGTCAATCCTGACGATTTTATCAGCAGGCAGGCCTTTGCCCGGGAAGAGGAAGTCGCAGAATTGTGGAACCTATTGAAGAAAGAGCTCCCGGATGGGCAGATCCCGGGACTTGTTGGCGATTCCGGCACAGCGATGTGGGGTCTCAAAATGAAAGCGGACGAAGAGGATGGTGGCGTCATTGTATTCCGGGATGAACGGGGTGATGAGTTCGGAATAAAGCTCGTGGGTAAACTGCCCATGAAATTATCGGTTTTCCAGGGATCCGTGCTCATATCCGCTGAGGATTTCATGGAACGCTATCCTTCAGACGAAGGCTACCGTGTCTTTCTCGTGGATCCGGCCGACGATGCAAACCTGGAGGCTGTCGGGCGGGAGCTGGAGAAAAAACTTCGAAAGACTGGCGTCGAGTTCGAGGAATCGGCAGGCAGAATGGAAGCTTTCTATTCCGTGGAGCTGACGTACTTGAGGATGTTCCTCGTCCTCGGCGGGCTTGGCCTGCTTCTGGGCAGCGTCGGGATGGGGATCGTCGTGTTGCGCAATGTTATGGAGCGTCGGGGAGAGCTTGCCGTGCTGATCTGTATGGGACTGAGTCGACGGCAGATCCGCCTGATGGTAGTAGTGGAGCATGCCACGTTGCTTGTCCTGGGTCTGGTTACCGGTGTGATCTCATCCGCCATCGCTATTTGGCCGAACCTCAGCACACCCGGAGTGGAGATTCCGTATCTGACCATTGCTTCTCTGCTTGCCGGAATGTTATTGTTCTCGCTTGCATGGATTGATTTATCCACAAGGCTGGCATTGAGCGGCCCTTTACTTTCGTCGCTTCGCAGCGAATAGACAACCCCGCCCAGGGGGCAGGACATTGAAAGAAGCACCGCACAGGGTGCAAAGGGAGAGGCACCGTGCTTGCTCAGGTGCCGGGGCATCGCTGCCCGCGGACGCCCGGGCCGTCGTCCCTCCCATGGAAACGCAACGGCATGGCAAGGGAGATTTGAGGAATGAACAGGTTGCCCTGGATTCTTGTGCTTACATTTCTGGCAGTGGCCTGCTTGGGCAAGCAAGAGGCCGGGGCGGCGAAGACGGTAAGCCTCGACCCGCTCTTTCAGGACCTGATGGTTCTCCAGGCGCGCAAGCCCGTACCTGTCTGGGGCTCTGCTCCGCCGGGAGACGAAGTCGTTGTAAAGTTCAACGGGCAGACGAAGGCTACTAAGGCAGATGCACAGGGAGGCTGGATGGTTGAACTGGATCCCATGCAGCACAACCCCAAGAATCTGTCCCTTGTCGTACAATGTGCAGAAAGCCGGGTCGAGATCACGCGCGTTGCGATTGGCGAGGTGTGGGTTGCTGGTGGCGGATCGAACATGGCATGGCCGCTTGATCTCGGGATCGCCGGGGATATCAGGCCACTTGACGTTAAGCGTTCCGAAGCGGCTGAAGACAGGGGCGTGAAGTTTGAATACTTCGAGGGGAACTGGACGAACATTCCCGATCTCGATTCCCTGAAACCTCTTAAAACCGGAACGGCTGACTACTTCGATCGCGTGCCGCAGACACGTGCCGTCAAGACTCGGGTCTATCGCTTCAAGACCTATATCCACGCGCCGATATTCATGCCTATCGAGCCGGCAGTTGAAACCATGGGCGCGGTGAGAATCAGCGTTGACGGCAAACTTGTTCTCGATAAACCGGGAACGGCGCGCCCCACGCTTCAAAGAAGCCTGATCACTCTTATGCACGGTTACCACTCCGTTACGGTAGTTGCCATGGTAAGTCCCGGGCAGAAAAATCCGCGGATAGGACACATACCGCCGAACGCGTCGCATCTCAACTGGAACCTGCCGGGTGTGAGATTTGTTAAAGCGAAACGATCGTCCGGGGCCGGGAATGCGAATCCTCTCGAGGCGAAATGGAAGATGCTCACCGTCAGGACCCTTGATGTCGAGGAAGATAGGCCATCCGCCGTGGCCATGTGGTTTGCGCGTGAGCTTAACGAACGAACAGGTACTCCGGTCGGAATTTGGCAAGGTGCCGCGCTGAAGACTCCCATACAGGCATGGCTGAAGCCCCGGCCTTCAGGTGCCGCGGACAAGAGCGGCAAGTCATACACATCGTTAATCCTCCCTGCCCAACGCATGGCAGTAGCCGGCTTCCTGTGGTACGGGGGCGAAGAAAACGGATCGCAGGGCTTGCTGTACCGCGAATGGAACCAGAGGTTGATCAAGCAAGTCCGTTCTGACTTCGGAAAACACGGCGAAGTGATCCCCTTCTGCCAGGTGGCGGTCGCACCTGTCGACGGTTACCGTCCCGGAATGGAGTTTCTGCGTGAAGCCCAGAGATTGGTCACGGCGGCGGACCCAATGGCAGGAACGATAATCATCAGCGACTGCCCCAAATTCCGTTTCTGGGGTGTGCATCCGGACAATAAAGAGACGGTGGGAAAACGAATGGCCGCATGGGCGGGGAGACACGTCTACGGCATAAAAGCGATTCACACGGACAATCCATTATCAAGGGTGACCATATTTGACGGCAGCAAAGCGATTGTAAAATGGGATAACGTTGGGGGCGGACTTGAAGTGCGCAACCCAAACAGCTTTTGCGGTTACGTGCAGGGGGACTTCATCTACCCGGATGGCAGGGTTATCACCGATGACGACAAGGAGGTGACCTATTTCATGATGGCCGGAAAAGACCGCAAGTTCCATCCGGCACATGCGGTGGTCACCGGGCCGGACTCGGTGGCGGTCACGTGTGACAAGGTGAAGAAACCGGCCGCCGTACGATTCGCATATACCCAGTTTGCCGTTCCGAACCTGTTCAGCAAGGAAGGCTTGCCTGCCGCGCCTTTCCGCACGGACGAATGGCCGTCAGTCTTCGACGGACACCCGGATAGAATGGACCGGTTCATTGAAGTCACTAAGACCTGGATGAATGATGTTATGGCATGGCGCTCTGCCCGGGCCTTCATGAGGAACAGCGGCCTCGCAGTGAAACACCCCGAGTTATACGAGAGGGAAGACGTCCAGAATGCCCTTGGGGAACTCAAAAGGAACCCCCATGCATCCCGGAAGCTCCGTGATGCCGACGGAGAAGAGTACTACCCCCTTATCTGGTTTCGCCCGCGCTGTCTGCCGGAGTGAAAGCGCCTGCTTGAAAGTGGAGCGGGCGTCTCGCCTGCTCCTGATCAGCCGAGACGGCCGATCTACCGGGAAGGACCGATTATTGTAACCTTTTCCCGCCGATATGCGTATGCATTAGTGAAAGGCATACCCGGGGAGACGAAGACCGGAAAACAATCAACCACAGAAGAAGGAAGAGACATGATGAAACTCATACGCATTGTTCCCGCCGCCATACTGTTAACCGTTGCCGTGCAAACTGTGTCCGCTGCCGGACTGGATACCGGCCAGGTGTCTGCCAACGCCATCTGGGTTGCCCATATGGATTCCGATACGCTCCGGGGGACCGAGCTCGGAGGCTATATTACGAGTCAAATGTCGACCGAGGAAGCCAACCCGAAGTTCGATGCGATGAAGGCCATTTTCAAGTTTGACCTCCGCACCGACCTGAAGTCCGTCACCCTGTACGGCAAAGGCAAAGGCAAGGAGGAAGGGGTCGCACTCTTCAGCGCCCGGTTCGACACGGACCATCTTGTTACGCTCGTAAAGGCGAATGAACATTACGCCAGCCAGATGCATGGCGCGCGCACCATTCATAGTTGGATTGATGAGAAGAAGCCGGGGAAGCGCACTTACGGTTGCGTGGTGAAGGATGATCTGATAGTGCTTGGGGACGCGGAACGGCTCGTGAAGGATGCGGTTGATGTGATTGATGGGCGTGCCGAGAACATGTCCAACGCGGAGTCGCTTCCGGGACTGGCTGATGCCGCCAAATCTACCTTCTTCATTGGTTCGGCCGACATGAGCCAGATGCCCGACATCGACCCCAAGGCGGCGGTTCTAAAGCAGAACAAGGCCGTTTCTCTATCATTTTCCGAGGAAGGAGGTCGCCTCAAGGGGACCCTTCGAATGGTGGCCAAGGATGCCGAGACCGCGACGGCAGTCTATTCCATTGCCCAGGGACTGATAAGCCTGGTCTCGCTTAACGAAGATGCCGACCAGTGGATACTGGCAATGGCATCGGCATTGAAACTGGGAGTGAACGACAACGAGGTATCTGTTCTCCTGGACTATCCCGCCGCCGATGCTATACGCTTCTTGCAGGAACGCAAGAAGTTGAAAAAGCCCGCATCGGAGTTCTAGACGGAGTAGTCCGTTCTGTTTGGCTAAGCGGCGAAAGTAGAGATGAACACGAATGCCGTACCTGATGAGACCCTCGCCTGCGAAGCGCAGGCGGGGTCGATGTCATCGTTCGAGGAACTTGTTTACCGTTACGAGTCGCGGATATTCCAATTCCTCAGATGCCGGGTTGGTGGTGTGCACGATGCCCAGGATTTAACGCAGAGCGTGTTCGTGCGGGCCTTCCGGAAGATCGGTAAGTTCAATCCACGTTACAAGTTTGCCACCTGGCTGTTTACGATTGCGCGTCGCGAGAGCATAAACCATTACCGCCGGCAATCGTTAATGTATGTGAAGTTCTTGCCGGAGGAACTGTTTCGCGTGGGGGATCCGGGACGCGAGGCGGCGTTGCGTGATGCACGCGAAAAGCTGTGGGAGCTGGCGCGTCATCGGCTTCCCGAGAACCAGTTTGCGGCGCTTTACCTGCGGGCTGCGGAACAGATGTCGATAAAGGATGTTGCGCGGGCGTTGCAGAAGACACAGACCCATGTGAAAGTATTATTGCACCGGGCCCGGCGGCAGATGGTGAAAGAACTGGTTGAGGGCAGCGAGGAGCTGGCTGCCATTCGCGACACAGCGCGTGAAGCGACAGGTACTGCCGTAGTAAAAGTTGCCCGCGCGGAATCGAATTGATGGTGACCGGGCTAATGACCTGGATTGGAGGTGGATGATGAAATGCTTTGTAGCGAGATGGAAGATATCGAATGCACTTGATGCCGGCCAAAACGTCACTGGTTCCGTGGCACATCATCTGTCGCAATGTGTAGCGTGCCGGCATTTCCATGGAGAAGCCCGGATTCTGGATGGCGCCTTGGTTTCGGAGCGCACCGGGGAGTCAAGGAAGGCCGATTACCTTCATACCCGGATTATGGCATCGGTTAAAGAAGCTGGTTCGGAGTCTCAAGAATCGGTCTTTGCCCCAAGGCGAGTTGTGCTGGTTGCCTGCGTGGCTGCCTTGGCGCTTGCCGTTGTGTTGCTGAGAACGGCAATATGGCCCGATGGGCAGATCGACAACGAAGTTCCCAATCAGGTTGCAGCGCTCACCGTTCCGGCGGCAGACGTGGACGAATACCGGCGAGTGGCGGCCCAGGCCGCCAGCGACGTATCCGTCGCGGCAACCCTCACCATGGCCGATGAAATGGAGAACCTCAAGACAGACGTATCAGAAGTCAGCAAGTACCTGCTGGCGTGCATTGACTGAAATGCTGCAATCCTACATCAGCCGTCCCGTTCTACAACTGTCGAGGATCCAACCTTCAACAGCTACCCCCACGAATCGGCTCCTCCTACGAGCCATCTGCTTTGTGAAACAGATCAACGGGGGCAGGGTGAAACGGGGTACGCGATTTTGTTTACCCCACAGCGCAAGAACGCTCTCCTACGAATCAACCTTGACAGTTCCCGCATCTGACCTGAAACTTTGAACCGTTATGAAACGCGAGGAATTGAGAAGCGAGGAAAGTAGACACAAGTCTCTCATCGTGGGGCTTATTGCCGGAATCGTGCTGGCGCTTGGGCCGCTCTGGGGGGCCATTGTTGCAGTGCTCGGTATGAGCCAGGATTACTTCAGGCTCAAAGCCGAGATTGCGGCAGGCGTGGATGTCGTTCGCGAAGTGGCAATGCCGATTCTCCCTATTGCCGTTGGGTTCGTCATCTGCCCCATAGGCATCTCGATTGTGGTGATTAACGTACTGCAGCTTTCAGATAAGATTCGGGGCGCCCGCAGAAAGGAATCCTGATCCGCCGCCCTTCTGTGAACTGTGCACATTCATTAGGACACTTCCTTTAAGGCAACTCCATGCGCACCATCAGTCCTTCACCCCATCCTCTCCAGCTCCGCCGCAGACCGTTCGAATAGTTTCAGGTTGTCCTTCAGGCGCGATATCCTGTTTCGCTTCAGCCAGTTTGACTCGAATCGTGTGGCCGCGCGGCCTGTATCTCTTGCAAGTTTGCGCCATGTCGCCGCCGCCACCGTCCTCCCGTCGCTGACTGATCGTGCAGACAGGATCTTCCTGCAGGCGATGGCGTCAAGGCCTGCCGCCAGCCGTAGATCTTCACGGATCAGCCTCGACACGGCATCGCCACCGCTAATCGTTTTGAGTAACTCTTCAGCACCGGTGAGCTCGTCGATAATCCTGTGACAACCCTTTTCGGATGCGCGCAACAGGGATTCCCCGCGGTAGGTCGGCCACATCCCCACCGGAGTGAGCGGGGACATGCCTCGCATGAAGTTGCGCCCTTTCAGGCTCTCTCCAACCGTGTCATAGACTGTTGCCTCGGCTACAGCCTGCGTTGCACCGATAACCCGTACGGCTGCCGCGGCCTTACTCTCACCAAGCACATGCCTGCTGAAGGTATCGGTGAATTTCCTGTCGTCGACCTCGCGTCCGTTCCACGCGTGGGCGGCACCGTGGGCAAAACCGTGAAGACTCACACCAATCGGGTTCCTGTGCCCTCCGTCCCCCCAGTCCGTATTCAGCAGCCCTTCGGCTCCGCATCGGCGGCCTTCCGCCGCGAACTCTGCAACGTTTGTGATTGCGTTGGTAAGCCGCGTACCGTGACTTCGCCAGCTGCTTGTGCCGGGACAAACGACAACAGGGAGTCCTGTCTCTGACAATTCGCCGGTCCGTCCCACCAGTTTTCCCCCTGCATCGTAACACCAGTTGAGCATCACCATGTCTTTCGGGAGCTGGGGAATCAGATCGGGATGATTCAACACGATGTCTGCCCACAGGTTCATTCTCTTGCCATGCCGCGCACAGAGGCGGTGCAGTTTCAGGATGAAATCGAGATACACTCGACCCACTCCCACGCGTCCGGCCCTGCGCCTACTCCGCCCCCTGCCCAGTTCCCACGGCTCGTCGCCGCAGGCGTTGAAGTCGACCGAATCGAAAAGCGGCAGGAAGTCGGCGTACATGTCGGCGACCAGTCGGATAGAAGCCGGATCGCCCGGATACAGGGTGGTCCCGCCCGGGAGTCCGCGGAACCCCGGCATCTCGCCGAGATGAGAGAACTTCGGCAGGCCGAGAATTTTCTCAAAGTGACCGAAGCTGGTCAGGGAAGGTACGAGGCGGACATGGTGGCGTTTGCAGTGATCCTGTACTTGCAGCAGATCGTCAGGCGTGAAGGGACTGAATCCCCTGCCGATTTTCGGATGGCTTGCGAACGTGAATACGTTCTCAATGTAAAGCTGAAGCTCGTTGATCTTGCATGAAGCCAGGTATTCGACGAGAAGCTTGAGAGTTTCAACGGTTGGCACCTTGCCCCGCGAGCAATCAAGATATACCCCACGACGCTCAAAGTCGGGATAGTCATTGATCCGGCAACAGGGGATGCTCCGTCCATGGACGCACAGGAGCTCGCGAAGAGTCTGAACGGCATAGTAGGCCCCGGATGATGTCCGGGATGCGATCTCAACACAGTTGGGCCGAACAATGATTCTATAACCGTCGTGATGCCTGATCCTGTTGTCGCGGCGGAGAACGACGTCGGCGCTTTGCGGGTCATGCCGTCCGAGCCCTACTCTGCAGGCAGCATCCCTGCGCAAGGTGGAGGCCAGCTGCCTGAGCGGAACCTGGTCCTCGGCAAAGGGCGACACCAGCCGGGCCGTCTCCCCCCACCTGAACCTTCCCCTGGTCCGTTGAAACCGCTGCACAGGTATAAGCAACACTGTCTTCATGATAAAGAACCCGTACTTAGCGTTCTGGCCCTCTTCTGTAGCGCCCGACTCCGATCGGGCGTTCCCAAGACATCTCCCGATTGGAATCGGGAGCTACGCTGGAACATGTTGCGTTCGTCCCAGCATTTCGTTGCGGACAGGTTATCACCAATCCTGTAATCTGTGTACCACTTAAAGGGGGGAATGACATGTTGAGATTTCGAGCCATTGCTATTGCCCTTACTGCAATCATCCTTTCGGGATGTGCGACCGTGGAGACATCCTCTCCCGGCGAGATTCATCATGTTGTTCTGTGTTGGCTCAAGGAGCCGGGGAACGCGCGGCACCGGCAGAAGATAATCGAAACGTCCGAGACGTTCAGGAAGATACCCGGGGTTCAAACTCTTTCCGTGGGCCAAGTGATTCACAGTGACAGACCAATCGTCGATGACAGCTTCGACGTCGCAATCTCCATGACCTTTGCCAGTAACGCCGATCTGCAGAAGTACCTTAGCCACCCGATTCACACCGAAGCGGTTGACAAAGTACTGAAGCCGCTGATAGCGAAAATCACCGTTTACGATTTCAAGTGAGGCGGGATGTTAGCCCTCTGTGTACACGGTGTGTACATCGCCTGTACGCCTTGTGTCTGGAGGGACGCGGGCCTCCGCGTCCGGTGTCACGGAGGCCCGTGACCCTCCGGTCCGGCCAATGAACAGTGGAACTGGGCCAAAACGGCTTTGATCCGAATCTACGGGGTGTCAGCAAACCCTCTTGGCACGAAGACTGCATTGGAAAAGGTGAAATGGTGGATGCCAGGCTTTTCTATAAAGTAGGAGTTAATCATGAAGAAGATAGTGTGTCTGTTTATCGTAGTACTGTTCACGGGTCATCTCTTCGCGGATGTAGATGTTACCAACACCCGAAGCCATACCCGGGAGGGGACAGGGAACATCATTCTCGGTGGCGACCTGAAACTGCCCGCAGCCGGGGTCTGGGGCGTGGATGAGGGGAAAACAGATTCGCCCGGGCAGATATATCTTCTCCCATCGCAGGCAGCCGCGGAACGCATGATGGGTAAACGAATGGCGGCTGCCGAACGCGAACGGAAGAACCGTACCGGCCGAAGCCAGCTTTCCGTTCTCTTTGCACCTTGCCGGCAACACGCGATTGAACACGAGGGAATTGGCCCGTCCTCCACAGGTGAATTCGATCAGAAGAAGTACAAGTACGTGATCGATCGCCTGGAGAAATCGCCTTGGCCCGACGCCGCAGGTACTCTCAAAGCCCCATTTGTATTTCTCGTTCCCAAGGTCGAGTTCAAGTTCCAGGAAAACAGGAAATGGGTAGACTCCGCGGATCGGAAACTTCTCGGCATGGAACTGCATCCCTACCTGGACGACGGCAAACACTGGGTTCTCTATACGGATGGCCGTACCGTGCGCGAAGACATTGACCCCGAGCGGGTGAAGAAATACTCGCTCACCATCACTCCCGTCATTAAGGAAGGCGATGCCGTGGAATCAGCGCCAACGGAGCTTGCCTACACGATCCTTGCATTTCTCCCGCGCAAACAAGTGGGCCCGCTTTCCATTCAGCTTGAAGACCGCCTGTCGGATCAGGTGATCCTGGCCAAATGGAATCCTGGTTCACCCGCAGCCGATCCGAACCTGGTGAAGATGTTCGAACAAGCCCGCGGCCGCGAATGGGCATCTTATCTCGCCGCATCGGATTCGCCCGTGCTTCATTCATGGATCAGCACGTTGAAGAAAGCGGATTTGCGTTTGCTCGGACAGCAAGAGAGAAGACGGAACCCCCGGCGGGGGAACACGACATCGGTATTCGGAGTTCTCGGCGGACGCGCCGCGGTGCGCGAGACGCTGCAAATGCAGGCGTTGGCACCGGACAACAAGGCTGGAACCAACATGGTGCCCGTCGAAAGCATACAGGGCGTAACCGTTAAGTCGCATCCGTACGAAGAGATGCTGAAAGGCCAGGACGGTGGACGCCTGGCCCTCGCAGAGGTCGTGCCGCAGGATCGCTTCTTTGTGCACGTATCCAAGCCCGAAGCGATGATGCCGTTTCTTGATGACGGTGCCGACTTCCTCTCGCACCTGGGCGGATCGGTAACCGGAAACAGCATCAAGTACTACCTCAAGGCACGCTACCTGGAGCGCCTTGGCCTGAGCGAGAAATGGCTGGAGATGTTTCTCAAATCCGGAGCCGCAAAGGAATGCGCCATTATTACGCCGGATCTATTCTTCCTGGACAACACCGATATCACGGTCATCACGCGACTGACCAAGCCCAGGCTCATGGCCCCCCTGCTGAAGCTGGCCGGGGTTTCCGGTCTCTCGGCGAACAAAGTTGTTATACGCAAGTCGAAGACAGACCGCCCCGTGTATTGGGTGACAAGCGGTGATCTCCTCGTGGTCAGCACGCGAAAGACTGAGCTGGAGCAGGTCCTCGCGATGAAGGCCGGCGGGGGTAAAGGCAGCCTCGGCCAGACCGCCGAGTTCCGTTACATGCTCACCCAGCTTTCACCAACGGCCAACACCCGTGTGTTTGCCTATCTTTCGGACTCGTTCATCCGCCGCCTGGTCGGGCCATCAGTCAAGATAGGGCAGCTTCGCCGTATGATTGCCAAGGGCCAGATGGAGCGACTCACTGGAGCGGCATTGCTGGCGGGAATGGATGGTGTTGCCGGTCACACATCACCAGCCACGTTGGTCAAAGGCGGGTACCTTCCCGATACCTTCCCGCAGCAGGACTACAGGCTCGATAAGAAATTGGTTGCGCGTTCCGTTGTATACGGCACTCTCGCGGACCCGACACCCCTGACCGCAGTGCCCGTAGAAACCGCCACCGCCACCGAGGCGGCCGCCTACAAGCGTTACGTTGAGAACTACTCACGTTTCTGGCGCCAGTTCTTCGACCCGATAGCCATGCGGCTCGATGATACAGCCGATAAATCACTCGAATTGACGACATTTATCCTCCCCCTGATTGACAGCTCCATCTACCGTCAATTGAAAGAAGTGATCGCCACCCGGGAATCCGGCCAACCCTTGCGAGTTCCCGTGTTCTCCCCCGAGCCGGTCATGTCCCTGTCCATGAACCTGAAAGAAGAAGCATGGACAGAAATCACGCGTGATATGGGTCGGTTCCTGATGCAATTCGTCCAGGTAAGTCCGGCAATTCTCGATGACCTGGGCCCGTCTCTCCATATGGCGATAAACGATGCCGATCCGGTGATCGCCCTGGGCAGCGGGGATCTCATGGGGGCATTCGGGGGCGGAGGCATGATGCGTGGCATGGATGCGGGCGCGATGCTGGCCATGCCGATTGCCTTAAGCGTCTTTACACGACCCTGCACACTCGCCATAGAAACCAGGAACCCGGACAGGACGCTCAGTTTTCTCAGACGGGTTGGGGGAGTTCGCCTGATGGGTCGGCGTCGAGGGTGGGATGACGGCTTCAACGTGCAGTTCTACCGCGTCGGAGAAGAGGACGCATGGGTCTACTCGCTCGACATGATGGGCTTGGTGAAGATTCGTTTTGGCATAGAAGTAAAGGAAGGTTTCCTGCTGATCCGAAACATCCCGTGGTCGAGCGGAGACCAGGTGGTGGGCGCGAAAACCGCGGAGCTTTGCACAGCGGCCATGGACCTGTATCCGTCGGCCTGCAAACTACAACTTCCGGGCCTCCATGCGGCGGCTTCAGAGCAGAGAGGTCATGCCGCGCTGCAGGGCGCAGGCCTGCTGTTCCCGTTGCTAACCAGCGGACACGCAGATATGAAGAACGCGGCGGATGTGCACATGGACATGTTCGGCTTTACGCCGCAACATCCGGGGAACGGAAGATGGCTCTGGAAAGATGGCCACGTGGTGAGTACTACTTGCGGATCGGTCAACCGCCTGAAGGTTAACAAGCATGAAGAAGGCGACACCGACTTCGGCCTGATGAAAACCATCCAAAGCCTGAAACTCGAGATGCAGTTCGAAGAATCCGGCCTGCGCTCCAAGGTGCGCTGGAAGACGCGGTAAGGAACTTGCCGGCGGCTATTTCAGGAACTCCGTGATGTTCTCTTTCGTGACCAGTTTGAAGGGGATGAAGACTTCTTTTTCGTGATCTTGCCGTTTCGCGATCTTTACGGCAACTTCGACGGCAGTGCTTCCCTGGCCGATTGCATCCTGGAAGACCGTCGCGTCGAGACGACCGTCTTTGACGGCTTGTAACGCGTCTGCAATTGCGTCGACACTGGCAACGATAACCTTGTCTTTCATCTTGGCCTGTTCGAGAGCGATGACCGCGCCCATTCCCATCTCGTCGTTGTGGGCAAAGACGGCGGCCATTTTATCCCCATACGACTGAATCCAATTCTCCATAAGGGTTATGGCCTTGGCCCGGTCCCATTCGGCGGTCTGGCTCGCAAGGAGTTTCAGGTCAGGGTGCTTTTCGAGGATTTCTTGACCGCCCTGCTCGCGTTTGATCTGCGCGGCCTGGCCCATGTACCCGTGCATCATCATTACATTGCCTTTGCCCCCCAGTTGGTCTGCAATGAACTGCATGGCAATGCGACCGGATTCCTCGTCACGCGAACCAACAAACGCCGTAGGCGTGGACCGTGTTTCGGAGTTGACGTTGATGATCGGGATGCCCGCGGCGAGAGCTTTGTCTACGGCCGGGGAACTAGCTTCGACTTCGCATGGATTCAATATGATGGCATCGACTTGCTGGAGGATGAAGTTCTCGACTTGCTGGACCTGTTTCTCGGCGCTACGCTGCGCGTCGTTAACGATGAGCTTAATCCCCTGTTCTTTGGCTTCTTCTTTCATCGCCTGGCTGAGCATGACGATGAATTCAGACGAGAGGTTCAGCAAGGATACGCCGACGACGATCTTCTTTTCCTCCGGATCGTCCCGGCCGGTTGGTGATTGGCCGCAGCCGGCGATGACAAGTGCCATTACGGAGGCGAGGATGAGACGGAACGTTTTGTTCTTCATAATGATACTCCCACTTTTCGGGTAGTATTCAGAATGCAGGCGGAAATACCATGATAAAGATGTGTACTACTTCAGCATTTACCCCGGTTGTCCAGCCAGACCGCACCGACGATGATCATTCCTTTGACGACCATCTGGTAATACGACGAGACATTAAGCAGGTCCAATCCGCTGCCTATTAGCCCCATCAGCAATGCCCCCAGAATCGTTCCTCCCACCCCCCCGACCCCCCCGGCCAGGCTGGTTCCGCCTATTACTGCCGCCGCAATCGCGTCGAGTTCGTACATCATCCCGGTGTTGGGTTGTCCGGTAGTGCTGCGCGCGGCCTGTACCACACCGGCGAGTCCGGCCAGAGCGCCGCATATGACATAGGCCATGATCTTGATCCGGTGGACATTGATGCCTGACGCGAGCGCGGCCCGCTCGTTTCCTCCGGTGGCGTAGACATACCTGCCCAGTCTCGTCCGGTTGAGAAAAACCCAGGATACGAGGGCCACGACGGCAAGAATCCACACGGGAATCGGGATACCCAGAAACCCGCCGCTGCCAATGTGGGTGAATCCAGTGCTCAATCGGGAAACCGGTCTGCCGCCGCTTGCGATGAACGCGATTCCGCGTGCGGCGGTCATCATTCCCAGCGTGGCGATAAAGGGCGCGACTTTTCCCTTGGTCACCACCCACCCGTTCACTGTCCCGCAGGCCATGCCGGTGATAATGCCCATGAATATCGAAGCGATAAGCCAGTATTCTCCAGGATGCGCAAAATGAGCGGCCATGACGCCGGACAGGGCGACCAGCGAACCAATCGATAAATCCACTCCACCGGTGAGGAGCACATATGTGACCCCGACGGCCAGGATGCCGTTGATCGATATCTGCCGCAGCAGTGTAAGCATGTAATTCATACTCATGAAATGCGGCCTGGCGAAAGCCAGGACGGCATAGATCACCACCAGGGCGATGATCAGACCGTATTGGCGGATGGAGAAACTCGATTGTGGTTCGGATGACTTCATAGCTTTCTCGATCGCAAGTGAGTATCTGTAAACATGTCTTATTCACCTAAACGGCTACAGGCACCGCGACTTTCATAATCTCTTCCTGTGTGGCTTTACGCCCTTCGAACTCGGCGGTGATTTCTCCCTCACGCATGACCAGTATGCGGTCGCTCAGCGAAAGGAGCTCCTGCAACTCGGATGACACCAGTACCACGGCCTTTCCTGCTTCGGCTAATTGTGAAATGAGCTTGTATACCTCGGCTTTAGCGCTGATGTCGATCCCCCGGGTTGGTTCGTCCAGTAAAAGGACTTCCGGCTCGGTCAGAAGTGCTTTCGCCAGCACAATCTTCTGTTGGTTTCCACCGCTCAAAGAAGCTGCGGTCTGGTTTCGGTTGGAGATCTTAATGGAGAGATCTCGAATGCTCCGGTCCGCAGTTCGATCTTCTTCCGCCCGGTCGATGAATCCAGCGCGGCATATCTTGCGAAGGATGGTCAGCGTCACGTTGTGTTTGACCGCCATGTTCAACACGAGACCATACTCCTTGCGGTCCTCGGTAACCATTGCCAACCCGTTGCGGATGGCTTCCGAAGGATGGTTGATCCTGACCGGGTTTCCATGGACGGATATCTCTCCTGCGTCAAAAGGCTCCAGTCCGTAAATGGCGCTCAACACTTCGGTCCGTCCCGCTCCCATCAACCCGGCGATTCCCAGGATCTCTCCGCGACGCGCTTCAAACGAAACGTCTTTGAATTTACCGGTTCGGGTCAGGCCCGAAACGGATAGCACGACATCGTCTCGCCGGGAGTCACCGGTGGGAAATGTTTCTTTTAATTCACGTCCAACCATCAGGGATATCATCCGGTCAATGTTCAGTTCGCCGATATCGTAGGTCCCGATGTACTGTCCATCGCGAAGCACGGTAACCGTATCACAAATCTCGAAGATTTCATCCAGCTTGTGTGATATATAGACCACGGCGACGCCCTGCTTCTTCAGATCCCGGATTGCGGAAAACAACCGTTCCACTTCGCGATCGGAGATGGCGGAAGTCGGTTCGTCCATGATGATCAGGTCAGCCTGGTAAGCCAGCGCCTTGGCGATCTCTACGGTCTGCATTTCCGCGAGGCTCAGTCCTCTCATTCTGCGTTGTGGGGATAAGGGGACATCCAGCTTCCGCAGCAACTCACCCGCATCCCGGCGCATCGCGGTTCGGTCCAGCCATCCCATCCATCGTGACGCGGGTTCCCGGCCCAGGAAGATGTTCTCCGCCACGGTCATATCCTGCAGGGGCATCAGTTCCTGGTGGATCATCGAAATGCCCAGCTTCAAGGCCTCGTGGGGATTCTGGACAGTTATCGTCCGGCCTTTGAAACGCAGTTCTCCATCATCGGGTTGATGCAGCCCGATGAGAACATTCATGAGCGTCGATTTGCCCGCGCCGTTCTCGCCGATAACTGCATGGACCTTTCCCGGCTCGATATCGAGCCGGACCCGGTCCAGGGCCTGAACACCCGGAAATGCTTTCGAAAGATCCTGAACCTGTAACAGGAAAGCCAAATCGTTCCTCCAAATTCAAGTGTAGAATACTGCATTCTTTTGCTTTTCGTCAAATGAGGGAACAAGGACTGTGATGAGGATGGGAAACGAAACTCCGTCCCAAGCGCACCGGATGAGAGCTACCTGTCTCCCGGTCGTTTACCAGGTCTTCTGCCAGCCGACGGTCCAAACCCAATCTGTTTCGAGCTGTGGACCATCCAAATCTCGATAGATCGGCCATTCCCATTCGACGGCCAGGCGATGTCCTTTCAGGACTCCAGCCTGACCAAGCAGACTGCTGCCGAGGCCAAGATCGACTTGCGTCCCGCCTCTTCGGTCTGGATCTGCCGTGGGCACAAGGGTCGGATCCAGACGCGAATCGGCCCCACTGATGTTCTTCCAGCTTTCAATCTCCACACGTAAGGAACTGCTGAACCATTCGCACCACTTGTAAGCGGTCCAAGTCGTGCCGCAGATTCGGTCTCCGAGGGTGTAGTCATTGTCATTCTCGCCCAGGTGGACGGTGCCGGAGACCTGTCCTCCCCATGACCCGTCATCCCGTTGTCCCAGATACGTCAGCCCCGGGTGCAGGTCGAACGTGCCCGAACCAATCTGCATGGGATACGGCAGCCGGACTCTGCCCATGGGGGTCTCATCCTTCTCATCGATTGAGCCGGTCGGGAAACTCACACCGGCATTGATGTGAATCGTCTGGCAACCCCATTGCAAAAGACTGATGAGGGCGGCAGCCTTCAGGTCACCTGATCCCTCGGATTCGGTGGTAAACGTTCCTCCCATGCGTGTCACATGGTCCATTTCGTTTCTGACATAGGGTAGCATCAACATGAGCGTGACCTCGTCGGTCGGAGCCCACATACCTCCCAGCATGTGCATCCACATGTTCATATCCGTTGGGGAAACGGGGAAGTCCTCCAGCACTTCACTCGCGCTGATCCTGTCGCTGCCGTCTCGATTGCCATTCATTTCCATAAACATGTAACGATAGGATATCATCCGCGCACCGTCGGGGTGCGTGTGATCACCCATCACGCCTATTGGTCCGTAAGCATGATCGTGGTGAGAGTGTCCCGTATGATCCTCATGGGCGGCCTGTAACTTCCCACCGGTCATTCCCGTACCACATATAATAAGAATAGCGGTTAGCAGTGCGATTCTTGCGTTCATATGAAACAGATCTCCTTGCCTCTCTGTGCCCAACAGTATGCTAAACATCATCCTCGAATCAGGCGTTTTCATGAAAAGCGTCGGCAAAAGACTCAACTGCCGACACAATTGCACCAAGAAATGACTCATATAATGCTGACGTATATGATGCGTGTGCGTCAAGCACCGTACATTGCGCCGCCCACGCAATACTTGCCTTCGAAGATAATTGACGAGCAGAAAGGCGTCGAGATGCTGTTCGAAGCATCGTAACCACTGGGACTTCTGTTCGTGACATCAGCGTAAGGCGATTGTCCGTAAACACCTGTCTGTGGACATCTGAAATCAGGATACCCATACCCATCGGTTCGATGGTCTGAAGGACACGTTGACACATCATTCTCCCGCACAGAATGGCTATTCTGTGCTGTCTCGTTGCACGGGAGCCATCGATCGGGACGGACATCACGCATCTTGCGGTCGTCGCAGCTAAACTGGCACAGTGTCAGCCGCTGCCAGTAACAGTTTGTGTACTTCTCCAGCAACCGTCCTGGGGTATCGGGACAGATGGCACTCCATTTCCTGCCGGTCCAGAGACCCTAGCTTGCGGAAAGAGACAAGGCTGTTTGCTGACAGCCCCTGCCGCCGCATACGGTAAACGAAGTCACAGAAGGCTTGCTCCGGACCAGCCATAACGGAATCATGAGGATACGAATACACTGGTCGCTGGACACAGACAAACACCAGAGTACCAAGCTCTGTCGTGCGTATTCTGGATCGGTTGTGCCGCCGATTTGTGAACACGTGAATTCGCCGTGGAGTCTGCGTGACAACGCCATGCTTGTACAGTGCGTAGAGTCCCGTGATGTAGGCTCCCGTGCAAACTGCGGACACCAAGCTCTCCACCTCCACCGCACCTGGCAAGCCATACTTGCCGGCCGCATACTGCTGAAGTACGCCACGGTTACGAAGGCGGCGGAGAGTGTTCTTCAGCACAGGCATGGAGTGGCCCGAGATATTTGCCAGTTCTGTTGGCGTGAATACAACTTTACCGTAACGGTCACGATACTGACGCAGTGCTTGCTCCCACTCAGTGGCTTTCATTGCTCTTGCCCTCCTTCCATACACAAGACATGTTGATTCAGAAGTTTGAGAACAGCATCAAGAATCATCTGTCCGCCGCCAGCGTCATTGATATTGCCTGCGGCGGCTGGATCTAACTGGTCATCTATGACGGCCTGTATTGCCTTGGCGTGGTATGCCGGATAAGTCGTGAAATCAGATATCCGCTTGCGAATTCGCTCCTCGCTAATCTCCAGAGCTCTGAACTTACTGCTCAACCGATGCTGAGAATCAGCGGACAGTTGGTTCTGGAAAAGAAACACGTCCACAAAGTCGCGATGCTTGATGAATGTCCTGTTGAGCAGTGCAATGACTTTGCTCTCAACCATGTCTTTCTCAGAGGCCGTGGGATAAACAGTGCCCTGCTTGACAACTGACACTACGGGGTCCAACTTGGCGATCCTGGTAATCTCCACAGGTATCTCGATGCGGCTCCCAGGAACATCCGACTTCCAAAAGGCAAGATTCACAATCCGAACGACGGTTGAGTCCTCGCCTGGACCGGTCGCCGGTGCAGCACTGCCTTCGTACTGTAGATTCCTACGGACTTCAGGCAGGAGGGTCCGTTCGAATAGTCTTACGAGTTCAGCTTGCTTGCCTGCGAGATCACCTTCCCAGTCGTAGTCAACGTCACGAGACATGCGTGCACTGTTGTCAAGAAAGCGATAGCGGAAGCCACCAATCAGTATGAGATTTCGCCCCGCAGGGTTAACAGCAATAGTACGTGCGATCGACTGTTGCAGCATCTCAGTGTCGTCAGTATCATGCGTATCCATGGTTTGCTTCCTATCTGGGCCCTTCAATAGTGACATCTCACCATGATGCGTAACAAAAGTCAACAGAAATGATGCCTTTTGTTACTCACGATGCGATCCTGCCAATCTGAGTATACGCCGTTCTCTCACTGAGACTTGCCCGATAGATACATTCCTGAGTAACAAACATCAACATAATAGGTGACCTTTGTTACTTAGAAGGCATAACAATACCTCCTGTACGCCGCGCTGCGTGGGTGTCCCGCAGCGCCATAAGTATGTATGTCCGTAGAACCTGCTTATGGAGATGATGGGATTCTTCTCTACAACCTTGGCCAGCCTGTTACGTGGGATGCTGCAGAGGCGTTATCGAAGATTCGCCGGGTCAGTTCTTCTTGAGTTGCTGCACGAGGTATGTTTCCAGGGTGGTGACCAGGGCCTTGTTTGGGCCTTCTTTTTTTGCGAGGGCGGAGATCCGGTTGAGTGTCGACTTGTCAATCCTGATTGACAGTTTCTTCAGAAGCGAGGCCAGGTTGTTTGCAAGCTGAGGGTTGGGGTTGCTTTCCAGCTTGGCGGTCAGGAGCTGCGTCGTTTCGTGGAGACGGGCTTGCGTCAAGATGGTTTCCGCATGTCTTATGCTTGCCTTCTGTTCGGTCGTCATCTGGGCCGAGATTCGCTTCTCCATGAAGGTAATTAGAGATTCAACCAGGGCCTTCTGCGCATTGCTGTCCAGTTCTGTCATCCTGTCCGGCATCTTGCTCATCAGGGCGGCTGCCTTGTCGGCGAACGGACGGGCGGGATCTTTCTTCAGCTGATCCGCAAGCAGAGCGGGTGTCTGGGGAAGGCGGCAGCCGGTGAGTATCCTGACCGCTTTCGCGTTGTTCTTCTTCTCCTCGGCCGAGGGGTTGGCCTTGTCCGTTCTTTCCAGGGTTGCCACCATTGTGGAGGCGATGAGCGGGGGCTGGTCGGCCTCCAGCCGTGCAGGAAGCCTGGCAAGATCGGCAGCCGTCGCGGATCCGTGCTGGGGCAGGACTGTCGGCGCCGCGGCAATTCTGTCCAGTGACCGGAACAAGAGATCGGAAGCCACGGCATGGTTCTCTCCACCTTTCAACACGTGGTCGGCCAGCAAGGTAAGCATCGGCGGATCCAGGCGGGGTATGCCCCTGGTGAGTAAGACGAGCTGATCCGTGAAGGGGCCGGGCTTGATGGATGTCAGTTTCTGTATGATCGGTGCCTGGACCTGGCACGCTCCGCAGCCATTCAGAATCTTGCCCGCATCGGCCAATGAAGCTTTCTCTGTTGACGACAGCGTTGCTTTCGATCGCTTTTCTATGAAGGTGATGAGCTGTCCAACCAGTGACGCCTGAGAGGTGGCATCCAATTCAGCCAGGCGGTCCGTTGCCTGGGCCAGCAGCTTCACCGCCTGGTATGCAACGGGGGAGGCCGGATCTTCAGAAACCTGGCCAGCCAGAAGTTTCGGGACGGTGGGGAGCCGGCCCTGGAGGAGAATCCGTTGAGCCCGAACCACAAGCGCTCTTTCTGTGTGCGAGGGGTTCTGCGCGGGGGGCTTGTATTGCGTCGCCTGTTTATTGAGGAAAGCCGCCAGTGCCGCAGCCGCAGCAGTGCCGGCTTCCTGGTTTAAGCGCACGGTAAGGCTACCCAGCACGATCGTATTTCTCTGCGCGGCTGTTGTGATAACGGTTGGTGCTGCCGCAATATCCTCGACCGCATCCACCAGTGCGTTGGCCATGAGCGGCTGCATCTCGGTTCCCTGCGCCACGTGAGAGGAGAGTGTCTTTATAGTCTCCGAATCCATAAGTTGTGTCACCTTCACGAGGATTCCCGAAAGGCGGACAGCCACGGGACCCGGCTTCAAGGAGGCCAGTTTTGCTACCAGCTCGGGCTGTGTGCGGACCATGCCCCCCGCTGCCAGGAGTTTCTCCACGCTTGCAAGGGTTGTTTTGTCGGTGTCGCTTTTTTCGACCGCGGCTATTAGAAGCCTCAGCACAGTGCTCTGTGCAGTAACATCCAGGTGGGGGAGCGTGGCAGGCATTTTCAGAAAGAGCCGCGCACACCGTTCTGCAGAGGGAGCCGATTGATCTCCCGATAGTTCCGAAATCAACAGCGTTGTAAGCTGGGGGAGCCCACTTGTGACGATGACTTTTTCCGCTTGCGCGATCAGCGCCTTGTCCTTGTCGGTCGGCTTCGGTATTCGCATGCAGGCCACCAGGGCCTTGGCGACCTCCAACTGAACATCGGGCGGTAGCCGCGCGGCAAGTTTCTCTGAAGC
Source organism: Kiritimatiellia bacterium (assembly GCA_030744755.1). Lineage (GTDB taxonomy): Bacteria > Verrucomicrobiota > Kiritimatiellia > UBA8416 > JADHWI01 > JASLPY01. The sequence goes on along the minus strand of JASLPY010000005.1, from coordinate 34,719 downwards.
GGAGGCGGATGGCTTGGTCGACTTGGTGACCGGGGTTGGCGACGATACGATTCTCTGTATGGCATCGAGGATGAGCGTGGTCGCGGCAGCCCGGTTGGGACCCTCGTTCACTGCGTGCGGGGCGAGGGCTTTCAACGTGTTCCCGTCGAGGCGGTCGGTCATCTTCGAAAGCATGCTCACCAGGCGCGCCGAGGGTGCCGGTTCCTTGACTGTTGCGAGCTTGGCCACAAGCAGGGCCGGCACAGCGGGGAATCGGCTTTCAACGAGGAGGTGCTCAGCCCTTTCCATAGTCGCCTTTTCCTCCGGCGACAAGGTGGACGTGTCGGTCTTCATTTTCGCCCACTGTTTGTCAATGTGGCCCATGAGCGCGCCTATTGCGGAAGAATGCAACGCCATATTCAGACGCGCCGGGAGCTTGTCCAGTCCGGCAGCAGGGGTTCCTTTCTTTTGAGCGGCTGCCCCGGCCGTGGTTTCGAGCACATCCATCAGGAAGTCGATTGTCGCGGACTTGTCATCTTTTGCGCTGGCCGTGCAATCGATGAGCAGCTTAATCGTTGCCTGGTCCAGTCGACCGGGCATGGGCTTGAGCAGGGCCAGTAACTGTTCGGATATGGGGCCGGACGGATTGCTCTTTAATCGCGATATCAGTAGTCCCGGTGTGTCAGGGAACGTGCTTTCCGTCAGGATAGCGCCGGCGCGGGCAAGACCGGCCTTCTGTTCTTCCGTCAACGCCTTGCCGCCCGGTTGAGGTGCCGCCAGCTTCTCTACATAGGCTTCCAGCATGGTGAGTAGAGGCAGCCAGAGACTCTTGTCGACGCGGGATGACAGCAGTTTCCAATCGGGTGGCTTCTTCTTGGGGCTCCCGCTTTGCGGTTTCATGGTGACACGGCTCTCCAGTATATCGATCACGAGGAGAGCGGTAGGAGAATCGATTGAGCCGTGACTCCCCGCGATTCCAATAAGGCGTGCCAGCGCCGGGGTGTCTACGTGGTCAATCATGCCTTGCAGGACGGCTATCAATCGCTGCGACAGAGGCACTGTGCGATGCCTCGAGAGAGTTTCCGACACGACGCCCGGCGCCTCCGGGAATCTGCCGTCCCGCAGGAGTGTCTCTGCGCGAACCGCGGCGGCTTTCTCTTCGGGTTTTGCATTCTCCTTGGCGTATTTCTCAAGGAAACCTGCCAGCGTTTTCACGATGATCATTCTTTGTGCCGTTGTGAAGTGAGCTGGTAGCCTTGCCGGGTTCATAACCGGAGGTTTATCTGCGTTGTGCGCTGCACCAATCGGTGCCGTCGTTGCTGTTTTCTCAAGGGCATCGAGAAACACGACCACTTCGGTAAAGTAGGTTGCCGCGGAGGCGGCAAGCTTCATTATCATGTCGGCTTCAAGACCCGCTCTCGTTTTGCCGATCAGCTCGGCAATCTCGGGGTTGTGAGTGGCGATAAGCGCGTCTACAAAGAGCGCAGGAACGTATTTGTCGCCCAGGATAATAAGCATTGAGCCGGCTTCTACCTGTATGGCGCCTGATTGCGAGCGTACGGCATTGCGAAGATGGATACGGCCGACTTCTCCGGCATTCTTCAGTTTCTCCCTTGCCGAGGCCAGTGTCGGCTTGCTCTCGGCCGCCAGACTTTTGATAGCTGCTGTCAACTCGATAGAGGTCTTTTCCCCGCGTGTGAGCCGGAGCATGGCATCGGCAAGCAGCTTCTTCTGGGCAGGTTCGGTGAAGGTTTTCATGGCTTGCCTGCACATCGTGGCAGCCTCGCCGAACTTCGTGGCCTTTTCGAGTTCGCTGATATCGAGGAAGGTCTTCGAGAATGTTCTGCCGGGGCCCGTAGCTGCGGGCTCTGCCGCAGCCAGTTGATCAATCGTGAGGATATTGCATAGGACAAGAAGTCCCAGGCACAGCCGCAATGCATTTCTGCTCATAATACTCCCCGTCCGTTTCGTTGCCCTGTGCGGCGGAGGCCCGCCACGCTCCAGGAGACTGCGCCCGCCGCATCTTCGCACAAGGGATTCTCTATCTTCGAGAATATGAGTGCAGCTCACGAAGCTGCGGTAATTCTGAGACTTGATGATAGCGGCTAAGACCGCTATCATCAAGCGCCAGGTGGCAAATTGATATGAAGGGGCACGAAGTTGTGAAACTCGGTGCGGTAACACTGGTAACGGCTGTCGCGATGATGGGGAGTCTCCCTGCATTGCCCGACCGCGACAATCCTCCTTGCTAAACCGTCCTGGGCAATGCGGGGTTTATGACGGAGTAGGGAGGGAGGCCCTGGACGGAAAGAAACGGCAGAGGGCTTTATGTGTGATGCACAGGGACTATGTTGGACGGCGTCCACCTCGTAGCGGTGGACGTACTGAGAAGAAGTAGGTCCACCGCTACGAGGTGGACCAGGTGAATGACTCGTAAAGATCTGCCGGATCTCGACAAACGAGTGGGATCGGTGTGTGTGTGGAGATTCCTGAATCGTGAGTGCTGGAATGGAAGCGAGAGACAGGGGGTGTCAAGCTGAGGCAGGGGCGATATAGTATGGATGATATGAAGATTCTTCGTTGCACGCTGATACTGGTTGCCCTTGTGCTTGTCCCGGCCCGGCGGCCATCCGCACAGGAGGCGGACGACTCTACGGTCCCGCCGGCGCTCACCAATGCGGTAGCGACAAGCCCGGCTTCGACAAATGCCGCCGCTGCAATTGAACCGGCGTGGCGGGTTTATGACGATCCCGGAATGCGTGGCGACCACCGCTGGGTGTCGGAATTTGCCCAACATACCAAGCGACTGGACAACGACGAGAAAGAGAAGAGGAACGAAAACAGATTTGCGAGCGGCGCCATGACCATACGCGGCCGCTACGCCATTCCCGCACCCGATGCGTCGGGTCGCGTAGTGAGGATGCGTCTCCACCTTGAAGGACAAAGGCATTTGCGGCTCTCTTTTCGTTGCGGGGATCAACAATACATGGTGTGGTCCGATCAACACCATTATCAATACCTGTTGGCCGGAAAGGTGACGGGGTTGGCTCCCTTCAGAAAAGATAGAAATAAAGCGTTCCATGTTCGGCGTGTGACTGACGATGGCGGCCTCTGGTACACCTATGCCGATGGATTCCTGGAGATTCGGTACCAGGACGGGCAGTTTGTCATCGCAAGGGGGCCGATGGTCCTGTTGTCATTCCCCATTGAGGAGGCGCCACGGGATATGGTCCTGGACATGAAGGGGTCGCTTCGTCTCTTCCAGGTACTGACGCTGCCCCCGCTTCTATTCGAACCCGACCCGTTTCTCGCGCCACTCGACACTCCGTCTGCGGCAGGAGACCTGGCTTGGCGCATGCGAAGTCATGGACAGGACGATGCCGCAAGACTGATTCGGAACGAGGCGGGTGCCGTTGAGCTGGTTTCCGAGGATACCGAACATCCGATAAGGGCTGACCTACCGTTTCGAACGAAGGCACCGGCCATCCTTCTCATGAAAATCGATTCCTGCACGCCCGGGGCGGGTATTTCTGTGCCCTACCTTTCGCGGGAGGGACTCAGCTTGTACGTTGGGGAGGCCAATGGACTGCGCGTTATCTGCACCGATCCTTCCCAGGAAAACTCTATGAGAACGTCCTTTGACAATGGATTGATAGTCGACGAGACGTTCTACTGCCGGGCTGTCTACGGCATGGATTTCATACAGATTGACCTGAGCTCCGATGGCAGAACCTGGTTCAACTACAACATGACCCCCCTGAGGGATCGGTCCGGCGTCAGCACTCTGAGTATTGGCATGATGCTGGCAGGTGACCGTGCAAGGGTAGCTCAGAAGACCAGGGAGAAAGCCGTAAAGGCACGTGAACGCAGGGCGAAACAGACGCATTTACAGGCGGCGAGAAGGAAGGCGCGGCGAGATCTGGAGAGGGGCAAAACCGTCGACATGAAGATCTTCGATGATCCTGTCGAGGAAGAGACGGTTTCCAGCAAGGGTGTCAGGCAGCAGATGAGGATCAGTCACGTTGTCATCCGGGCCGTTCCCGTGTTCGACGGGTTCGTCGATTCGGAAATGATCAACGGTGTGCCCTCCGACGTTACGGGAACAGCCTGGCGCCTGGCCTCCAATCACGCGTTGCTTAACGAATGGGCGCCGGCGTCGGTAAGACAGGAAGCTGCTGTCGACATGGTGGATGCCCTGGTGGATACAGCCGATACCGCTCTCGTTCTGAAAGCGGTCCGGGAAGCTGCACCGTTCATGCTCCCCCCGAAGCGGAGCGGAAGCCAGCAGTCGGTAGACTGCGAGTTGTTGCTGCACAAGCTGGGTAACCGGATGCTTATTGATGACAACATCGAGCTGTCCCGGGAATGGCTTGATGCGTGGTATTCGCTTAACTTCTCAGAAATGAAGATCCGCAGGAGAAGCGAGGATATCTCTCCGCCTCCGGTGGTACGCACGGTTCTCTATGACCTCTACGGAAGGAAGGAGTGGGAACAGCTGCGCCGGCGCGCCCTTGAGTACATGTTCTTCTCTCTTCCCGGGAGCAAGAATCTGCTGGGTTCCTGGATGCTGGACCAGGCGTCAGACAACCTGGGTGTTCCCGCGGGGGATGAAGGACTCATGCGGAGCCACTTTTGGATGCACCCTTTCCGGATAAGAACGGACCGCGAAACCCAGAACATGCTGATAGACTTCTTTTCTTCGCTGAAAACCGGAGAGAATGCGCGTGCGTGCAAGCTCCTCGTGAAGGGATATGACGCCAATGCCCTGACCGTGATGCCCAATGATGAAGATCTGTACGCTCCGGTGGGTGTTCTGCTGAAGTCTATTCTCGATTCGAACAAGGCTCTCCAGCAGAGGCTGGTCGATGACTTCGGCCGGGTGGGTTTGATTCGCCTGAACAGGGCTCTTGAGCAGGGAAGAATGAAAGACCTTGAGCAGATCGCCATCCAATTCCATGGAACGGATGCCGCGCGTAAAGCGTTGTCATCGCTGGGTGACTACAACCTGACGGCCGGGCAGTTCCAGGAAGCCGTCAACCGGTATAACCCGCTGATTCCGGAAGCATCGGGGCAGGAGCAATCCAATCTCATCGCCAAACGCAATCTCGCACTGGCGATGATGGGTGAACGGGCCACCGAACGCGTTATCGACACCGTATCGCTGCCTGGTGGTGATATGTCTGCGAAACAGTACGAGGAGATGCTCGAAACACTGTTGAAAAAACACCGGAGTGTTAAGGAATTTGTAGACGTCAATCCAGAGATCGCGCAATCGAAGCCGTCCCGGAACGACTTGGATTTGCACCATATCGCGGACTTGCCATTCTTCATGACGCAACCGATCAACTCGACGGTCAAGGGGCAGTACCTGTTGATGCAACAGGGGCGCGTTCTGACGGCTATTGACATGGCGGCCCGGAAGGTTGCCTGGTCGAGCGGTACCGCGGACCCCAAGTATGAACGCTTCGCCTATGATCCCCTGGTGCTCGCGGATCGTGTGGTCGCGGCGGTTTATGTGGACAACACGCGGGTGATGAGATGCTTTAACCTCTCGGATGGCCGGGTTCTGTGGGATATGCCGTTTAGCGACCATGTCGTATCCAGTCCTTTTCGGATAGGCAATGCTCTCTTCATAGTGACGTCGACGACTGATAAATACCTGACACTGAATAGAATCAGGCTGAGCGACGGTCAGCCTGTTTTTGCAAGACAGCTTATTCGTCATCATGTGAGGGAGGGACAGATCCCTTTCGCGGACACGGCGGCTTCCAGCTCGTCGGTTGTCATTGCTTCGTTGGGTATGCTGGTGTGCTGCAACGAGTGGGGGGAGATTAACTGGGTACGCCGGCTCACTTTCGTGCCGCCCGATGTGGATCCTGAACTCTCGGCGACATTTCCCTCCGGCAACTGCATGATTATAGACGGGCAGGTGATTATCTGCAGCCCGAGCTCGCCCAGCATTGACAGCGTTGACCTGGCGACGGGGCGGAAAGTGTGGTCACGTTTTCGGCCGCAGAGACGCGAATTGTTGGGTCAGGCGGGCGATCTCGTTCTGGTCAGGAACCGTTTTGGCATTGAGGCGTTAAGAGTCATGGATGGACAGCGTGAGTGGGGTACGCGCGCCGATGAGGAGGGGACTTCCATTCTGTTGGGACGTTCAGGCGCGATTCTGGACATAAGACTTGACCGTGTTGACGCCAAACCGGCCTCGGAGAACGTGGTCCGCAGGGCGACGCTCGTGTCGACAGATGATGGCCGGGGCCTGGCATCATGGGACCTGACGCAGAAAGAGACAACACTGCACGATGTTGTGTATTCCTTTCACCAGGGCGAGAAAGTCTTCGTTGTCACCCGCGACTACGAGAAGCACAGGCACCGTAAAGAGCCTTGCGCGAGGCTGTGCGTGTTGGAGTAGGGGAGTAGGGGAGTAGGGGAGAATTGAACGCCCGACATCCAACGCCCAACGCCCAACGTCCAAGTTTTTAGTCTATCGACGACAAGGCTGCGAGAGTCTCGGCAGTTATGTCCCCAAAAGCGCCCTTTTTTCGTATTGGGCATTGTTTTTTCGTATTGGGGACTGCTAATGTCTCAGACAAGGTTGTTTCAGGTGGGTCTGTTTTCCGGCTGTGCCTGTGACTTGGATAGGGAGTTTTTTCACTGGGGGGCACGTGACGAGGACTGTTTTCGTTGTAATCCTGATACTCAGCATGATGCTGGGCACTCCTCTCTCAAACGCTCTCGATGGCGAGTGGGAAATAACCCCTGCCAGCGAGAAAGCGGCCGATCGCGGCCTTGAGTGGCTGGCAAAGAACCAGGGATCTGACGGCAACTGGGGCTGCAACGACCTTGGATTGGTGGCGATGGGCGCGCTGGCCTTCATGTCCGCCGGCCACCTGCCCGACCGCGGCCGGTACGGTACCAATGTCCGGCGCGCACTTGACTTCATTCTCATCAATGCCAAGCCATCCGGACTGTTGAATGTTTCCGGGGGAAGGCGGGATATGTACAACCACGGCCTTGCCGTGTTCGTCGTGTCCCAAGCCTACGGGATGACCAATGATCGCCGCGTAGGGAAGGTGCTGGATAAAGGGATCAGGCTTATCCTGGACGTGCAATGCGATGACGGCGGGTGGGCGTACGAAGCAATCCAGAAAACGCGTGGCCATGACCTTTCCCTGGCCGTCATGCAGGCCAAAGCCATCCGGGCCGCCATGGATATGGGTTTGGAAATTCCCCCAGAGCGCGTCGAGATGGCCCTCAAATTCATTCGTGACCGGTACAAGCCGTACGGCGAGGCCGACGGGTACCGCTATGGAAATGACCCTCTTTCCGACCGACCGGGTTGTTTTACCTACAACGGAAGCAATGCCAGTACGGCCATGGCGTCTGCCGGTGCCGTCTGCCTGCAGGAATTCGGCAAGTACAGCGACTTCCGCATACAGCGCAGCATGAATCGCGTGATGGAGGATATCAACGAGAGAATGACCACGAAGCTGAGCCAGGGGCAAATCCCCTTTGATGCCTACGCAATGACATATGTATGCCAGTCCCTGTACCAGGCCGGCGGCAAATACTGGAAAGAGGGATATCCAAAGATCAGGGAGGCTATTGTCAAGATGCAGTCTGCGGAGGCCGGCTCGGAAACTCATGGGTCGTGGGGCGCCAACGGCCGTGTAGGCGGCCGGGAGGGTCAGCTGTATGGAACGGCAGTCTCCGTGTTCGCTCTTACAATCCCAAACCGCTATCTACCTATTCTCCAGAAGGGCGAAGCCAAATCCACCAGCGTGGCGAAACGGATTAAGCAGTGAGTTTTATTACATCGGGTTTTCTTATTGCCCTGGTGGCGGCGGCGGGTCCGGTGGTGATCCACCTCCTGAACCGGAGGCGCTTCCGCACCGTTGACTGGGCGGCGATGGAATTCCTCAGCTCGGCAATACGCCGCAGTAAGCGCATTTGTGAACTCCGTGACATTCTCCTTCTACTTCTCAGGACATTGGCCGTCTTACTGTTCGTCCTGGCCATGGCGCAGCCGTTCTGGTCTTCGAATAAAGAGAACGCTTACAGCGGTGAGCCTGTTCATGCGGTCATGGTTATCGACAACAGCCTCTCCATGGCGTACAAGCCACTCGACAAGAGCCTGCTTGACCTTGCCAAGGAGCGTGCCGGCGAATTCATCAAGACGCTGCCCGACGGATCGCGCATCTCCATTATCCCCCTCTGCGGGCAGGACGCCGCCCATGACCGAACAGCATTTGCTTCAACGGAGGACGCTCTTGAATCACTCAGCCAGCTCGACATTGTCGACGGCAGCGGGCTGGCAAGTGATGCGGCAGAGAAGGCGAAAAAAGCGTGCCGGGAAGTGCAGGACGTAATAACCAAGAGAGTCGTACTCATCAGCGATATGCAGGAAGTCAGTTGGGGCAGTACGGATCTCCAGAAGTACTTCGAGGGACTCGATAACGTGCAGATCGTTCCCGTCGGGCCCGAGAAGAGAGGCAATACCTGGGTCTCCGAGTTCGAGCTGCTTGATGGAGTCGCCGATATCGAAACCCCCGCGGTGTTCACGGCAACCATTCGCTACGAAGGCGAAGCCCCGCGAAACGGTGTCCGCGTGAATATGGACGTTGGTGGAATCGTTGCCGAGGACCGCACGGTGGACCTGTTCCCCGGGCAGCACCTCAAGCTTGTGTTCCAGCACAGGTTTGATGCATCCGGGACGTCGACGGAGCCGCTGTTTGTCCCCGTCCGCTTATCGATCGCCGGTGACGAGTTGACCGAAGACAACAGCCGTACGATGATCGTTCCGGTCGTAGCAAAGATGCCTGTTGTCTTCATCGATCAGCATGGGTCCCGCGAGCGGGTATCGATAAACCGCTATGGCGAAACCCACACCGTGCGAAAAATGTTCGCCTCGAGCCGGGCAACCGATATTTCTGGAAGAAAACTGATCGATGTCCGGCACATGACCGTGGAGGAACTCTCCGTCGAAGCACTCAAGGACGCACGTCTTGCCGTTATTGCCGGCGTCAGGTCGCCAACACCCGAAGCCGTGACACTGCTGCGCCAGTACGTGGAACAGGGCGGACAGCTATTCATTGCGGCCGGTGCCGAGTTTGAGCCGTTTGCCTGGGCCGAAACCGCGTGGCTGGATGGTAGCGGTATTCTTCCGGCACCGCTCTCAGACATGGCAATAGGCAACCTGCCCCCTCCCGGGGTTGTGAAGTGGCCGGTGTTTCACCTGGACGTTGGCTCCTTGAGCGACGAGGTGTTCGACCTTGAGCTGTCCGAGGCCGAAAGGAAGGACATCATGAGCACGCCGTTCTTCTACAAGGCCGTGGGCGTGAGCATGGAATCCATGGAGGAGTTCGAGTCGATCCAGCGCGAAAAGCTGGAAGAGTATCACAAGATGCTGGCCGGCTATCTTGCGGACGAGAAGAAATGGACCAAGCTGGCCAAGCGAGGAGCGCTTCCCGAGGATGAAGCCAGGAGAAGAGACGAAGCACGTTCTCGCTTCAAGGAGATGAACAGGAAGCTGCTCGGTGGAACAAGGGCTCAAGCCACCGCCCTGGCGGACATGAACGTCGACCAGCTCGTGGCACATACCAGGCCGGTCGTCATGGGGCGGTACGACAACGGCGAGGTGTTTGCCGTTCGCCGTAATATCGGGGCCGGGACCGTGATCATGATGACCTCCGGATGTTTTCCCGAATGGAACAACATCTCGACGGGTCCGTCCATCCTGATTCTCGACAGCATGCTGCGCAACCTGTTGGCTCGCTCGCTTCCTGATCGAAGCCCGGAACATGCCAGCGAGGTGGTGGTTCCCGTCCCGCCTCTCGACCAAGAGGCGGATTTCCATGTTTTCGGGCCGGGAGACGAGGAGCCCGTGGCCATGCGGGCAGATGCCACTGGTGAAATGTCGTTTGGGGTGCGCTTGGCCGATGTGGGCCGGCGTGGTATCTACAAAATCCACCGGTTGCCCGACGAAGGCGGGCAGGGCGAATGGACAATGCAACTGGCATTCAATGGTCCGGCTTACGAAAGTGAGCTTGGCGGGGTGGATAGAGAAGGTTTTGTTGAGCGATTAAAGGACATGGACATGAGGTTGGTTGCCAAGGGGCAGTCGATATCCCTGGAAGGCACGACCTCGCGAGGGCGCAATTTCTGGAAAATCCTTATGGCGCTGGCAATGGGGTCTCTCCTCCTGGAAATGGCGATACTTAAAGAAACTAAGACAAAGGAAACCGCGCCGTGACCCAACTGATCGGCAAACTTTTTGGAATAGAGGACGTGTCAACGATCCACGAATGGAGCGTGACGTTCAGTGCGCCCTGGGCGCAGAAATATCCCGTCCTCTTTCTGTTCGGCGCCATAGCCCTCGGCGTGCTTGGCTTTGCCTACTATGTGCGTTACCAGCAGATAGCCCGTCACGTGGGCCGAGACGTGATGGCCGCGTTCAGGGCGATTGTCCTGGTGCTGCTGCTTGTGATCCTTGCAGAACCTTCCATACATCTTGACGTCACCGAGCATCCACGGCCTCTCCTGCTTACCTTGTTCGACGGCAGTGACAGCATGAACATCTCCGATCACGTTTCGAAGGAAACCGCCGAACAGCTTACCGAGGCCATGAAAGAGGAAGACCGGCCCGCGAAACTCGATGAACTGAGCCGATTGGATCTTGTGAAACACGTTCTTAACGGAACCGCGGGAGAAACGCTGACCACTCTGTCGGAAGAAAACCGCATACGTGCCTACATCATGGACCGGAATGACCGGGTTCGTGAACTTGACGTGTCGGACTCGGCCGAGTCCGACCGGTTCGATCCTTCACACGTGGCCGGCCAGCTCACGGCCGAAGCGCCGGTCAGTGCGCTGGGCATGGCGATTGATGACCTGAACCGCCGCCACAAGAGCCCGCTGCTTGCCGGTGTGGTGATCTTCAGTGATTTTGACAGGAATGCGGGGCGTGACCCATCCGCTGCCGCGCGGGAACTCGGTGTGCCCGTGTTTACGGTTGGCATTGGGCCGCCCGAGGTGGTTGACCTCTCCGTGGACATGCAGTCCCCACTGGTGCTCAAGAAAGATGAGAAGGCCACGGTTACGGTTCTGTTGAGGCAGACCGGACTCACCGGCCAGTCGGCACTCGTGAGTCTGAAGGCACGGCGGCTGGGATCCATGGCCGACTCCGCCGTTGCGAGCGGTGCCGCCACGGTGGCTCCTTCCAAGAGCATTCGACTCGATAAGAACCAGGTCACCGTTGACATGCCCTTTGTTCCCGCGTCCAGCGGCCGCTACGTGCTCGAAGCCAAGGTGGAACCCTTTCCCGACGAGGTGCTTGGCGAGAACAACGCGGCGGATCGCGAGGTAACGGTCCAGGATGATTCCCTCAAACTCTTCTTCGTGGAATACGAGCCCACATGGGAATGGCGCTTTGTGAAGGAGGTGTTCCACCGTGACCCGCTGATCGGGCAGCGAGGTTTCCGCACTTTCCTGCGGTCGGCAGATTCCAGGGTGCGGCGAAGCAATGAGCTCTTCGTTGAATCCCTGGTTCGTTCACGTGCAGAGTTTTTTGACAATGACGTGATCCTGCTGTCCGATATCCCGGGCGAAATACTATCCGAGCAGTTCGAGGAGATGCTCGAGGAATACGTGAAACAGTTCGGCGGCGGGCTGGTGGTCATCGCGGGTCCGAAATACGGCATCGGAGAGCTGAACAACACGATAATCGCCGACATGCTGCCGGTGATCGTAGATCCCCAGGCGAAACCGAAAATCGGAGATTTCCGGCTCCAGCGCACCCCCGAAGCGGACGCTGTTGACTTCATGAACTTCGGCAAAGACGAACATGAAAACAAGATAGCCTGGGGCAACCTGGGCCGCTTGCCATGGTTCCAGCCCGTTTTGCGTCCCCATCCGCTGGCAACAGTTCTGGCAACTCACCCGTCTGAGCGGTGCGTCGATGACCAGCACCGGCAGCCCATTATTGCCGTCAGGCAATACGGAAAGGGCGAGGTAATCTACATTGGCTTCAACGAAATGTGGCGACTACGCCGCAAATACGGGGAGAGGTACTATCGGCAGTTCTGGGGCCAAATCATCTACAGGCTTGGTCTCGGCAGGGCGTTGGGGTCTCAGAAACGCTTCGATGTGACGACAGATCGCAGGGTTTACCGCGCGGGCGACCAGGTAAGGGTTTCCATCGAGGCGTACGATCTGAACTTCGAAGCGCTGAGGAACGAAAAGCTGAGCGCCAGGCTTATCTCTTTCGATCCGGATACGGGAGAGAGATCACCGGAAAGGGCGCTGTCGATACCCCTGGCACGCGGAGATTCGATTTTCGAAACCACGTTCCCGGCCTACGCGGCGGGACGGCACCGGATCATGGTTCGCGATCCGGCTACCGGAAACGAGGTGGAGGCCGATTTCAAGGTTGCTGCCGTTTCCGTGGAGCACCGCAGCGCTTCCCGCAACTTTGAACTGCAGATGGCGCTGGGGTCCGAGACCGGGGGCCGGCACTACGAATTGTTCGAGCTGGACAGGCTACTTAAAGATCTGCCGCGGTTGCAGGTCTCCGAGACATCGGCACACAGGTTCCCGCTGTGGAACACCTGGCTGGTGCTGCTCCTGGCAATAACACTGATGCTGGGTGAATGGTTAACCCGAAAACTCATGAATCTGCGATGAACAACTTATCAGCACTGCATAATGGTTTGAGGCGTGTGAGGCAGTTCCGCCGGGGAGTACGGAACGGCTCGGCATTGTCGATGTTCCTTGCACCGGTATTCTGGGCTTTGCTTGTCGCCATGGCGCTGGATGTTGTCGTGGACATGGGCAAGCTCGAGCGGAGTGTAACCTTCCTGATTGTCGCAGGAGTCGTGGCATGGAGCCTTCGAAAGTTTCTTCTGCCGCTGTCTGATTTTGAAGAAAGCGAAGTCGAGACAGCCATGCTCGTGGAACGGCAACACAGTATGACAACCGACCTGGTTGCTGCCATGCAGTTTGCGGATGGAAACCGCGAGCAGTTTGGATCTTCCGAGCTGCGTGCCGAAACCATTGATCATGCCGTGAAGGTAGCTCCGGGACTCGATTACCTTGAAGGGTTTTCCCGCGAGGAACTGAAAAAGAAACTTGGCATCTTCCTGGCCTCTGCCGGAGTCTTTGTCGTAGTTATGGCCGCGTTTCCGGGACATGCGAAAGCTTTCTTGAACCGGTTCTTCCTGGGCAACGCGCATTATCCGACCCGTACCGTTATCGCGGAGATCGTCTCGCCCGGAGCAAAAGTGCCGTTCGGCGTCTCCGTGACATTTGATGTCCGGGCTGACGGGGAGTTGCCGGAAAAGGGACGAGTCAAGATTCGTACGGCCTCCAGCGGCCTTACTACCGAAGTAGAATTGGTGCCCGACGCCGCCGACTCGAAGCGCTACGTTGGCAAATTGGCGCGCGCCATGGATGATTTCTCATACCAGGTGTTGCTTGGCGACGCCTATACGGATCTGAGAACCGTGGAGCTGACCCCGCTGGCGGTTGTGACGGTGGATTTTGAGATCGAAACGCCGGACTACGCTTCGGCCGAATTGTCAAGGAAGGCCGGCAGCAGCAGCTCGCGCCTGACGCTGGAAGGTTCCCGCGTTGTGCCGTTTGTCACGGCGGATAAGGCACTGAAGTCCGTGACCTTCTCAATTGACGAGAAGCCATTTCCCATGACGCGCGATGGGGATCGCTTTGTCCTCAAGGCGCCCGACAGCCCCCTGGCCCAGGTGAACTCCACGTTCAGGTGGGAGGTCCAGGTGCTTGACGAGGACGACTTGAGCCTCGAACGCCCCATATCTGGTGTGTTACAGGTTCGCCCGGATATGCCGCCCAACATCGGGATGGCCACGGTTTCCAGGCTGGTGTGGAGTGGCGCTAAGCCAACTATTCAATACAAAGCGGTTGATGACTACGCGCTCGATAAAGTCGTGCTCCATCTGGCCGCGCAACGCCTGGGCGAAGGCAGCAGCGATACCTCGAACAAAGAGCCCGTTGAGATTGCCTCCGCAGCAAACCACGAATCTGAGATCAAAGGAACCTTTGTGCTGGACGTCGGGAAACTGGAGGTGACCAAGGGCGACCGGATTTTTGTTTCCTTTGAGGCCTTTGACTTCAGGGGGAAACTTCCCGGACAGTCGATGCGTGGTGAACCGCTGGTTTTGGAAGTGTCTGATCGCGAGGGTGTGCTTGAATCCCTGCGTGATTCCGACGAACAAATCGAGAAGAAGCTTGACCAAATCATTGATGCCCAATTGGACATTTAGCCAGGCATGGCTGGAGTGTTGACATGAAGAGAACGTTTTTTGTTAAAAGGCCCGGATGGTGGCGAACGTGCGCACTGCTTACTGTCAGTATGATCATGTTTGCCGGATCGGCTTTCACCGCGCCCCGCCATATTCTGCACCAGAAGAACAGGCAGGCGCGTGCGCGGCAGCTAACGGTTGACATGGTAGAGTCTCTGCTGGCCGCCCAGATACAGCAGCTCGTCGACAACAACCTGACCGACGTGCCGCTGTACGAGGATCTGAAAAACATGCAGGGCCGTATGAACGAGCTTGCGGAAGAGAAGATGGCCGGCGTCGTGGACGTTCTTGTCGAGGCCATGGATGAGAACATGGCGCCTGAAAAGCGCAAGGAGCTGGCAGGACAGGCGCGGAGCATGATGAAAGACGTCCTTGCACGGTTGCTGCTCGAGCGGGACTACCTGCGTCGGCGACGGATGCAGGTTGCGCTGACATCATTGCTGCGCGAAATTATAATGAAGCAGGAGACAACGCGCTCAGCAACGCTCCGGCTGAGTAATGCCGAGGAAGAGGCCATTCTCCAGAACGCCAATTCCCAAGGGGAGGTCGATACGCTTTTCAAGAGCTACACCGCCGCGCTCGAAGAGGTCTCCACGTGGACCGGTGACCTGGGTTCTATTGCCGCGGAAGCAAAACGAGAGCTTCGTGACGCTGATATCAATGCGTTGCTGACAAAGGCGCACGTGGAGATTGTGGGCACACGCTTCACCCAGGCCGCGGAGGTCCAGCGTCAGATTGTCGAAGCCCTGGAAGATATCCATTCGAAAATTCGCCAGTTGGAAGATCCTGCGAGCATCGACAGGGATATGATCAGGGCGGTTAAGGAACTTCTGGCCCTGCAGGAGAAGCTGCGGGACGAAACTACCGCGGCCGATTTTGCCGTCGAGGAAGTGCTTGATGCTCTGCTCGAAGAACAGTCGCTCATGGTGCAGAAGCTGCGCCGGTTGAGCAGCGTTATTGCGGTTACAGACCGCCTGGATACGTTAAGCCGTATGGCCGAAGAGCACGCCGACAAGGCGCGCGAATCCGTGTTCAGCGAATCCCGCGCTCCCGCGGTGGATAGCCAGGGCAGGGTAATCGGAGCCCTTGCGGAGATGTTGGTGGAGCTGGAGAACTGGACCGGCCGCCTGGACAGATTCCTCACCGCCGAACAGTACTACGCGCTCGCCAAGCTGCTTGGCGAAGTCCGTGAGGACCTCGACAAAGAACTTGGCAAACACAAGAGCGTGGTCTCAGCAGGTGGGCCGGCTGACAAAGAATCTCAGATCAGAGATACACTCCAGGAGATTTCACGGCGTGCCGGCGTGCCGCAGTTTGTGGGTTTGAGGATCCGCACGGCTGAAGACGAAGTGAAACAGGCCGCCATTGCGCTGGGCAAGAAGACGGAAGACTGCGAGAAGAAGCTTGTGCTGGCCGACCGTGCCATCCGCCACGCAATGGGCGAAGTTTCCGAGACGCGCAACCAGTCGTACAGAAACGCGATGGCCATCGAGCTTGGTGAGCTGAATCGCGCCGTGGAATCCATGCTTCGCGCCGAAGTGGCCGCACGTCGCACGGCAGAAGTCATGGAGAACGAAACGCATGCGCAGAACCCCATGATCCAGGAGCAAGCGAGGGATGTTCTGGAAAAATGTCGGAGTATTGCGGACAGGATTTCCGAGGGGGTCAAGGCAACCGCACCCGAGGCGGTTGCGCTTCTTGCCGAGCTGGGAAATGAAACGGGTTTCGCGATACAAAGGGATGTTTTCCTGAGTATGGCCAACCGGATACAGAAACCCGCAGCCATGTTGCGCAAGGAGATGGTCGACGTAGCCGTTGAGCTGGAGAAGACTGTGAGCGAGGAGCTCAACGAGCTGACAAAGATTGAAACGCCCCTTCAGAAAGCCGTCGAAGCGGATCCCCAGCCGTCGGCCGCTCATCTTCGCGACCTGGGCGACCAGGCTCTTGTTCAGACACCTTCCGTAGGTGCTGCTTTGCACGACGCGGCGGACGTGGGCGCGGCTGCCGACGAGAAGAAGACTGAAGCCGAGAAGAAGAGAAGTGTCGGCCGCAACATGAATCGTGCACGTATCCTTGCAGACATCAAGCGGGAGGAACTGGAAGAACTGCTCAGCCTCGCTCAGCGGATGGCAGAGCTGGCACGACAGCAGCTTGAAGCCAGCCAGGTTATTGCCGAGAGCGTTACTGCTTCATCGGAAATCAGCGAAGTCGCATCAGCGGATACATCTTCGCCCTCTGGACTCTCAGAACCGGCCGCCACCATCGAGCAGTCCGAACCGACCGATTCTGCAGCGCAGGCCGGTGCTCCCACGCAGGGCGGAGAGCAATCTGAACAACAGGGCGGACAACAGGGCGGCGAACAGTCCGCACAACAAGGCGGAGAGCCTAGCCATAGCGCAGCCGAGGTAGCACAGGCCGCCCTTGCTTCAGCTGAAGCGGCAGTAGGTATTGGTGAAGCTGTAGAAGATTTAACGGGCGAAATGCAGATTGCAAACATACCGATCGCGGAAGCCGTGCAGATTGCAGAAAGTCTAGTTGCACCGACTGGCGAAACCGAGGGCCAAGGCGAGGGCCAAGGCGAGGGCCAGGGCGAGGGCCAGGGCGAAGGTCAAGGTCAGGGTGAAGGCCAAGGCGAAGGTCAAGGTCAGGGTGAAGGCCAGGGCGAAGGTCAAGGTCAGGGTGAAGGCCAAGGCGAAGGCCAGGGTCAAGGCGAAGGCCAGGGCCAGGGCGAAGGCCAAGGCCAGGGCGAAGGCCAGGGTCAGGGCGAAGGCCAGGGCCAAGGGGAAGGTCAGGGCCAAGGGGAAGGTCAGGGTCAGGGCGAAGGCCAGGGTCAAGGTGAAGGCCAGGGTCAGGGCGAAGGCCAAGGTCAGGGCGAAGGCCAAGGACAAGGTGAAGGCCAAGGACAGGGTCAAGGCGAAGGACAGGGCCAGGGCGAAGGACAGGGCCAGGGCGAAGGACAAGGCCAGGGTCAGGGACAAGGCCAGGGTCAGGGACAAGGCCAGGGTCAGGGCCAGGGCGTAGGTTATGTTCCTGACGGTAATGCTCTTGCTGCAATGATGGGAGCGGGCGAAGGAATGGGCGAAGGAATGGGCCAAGGTCAGGGCCAGGGCCAAGGACAGGGCCAAGGACAAGGCCAAGGACAAGGCCAAGGACAAGGACAAGGGCAAGGGCAAGGGCAAGGACAAGGGCAAGGACAAGGGCAAGGGCAAGGACAAGGGCAAGGGCAAGGGCAAGGGCAGGGCCAAGGTATGGGTATGGGCCAAGGTATGGGCTCGATGGCAAGTGCGTCACGTGGTCCCGGCCAGATGTCTACGGCGGATAATGCACCGTTGAACGATGGCGATGCTCAGTATTTAGAGGTCTCACCAGATGGCGATGCGCGTGACACGAAGACACGGCAGGGCGATGCGGACGCGGAGGCCATTGAGCGAGGCAAAGAGACGTGGAACACATCGTTGCCCCAGGGCATACGCGAATCCATGAGGTCCGGACGACGGACACAACTTCCCAAGGCCTATGAAGACAGGCTGAAGAGATACTTTGAAGGTTTGGAGTAGTGATGAAAAGCAAGTCCTTAGATAAGGAGCAACGAAATGGCTGACGAAAAAACGTCTTCAAAGACGATGCCTGAAAACAAAGAGGATGTAGCCGCAGTGGCGAAGTGGGGCCAGACCTACAAGGAGCTGGCGGCAGAAATCTCAAAGGTCATCGTAGGGCAGACAAATGTGATCGAGCAGATGATAGTGGCCATCCTGGCTCGAGGTCACGCCCTGTTGGAGGGGGTCCCCGGAGTGGGGAAAACCCTGATGGTACTTTCGGCGTCCAAGGCGATGAACCTGTCTTTCAGCCGTGTACAGTTTACGCCCGACCTGATGCCTTCGGACATCACAGGCACCGATGTACTCCAAGAGGACCCAATCACGCACGAACACAGTTACAAGTTCATGGAGGGGCCGATCTTCGCCAACATAGTGCTGGCGGACGAGATCAACCGGACCCCGCCAAAGACCCAGGCCGCCATGCTGGAAGCCATGCAGGAACGCATGATCTCAGCGGGAGGCGAGAACTACAAGTTGCCCTCCCCGTTCTTTGTTCTTGCGACACAGAATCCCCTGGGCCAGGAAGGCACCTATCCCCTGCCTGAAGCCCAGCGTGACCGGTTCCTGCTGCACATCAGGGTGGATTATCCTTCCGGTCTCGAGGAATGGGAGATTGCCGACAAGGTCACTACCGGCACGCTTGGCGACGTCAATCAGGTCTTGGACGGCGCGGACATCATCGAAGCCCAGAATATAGTCCTGCGCATGCCTGTCTGCGACCAGGTCGTCGGTTATGCCCTGCAACTGGTCAGGGCATCCCGGCCGGGGACGAGCCCGTGGAGCCGGACCGAGGCCGGGGGTGACGCTCCGGAATCGATCACGCAATGGATCAACTGGGGGGCCGGGCCGCGAGGCGT
This sequence comes from Kiritimatiellia bacterium, assembly GCA_030744755.1. GTDB lineage: Bacteria > Verrucomicrobiota > Kiritimatiellia > UBA8416 > JADHWI01 > JASLPY01. The sequence continues at coordinate 15,951 of JASLPY010000005.1, read as the reverse complement.
CCTGACTTTGATAAGCTGTGCCAAGGCGCGTGCCCTCATCCACGGCCGGTACCATGCCTCGGTGGATGACATCAACTGGGTTATCGGCCCGTCACTGCGGCACCGGATCGGTCCGAATTACGCAGCGCTTGCGGCCGGTGTCACCAGCGAAGAGATCATTGACATGCTGATGAAGGAAGTGCCGGCGAGCAAGGAATATGCCGCGCCGGTGGCATGAGACTATCTGCGATATGCGAGAAGAGGAGCAAGAAATGACCGAAAATCAAGCTGCTAACAAGCAAGATATGGCTGCCGTAGAGAAATGGGGCCAGACCTACAAGGACCTGACGACTGAGATCGCAAAGGCCATCGTGGGACAGAACGACGTGATCGAGCAGATGCTTATCGTCATCCTGGGCCGCGGTCACGCGCTGCTCGAAGGAGTTCCGGGAGTGGCCAAGACCCTCATGGTACACTCACTGGCCGAGGCGATGAATCTGAGTTTTCACCGCATACAGTTCACGCCGGACCTCATGCCCTCCGACATTACAGGCACCGACGTTCTCCAGGAAGACCCAACCACCCACGAACTGGCCTACAAGTTTCTGAAAGGGCCCATCTTCGCGAATATTGTCTTGGCCGACGAGATAAACCGTACCCCGCCAAAGACCCAGGCTTCCATGCTGGAGGCCATGGAAGAACGCATGGTTTCGGCGGGAGGTAAGGATTACAAGCTGCCGAATCCGTTCTTCGTGCTGGCAACTCAGAACCCGCTGGAGCAGGAAGGGACCTATCCTCTCCCCCAAGTGCAGCTTGACCGCTTCATGATGTACATCAGGGTTAACTACCCTTCCGTCCCCGAGGAGTGGGACATTGCGCGCAAGGTCACCGGAGGCAAACTGGGCGCTATCAAACCCATGCTGCAAGCCGAGGAGATTCTTGAAGCACAGAAGCTGGTGATGCGCATGCCGACCTCTGATCAAGTTATGGGTTACGCCTGGTCGCTGGTACGGGCATCCCGCCCCGGGGCAAATCCGTTGAGCCGGACCGGGGGCCCCGGTCTTGAGGAAATCACGAAGTGGATCAACTGGGGCTCCGGCCCGCGTGGGCTCCTCACCCTGATCAGTTGCGCCAAGGCGCGCGCCCTGGTTCACGGGCGCTATCATGCAACCGTGGAAGATATCAACTGGATTGTCCTTCCTTGTCTACGCCACCGGATTTCGCCGAATTATACGGCTATCACTTCGGGTATCACCAGCGAAACGATTGTTGACATGCTGCTGAAGGAAATTCCGGCAGACAAGAAATACACCAAGCCTGCGGCTTGAGGAGTGGTGGGAGGTAGGGTTCCATGCCAATTTTGAGCAAGTATATTCAACCTGAAGTGCTTAATCGCATTGCGCACGCCAGGTTTGACCCTAAACAACTGGTTGAAGGCACGCTGGCAGGCGCTCACAAGTCGCCCTTTCACGGCTTTGCGGTTGAGTTCGCAGGGCATCGTGACTACGTGCCGGGTGATGACATTCGGCACCTTGACTGGAAAGTCTACTACAGGCACAGGAGGTACCTGATCAAGCAGTATGAGATGGACACCAACTTGGTGTGCCACCTGATGCTGGATGTATCCTCCTCGATGCGTTACGGGGAAGGAGATGCGCAGAAACTGCTCTACGCATCGCGCATGGCAACCACACTTGCCCACCTGGTCGTGGAAGAATCCGACCGCGTTTCGCTGACAACCTTTGACGAACGGATAGTTCAATCGCTGGCCGCCTCCAACTCACTGGGCCAGATAGTCAACATGGGCGAAATGCTGGACAAGGTTGAACCTGTAAAGAAGACGCGTATCGGCCCGTCACTGATGGAACTCGCGGCCCGTGCGGGCCGGCGTTCAATTGTAGTCATCTTCAGTGATTTCTTCGTGGACCTCGACGACCTGAACGATGCGATCCAGCGCCTGCGTTACGACAAGCACGAAGTGGTACTTATGCAGGTGTTACATAACGACGAGATTGAATTCAAGTTGCCGGGCATGATCCGTTTTGTTGGATTGGAGGAAGACAACCAGGTACTGGCGCGCCCCGACGACATGCGCGATTCTTACCTGGAGGCAATGCGACAGTTCAACGAGCGCCTGGAGTCCATTGCGACAGCCAACCAGTCCGAACGCCTCGTCTGCGATACGTCACAGGACATGGCCGTGCTGTTTGCCGACTATCTCCACACAAGGTCCCTCGCCGACCGCCGCTTGTAGTGTCGGAGCTATTTTCGCAGTCAAACCGATCAATAACAGCATTTCGAAATCGAGGGCTGTAAGTGTCTTTCTCCCGGTTTGTGTGTGCTATGCTTTGCTTCACAGGTGGGATGCAACACTCGCAGCAGCATTCAAGACACTCCCATAGGAGAACGTTGCATGAAAAAGAAACTCCAATCATCCACAAGCCGTACGTCACGTCGCGCTTTTCTGGCATCTTCCGCGGCCGGGGCGGCCTTCACGATCATGCCGCGCCATGTGTTAGGCGGACCGGGGGATAAGCCGCCGTCAGAGAAACTGAATATCGCCGGGATCGGACTGGGCGGCCGGGGTTCGGGGCTGCTCAGGTCGCTGCGCGGCGAGAACATCGTTGCCTTGTGCGACGTAGATGAAGGTCGCCTGGCGTCCATGGGCAAGAAGTGGCCCCAGGCCCGAAAACACCGCGATTTCCGCCGGATGCTCGATACGCAGAAGGACATCGATGCAGTGGTTGTCGCCACGCCGGATCATCTTCATTTTGTCGCCTCGATGTGGGCGATCAAGAATGGCAGACACGTCTATTGCGAAAAACCGCTTACACACACGGTAGCCGAGGCGCGGGCGCTTTCTATTGCCGCACGAGAGTCGAAGGTCGCCACACAAATGGGCAACCAGGGCAACGCCGCCGAAGGGGTCAGGCGCATACAGGAGTGGCTTGAGGCTGGCGCGCTGGGCGCGGTGCGGGAGGTGCATTGCTGGACGAACAAGCCCGTCTGGCCGCAGGGCATCAACCGGCCTGCAGATTCTCCGCCGGTTCCTGCTGGACTGGACTGGGATCTCTGGCTGGGCCCGGCACCGAAGCGCCCTTACCATCCCTCCTATCTGCCGTTCGTCTGGCGTGGATGGTGGGATTTCGGTTCCTGCTCGCTCGGTGACATGGGGTGCCACGTCCTTAACACTCCCTGGCGTGCGCTCAAGCTGGGGGCCCCGGCCACTGTCGAAGCGTACTCCAATGGCTGCACAGCTGAGACCGGTCCGTTGACGTCGATGGTCTATTATGAATTCCCCGCACGCGGCGAGCTGCCTCCCGTGAAACTCACCTGGTATGACGGGGGCATGATGCCTCCTCGGCCGGAGGGATTGGAGGACTTCTACCGCCTGGGCGACAACGAAGGATGTCTCTTCATAGGCGACAAGGCGCGAATGATCTGTACCTGCTACGGCGGCTCGCCCCGGATTCTCCCGGTTGAACGAATGCAGGCGTTCAAAGACGCGCCGAAGTCTATCCCGCGTTCTCCCGGGCACATGGAGGAATGGCTTGCCGGATGCCGTGGTGGCCCGAAACCGGGTTCGCATTTTGAACATTCCGCGGTCCTGGCCGAAGTGGTCCAGCTCGGTAACGTCGCGATCCGATCGGCAGCCGATCAGAAAAGAACGGGCTATCCGGTTAAGCTTATCTGGGATGCCAAGGCCGGAGAAGTAACCAATCTAACCGATGCCAACCGTTACCTGGGTTCCAAGCCGAGAGATGGCTGGAATGTGTGAACAGGCCGAAGCTTCGAAACGCTACGCCCTTCTTGACCTGGACAAGGGGCGCTTGTAGGTTTGTGGGCTCGACCATGACACGTATATTGAGGCACAGATGCAGGAACAAACATCCGGTAAATGGAGCGGACTTTGGCAGACGATCGGACCCGGCGTGCTCTATGCGGGGGCGGCAGTGGGAACGTCGCACCTGTTACAATCGACGCGGGCAGGGGCAAGTTACGGCTTCTCTCTGATCGGGCTGGTGCTGTTGGTGTTCCTCTTCAAATACCCTGCCTTCGAGTTCTCCTACCGATACACGGTGGCCACCCGCCAGAACTTGCTCAAGGGTTATCGCGATCAAGGGCGGTGGGCCCTGGTCCTTTTCCTGTGCATCATCCTTCCCAGTGCGGTAATTGCAATGACCGCGCTCACCTTCGTCACCGGCGCCATGGCGGCCAGCATGCTTCCGAACGGGTATGGCATCTCACCGGTTCTCCTGAACATCGCCTTGCTGGTGGGCAGCGGGATCATCGTAACCATCGGGCGCAGTACGATTCTGGATATAGGGATGAAGCTGATGATGGCGTCGCTGGCCCTGATCACGGTGATCACGGTGGGCCTGGCTTTCGGCAAGCAATCCCAGCCGATTCCTGTTTCGCCGGGACAGGAGCTCTGGACCGCAGGCGGTATTGCCTTCATGCTGGCGTTCATGGGCTGGATGCCGACCCCCATTGACGCGTCCGCCTTCACCTCTGTCTGGATGGAGAAGCGCAGTGAGCGGACGGGGCACAAGCCGTCCCTGAACGAGGCGCTGGTGGACTTCAACATCGGCTACCTCTCCAGCGCAGTGCTGGCTATCGCTTTCGTCTGCCTGGGTGCGCTGGTCATGTACGGAACCGGCGAGGAATTCTCCAACAGCCCAATCGCCTTCACGGGGCAACTGACCAGTCTATACACTCGCGTGATCGGCGGCGGACGCTGGATGGTCTCTTTCATCGCCTTTGTCACCCTCTTCTCCACCGTCCTGACCGTGCTGGACGGTTACACTTTGACCATCAACGCAGGATTTGCGCAGTTGCTCCCGGAGAACAGGACGGTGAAAAGGATGCGTTTCATGGTAATGCCAACCCTGATTGTCGCGGCCGTACTGCTGGCATCGTTCTTTGCCAGGGGGATTAAGAGCATGCTCGACTTCACCACTATCACGGCGTTCCTCACGGCGCCGGCACTAGCCTACCTGAACCACCGGGCCGTGACGTCAGACAGCTTCCCTCCCGAGCTTCGGCCGCACGGAGCCCTGAAACTCCTCTCCTGGGCCGGACTCACATTCCTCCTCCTGTTCAGCGCAGCCTATCTCTACACGCGACTCACCTGATGCCTTCCCCTTCCAGCCACAAGAAGACTCTACGAACCAACCCAGTGGCTCTCCAACAAATTGTCATGCTGAGCCTGCCGACCTGTCCCTCGTAGCTCGAAGAGCGAAGTGGGAAGCATCTCGCCTATACTTTATACTTTAGGCTCGGCCCTGATTCTTCCTGATTCTTCCCTTTTGTGGTTGCGGCAATGTCCAGCGGATGCTAAGGTAAGGAGCAGAAGTAAGAAATACGCAGAACTGGAGGAGAAGGATGATTGCTTCCATGACATCAAAGGGACAGGTCACTGTGCCCGCTGAAGCGCGAAGACGGCTTGGGCTTCATGCCGGATCCAAGGTCGATTTCATCATCAATGAAATGGATCACCTCGAGATGATTCCGGTTGCCGATTCCGTTCGGGAACTCAAGGGCAGCGTCCCGAAACCTTCCCGACCACTATCCCTTGAAGAAATGGACGAGGCTATCGCCGAGGGGGCGCGGCAATGATCGGGTTGGATACCAATGTGCTGGCTCGCTATATTGTGCGTGATGACGAGCCTCAGGCCGACGCTGCAACGGAACTGATTGAAGCACAGTGTACAGCCGATGACCCTGGGTTCGTGAACCTGGTCGTGCTTTGTGAACTGAGCTGGGTTCTTGCTCGTGGCTACCGATACAACCGGGCTACGGTGGCCGGTGTCATAAGGGGAATTCTGAGCTCTGTGGAACTGGAGGTGGAGGCCTCTGAAACTGCTTGGCGAGCGCTGACAGCGTTGGAGCGCGGTCAAGCCGACTTCGCTGACTACGTCATCGGGTTTCACAACCGGACACATCGGGCATCTACAACCTACACGTTCGACACCAAGGCCGCTGCGCATCCGGATTTCAGCTTGGTTGGCGATGACCTCTGAAGATGCTGCGTCCTGGCGGAAACCGCCATCGTGACCGATGTCGCCATTAATCTTCTCTCCTGGGAAGCATCTCGCCTATACTTTATACTTTAGGCTCGGCCCTGTGATTCTCCCCCATTCCAATTCCCTATTCTCTCGCGCTTAACAACCTTCGGCCTCCCTGTGGATCATTGGCTCGCCACCAGCCACCAGGTTCGCCATACTGCGGGCCATGGCGTCGCCGGTGAGGAACAAGAACTTGGCGCTGCCAAAGTAATGAAGTCCGCTGTTGCTGCACGAACGATTGATAATCTGTTCGGCTTTCTTGTATTCGTCACTCTCTTCACCGAAGACAGCCTTGACTGACGTTTTGAGACCGAGCTCGGGGGGGTAATACTTCACGGTATTGACAATATCGACCGACCCTTTGAGATCAGCGTGTTTTGAAGCATAGAGCATGCCGCTGTTGACGTTACCGTCGAAGGTAGTCGGAGCCCAGGAACTATGGCCGACAAGCCCGCAGACGACTGGCAGTTCAGGTTCCTTCACTTCTTTGCGGAAGTCTTTAACAAAGTGAACCAGCTGCTCACCATAGGCCGGATTCCCCAGATCGTTCCAGCCCTGGAACCAAACCAGTCCCGCCAGCTCAACCCCGGCTTTTGGATCATAGTCGGGATGATATTTTCCCGGATCAGCCAGCACTTTCTGAACATATGCCATCGCCCGTTCCCAGCATTTGCCGGTACCGGTCTGTGGTTGCTTCGGCGTGAATGCGACCTTGGCCTTCTTTGCCTCCTCGGCGCCTGCCTTGTTCTTAGCCTCGCGTGTGGCCTTTTCAATCGGCGTCTCGGCATTAGCCAGGGAAGGCGGCCGCCAAGGGACATGCACGCTGGTACCGCCCCATGCACATTTCACAATGAGCACAGGCCCATCCACCAGTCGCTCAAAGCTGATGCCGAAAGCATATTCAGGGCCGGATGCCTGTGTATGCTTTCCATAGCCAACCGAAAGCACCCCCTGCGTGACGTGGTCTTTCTTAAAACCGGTTGGCTTACCACTGACCTCACCAAGAACGGTAATTCTCGTGCGCTCGGCGATGGGCAGGTTGACGTGTTCTCTGACAAGTTCCGCAAAGGCTGCCCGGTCTTTCGGCGAGTTCTTTTTAGCTGAGAGCGCCTCGTTAAGACGATCAAAGTCTTCAGGCTTGGTGCCTTTCAGGAAAACATCGCGCACGCGCTTGATATCGTCGGCGATCAGTTCATCGCGCTTGCTCAAATCCTTAATAGCCTCTTTCGGATGGCGCTTGTTTTCCGGTGACTCGATGTGCTCGACCATGCGCTTGTAGATCCCCTCCTCCTCGGCCTTCTTATCCAGAAAGGGATACATAGTCTTCGTTCCGGTCTTAGGTGCCGGCCCGTATTCCGGAAGCCAGTCATTCCTTGTCGGATTCCTACCGAAATTTCCATAGACCAGCTTGCGCCAATGCGCACGTGATGCGCTACGTTCGGCCTTGAGAGCTTTCCCCCTCGCATTGAACTCCGCTGAGTTGCCGGAAGCGAAGTCCAGCCCCTTCCAGTAGAAGTAATCAGGGTTATAATAGCGGGATTTGGCCGTCGCAACCTCGGGCGGAGGCACGTACATGGGCTGGGTCAGGTACCACGCCGTAAGGGGGTGGGAATATCCCACCATGTTCGACTGCCCCATGAGGAACACGATCTTCAGTTTCTTCTCGCTCTCGGCTTTCTCGCTGGCCGTGAGGGAAACGCTCGTCGCAAGCAAGGCAAGGCCAGCAGACAGCAAGAGTGATTTGTGCAGGTAAGCTCTGTTCTTCATCGTTGTTCCTAGTCCTTCTGTTTGTTGGTGCCCCCACCGACCACGGATTCATAGGTCGGGCCGACACGGATTTCATCAAGAGTACCTTCCTGCTTCAGGACAAGGAGACTGATCCTGGTCTGGTCGATATTGAAGGGAACGGAGGCCCGGCCATGCTTTTCGGGTTGCTTGAGGTCATGCCCGGGGGTGTAGGGAACGAAGCTGTCATTCTCACCGTTCCTGCCCCAAACGATCTTGCCCACAACGAGAGTAGGCGTTTCGCCCCGGACAGAGGTAATCCGCACTCCCTTCACCTCGCCATCGAGCACCACCGCTGTCTCAAACTGCCGGCCACTGGCCCGGAGACCAACCCCTTCCTTGAGGTCTTTGGATCTGAGCGTGAATGCTCCTGGGCCCGATCGGTGTTCGATTTCTTCACTGGCTTTGAACACGTAGCTGATCCAGAGCGTGGCACCGTCTTTCAACAGGCCGGCCTTCTTAAGGCTGTCATCCAGCTCAATGGCACAGCCCTCACTCCAGCGATGACCGGCGGCATGGTTGCCGGTCACGGGCAGGGCACCATAGCTCAAGCCTCCCGCGAGTGTCGCCGGAGCCCTCTCGAGCTTCTTGTCGCTCAAATAGTAGTATTCGCCCCGGGTGCCGGCGGCACCTCCTTTGCCAAGAAGGCTCTGCGGCTTACCAGGATCAGCAGGGTAGTCGAAGGGCTCGTAGATCAACGCATCGCCAGGATCCGCAGGTCCCAGATTGACGGTCAACGTCGCCGGCGTCGCCTTGCCTGTGGTCGGCTCCATAGCATAGCGAACCTTGCCCTTCGGAGGTGCCTGCTTGTCCAGGTAACTACGCATATCGCCGGCAATGCCATCCGCGATCACCTTGCCGTCGCGAGAGATCTTGAAGCCCTGATAGTTTCCTTTCGCGCTCCAACTAAGCATGACGCCTTTCATGCTGCGGTAAGCCCTGAGCGTTGCAACGGACGTATCACAGCCTGCCGAGAATTTCAGAACTGGGGATGACTGCACCTCGAGCACAAGCGTGTAATCGTTCTTGCCCGGCAATGCTGTTGCGTCGACAAATGTCGTCTGCGTGGCGGACAGCTTGGCGTCAATCTCTTTGCCGTTTCTTAATAGTGTGACTCTCTTTGGGGCTTCTGACCCGAGTTGCCAGGTCAGCTGAACTCCGGCAGACGTACCATAGGCTGCGAACCGTGAAGGCAGCTTCGGCTTGACCAGTTTCTGCATCTCCGCGGCCATGGCCCTACCGATATTCATGTAACTGCGGGCGTGGCTGTTCCAGTGGTACCCCACCGACTTTGGTGACTTGGTGGTATAGAACTTGAAGGCCATCTTCTTCGGGCCGTACGGTTTGTCCGTATCGACCACACCCACGTTCCCGACAAAATCGGGGTACTTCTCCGGGTCGGCCATAGCCAGTTGGCCTTTTTTAATGGGAGTCTCCTTTTCGATCATGCCACTGGTCGCGATTACCACAGGAAGACCGGGCACACCGAGCCCGTGTTCGACGTTGCGAATGTCCTTGATGAAAGCCGCCATGTTCTTTTCGTATTTCAGATCCAGCCCACCGTACTGGTCATTCCATCCCTGGTGGTAGCACAGGCCGGCGATCTCGAAGCCCTGACCCTTGTAATCGGGGAAGTATTTCTCGGCATTTTCAGTCACCTCTCTGACGAATTGAAGAATCCTGTGATAGAAATAGCCTGGGTCATCGGGTACTACAGGCAGAGGATACTTGCCAACGCTGGGCGGCAGAAAGTTATGCCCCAGGCTCTTGCCTCCCCAGGCGGCCTTGATGATGAGGAGCTGACCCTTGCTGGCATCGCCCATCACATGTCCAAAGCCAAGTTCCGGACCAATCTGACCGGAAGAACCGCCATAGCCCGGCTTCAACGCGCCGTACCTGAGCTCTCTGAAGGGGTACAGATCGTAGTGGATCCACACATCGGAACGCTCTCTCCATGTGCCATCCTCGTTGACGACAAACTGGAACTCCTTTTTCGGGTCATTCTTCACCGCATATCGCAGGGAGTTGGCCCCCTCTCCTTCAATACTGCCCTTGCCCTGCATATTGGACTGCCCGACCATCACGTAAACCCGAACGGGGGGCTCCTTTCCATCTTGGGCATTGGCGAAGCAGGCCATCGCGATCAACATAATCGTAATTGTCTTCATCATCGTTTTCATAATCGTATTCCTAATCACTCCCCGCAAGGCATTAGAGTCTTAACCCGTAAGTTCTGTCCGTTTTGCGTAGAAGATGCGCGTAAGTCACTAACGCCTAACGCCTAGCGCCTAACGACTTTCGTTGCGGCCGAAGGCCGTGACCTTCCCCTACCGCTCCTGCATCTCCAGACTCAGGTTGACGCCTCCTCCATAACAGCTGTCCTTGCCCCTGAAATACCGGCCCCATCGCCAAGTGTGCTTGTAGGTAGCGGCCAGGGTGTTGCGGCCGTTCTTGAGAAGTTTCACGGCGTGATCGTTCAGGGGAACGATGACCTGGCTACCTCCACCCGACTCACTGATCTTGGCCACGGGCTTGCCATTGATAAAGACCTGAATGGCGTCCTGACGGAAGGCATATTGGTTCAGGCGTAAGGCCTTAACGGCGCGCTTGTTGTCGATTTCGAACGGCGCGCGCAACACCGCCGTGTGATTGTCGCGCCAGGAGATGGGCAGCGTCGTCTCCGTCCACCCGCTGTCGTCGAAATTGTTCTCTGTCCACCCATCGGGGGCCAGCTCGATCGCCTCAAGGGTCTTCATCCGCCATAGGGTGGCCTTGGGCTCGGGATCTTCCGGCTTTCGCCTTCGCTTGATGTCCACAACATTGACCAGTTCTTTCCATTCAGCACCATCCTCTTCTTGCTTTTCCGGTGGGAGCTGAAGAGCGAGGGACTTGATGTACGTGTCATAGCGTTTCTTGTCCTGGTTCAGTGCTTCCTTCAACGCGGGGTCACTCAGCTGCTTCTCAATGGCGGCAAGCTCGGCGTTGCCCTCCGGCATCGCCGCTTTCAGTTGCGTCAGATCCAGGCTGGCTTCATGGGGCTTGTTCTCGACGATCAAGCCTTTGACCCTGGCCAGGTCAAGGGCAATGCTCTTCTGGATCAGCGCCGCCGCGTCCCGCAGTTGCTCGGCTTTCTGCAGGTCGAGGCCGTGCATATCGCCCTTCTCAATCAGGAGTGCGGCTGCCTTTTCGCAGGCCGCATAGTTACGCTTGTGATAGGCGTCAAGGGCGGGACCCACTGCTTCCGGGGGATGGGGAGCAAAGACAGACTCGTGGGCGCCGAGCATGCGCAAGCGCTCCCGCGGCGCCACGTAGGCCAGGAACTGCCCGGCGCCAAAGACGCGGTCCTGTTGACGGCTGTGGTTGTGCATGCGGTGCAGCTCTTGCCAGGTGCGGTTACTTTTCATGTAGAACTGAAACGACTTCGTCCCATGTACCTTCGCGCCAAGCGGGGTATAGAAATTGAGCCAGAAGTGGCCGCCATGGGCACCCCATGTGTTGTTGTAGCAGTGGGTGGCCACGAACGAACAGGTGCGCGCGACAGGCCCATTTCCGCGAAGATCAAAGAGGATGGCTGCGCCGGCAACGCCGCCGTTGCCCGGATTAAGCATGCCGGCGGCAAGTTTATCGGGGTCAATATAGTTCCCGGAAGTCCTGGGTTCAGCAAAGTACCCGTATATGATGGATCCCACCTTGGCGCCATTGTGAAGGAACCAGTTTGCAGCCCGTTCATACCCCTCGAAGTTGTACTGGACGCCGGCTTCCTTCGTGAGGTGGTACCCGAGTGCCGCAGGAACACCGATGGCCGGCATGGTGCCGTATCCCGCGCCACCATAGAAGTTATGGCGCCATCCTCCTGTCTGTCCGGCCTGAACCTGGGGCCATGGCCCGGATTCATCCAGGGATCTGATCTGTATGGCCGTCAGGCCATCACAGCAGAACTTCATGTAGGGGAGGACACCTCTATCACCCGTCGCCAGGCAGTATTCCGCCATCAGCAGCGCGTCGGCAGACAGTCCCCAGGGGCCGCCGGGGACTTTCCTGCCGGTAAGATCAAGAGGCTTGTCGGGGTCCCATTCGGCTATCCTGTTGTAGACATGACGCCGGACAAGGCCCTGGTATTCGGGTGAACCCGCCGCCAGCAGGAACATCGCATCGGGGTTCATGAACGCGGGATGTCCCTCGACCACCCCGCCGCGTTTGGCCAGGAAAGCTTCGGCATTGGCCACGATCCGGTCGGTTTTGGGGCAGTCGTAGGGCGCAGTGGAGCTGTAAGTGCCAAGCACCTCGAGCTGAAGTTCGACGGTCATCTTCTTGCCGCCGCGCAACAGGTCAAAGCTGATGATGCCTTTTCCTTCTTCCGTTTCTGCCTGGGTAATCGCCTTGGCAACGTCCCCGAACATGTCTTTGCCAAAGACTTTCCCATTCACGGCATAGAGGTAGTCGCCGTGTAGAATCTTCCCATCGGCCGGGGAGCCGAGGTACGCGTTGTTGACAAACAGGTTGGGGCCGAACGTGCTGACCCGAAGACCTGTCGGCCCCAGGTACTTGCCGCCTTTGGTTGTCGTATCCAATCTGCCATTGTAAATGACAGGGCCATCGGTCTTCCACTCGGAGATGGGTGTGGAGAACTCCGGTGGCAGCACCTCTTCGCCTATGGTGCTGATTTTTCTTGGGAATGGGTGTCCGTCTGTGTTGAAGGGGACGGCCGGCAGACCATTGGCGCCGGTCAGGCCTTGATCGGGCTTTTCAGTCCAGTTGTAGCGGACGTGCGCAATTCTCGAAACTGTGTCAGATGAAAGGTGTATGGTTTCCCCATCGATTTTCGCCTTCGCGGGAGCGTACTCCAGATCAACGCCGGCCACTTCAAAGCGGTCCAGAGCGCTCTTGCCGGCCTTGAGGCCTTTGGCCGTGCCCGGCTTGAAGAACACCTGTGCCTTCGAATACTTCATCACGGCGCGATCGAACACCGGGCCCGTGGGAATCACACCCTCTTTCCTGTAGACCGCTCCCGTCAGCCAGGTCAGGCAACGGGCCCCAAGGAGAACTTCATCGGCCGGCTGGGCGCTGAACGGGAGGTGCTCGGTGCCGGGCAGGATAAGATCAACCCCGCTCTCCTTTTCAGCCGCCTGGCGTTGTAGCTCGCGCATCTCGTAGTGATGCCGGCCCTGGGTGACCAGGTCTGACCCCGGAGGAGTGATCCAGCCAACGGGCAGAGCATCGTCGCCAAGGATTTTACGCCACTCCCGCGGAATTCTGGGAACGGTGAGGGGCTCAAGATAGAGACACCATTTGCGAATATCGTAGGAGTCTGCGTACGCTTGGCCCAGATGAGGCCGACTGGTTATTTTGCCTTCGCGTGCCAGCCGTGCGTATATGTAATAGGGGTAGTCATTACCGAGCTGCAGAAGAAGCCCCTTGAGCGCCAAACCCCGCATGGGATGGAGTACGGCGTTATGCCCTGCGGTGGGATACCTGGCGTCTTCCCGGGCAGGAGCCCGGGGATATCCCCTTCTGGAATCCTTCTTCTTCTGATCCTCGGAAGGATCCTCGAAGGCGGCCTGGGCATCTTCCATCATCTTGAACATGTTGTCTACTGCCTTGATACTTCCTTCCACGGTTGTCTTCTTGGCATCGTAGATCTTCGTTGTATCCAGAAGCGCTTCTTTGCTCAGCCATGCGATTGGAAAGTGATATCCCATGTTGAGGTCGATAATACCAATGGGTACGCCCGCATCCTTCGAGATCCCCCGGGCCACGTAGAATGCGGCGGCATTCATCTCAAGTGCCGCCTTCTTGTTGAGAGCCGTCCAGCCGCTGGTTGCTTCTTTTGCCAGGTCCTGCTGAGGCCCCACGGCAGGAATGGTCCTGATTGTCATCACCCTCACCGAGGGCAGGTCTGCGGCAGCCTTCCTTCCCGCCTCATCCCGTCCCAGGCTCACGTCAACCGTGGTCTGCCGCGCGAAAAGAAACACATCGCCAACGAGAACATTCTTCAGAACCACCTGATCCCTGACACCTGACACCTGACACCTTAGTTCTCGCCTCTCCGCCGAGGCTTCCATCGGATCCAGAACGACGGACCACTCGCCATTCTTGTCGGCTTTGGTTTTCTTACTCTGGGAGCCGAATGTTACGGTCACTTCGGCGCCTTTGTCGGCGAAGCCGCGTATCGTCACGGATTTGCCGCGCTGGAGCACGGCATTGTCGCTCAAGCTGCGACTGAACCGCAGCTCAGCCGCGTTGGCGAATACACTAAGGGAAAACAGTGTAAGCAATACTGGTAGTCGAATTCTCATGGCCTTTCCGCTCCTTGGATATCAGGCATTACACCCCATAATTCTCAAAACCTCGCACAATACCTCAAAGCCATACGCTAAACCATAGCAGAATGACAATGTGCTGTTTCCGCTGTGGGAGTTTTTTGACCCTCCTTCGTCCCGCAGGCGCGGGACTACGGAAGGACAAGTAGAGAGGATTGGGAGGTGGCATAAACTTGACGCCGGTTCTGTTTTCCCGATTGTGCATTCCGATTGTGCATTCGATTGTGCATTCGACACGCTAAGTCCTTCTGCAAGTAGAGATTACGCTCCTTTTTGGTTGTCCAGGAGGGCTTAGAAGCAAAAAACGAGGCTGGAATTGACGTGTAAGGATAATGATGAGAGTCTAACCTCATGCCAAACGCATCACGGTATCTGCAACCAGGATATACATACCATCTAACGCATCGGTGTCACGATCGGCGCTTTCTCCTGCGCACGATCCGGGAGCGCAACGATTATCGGAAATGGTTGCGTGAAGGTGCGCACCGGTATGGCGTCCCGGTTTACAACTACTGTGTCACATCGAATCACGTACATGTGATTGCGCATGTGGATGACCCTACGGCGGTTTCGTCCATGATGCAGTTAGCGTCGGCGACGGTGGCTCGCCACTGGAATCGCTTGAAGGGGCACGAGGGTTCATTCTGGGAGCATCCCTTCAAATGTACGATCATCCAGGGCGGGCAACACCTGTTGAACTGCATGCGGTACGTCTCTATGAACATGTTACGCGCGGGCGTCGTTGGCCATCCGTCAGAATGGCACTGGTGCGGAGATGACGAACTGATGGGTCGCCGAAGCCGATATCGCGTATTAGCGTTGGAGCGCATGCTGGAAAGCCTCGAACTACCTTCCATGGCCGAGTTTCAGCGTGTCTACGGCGATGGGATCAACGAATTGCTGGCACGCCGTAGGCTTGGGCGCGAAGCGGTCTGGACGGAAGCACTTGCCGTTGGCGATCAGATATTTGTTGAGCGCGTGGCCGACAGTTTCGGCCATCGCCATCTATTCACCTACAGCGATGTCGGAACCGCTGCTCCAGGCGCCATCTGCGTTCGTGAAGAGAAAGCTCGTTACAGCTCAAATAGAGCCTGATTTTTTCGTCCTAAGCCCCCAGAGACGTGCGGATATGGACGTAAGTGCCTCTCCTCACAAGAGTTATCGTGTCGAATGCACGATAGAATGTCTGTCCCCTATAATCCCTATAATTAGCTCGTTGAATGACGGCAAATGCCGATTTTCACGAATAAGACAAGGAGATATATTGATCTCCCTGTCATCACCGTCGGGGGACGTCTGGGAATGATCAGCCATTACCTGACAATTGGGGGTAACCATTCTGAACGGACTGCCATACCTCTGTGAATAGGTTCCTTCCTAATAATACACATGGAAAGACACAAGGTGATGCAATGACTCGTATGACAGTTCGTTCTGCACAGACACTAATGTTGGTGATTGCTTCGATGCTGATGGTTTGTGCATTAGATACTTTTGCAGCAGAAAAGAGTACATCAAAAGGGAATAAAGGGCGGATCTCCTATACCAAGGACGGCCGTATTCACGTCAGTATACCTGGTCAACCGGACGGCGAGCCGATTATTAAATGTGAGGAAGGCTACCATGACTTCAAACCGTCCTGGTCGAAGAAGGGCTGGCTGGTATTCTTCCGCAGAGTTAAGAATGATCCTGACACTTTGAAATGGAAGACTGATGTTTATGTCGCCGGATACAACGGTAAAGGACTGCGGAAATTGGCCGACGGCGACACAGCCAATTTCAATCCGACATGGACGCGC
>JASLPY010000059.1 GCA_030744755.1 Kiritimatiellia bacterium | reverse complement strand
AATGCTGCAAATGTATAGTGCCAGCAAAACGAGCGTTGAATTCATTGCGCTCTCCATAAGCTGAGTCTCCTCTTCCCATCTTGGCCTCCGAAGCCTTGTGCGAAGGAGGCTCTGACCTCTGTGTCCTCGGGAGCTCTAGCGCGGGGGCGCGGGTGGTTTCGTTCTCCCATTCTCATCCTCAAATGCCTGCTGGATCTATTCAACCTAAACCCGTTCTACACGCATACAAGAATCCTCGCTTACTCCGTGTTTTACATGCCCTGCTTTTTTGTGTAATATGGCGCCAGAGTTTTGGGTGAGATCCTACCTATGGCCGTAAGAACGTCACAGTGCTTCCTGCTTGCCGCGGCACTCCTGCTGGGGCTGAACTACGCCGAAGGCAGCGGCGGAGGGATAGCTATGCGCAGTGGCGCCAAAGGACTGAGAATGGCCAACTGCCGGATTATCAACAATCAAAGCCATTCCGATGACCCTGATGGTGCAGGGGCCTATTTCGAGAATGCCGGCGACGTTACCCTCACTAATTGCGTGTTCGCTGATAACAGTGGATTGAGGAACGGCGGTGCGGTTTATGTCGGTTCAGGTA
This sequence comes from Kiritimatiellia bacterium, assembly GCA_030744755.1. Taxonomy (GTDB): domain Bacteria; phylum Verrucomicrobiota; class Kiritimatiellia; order UBA8416; family JADHWI01; genus JASLPY01. The sequence goes on along the minus strand of JASLPY010000059.1, from coordinate 33,154 downwards.
CCGCGGCCAAGTTCGTGAATTGCGTGATTGCGCGGAACGAGACGGAATTCGACGGAGCCGGAATCTACAACATTGGTGACCTCGTGTTAGTCAACTGCACCCTGGCAGGCAACTCTACGAAGGATTCGGACGACCGAGATGGCGGTGCCCTCTACCAGCATGAGAATGGCACGGCCAGCATTACCAACTGCATTTTCTGGGGGAATATGCAGGGCAAAGCTGCCGGTGGAGCGACGCAGTTGGAGCCCAATGATATTCACGTACAGGGGGGCGCTACCGTGGGCATTGCCTACAGTTGCCTGAAGGGGACGGGTTCACCGAATCTTACAGGTTCCGTGACTCTCGGCGATGGCATGATAACGGATGACCCCCTGTTTGCCGACGAATATGACGATTTGCATCTCAAGAGCCGGTTTGGCCGCTGGGATGCCTTGGCCCAGGCATGGAAGACAGATGCGGTGAGCAGTCTCTGCATAGACGCCGGCGATCCCAGCGATATACGTTTTGCCGGGGAACCACAAAAGAACGGCTTCCGTATCAACATAGGGGCCTACGGCGGGACACCCTTTGCATCAAGGAGCTATACCAAAGGTTGGCTGATGATTGTCTGGTAGGGACGGCCTCGGCGTCCGCCAGCAGCGAGGCCCCAGCACCAGAGCAAGCACGGTGTCGGGCAGGCCCCTCCCATTGCACCCTGTGGGGTGCTTCTTTAGAGCACGTCCATCTGGCGTCGTTCTTTACTTCTTTTTCCTTTTTGGCCGCTTGCTTACCACGCTCTTGGATTTGAAGGGGGCGTTCTTCTGGGGCAGCCTTCTGGCCAGTTCTTCTTTGATTTTCGTGAACTCCGGGTTGGTTGCCAGGTTTCGATGCTCGTATTCGTCCCTGGCGTGATCGTACAGCTCTTCGCTGCCGTCCTTGTAGCGAATGTACCTCCAGCGTTCTGTCCGCACTGCGTGGTTACCAAAGCCGTGAGTAGTGATAGCCGCATGCTCCCAGTCGGCGGACGTATTGATTAGCAGCGGCTTGAGACTCTTGCCCTCGACGTGGGATGGGATAGGCAAACCGGCAAGGTCGCAGAGTGTGGGATAGATGCTGAGAAAATCGACGGATTTCTTGCAGACAGTTCCGGGCTGGGTGACGCCCGGCGCCACCCAGATCAACGGCGCACGGGTAGCTTCCTCCCAGAGGCTGAACTTGCGCCAGTGTTCCTTTTCGCCCAAGTGCCATCCGTGGTCGCCCCAGAAGACGATGACCGTGTTGTCTTTGTACTTGCAGTCATCGAACGCATCAAGCAGTCGCCCCAGGTTCATATCGGTGTAGGCGCACGTGGCGAGGTAGGACTGGATTGCTGCCTTCCAGCGACCTGTCTTTTTGAATTTTGCATTATCGCCCTCCGGCTTCGCCATCCTCACGCCGGCGGCGGGGACGTCGTCCAGGTCGTTTTCGATATGTGGTGGAAGCTGGATGTCTTCCAGGGGAAACATGTCGTAGTATTTGCGCGGCACTGCCCATGGTAGATGCGGTTTGATGAAGCCGCAGGCGATGAAGAACGGTTTGTCGTGGTCTTTTCGCAGCTGTTTGATGCAATAGTCGACGGTGTGCCAATCACCCAGGTCCCGGTCTTTCATGTCGTGCGGCATCGGCGTAAAGTACCCCTCGTACTTCTGCGCGCCGCCACCGGAGGATACCGGCAGGGCGGGGTATTCGTCCCAGCCCGATTCGTAACCGGAGTTCGAGTGCCCGTGATAGATCTTGCCCATGGCCACGGTGGTGTAGCCTGATTTGCGAAAATGGTGATTGAGAGCAACGCCTTCCTTGACGTAGTTAGTCCATTTCTGACCGTTGAGATAACAACCGGTACTGCTCGGGCGCATACCCGACATCAAGGAAGCGCGCGAAGGGTTGCAGGCCGGCGCCGTGCAATGTGCGTTACTGAAAGATACACCCATCTTGGACAGGCGGTCGATGTTCGGTGTCTTCGCCTGCGAATTCCGTCCCGTGTATCCCACCCAATGATTGAGATCGTCCACGGCGATGAAGAGCACGTTTGGCCGGTTCAGATTCTCGCCACGTGCGGTGACGCAGATCTGCATGGCTGATACGGCCAGGGCTATCCATGCTACTCTAAGAAACGATCCTGTATTCATTCCGTTCTCTCCTTTGCCTGTTCCTGTGCGGAAACAGTGTCCCACGTGGGGCTCCCTCAGTAAAACGGCCCTCTGGGCTGTTCAAAGCGACAGGCAAGCGGCAGACGTTGTGAGAAAACAGAACGAAGTGCACTAATTCTCGCTTCTCTTACCGCTCCATCTGCCACATAAACGGCCCGGAGGACCGTTCTACCGGGCTCGTGACCCAGCCGGCCCCTGCTTCCGTGCACAGCCTTCCTATCTTCCTGCGCTCTTACGGTACTGCTCAGTTATCTTCCTGAACTCGTCGGAGCCAGCCTGGATTGCCCGGTTCTTCTCTTGCTTGATGTTCTTCGCCTGCGTGTTGTTGTACCTGACCAGGGGAAGGTCCTTTCCCAGGACGACAGTGTTGTTTCTAAGCAGGTTCGTCGTCGCCTTGTGGAAGCGGAAGGGAGATTTGGCGATGTCATGAATGAAGTTGTTCTCGATTACAATGCCGGTCGTTCCTTCGTCAAGAAACATACCGTTGCTCTCCGCCCTCCCGGCGTTCAGGGGTACGTCATGAATCCAATTTCCTCTCAACACCGTCCCGGGTTGAAGACCGAGTGTGTAGATTCCGCCTCCGTCTGACAAGACTTGCATGACGTGATGAATGTGATTGTCCTCAACCACGTTGGCCTTGCAGGGAGTAGGAGTGGGGTTCCATCGCCAGCCGACGGATATGCCAGTGTACGGGTGACGCCGAATCTCGTTGCTCGCTATCCGGTTTCCGTTGCTTAACCCGATCCATACCCCGACCGAACCGAAGAAATGAACACCGCAATCTTCAATCACGCTGTTTCGGATCACATTCCCGGAAGCCACAGTTGCGCCCTCCGGAACCTTGTGCTCGCCGATCATCACGCCATTGGCCGCCGCGCCAGCAATCCTGCTGTTCACGATACTGTTGTTAATGCACCCCTGTCTGAGCCATATTCCTGAGCCTCCGACGTCCACGATAGACACGTTTTCCAGTCCGCAGGATTCGGCGAATTCGAACATCAGCGCCGGAATCACGGGCTGCCAGTTCCATTTCATCTCTCCCGCCGGCGAGGTGCCGCTCCAGTGAAAACACGCCTGTCCTCCGCCATACCGGTTCTCCTCAAACTGCCAGTGAGTGTGTTTGAATAAGAGGCCTCGAAAATGGAGATTCTTGACCGGCTTGCCCTTTTCTCCTTTCAGCACCAGTAACTGGGGGGCAACCGGGGCGACCGCCTGTATCTCCCCGGGCTCTTCGCCCTGCAGAGGGCGGTATCGCAGAAGATTCGCGTTTCTGTCCAGGTACCACTCTCCTGGAGCATCAAGGAAGACAGGATGATTCTCGAGACGGAACCGGGGATTCTGCTCAAATCCGTTAATCCGCCAGAAACGGGCCGGCCCGCCAATCTCGTAGACGGTTTCAATGACATGAGTCTTTCCGTCAACGTACTTCACGCCGTTCCTGGAAATCGACCAGTCATGGAGCATGACCAGTTCAGTATCCCCGGCATCGGCTATTCTCGGAAAATCGCCAGGCTTGAACTCGAACTGCCTGCGATCATTAATAACCTTGGTTACCTTGGCGAATCCCTTGTTGGGATGCCGACAGCGCGGTCTCCGGACTTCATTGATGAACAACTCGCGGAAAGACCAATCGGCGGGAACAGGAGCTTCCCAGGTTCCATCACTGTTCACTTTCCAGTTCGAAATCACGCGTGCACCTGAAAACACCGGTGTTTCACTCTTACGCGCCTCATAGGTGATCCTGAACTTGTCAGTCCCCGAATCCCGCGAATCGAACAAGACCGGGTTGTCTATTCTGTAGATGCCACCGCGAATCTGAACGGTAATGTTATTCTTCAATCCGTTCGCGGAGATCGCGCGCACTGCGTCACGCGCCTTTCCGATCGTTGCAAACGGCTTGTTTTCAGTCCCCGGGCCGGCATCATTGCCGTTGGGGGCCACATAGAAATCAGCTGCGCAGGTGGTCCCTGTGCAGAAGGTGATGTATAGGAGTACGTTTGATATGGCTTTCAATAGCGACATGACTTTGCCTTTCTGCCACCGCACTCCAGATCATATGATGAGGCTCGAAAGCGCGATTCAAGTGCTTTTTCTAGGTTAAATCTGCAAAAACAATCTCTATTCTTTGTTCGGCTGGGATGCTGTTTTCTTTTTCTTCCATAGGCTCCGCAGCAGTTCATCGGGGACCATGTGAACGCGGGCAACGTTTTTCTGAGTTTCGGTGATGTAGAGGCCGCCATCCCAAATGAAATCCGGGTAACTGATACGAACCTTCTTGTTCTTATCATATAGCACCGCCGTCGGCTTTCCCCAGTGGATCACCTTTCCATCGGGACCGTCCCGTTCGACACCCCCGATCAGGTATGCTGGATTGCGCCCCTCGTACCACTTACCGCCGTGATTGTGAAACCAGTAAATGTAGCGGCCGGCATAGGGTCCGCCATCAATCCGCCGCACGAAATTGGCCGCCCGGGGATGATTGATCAAGTCTCCTCCCGGTTGATAGGTCATGAAAGCAGATTTGGTCCAGCTTTTGCCGTCATCACGTGAATAGGCGTGGCAGGGGTGGCCGGCCACAGTGCGGTAGGTGCAGAACAAGCTCCCGTCCGAAAGGCTCGTAAGGTTAACTTCTTCCGCAATCGGACCTCCTGGTGATTTCAGGCCGTCATCGCCTTCCGGCAGTGTCTCCCATGTCAGTTTCGCCGGATCACGTTCGGTTTCAATGTTGCTGCACCTGAGGAACCAGGACTCGCTGGTTTCGATGAAGCCTTTGCCAAACTTGCCTATTTTCGCAAACCCGAGGTACATGCTTCCCTTGTGTTGCACGGGTTTACCAACACCCCAGAAGAAGCGAACCTTGCCTTGATAAGGGTTTTTCCGGTCGATAGTGGCTTCTCTTACGGGAATGTACCATCGTTCCTTTGACCAGCTTGTCCCTCCATCATCAGAATACTTCACCGCATATTCACCGAGGGTGTCTACCCGCCTGCGTGCATAGTCGGTTGCCGCGATGACCTCGCGCATGTTCGCGGCGTTGTAGGTGTAGAAGACGTACACCCGGCCGTACCCCGCAAGATAGGGCATGACCCACGATGCCTCCGGTCCATCGGCAGGCTCGATATCGACCAATGGCCCCCACGTCTTGCCGCGATCACGACTGCGGCAGGAGACGATATGCTGTCCCGTCTGTCCCTCATGTCCCTTGCCTGTGGTCATCGTGCACAGCCAGGTGCCATCATCCAGTTTCACTACGTAGGGTTGGTCACAGTAGCCTTCTGAAGGAATCTCCCAACCCGTCGCGATGTCAATCGCCGGTGGTTCCTGGTTGACCGCATCCTCAATGTCCGCTCCCTGCAGCAGCTGGGTTAAGGCTGACAGAATGAGTCCGGTTAAGAATATGCGCAACATCCCCAGGGCGTTGCCCTGGACTTCGCAAAGGGCAGAAGTAATTGACAGAGATCGGAACTCTTGGCGAGTTCCGCTACGGGGAGAGATGGGATGCAGCGGAAGTCGCAGAGACTTCCGACGGGGTAACGGGACAACAGCTGTTCCAACTGCTCTTTCCAGGGTCATGCCTTCTTCATCTCTCTGCTTACCGCTTTGCGATAACCGGTGACGACAATGCTGTGATCATTATACACTTCAACAACAGCATATGAGCTGTTCTTCTCTCCGGTCCCGTCGACCATCGCTTTCAGGGTGTAATAATGGATGTTTTCGATATGACTGTAATGTCCTGCATGATTATGGCCCTGGAAAACCGCAAGAACCTGACTGCTCTCCTGTAGAAGGTTACGGACTTGATCCGCGTTCTTGATGTAGTGGCTACCTTTGCCATCAAGTTGCTGGTGAACAAATGCAATCACCGGCTTGGATGTTGCCGCCAGGTCGGTCTTTAGCCAGTCGAGTTCTTCACGCGGGATATTGGCGTCTGTCCAATTGAACTTGCCATGATCATAATCGAGTCCGCCGGCGTCGTAGTTTGCGTCGAGAACAACAAAGTGTGCCCCCTTTGAATCAAAGGAATAGTGCTTGGATCCCTGCTTGATTCCGGTGTTCCCTACGCGGGCCAGGAATTGCTCCTTCGATATGCTGTCCATATCGTGATTGCCCAGGACGTGATAGCGAGGACCTTCGAACTGTCCGAAGGTCTTCTCAATAGTTTCGAGGTATCTCAGGGTAGTCGTCTCGTCCACGGGTTTGCCCTGGTCCTTGAAGTCGCCGAGCTCGATAAGGAAATCAACATTCTTCTCATTCATCAGTGTGACGCATTCAGTCATCTTGGCTACAGATTCTCTGTATTGGCGCGCGCCTCCCGCGGCTCTGTCGGCATAATGCGCATCTGTCACAATCCCGAAACGCAGTTCCGCTTTACGATCTGTTTTGTCCGCGTACGCGAGCGGCACTCCCATGCAAAGTCCCGCGAGGGCGGAACCTGACGCTTTCAGCATGTCACGCCGCGTGACCATCCAGTCGGCGTCATGCGCCTTTACGATGCCCTTCTCGTCTTTCATGTACCTGTGTCCTCCGTTTAATGCCCTCGAGCCGTATCTCCAGTTATGCCCGTGGAATACCCGCAGCGACATCTGCCCGCAACCGTAATTGTGCCTTGCGTCCCCGCAGGGGGATTGAACGTATACTGTAGAAGGATGGCCGTCAGGTCCACCGAATTGTTACTTCTGCGGCCCCGTCGGGTTAGGCGGTGCTTTTGGACCGCCCAGCAACTCGACCATGGCCTTGCCCATGCCTTCACCAATCAGGTAGTAGCTCTCTGCGTTGCAGCACCAATGATATCGGATTGGGCGCGGTGACACGGGGCCGTCGCGGAAAAAGCTGCGTGTTTCCACGTACCTGGTGTTGTCTTTGAAGTCTTCGTACTTTGTCACGGCCTCCTGGGCCTTCATGACGCCGAGACGGCGGTCGATCGTTTGCCCCCATCCGCCGAACCCGCTGCCGCCGATGACGAAAGGCAGATCAGGAACACCAAAGTCCTTACGGACGTCGCGTATGAAGTTTGCCATGTTCTTTTCGTACTCGGCCGTGTCCTTATGACTGCAGCCGTCGTTCCATCCCTGGTGCCAGCCGAAACCGACAATCTCGATCTTCTTGCCTGCCAGGTCTGGGAAATCAGCCTTGATGTTGGCGAGCGCCTTTTTTGTGCCGGAAATCATTCCGTCATACTGATCTCCGATGCCGGGGCCGCGCTCCTTGTCGCCGTGTTTGCCCGAGCTCGGCGGGCGCCATGGGCCTGCCAGCGCGCAGCCACCCGGCCCCCATTTTACGAGCAAAACAGGGTCTTCAATATAGTCACCCACCGTCCAGCCAAAGGCGAACTCAGGACCTATGGCGTTCTTTGCCGCGCTGTTGCCGATAGTTAATCTGCCTCTCGGAGCATAGTAATAGAGATAAACATCATCACGGACTATCCACTTTCCATCCTTGTCAAGCAGGTGCTTGTAACGTGCCGCGGAGATCGGATCTTTGGAAAGAGTTTCCAACGAACCTTTCTGTGTTCCCTGTACGACCCCGTGTCCTTCCATGTTCGACTGGCCGGCAAGAATGAAGACTTTAACCGAGCCTTTGCCGCATGCCTGTCCCAGCACCAGCAAACCGACAATCACGTTTACCGCGAAACATCGACCGATTCTTCCTGCCATCATAGATTTCCTTTGGTTGATGATGATGTTTCTGGATTCACTGTCATCGTTCAGACATTGTCATCCCGAGCTTGCCGAGGGATCTTATACTTCGCTTTCCAACGGAGATCCTTCGACTCCGCTCCGCTTCGCTCAGGATGACAGTTTGTGCAACGCTGCGAGCGCCGAATCACTCCCGTTAAGATATCGACAGAATCACTATGCTCACAATTGATTCGCCTGGTCCACCTCGTAGCGGTGGACCTACTTTCCCTCTAGGTACGTCCACCGCTATGAGGTGGACGCGCTTTCCAACATTGCCCCCGCACATGCTTGAGAGTGGGCTGTGTCGCGTTCCGGCTTTCCGCAGTTTAGACTGCTCAGCCAATTCTCAAATGATTCTACCGAGAAATGACTCTGTGATATCCGCACAAGCCTCTATCATTCCGGTATCGCAACAGGCACTCCGTCCTGCGGGATCTCGACATTTGCTATCCAGGCCAGGGCATTCAATACGAGCCTCCGGAAATTCTCATCCTGCCAGTTCTTGTGATAGTGCGCACCTGTGAAGCCGAAACCCCTGCCGCCACCTGGCCTCGTGGCAACCCAGGCAACGTGTTGGATCTCTCCGTTCTTAACCGCGGCTCGAACATCAGGGTTGCCGCTGTGGGGTCCGTCTGGACGCTTCATCGTGCTTGCCGGCGGGTGTGCCGACAGGACAGGAGTAACATTGTTCATGCCTTCCCGGTAACGCATGTGAAAATACCATTCATCATGGATCGTGAATGGTTTCATCCCTCGGGTCACGGGGTGCTCAGGGAAACTCTCGAAGTTTGCTTCCCAATGCGGGTTTACCGACCATCCCGGTTCATAGTAGCCGCCCATCCAATCCAGGAAGTAGTCGCCAGTCTTCCCCTTGGCCACAACCGCTGCGTAATGCAGCACAGCAATTCCGACGCCCTTCTTTGCCATCTTGTCGAGCTCTTCCCAGTGTCCATTGCCCACGTGATGATTGAGGCCGTCACAAAACATGACAACTGCCGCGGCGTTGTCGAGGAATGACGTATCGTCCGGCCAGCCATTTTCACAAACAACTGCGTTAACTCCCGTCACGTTCTCGTTGAGGATCGAGGCCAAAAGCCTGGAACCTGCGCTGAACGCATGACAGTCCTTTCCATGACTGCCTTTACCGGCCAGGAAGTATATCTTCTTCATCTCGGTCGTCTCTTTACAATACACGGAACTGCATGTTGCAAGGCAGAGAAGTGAAGCAAGCAATGCGGTTAACAGGTGTTTGGTCTTCATTAGATTCTCCGAGACCCCGTGGTTTGAGCGGGATCAACGTCTCTTGGCTACGCCGTCGCGCCCCTACGGGAGGGACGCCGGTCTCGGTGTCCGCGGGCAGCGAGGCCGCTGCCCCTCCCACTGCACATCCGATGTGCTGGATTACTTACGATTATGTTTCCTGACAACCGACGGCCACATCAGGCATACTTCGTGATTGTCTTGAAGCCTTCTCTGTAGACCTCTTCCGGGCTTTCGAAGAAATCGCGCCATACGCATGTTGCTGCTGCCAGCACGGGCATGGCACGGCCGAATGACTCTATCGTGAACCACTCGTCGTAGCCTCCTGCCCTCAGGGCGCCAATTATCTCCTTGAAAGGGATATGCCCTTTGCCAGGCGCTCCCCGGTCGTTCGAACAGATATGCACATGTTTGATCGCGTCGATGTTGTCCACAACCGCCTGGACGGGATCCTTCTCCTCTATGTTGGCGTGGAATGTGTCAAACATCGCCCCGAAGTTCGGATGATTCACGCGGCGTACATGCTCCGCGGCATCCCCCATGGTGTTCAGGAAATAGGCCTCGAACCTGTTGAGGAACTCCACGCAAAGCCGGATACCTCGCTCCTGGGCGTAATCCGCTGCCCCGCGATGAAAATCCTCGGCACGCTTTCTTTCGTCGTCCGTTGGCGGTTCCCCGGTGAACTTACCAAGTGGCTGATAGAACGGTCCCGCCAGTGCTTCCGCGCCCAGAACGGCACCGCGGTCGAGAACAAACTTCATGTAGTCCATTGCTGTTGCGCGTTTCTCCTCGTCCGGGCTGATTGCATTGTGCTCCTCGGTCGGCATGGCCGTGGACGTCGTGCATTTGAGCCCGTTATCATCCAGGGCCTTACGGACCTTCGCGTAATGTGCATCATCACCTTCATGCACGGGGATCTCCACGCCGTCAAATCCAACGGCCTTGAGCTTTTCGAAGATTGGAAAATGCTCTTCAGTAACATGAATGGTCCACAACAACATGTTCTGTCCTACCTTCATGACATACCTCCGTATCGATGTTTCTTCTTCACGATTGTGAAAGCCTATTGCCCTTCCGTCACGCCATCTTCCTCTCCAGCCGGCTTTTCGTCCGCTTTCCTCTTCTTGATTTCGTAGATCCAGATAACTGCGAACACGAGCAAGAGGAGGGCAGGCAATATGGCGACAGATCTGAATGATGCCTGCGATGCCGTTGCCAGGACTGCCTCCATGTTTTCTCCCGACAGGGCCTTGAATGCTTCTTCGCCACCGGCTTCGCTGATCTTGGTAGCATCGAAGACCCCACCCATTATCGGCATAAAGAAGTAGATTGCCAATGTAGCTCCTGTACCCATCAACCCCATCCCGAACGCACCGGATTTAGGATAGCGCTCGTTGACAGCCGCAAGCATTGTCGGCCACATGAAACATACGCCGGCACCCCAGAACGTGGCCGCGACAATCGCTATAACCGGGTTCGCGGCGATACTGAGCCACCACAGGCCGATTGCCGCGAGGAGGCAGGAGATCCATAACAGCCCTACAACCGAGAACTTGTGAGCGAGGGGTCCCGCGAAGTGTCTCATCACGAACATCAGGGCGCTGATGTAGATGAGGATCCACATCCCGCTCATCCCGACGGTCCGGGAGAGGGCCATATCCACCCACTGGCCGGGAGCCAGCTCAGAGGTGGCAGTGAACCACATGCAGGCAAACCATACCCAGAACATGGGTTTTCGGAAGACCTCCACCAGCATCTCTCCAAAGCTGACACCGGAAGCTGCCCGCTCAGTAAGGGGGAACTTGGCAAAGAAACAGAGGACCGTGAGTCCTGCCGCAGGCACCATCGCCGCGATTACTTTGGTTTCCCAGGCAACATCCAGCTTTCCGAGTCCTATCCCGATAAGACCTCCCACTGCGACACCGGCCGGCCACCATGCATGGATCACGTTGAGTTTGTGGGTCTTGTCATCAGGGTACAACGCCACGACCAAGGGGTTTGTATTTGTATCCACCAGCCCCCAGCCAAGTCCAACCAGCAGCATGCCCCCCCAGATCACCCAGTAGAGCTGCGACGACGATGCGATACTTTCTGCGCCAATAACCATTGCCGAACCGGCCACTATCAGGACCCCCGAAAGCTTCATCAAGAGACCCATACCTATTGCATCGATGAACGGGCTGATAAGGAAGAGGGTTATTGCGTATCCAAGAAAAGGAACAGCCAGTGCAGAGCCAGCCATTTTCGCCGAAGTCAGCGGATCAATGCCGTTGAAGATCTCCCGCAAGCTGTCAGCTATACTTCCCCTGATACTGAAGTGGATGCCTATCACAAGGTATGCCAGGCAACAGACGAAGAAAAGCAGGAACCTGCCTTTTATTTCATGGGCCTCATTGTTTCTGTCCGCGTCCATCGGTCATCCTTTCTTTATTGCACCCTTTGAAGGTGCATATTCGATACTCACTTGAGCAACTCTATGGCCAATTCCCCGTAGCGCCCCTTTCCTGACGGGCGTATGCGCACGAATTGTGAACATGAGAGAGCTACGTTAGAATCCTCAGTATCACCCATCAACAGGGATACTCAGCTCATCAAGTGTCGCGCGCAACCATGCCAGTGATTTCTCGATCATCGGTCCCCCGTCACCCTCACATTCCATGCTCAGGGTTCCTTCAAACCCGTTATCCCTCAGAAGCCCCAGCACCCTCTTTATGTTATCAGCATTCACTCCGTCGCCAATAGCGCATTGGCTGACCGCTATCCCTGTCTGATCCCCCCTGACTGCAGCGGCAAGTGATTCGGATACGTCTTTCACATGTACATGGGTAATCTTGTCTATGAAACGCTCACAGAAGGCGACAGGGTCCTGGCCCGCGATGAACGTGTTGCCCGTATCCAGGTTCAACCTGAGGTACTGGCTGTCGCAGAAGGCCAGCATCTGCTCCATACGATCTGGGTTCGTTGTGAAATAGCCATGCACTTCGATGTTGATGGTCATCTCGTATGCCTCGGCAACTTCAAGGATCTGTTCATAGGTCCTCTTCATGAGGTCCATCGCCTCGTCGTCATCAAGCCCTTCGGGCTTATGGAGCCCGTCGGTGGTTGCGACCTTCGTGCAACCCGCAAGCTTTGCCCACCTGATTGAATTGAGCACGTACGGTATTCCGTACGCAGGGCCGTCTTTGCCCGAGAGCGGGTACGCCGCGTCCACCTGGCTGAACTGGACGCCGTAGCCGTCCATTTTTTTGCGGAGCAGTACCGGATCCTCGTGAAGCGCCACGTGCGGCTGATACCCGAGCCCGTGTATCCAGCTCACGCCGTCTATCAGTCCGCATTCGATTCTGTGTACGCCATTCTTCTGAGCCCATTCAAGGCACGCCTCGAAATTGCGGTACGAAGTGTTAAACGCATCTGTATGGAATCCTATCTGCATTGTTCCCCTCCTTCTCGTTCTCGCACACCCTCAGCTTACTCTTCCAGGAGCTGGCACTCGCGGCCACGGAGAGGGACCTCTCGGAGATAGGTCCCTACTTCCCCAGTACATGCCTATCTCCGAGAGGCATGTCGGCATTGGATGTTGGACTTTGTTATCTAGTTTCTCCTTAGTCTCCCACTGTCAGTCCCGCGGCCCAGGCTGTCCCGCGACGGAACAGCTTCTGTGTCCCCGGCGTGTTGAATGCGGTCACATCGTGTCCCAGGGGCGAGTGAAAGACCTTTCCCTTTCCGTAATTCAAAACAAATGCCATGGGATACATCTTCTTGTCCACTTTTGATTTCGAATGGGCCAGCAACGTCATGGGTGTTTTCCCGTCAAGGCACGTGTACAATTCGTCCGAGGTCTCAAAAGGTCCCATTCCCGCGGTGACGGGATGTTGTACGTCAGTCATCTCTACCGTGAATTTGCCGCGCGGATCGTGGCCCCTGAACTTCGGGTTCCAGACCCGGCCGGCGATCTTCACAAACTCCGGCCATTTCTGGAACGCGCCGCATGCAAAATGGACGACGACCAGTCCTTTGCCGCTGTCCACGAACTTGCGGAAGTTCTCCAATGCTTCGGGCTGCGGTGGTGGCGTCTTCCAGTTCATGTAGTGCAGGACGATCACGTCATAGGCATGTAGTTTCGGTGACGCCATAAGCTCCACGTCTTCGAGCACCTGTACCTCGAGCCGCTTGTCCTCGCCGATTGCTTTCGCAAGCACGGGGGTCGTCAGCTTCCACTTGTGTCCCGGATAATCGTTACCGGTGACTATCAACACATGGGTTGCATCCGCTCTTTCCGGTTCTGGCATCTTTCCGTCTGGTTCTACAGCTCCCTCTTCCCCTTTAACGCCTTTGGCCCCTGCCGGTTTCTTGTCGCCTTCAATCAGCCATATTTCACTCAAGGTTACGTTCGCTCCACTCTTAAGACGAAACATGATCTTCACCTTGCCGCCTGAAGACAGTGCCGCGGGGATTGGAATCACCGTTTCCGCTGGTTTGTTCTGTCCCGCACTGTAGCTTGGGAGCTTGGTGGCGCCCAGAAGCTCCACGGTCTTTCCTCCACCTGAAGCTGAAACTGATACTACCCGGTCATTGTGATCGTAATCCCACCAGGAAAAGCCTACCTGGTAGAACTTCTTGCCGTTAAGACCCGTTGCCTCAAACGCGACCTCTTTGCCGTCATAGAAGATACTGCCGTACCGGGAATCTGCCGCACGGTCTGACCCGCCCCATGCAAACGCACTACCTGACGCAACTGCGAGCATCGGGCCTTTCGCCATTCTGTCGGTTTTGTCCCGGCCGCAGTCGAGGTAGCAAGCTACCTTCGCTCCCGCTGCCTTCTTGTCCAGTACTGCCTTGCGTTTCGCACTACGTGTCTTGTCCACCTTAAGGAGACCGCTGTTATTTGATGAAGATACCCGCACGGGCTTCTTTGCGTCCGTGATCAGGGCCTTCGCCTGCTTGATCACCGTTTCATTGTTTGATTTGTCGGCCAGCTCTTCCATTGTTGACAGAACCGCACCGCGGTTTGTCTTGATAAGCTCTTTTGCGATTTTGATCATCGCGAACCCGGCCTCGGCATCGACTTCCCTGTCTCCGATAAATGAAGAGGCCAACTTGAGTGTGCCCTCGTCGGGCACGCTGCCCAGGCCGGACAGCAATAGCCGTTTGGCATCAGCTGTCGTTGCGATCGCGCGAACCTTCTCGAACATTTTCAGTTTTGCGCCCGCGTCTTCCTCCGTACCGGCCAGCCTGAAGTATCCACGGAGAGCGAGGACCTGGTGAGTCTTGTTTTTCGATGTTTTAGCGATGTCGATAAGAGCGTCTCCTGCCGAAACGTCGGGCCAGGCCGCGAGTGCCCGTACCGCGGCGTCAGCAACCGCCTTGTCGGGATCAGAAACACTCTTATTCATGACGGCCAGCGCATCAGCTCCACCGAAAGTCGCCGCAAGCTGGAGAAGCGCCGGCCTGGATGCCGCAGGCGCCGTCTTGAGAGCTTTTAATGTCGGGCCGGTTTGAGCGGCTATGCCGTTGGCCCTGCTCCCTATGCCCTGCGCGGCTTTCAGAATGAGAGGCGAATCTGTCAGATCCATGGGTGCGGCCAGTAGTTCAACGATCGTCGGGTAGCCGTCAGACTGCCCGGTTACCGCCAGCGCGTCTAGAGCGGCATGCCGCACTCCCTGATCTTTATCGGTTGCGGCCTTGAGAAGCATGGATGTGGCGCCTGTGCTACGCCGCTCACCGGTGGCACGGATGAGTTCCATACGGATGGCGGGACTTCCTTCTGAAGCTGTCTTTATCAGCGCTTCTTCAACAGCTGCTCCGGGAATGCGCGCCAGGCTTCCCCTGGCAGCCTGCTGTATGTCGCCGGTTCCTGATGCAGCCTTTTTCGCGAGCTTCAGGATCGTCCCTTCGTTCCCGATCGCCCCCATCGCGCGTATTGCCGCTACTTGGACGGCCTCGTTTTCAGAATCGATCAGCTTCATTACAGCCACGGCAGCCGAGCTGTCGCCACGGCCGGCAATCACGTCTATCAAAAGTACCTGTTCCGCGGGACCCAGTTTCTCCAGCTTCTTGCCGAGCGCGGCACTGACCCCTTTTCCTGTCAGTTTTCCGGAAAGCCTCAATGCGGTTTTGCGGACAGTCGTGTTGTCCGAAGCCATCGCATCAACTATTGCGGAAAGCGCATTCTCTCCCCCTGTCTTTGCTAGGCCGGCAAGGCCTGCCACGTGAATAGTTGCCGGGCATTTCGCACTGCAGAGTCCGCGGTAGATTCCTCCGGCCTCAGCGGCATTCCCGTCGTCGGCAAGCTGTTCGGCACAGCGAAGCTGCGCGTCGTAGACTTCCAGCATGAAGGACTTGTCGCCTTTCGCGTTGGCAAGGGCCTTGGATGCGTCGACAGTACCGATTTTTCCGAGCGACCGCACTGCTGCAACCCGGGTTACCGGATCGTTCAGCATCCCGGCCAGGGCAGGTGCCGACTTTGCATCGCGCCGGATGCCTGCCGAATTGACAGCTCCAACCAATGCTCTTCCCTTGAGGGTGGTGAGCGAAGCGCGCAAGGCTTCCGCCGATTTCTCACCGGGGATTTCTTCAAGCATGCCGCGCGCCAGGTCGGCCAGCTTGGGATCGCCAAGCATCTTGACGAGCATCGGTACCTGGTTGCTGTCTGCAACGAGAGGAAGCTGACCGAATATGAACTTCTTTGCTCCCATGGAGACTTTCGGGTCTGTCAGCATGGCACATAGACGTCCTGCAACTTCTTTTCTTTTCGCAGTATCCTTCGTTGACTCGCCTATATGCCGTTCGAGCTGCAGAAGCGGCTGGCGCGGTTTTCCGTACTCATACTGATTCAGCAGGTTGAAAGCTTCATCTACTGATGGTTCCTCCGCCATGGCCATCGGGAGAATTGAAGTCGTGGCCAGGACGGCCAGAATGCTGAATCTGATAGTGTTTTTCACGTTGTGTTCCCTTTATCCTCTTACCCGACACCTTGTCTGAGAGTATTTCCCTTTGTCCCTGGCGGCGGAGGCCCGCCGCGCTCCAGCAGAGTGCATCAGCATGGAGTGCGGCGGGCCTCCGCCGCATCTTTACGTCTACAAACACCAGGGGCTGCGCATTGGACGGCGAAGCATCTGGTTGGCCTGGTCATCGTTTATGAAGGTTTCTGTTTTCCAATCCCATGTCAGCTCGCGGCCGAGACGCGTGGCTATATCGGCGACTATGCTGATAGAGGTCGCCGCATGACCCGCTTCGACAGGCGCCGCTGTCTCACCGCGTGACTTCACACACTCGAGGAAGTTCTGGTGGTGACCCTTCGACTCGTACAGGTGTTCGTCGTTCGGCGTCAACTTCGTGGTCAGGAGAGATGCTGGTTCTGCCCGTATACCTCCCCGGTTGACATGCACCCAGCCCTTGTCCCCGATGAACTTGCATCCCTGCTTGTGAACACGGTTGTCCGTGAAACTGTATTCAAGCCCGTCGGGTGTGAAGAACCTGGTTTTCCACGAAATCGACGTATCAGCGATACCGTCCGTGGGGAACACGGCGGTGCCCGACACTTTGACTGTCGAGGCCATCAGTGACGGGGCTCCCCAGAGAGCTATGTCGCAGTGATGAACTCCCCAGGACTGGATCCATCCCACGCAGTAATCGAAAATGAAGTACCAGTTGAAGCTGCATTTCAGCTTGTTGTACGGCGTGTAAGGGGCCGGTCCAAGCCACATGTCGTAATCCAGGTCCGGGGGCGGATCGCATGGCTCGGCGTTCGGAAGAGATCTTCCGCCCGGCACACCGACCTCGACCTTGCTCAACTTGCCTATGTACCCGTTCCGGGCCAGTTCGCATGCGAAGCGGAAGTTGCGCCCGGATCTCTGTTGTGTCCCAACCTGGAACACGCGGCCGTAGCGCCTTACCGTATCCACCAGGGCACGTCCCTGGTCTATGGTCAGGGAGAGGGCCTTTTCTCCATATACGTCTTTGCCCGCCTTGGCTGCCATCGACATATGAAGCGCGTGCCAGTATTCGGGCGATGCAACAACGACCGCATCTATGTCATCCCTGGCAATGAGCTCCCGAAAATCTGAATAGGCCTCACAGCCCTTGTACGTCCCCGCCGCCTTCTGCTTGGCGTAGGCGTTCTCAATGTGGCGTTTGGCACCCTCCCGCTTGGGCTTCTGGGGATCGCAGACTGCCATGAGTTGCGTCTCGCGGGATCCGACGAGCGACCGGAGATGACTTGTCCCGCGTCCACCGGTTCCGATGAAGCCCATGTTGATGCGGTTGCTGGGCGCTACTGTTCCCGCCTTTCCGAGCGCGGAGGAGGGGATGATGTACGGGGCGGCTGCAGTCGTTGCGGCAGCTGCAATAAACCGCCTTCGGCTGATTCGTTCTCTTCTCTCAATCGACATGTTCTTATTCATGAAGAGTCTCCTCAGTGGCGGTGGGAGCGGTAACTTTTCCCGTTGCCGCCCACTCGGTTCCGCGTATCAGTAGTTGCTTGAATGCGTCGTTATCCATGTTGTTGACTCCGTGACCCAGGGAGGTCGCGAAGCATCGTCCCATGCCGTACGTCGTAACAAAGGTTGAAGCGTGCCAGGTCGCGTCATTCTTGTTTCCCGGCAGAGAAGACGTCAGTACCAGCACATCCTCCAGGTACCCGGGTTTCTCCCAGAGCTCGTCCATCACCTGGAAATCCTGCAATCCGGCCACAACGGGGTGACCAGGCTTGTCGATGCGAACCTTGAATTCATGCTGACGACCATGTCCGGTTTTTCCCATCTCCCAGTAAAGCAGCGTCACATCCCTGTATTCCGGCCAGTCTTTATAGAACGAACTTCCGCCGGCGTGGATTGTAACGTGTCCCTTGCCTCCTTTTACGAAATCCAGGTAGGCCTTCTTTGCATCATCCCCCCAGTCTTCCGCTTCCGCCGAACCCTTGCCGAAGCTGTTCCAGTTACTGAGTATCACGTCAAACTTCTTGAGATTCTTTTCGTTCAGTCCCTCCTGAGGTAATGCTGTCTCCACCTCGAACATCTCCGTATCCTTGAGGACCTTCTCCATGAAGGGCGTGGTCGCCTTCCAGTTATGGTTGTTCTTGCCTGTCAATATCAGCACACGGATCTTATCGGCCGATCGCGCCGTGCCGGTGGATGTCAGCAGAATAGAGAGGAAGAGGAGGGTTAATAGTGAGTTTTTCATGTTGAGTCCCATTTTCTGACCGCGGATTACGCGGATTACACGGATAGGGATTGTTGCTGAACAGCACGTTTCCAAATATTCGTGCCCATCTGCGCCCATCCGCGGTTAATATCTATACGTCCGTACGGCCGGTCATTTCACATTGTAGCAGTACAGTTTGTCGTGGTACCTGAGATAAAGCCGTCCGTTGCATATTACAGGGTGTGCCCAGGCATCGCTAACCTTTTTTCCGTCACCGCCGACGAGACGAAAGGAGCCGTGTGTCTTGAAGCCATCTGCCGTCGGCTCCAGCAATGCCATCATACCCTTGTCTGAAAAGCAGTAGAACCGTCCGTCGGCATATATGGCTGAGCCCGTGTAGAGTTCCTGGTAGTGGAAACGTGTTTCTCCAGCGGCACCGTCGATACAGTACCATCCGTAGTTCTTCTTGTATCCGGACCCGTAGAGGAGACCCTCCAGGTGTATCGTTCCTCCGATCAGGTTGTTCATCCTGCACTGCCAGAGAGAGCTCACCCCTGCCCTGTCGCCGGAGACTTCAATCTGAAGAAGTTCCGACTCACGCTGATCCGGACTGGCGACAAAGACCCGGCCTTTACCAAGGTACGTGGGTGTAGACGTGATGGCTTTATACCTGGTGGGGCGGTCCACGTACCACAACAGTTTGCCCGTATCGGCATTGACACCGAAGGCGTGCGTGGATGAACAGTTGACCAGGTGCCGCATTCCGCCATGAGAGAAGAGAATGGGAGATGAGTAGCTTGATGAATCGCCCGGAATCGGTGCGCTGGTCCATACCGTCTTGCCAGTATCAAGAGCGAGAGTGGCCATCATTGCCCTGCTTCCTCCGGGCGTGACAACAAGGCGGTCCCCGTCAATCAGCAGGCATTCGCTGTGCCCCCAGGTGATCTCCTTTCCCCCGAATCGCTCAAGCACGTTGACGGCCCATTCCTCGCTGCCATCCTTTGCGTCGAGACAAACCACGCGGCCATGACCATTCATGTTATAGATTCGACCACGGTGAATCAGGCAGCAAGCCCTTGCGCCCTGGTAGCTCCTTTTCCATGAGCGTCCATTTTCAATCTTCCATTTTACAAGCCCATCGAAGTCGAGGCAGAAGATCACGAGCCGGTCACCGACATCGCCGGTGATATATATTGCCGAATCGGAGATAACCGGAGAAGAGAAACCCTTTCCCAGCCCTTCCATGACCCACAATCTCTTGGGTCCACCCTCAGGCCAGGATTGAAGTAAGCCTTTCTCGTCGCAGATGCCGTCCCGTCTCGCGCCGCGCCACTGCGGCCATCCAGGTTCTTTCGATACGGCAAGTCCCTCCGCATGAAAACCTTCTTTTGCGTCGCAGTGACAAGGGAGAAACAATGATAGAATCGCAAACAGGGCAAGGGAACTTCTACTTTTCCATGGCATAGGTGTAGTTCTCCGTTGCTGCGAAAAGTGTCGCGCCTTCATTCCGGTAGATCTTCACGATCCATTCGCCTGGTCCACCTCGTAGCGATGGACCTACTTTCTTCTCTTAGCATGTCCACAGCTACGAGGTGGACGCTAGCCAACATCGTCCCTGAGCATCGTTCTCTTAATCCTACGCGCCACGATCAAGTAAACTATGGCACCGCTGAGGATTGTGATTAGCGTCGCAAACATCTCCCAGGGATTGCGTCTTGCGGCTAGACCTGCAAAAACCAGGGTTGCTCCTATGTAGATGGCTGGAGGAAAAGGATATGCCCAGACAGGAACCTTCTCCGCGCCTTCCCGCCGTCGCAGTATAAACAGAGAAGAGACTGCCAGGGCCGAACAGAGAGAAAGGGTGAATCCCAGGTAGCTCAGCAGTTCTTTAAGCATGGCGGCCCAAATGACGATTATGGCCAGAACGCCTTGGAGAGCAATAGCCGCACGCGGAATCCTCTTATCACCTGTTGAGAATATCTTCGGAAACAGCCCGTCATTAGCCATCCGGGCATAGACCCTGGGCCCGAGCATGACCATGGCGGAAACTGACGTTGTGAGAGCCAGAAGTATGACGGTACGTACCACGGCAACCAGCCCTTTCCCTCCGATTGATTCGGCCGCGGCAACGGCAATATCCTCCCGGCCTGCGACGGACTCCAGAGGGGGTAAGTACACAAACACCGCATTCAGTGCCAGGTAGATCAACATTACAAGGAAAGTGCCTATGGCGAGAGCCATGGGCACGTTGCGCTTTGCGTTTCTGGCTTCTCCTGCCACGTAAACCGCTGCATTGAACCCTGAGTAGCTCAAGGAAATCCACATCAATGATGTCGCAAATACTGAGATCGAGAACGAAGGTATGGCAGAAGTCACGACCTCGGTGGCTTGAGGCGCTGTACAGAAAGCATATCCGAGAAACAGCACGATTACGGACAGCTTGAGAGAGATTACGACGTTCTGTGGGATTGTGCCTACGCGTACGTTCTTAATGTGGAGGACGGCAGTTACGATTACGAGAATCGACGCTATGGAACCACGGGGCAAGAAAGCGGGATAGCCAGGCAAGTAGGCTTCCAGGGCAAGAGCGGCAAAAGCAATCGCGCCGGTGAATCCTGCCAGCAATGAAACCCATCCGGCAACAAACCCTACCAGCGGATGGAATGTTCGGGAAAGAAACAGGTATTCTCCTCCCGACATAGTCATACGTTTAACCAGGGCGCCGTAACTGATAGCTCCGCAGGTAGCAATAATGCCGCCAATCAACCAGGCCAGCATGACTCGATTGGGAGAACCCAAGTCAGCAAGAGCATAGCCTGAGGTCACAAAGACTCCCGCGCCTATCATGCTGGCTACAACAAGACCCGTCAGCGTAGCTGGACCGATTGTTCCCTGGCTTTCAGAATCGTTCACAAGTGCTATGTTCCTCTCTTTGACTCGCAACACGCAAGTGGCACTACGAAAACAAGGATAGTTAAGCTGCCCGTGATCAACAACGGTTGAGGTGGAAAATCTTGGAGCACATTGCCAGGCATTAACGCGGCCCGGAGTAGATCGGCTCTCCGGGCCTCCGCCGCTTGGCGTAAGGGATGTGCATAAAGGTGACAGTATTGATCGAAGTTCATGACACAATCCCAACTTGTCCTTCCGAAGTCCCGCGCCTGCGGGACGAAGTAGGATCATCTTCAATCATCCCAAATCCTGTCAAAAAAACTCCACAGCGCAGAACTCACCAGGGAATCCCGCGTATTTATTGCTGAATCACGGCTATTTGCTACAATCATGATATGTCAGAAGAGTTCGATAGTGATTTCGATGATCAACGCCTTATGTTTCATCCATCGGCCCTTGCATACTGGCAGGAGCACGATGTGTCGCTGGGGCCGATCTATACGGAGTTTGAGCTGACCGGCAAGTGTAACTGCAACTGCATTTTCTGTGGCGTCGATTACCTGGTAAACAAATCCGCCGACACAATTGACACTGCCGTGGCAAAGCGTGTCCTCGATGAGCTTCATGCGTTGGGGAATCGATCGGTCATGATCGCCGGGCACGGTGAATCGATACTCCACGATGATGCTGACGACATTATCAGGCACTCCTCGGGCCTGATGAGCACCTCGCTCACAACAAACGGACTTTCTCTGACCGAAGACAAGCTTCCGCTGATCGACGGTCTGAAGTGGATGCGGTTTTCGATTAATGGCTGTGATCCCGACAACTATGCAGTTATCCACAAGGTTAGACCTGAGATGTTCGACGTGCTGCTGAGCAACGTCGAAAGCGCGGTGAGAAGAAAAAGGGGCCTGAACCTGGATGTTGCAATAGGGACGCAGCTGGTGCTGCTCGAAGAAAACGCAGGGGGGGTGACAGGGCTTGCGCGTCAGCTTAAGGACCTGGGCGTAGATTACTTCAGCGTCAAACCATATTCCCAGCACCCGCTGAGCAATCATCATTTGACCGTTGACTATGACAAGCATGTTCAGCTCGCCGCACAACTGAGTGAACTGGCAGACGATTCGTTCAAGGTGATCTACCGGGCGCGGTCCATGGCCAAAGTGTCACAGAAGAAACCCTACAAGACATGTTACGGCACGCATTTTCTGTCGTTCATATCGGCAAGCGGTGATGTGTGGGAATGCAATGTTTTCGCTGGTGACGAGAGGTTCCTCATCGGCAACGTTCTGGATGAGAGCCTTGAGGGTATATGGAGGGGCGAGAAACGTCAGTCTGTGCGGAAGTTCATGGAAGAAGATATGGATATTGCCGAATGCCGGGACATATGCCGAATGGACGAATGTAACTGCTACCTGTGGCGCCTGAAGAACCCGCTTGATCATGATGATTTCATATGAAGATTAACACACACGCAGAGTGGCATCCTTTGAAGGAAGTTGTTGTTGGAACGGCGACTGGTGCCCAGGTTCCGACGATAAGGGATGAGTCTTTGCATGCAGTCTGCTACGGAGATATTTCGGATTCTGATTTTGCGGGCATTAAGACGGGGCCGTTTCCCGGGAAGATTATTGATGAGGCAAATGAAGATCTGAACAAGTTTGCGGATGATCTTGCCGCGCTGGGTATTAAGGTACATCGCCTCGCAGAGATGGACTATACCCGTATCTATGAAACTGCCGACTGGGCCGTGGACGGGCAATACGGATACTGTCCGCGGGACTCTGTTCTGACAGTTGGTAATGAAGCCATCGCGACACCAATGGTTCTCCGACACCGTCAGAATGAAGCAAGGATGTTCGATGGGCTGTTTGATATGGTCGAGGCGCCGCTTCCGCGCCTGTTGGATTCGATGTATGATCGCAGTGAGCTTGGCAAGCCTACGTTGATGAATCATGAGCCGGCATTCGATGCGGCAAATTGCCTGAAGATAGGCAGTGACATACTATACCTCGTTTCCAACACGGGGAATCACGCCGGTGCCGACTGGCTGCAAGAACACCTGGGTCCAGGTTACAGAGTACACCGGGTAGAGGATGTGTACGTTTTTATTCATGTAGATTCCACGTTTACAGTTTTGAGGCCAGGGCTGGTCCTGCTTTGTCCCACCCGCGTTAACGAGAACAACTTGCCCGGGCTGTTCAAAGGGTGGGACCGGATCTATGCGGTGGAACCGGACCCTATGCAGATTGCCGAAGGGTGGGGCGGTGCCTCAAAATGGATAGCGATGAACCTGCTCAGTATTGGACCTGACCTGGTGGCAATCGAAGATAACCAGGTCAACCTGATGAGGCAACTCGAGAAGTACGGTATTGATTCCATGCCGGTGCGGTTGCGTCACACGAGAACGCTTGGCGGCGGCCCGCATTGCGTGACACTGGATCTTGTCCGCGAGGGCGTGCTGGAGGATTACTCCTGTTGAAAGAACTGACAATACCTGAACGCTACAACTATATTGCCGTCTTTCTGACCCTGGCATGCAACCTGAAATGTCCGTTCTGTATAAACGATTTCAGCGACAAGACTGAAGGCTATTCTCTGATTCCTGCGGACAAATGGATTGAAGGCCTGAACCGTATCGTTTCCAGGCCGGATCTGCCTGTGACACTGCAGGGCGGTGAGCCAAGTCTGCATCCCGGATTTATCGACATTATCAACGGCTTAAGACCTGATCTGAACATTGATATCCTGACCAATCTTCAGTTCGATGTGGATGAATTCATGGAGGCGGTGTCGCCCTCCCGTGTTCATCGTGACGCCCCGTACGCATCTATTCGTGCTTCTTACCATCCCCGGCAGATGGATTATGAAGAACTGAAGGCCAAGGTGTTGAAGCTTCTTGAGAATGATTACTCTGTTGGAATCTGGGCCGTTCAGCATCCGGGTATGCTGGCGGAAATCGAATGGGCGCGTGAGGACGCCGTTAATGCCGGAATAGATTTCCGCGTTAAGGACTTTCTCGGGTATCATGACGGACAACGCCACGGTGTTTACAAGTATGAGGAGGCGCTTTCTGGCGAAGCGAGCTCGGTTGAATGCCGCACATCCGAGCTGATTATTGGTCCGTCAGGTGATGTGTTTCGTTGTCATGCGGACCTCTACCAGGGGCGTGCGGTAATAGGCCATATCTGCGACGAATTGTTTGATATAGAGGATGTTTTCAGACAATGCGGTTGCTTCGGCCTCTGCAACCCATGTGATGTTAAGACCAAAACAAACCGCTACCAGGAATTCGGGCATACTTCGGTGGAGATTGAATGGGAGAAGAGTTGAGAGAATCCCCTCGGAGAAGGGATGTACGGGAGAGGGAAAGTATCTCCCCTCTCTGAGGGGAGTTCTAATGTGCCAATGGTACATATGCTTGTGAAAAAGAACGTTCTAATCATTAAACTCGGGTATTCTGAGACTTTTGTGTCGCATGTGCGCATGACTTGCAGCCTGGGTGATGTTCTGCGCACCACCAGTTTGCTTCATCTGTTCAAGGAAGATGATGTTACCTGGCTGACTGGTGCCGCTGCCGTGCCGCTGCTGAACGGCAATCCGTATATAGATAGAATTCTGAAGTATACGCCTGATAATGTCAGGCAGCTTGAGACGGAACAGTTTGATACGGTTGTCAACCTGGAGAAAGTTCCGGATGTGTGCGAGTTGGCTGGTAGTATTGATGCCGTTAACTGGTGCGGGTTCTTTTCTGATCCCGCTACGGGTAAGCCGACGGCGAGCGAGCACGCCTATGATGCACTGATTGTTACAATGCACCATGAAGCCAAGCAGGCCAACGTGCGATCCTGGTCGGACTTGTTGTTTTCCATGCTGGGGGAGGAATGGAGAGGTGAGGGCACTGTTCTCGGGTACAAGCCAGGTACTGAGATATCCCATGATGTTGGCTTTAATACAAATGTGGGGTCACTTTTTCCTGTCAAGGCATGGCCGGACGGGCATTGGGCTGAATTGGAGAAGCTCATAGGAGATAGGTACACCGTCTCATATCAGCAATGCCTTGATGATCTCTATGGGTATATGGATTGGATCAACAGTTGCCGGGCTCTCGTAACAAACGATTCATTGGGTCTGCATCTTGCCCTCGCATTGGATAAGAAGGTAATAGGAATGTTCGGACCGACTCCGGCGACGGAATTGGATCCGAATGATAATCTGAAAGTGATAGTATCGCCTGCAGATGACGACTGCATGCCATGCTGCAGCAGCGAATGCGCTACCGGCGATCCATGCATGCAGTACATAACTCCGGACATGGTGTTCAGGGTCTTGGAAGAGATGCTATGATGGACAGTATAGAAAGCGCAGCCCGTCAGATTCGCAAGGATGTGCTGCGTATGCACCAGACAGGGTCAAATGCAGGCGGCGCGATGTCCTCTGCCGACATCTTGGCTGTGCTCTATTTCGACACGATGAATCTCGAGTCACCAGACGATCCCAAACGAGATCGATTCGTGATGAGCAAGGGGCATTGTGTTAGTTCACTCTATTCCGTGCTTGCGCAGAAGGGCTTTATCGAAAGGGACCGGCTGGCTGAATACTGTGTCGATGGAAAACTTTTGATGGGGCATCCGACCAGGGGTGGTGTGCCGGGTATTGAGGCTTCCAGCGGTTCGCTCGGACACGGTCTGCCCATGGCTGTGGGCATGGCCTGGGCTGCGCAGAAAGACAAGCTGGGATGGCGCACGTTCGTGCTGATGGGCGATGGTGAGTGCCAGGAAGGGTCCGTTTGGGAGGGCGCGGCGGTAGCGGCTCGACTTGCCCTTGATAATCTTATCGTGATCGTTGATGCCAATAACCTCCAGGGATATGGGCGGTGCGAGGATATTCTTCCCATTAACACGCTGGCAGCGAAGTTCAGATCGTTTGGCTGGAGCACGATGGAAGTGGATGGGCACGATTGTGCCCAGATAAGCGGCGCGTTGAAGGCGGTTCCTTTTGAGGTGAGCAAGCCATCGGCGATTATTGCAAAAACCGTTAAGGGTAAAGGCGTCCGGGAGATGGAAGATTCGCTGGGCTGGCACTACTTTTCGGTGCCTAAAGAGAAGCTCCAGGATTTCTGTGACGAATTGGAGTGAGAATCCCCTCGGAGAGGGGATGTACGGGGACGGGTCTCCAGGGTCCGGTTATCTAGAAGTGTTATTCGTGGATAGACCATGCGCACTGCAATGCTGAAACAACTGAGTACATGCATGAGGGCTGATGAGAGCCTGCACCTGATCGTTGCGGACACGGGGTTTCATGTGTTCGACGACTTGCAGAAAGAATTCTCCTCCCGCTATATGAATATCGGGATATCCGAGGCCTGCATGATAGGCGTTGCAGCAGGGTTAGCCCTCAACGATAAACGGGTGATATGTTACGGGATCGTCCCCTTCGTCACGATGCGCTGTTTTGAGCAGATTCGCAATGATCTTTGTTCGCAGAACCTGCCGGTGACGGTGATAGGGGTGGGGGAGGGCTTGACCTACGGGGCGGCAGGATCATCGCACCATTCGCTCACGGATATCGCAGTGATGAATGCATTGCCCGGTATGACGGTTGTATGTCCGGGTGATCCTGTTGAAGTTCAGCATGCCGTGGAAGCGGTGTTGAACCTGGACGGCCCTTCTTACTTGCGAATAGGAAAAAGTGGGGAGCCGTTGGTTCATCGCGATGGCTTGCAGGGCTTTGAGCTTGGCAGAGGGATTCGGCTGCGGCAGGGCCGTGATGTGGCGGTGATTTCCACAGGCAATATGTTACCTACGGCTGAGGAGATCTGTGAGAAGCTGCTCGCTGCGGGCAGGGATCCGGAGCTGATCAGCATGCACACGGTAAAGCCAATTGACCGGGAGTTGCTCATTGATGTGGCCGGGCGATGCAGATCGATTGTGACAATTGAAGAGCACAGCGTCATCGGTGGACTGGGTGCCGCCGTCTCGCGGGTGGTGACTGATGAAGGGCTTGCGGTCAAGGTACAGCGGTTTGGCATTCCCGATGAGTTTGTACAGGAGGCCGGCAGCCAGATGTTTCTGAGAGAAAAATACGGTCTGACGGCAGAGCAAATTGTGGAGAGGATCTGACCGCGGATCGGGACTGATAGGCACGGATATCGGAGGGAAGCCCCTTTCCGAGGGGCTTCCAGAGTTCAACATGAGCAAGCTATACGCTGACAACAAGATATTTCACTTCAGCGACAAGCTGGGCGATATTGCTGCCGGGCGGGTTACAGCGCCGGTGCATGTTCGCCTAAAACCTACCAACAGGTGTCAGCACAAATGTCACTACTGTTGTTATCGGAATTCCCATCTCTTCCTGAACGAGCGCTTCAATGAAGCTGACGAGATTCCCACTGATAAAATGCGTGAGATAACGGCTGATCTCGTGAGTACGGGCGTAAGGGCGGTTACCTTATCAGGCGGTGGTGAGCCATTGTGCTATCCGGGGATAGAGGAAACCATCCGCGTGCTTACGGATGGCGGGGTAAAGTTGGCTGTCCTGACCAATGGTGGTCTGCTCAAGGATGACATTGCCGGGCTGCTGGCTGGGCGAGCAACCTGGGTGCGGGTTTCGATGGACGCCGCCGACGCGGAGAGTTATGCCCGCACCCGGAGTGTGCCGGTCGGGGAATTTGGCGAGGTATGTGACAACATTCGTGCTTTTACTGGAATGGCAGGCCGAAAGTCTGTGCTGGGGATCAACTTCATCATCACAAAAGACAACAGTGGTGATGTCTTGAGTTTTCTCGAGATGGCGAAGGGGCTGGGTGTTGACCATGTCAAGGTGTCAAACGCGATAGTCAGCACAGAGCCCTCGGAGAACACTGACTACATGGCTGGTTTCTTTGACGACGTGAAACGCCAGATTCGCGAAGCTGACGAGAGGCTGACGGATGATACGTTTGCCGTGATTGACAAGTTTCACAGTGACGCAGAAAGCCTGGTTCGGGATTACGATTGCTGTCCGATGGCACAGTTCCTGACGGTTATAGCTGCGGATCAGAACCTGTACACCTGCCAGGACAAGGCCTATACAACCAGCGGACTGCTGGGCTCGATCAAGGACAGCAGCTTTGCCGGCCTCTGGGGCAGTGATGCTCTGCAGGCAAGACTGAAAGAACTGAATCCGAGCAAGGAATGCCGGCATCACTGTGTTGCGCACGGCAAGAACCTATCGCTTCACAGCTACTTGGAAGCCGACCAGGAACACCTCGACTTTGTTTGAGTTGGTGTCGGGGGAGGGGAATCCCCTCGGAGAGGGGATGTACGAGGAGAGCGAACCGGATCTTGTTGCTTCGCGGGGGATAAGTCGATATAGATGCAGCCATGCAGACAAGGAAGACACTCTTGCGTGTTGTGCGCTTTGCTGCCGCCGGGGCGCTGCTTGTGCTGGTGCTTTCCCGGGCGCATTGGAATGATTATCAGACTGCTGATCCCAGTGGAGTTATAGCGACTTATCCCGGAATTCTCACCTGTCTGCGAAACGTGGATCCCTTGATGTTTATCCTTTCCATAATCGTTTCGACACTCGCACTGGTCGTTGCAGCGCTGCGCTGGCGCATGCTTTTGCGTATCCAGGATGTTGTCATAGGCGCGGGGGAAAGCATTAAGCTGGGATTCATTGGCGAGTCGTTCAGTGCCATCATCCCCGGGATGATCAGCGGCGATGCGGTCAAGGCCTATTATGTTGTAAGGAGCACTCAACGTAAAGGGCATGTTCTTGCGAGCGTCATTGTTGATAGAATGATGGGGATATGCGGGCTTGTTCTGTTTTCCTGGGTGGCACTGTTCTTCTTGGGGACACACGGTGGGTTGAACTCGGGCTCCCTATATGTTCCGGCGGCATCCGCAGGGGTTGTGACCATTGGGCTCCTGGGTGGGGCAGCGTTTCTTTTGAGTTCGCGATTGCGACGAGTTCTTCATCTGGACCGTCTCTATCAGAAGCTGCCATTCGCCAAACATGTCGCGGCGGCGGGCGATGCAATTAGAGCTTATCGGCAGAGCGGCCGCCGCCTGGTGCCCTGCGTAGTCCTGACGGCAGTGGCGCAGATACTCGGAGTGGCTTTTGTTTTCTTCATAGGGTCGGGGCTGGGGCTGGACTTGCCGTGGTGCGTGTATTTTGCATACGTTCCCCTGATAATGATGATCTCAGCAATACCGGTCACTCCGGGCGCTATTGGAGTGATGGAGGGCCTGTACCTTTTGTACTTTGGGTCAGCGGGCAGCCCGGATACGATTCTCGCACTTGCCATACTCATACGCGCCGTGCTGCTATGCGGCGCCTTGCCGGGGGTTGGGTTTCTGGCCGTTGGGCCCCCATTGCCCAGTGGGGAGGATGTTAAGGAGTTTGTGGTTTGAAGGACTTGCGGGGTTCAGTGATGATGGAGACTCCCCTCAGAGAGGGGCGGTACGGGAGAAGTTCATCCCCTCTCTTAGGGGATTCTCAAAGACTTACTCGAAGAATATAAACGAGTAATCCCCCGTATACTCGAATCGATGCAGAACCCACTCCCATTCCTGCGGGGTGAAGAACGACTCGCAGGTTAGCTGCCAGTTCAGCATGTTGTCCTTTTCCTGCTCGTTGCGGTAGGACTCGACGACAATGTAGCTGTTGCCGTTGGCTTTCTTGACGCGCTCGATTTCCTTGATGGCCTTTTCGAGTTCATCTATCGGCAGGTTGTGGAGTGTGGTGATTGATATTAGAAGGTCGAACGAGTTGTCGGGGTAGGGGAGCTGTTGCGCTTTGCCGTGATCCAGAAACTCTCGCACTTCTTCCTTCGCATTCGCGATGGCGTACTCGGAAACGTCCAACCCGCTGATTCCTAGGCCGGGAAGTATGACTTTCATTTCGTGCAGCAGGTGTGCCTTGCCGCAGCCGACATCGAGTACCACGCTCTCATTCGTCAGCCCGTAGTGGTCGATCATGTCCCTGGCCACCGGCGCCCAGCGGCCGTCGTAGCTGTATCCCCCGTAGCCGTACTTGCGGTCGCCGTCCCAGTAATCCCTGCCGAACTGTTTTGCAACTTCCGCACAATGAGCTTTGTCACCGCGGATCACGCGCTCTACATAATCCCTGCTTGTCTTCCCGTGCAGTTGAGTAATGAAATCGATGTTCTTCATACAGCGACCAGCGTAAAGCAAAGAAACGGCCGCAGGGAAGGAGAATCGGTATGGGCTTCCGCAATGCGATATAATGTGTCGCCACAGTTGACCGGAAACCTGTACAGTCTTCATGGCTTGCCAACCCACCCGTTTACAACAGACGCGCTGAAAAGTGCTAAGCAGCGTCAGGTTGAGAGCCAGAGAGCAAAGAATAGAGAGAACAAGTGAATGTCCCCGCGAAAGCGCGGAGCATTTGGGAGGGGCAGCGGCCTCGCTGCCCGTGGACGCCGAGGCCGGCGTCCCTCCCGTAGAAGCGCGACGACAGAGCAAAGAATTCTGATCCCACGCGCATGGGACGAAATCCAAAGGAGCGAAATGAAAACAATCACATTACTGCTACTCATGCTTACAGCGACGACTTCGCTGGCAATGGAAAGTCATTCAATCGTGAAGATCTCAGGCTTCGACAAGTCGTCCGAATATCGCTTGCTTAACAGCGAAGAGCTCAAGGCGCTCCAGGCCGAGTTGCGCGAAGAAAGCAGACACTTTCCACGCGCTCTTGTTGCAGCAAAGCAGGAATGGGCCAAGGATGAGACCAAGAAGCGCAAGCGTTTCCCAATGCTGACGAAGCGAAGCCTTCGCGTCGTGAGATCCTATACGAAACCCGAAGATGCCGAGAAGAAGATGGAATCGTATGCTCCTGAGATCGAGGAACCTGTACGAAGAAAGAAGAAGGAAGAAGATAAGAAGGCCATTGCGGCAGCTGAGAAGAAAGCTTTGAAGCAGGCTGCCGTGGACATGGTGGCTGCGCATATCAAAACCCTTTCCGAAGGTAAGGTCAAAGCATCGACGCCAGGCACTGAATAGCGGACGTTGGCGCTGTAGAGAAATGATGCGGCAGGGGGTAGAGGAGAGAATGCAAGAAGGAGAAGTGATGAAGAGAATGGCTTTGCCAATATGTATGATGCTGATCGCTTCGGTGTGTAATGCACAGGGGCCGAAGACAGGCAAGGGCATGCCGGGGATGCGGGAGAAGCCTCCAAACATTCTTTTCATCCTGGTGGATGATCAGCGCAATACCTCACTCGGTTGTGCCGGCCATCCGCAGATTAAGACTCCGAATATTGACGCCATGGCCGAAAACGGGGTTCGCTTTGAGAATTCTTTCGTGAATACGCCTATCTGTATGGCCAGTCGTGCCACCCTTTTTACCGGCCTTACAACAACCAGCCATGGTTACTACAGCGACTTTAGGCATGGCACGCCAGTCATAAGGGAAGATGTTGTCACCAGTTTCCCCGCCCTTCTGCGCCAGGCTGGTTATCGCACCGCTTTCTTTGGAAAGCAGCATGTCAGGTTTCAACGTGGCACCGACGGAATGCGGATGATGTTCGATGAGGCTCAAGCTTTAAGGCGAACTCCTTATATGAAGAAAATGCCCGACGGGTCGCTGCGACATGTTGATGAGATCATGGGCGACAAGTCGGTCGAGTTCCTCACATCTCACAAACAGGACAACCCGTTCTTTCTGTACATGAGCTTCAATATATCTCATGCCGAAGACCATGATCTCCGTCCGGGATTTCATTTTCAGTGGGCCAAGAAGGAAGACGGTCTATACGAGGATGTTGAACCCAACCGTCCCGACCTTGATGATCCTGAGTATTACAGCTCAGCACCGGACTTCCTGCGCAAATCAATGAACCGGGACCGGTACAAATGGCGTTGGGATACGTCCGATAAATATCGCACGAATATGCGCGCATTGTATCGAATGCTGACCGGGATGGATCGAATTGTCGGCCGCGTCAGGAAAACCCTGGAAGAGCGGGGCATGGACAAGAACACGATCATCATCTACTCAGCCGACAATGGGTTCTATATGGGAGATCGAGGCTTTGCGGGCAAGTGGTCGCACTTCGAACAGTCGCTGCGTGTTCCGCTCATTGTGTATGATCCTCGTATGCCGGAAAAACAGCGTGGCCGTGTTCTCAAACAGATGGCCGTGAATCTGGATATTCCCTGTACCATTCTGGATATGGCGGGAGTGGCGATTCCTGAGAAATACCAGGGGCGCAGCCTAATGCCACTTCTTGATGGCCGGAGCCCGGAAGATTGGCGAAAGGTTTTTTACTGCGAGCACCATTACAATTGGGGTTCGCTTCCCAAGTGGTACGGCGTTCGCGACACTCGCTTCACCTACGCCAACTACTATGAAGAGAAGGTCGAGCTGCTGTATGACCGCGAAAAGGATCCGACCCAGTTAAGCGATGTTGCCGGTAATCCAGAGTATCAGGCCGTGCTCAAGAAACTCCGTTCGCGGAGTGAGGAGTACAAGAAGCAGTATACGCGACCTGAGATAGTGGAACTGAAACGGGCAGCAACGAAGAGGAAGAAACAGAAAAGATAGAATAGGCGAGACCAGCGTCCATTCTGTTCGAGCACAACGGCATAGCCAAGAGACTCTGGCCCCGCCCCAAGGACGGGGTTTCAAGGAATGGAATGAATCAGAATGTTCTTGCGGCGCCGGGGTCTTTGACGGCAAATGTGTCGGTACTCCTGCGCTCGATCACACCCGCATGTTCGATCAGGACCGGGTAGGTGGGTACCTGTCACCATCCATGAGCCGGGACAGCAATGCTGCTGCTTCGTATCCAATCCGTTCCGGGTCTTTATCGATGCTGCTTGTAGGGACCACTGAACATTACCGCG
This sequence comes from Kiritimatiellia bacterium, assembly GCA_030744755.1. Lineage (GTDB taxonomy): Bacteria > Verrucomicrobiota > Kiritimatiellia > UBA8416 > JADHWI01 > JASLPY01. Next base: position 157 of record JASLPY010000059.1, on the reverse strand, counting down.
GTCAGAGATGTAAAGACCGCCAATTCCGTACGGATTGCTGAGATTGAGTTATTGAGATAGATCTGATGAAATGTAAAGCAAGAGAACCGGTTGAATCCCTGGTAGCGCGGCGCACCAGAGCGGCGCAAAGCTGGCACAACGCAAAGAAACGCAGCCC
>JASLPY010000058.1 GCA_030744755.1 Kiritimatiellia bacterium | reverse complement strand
TGCTGTGGGGTAAGAAGAACCCGTCACTTCGGTATCAGCCTATTAACATTGATTCATATCACAGCGCAGATGGCTCACAGCAAGTACTGCAGACTCAATCTCAGAGTCCACGAATCTTGTTCAGGATCGCCGAGGTAACTTCTTCGACTGTCATCGTAGTTGAATCAAGAATGCACGCTCCCGCTGCTACCTTAAGCGGGTCTGCGCTTCTCGTGCTGTCGATACGGTCACGCCGCTTCAGTGACTCGTTGATTCTGTCTACCGAAGACTCGTGGCCGGTTCCCTCTGTCTCAGAGTGACGCCGGCGTGCACGTTCCTCCGCCGAGGCATCAAGATAGAACTTATGCTCCGTACCGGGAAACACCGCGGTCCCTATGTCGCGACCCTCCATTACCAGGTCGCCATACCCGGTCATCAGTCTCAGCCATTCGGTCACCTGCCTTCTGACTTCCGGCACGGCGGCTACAGGGCTGACATGGTGATTGAGCTCTGCCGTTCGAAGCTCCATGTCGGGCTCGACACCGTCTATTGAAAAGCGTACGCCGCCATCGCGAACAAAGAACTCGAACCTGGCCGAATTCATGGCATCGACCACGGCAGCGGCATCGTTCGTGTCGGCACCCGCTTTCATCGCCGCAAAGGTAACCCCGCGGTAGAGAGCACCGGAATCGACATAAAGCATATCCAGTTCAGCTGCAACACGACGGGACACGGTTGATTTACCAGACGCTGACGGACCATCTATGGCTACTACTGTCATGATGTCACCAATCTCAAATGCTCCCAGAATTCCGGGTAAGATGTCGCCACACAGGCGACATCATTAATCACGACTGCACTGTCGGCGAACAGCGAGGCTACAGCAAACGCCATTGCGATTCTATGATCTCCGTAGCTGTCGATCTCAACACTGCCTTTCAGTTGCCCCCCACCCCTCACTATCATCCCGTCTTCTTTTTCCTCAACGGAAACACCGGTAGCCGTGAGCCCCCGGGCCACTGCAGCAATCCTATCGGTTTCTTTCACGCGGAGTTCCGCGGCATCCGCTATAACCGTCTCACCTTCAGCAAGCGCCCCGGCAATTGCCACTATTGGCAATTCGTCAATAAGGTTCGGAATCTCGTCGCCGCGGACGGTTGTTCCCGACAGCCGTCCACCGGAAACAGTTACGGTACCGACAGGCTCCCATGCCACATCCCCGGAGGAATTCAAACTGCAATCTACCGATGCCCCCATCCGTCGCAGAACATCCAGCAGCGCCGTTCTTCTTGGATTGAGACCTACATTGTGAATGGTAACACTTGAACCGGGACTTGCCGCCGCCGCCACCATCCAGAAAGCGGCCGAAGAGAAATCACCGGGCACATCAAACTCGCGTGCAGGAAAATGCGGAACGCCCTTATCACATCCGGAGATACATATCCGTAGCCCATCCACCTCTATAGGCAGCCCCAGGGCAGCCATGAGCCGTTCGGTATGATCGCGTGTCCGACGCGGTTCAACGACGGTTGTTTCGCCCGATGCATAGAGGCCGGCCAGCAGGACGCACGATTTGACCTGCGCAGAGGCAACGGGTAGCTCGTAGGTGATTCCCGAAAGATCTTTTCCGACAAGGCGGATGGGAGCGCAGCCCCCCTCCCCCAGCAGATCTACGTTTGCTCCCATGAGCCCGAGAGGATCCGTGATGCGCTTCATGGGCCGAGAGCTAAGCGATGCATCGCCGGTGAGCCCGGCTGTCAACTCCTGTCCTGCAAGAAGACCACACAGAAGTCGCATTCCGGTTCCGGAGTTACCCATGTCGAGTTGGCCCTCCGGCGTCTTGAAGCGACCGTAGGTTCCGGCAATTCGGATCGCGGCATCATCCATCTCTACCCGGGCACCCAGCGCTTCGACGGCAGCCAGGGTGCTCAGACAGTCCTCGCTACGAAGAAAACCGGTGACGGTCGATTCCCCGTCCGCTAACCCGGCCAGCATTGCAACCCTGTGAGAGATGCTCTTATCTCCGGGGACTCTCAGAGTTCCCTTGATCGGTCCCGAAGGTGCAACAGTCCTGTTCAAGGTATCGGTCATGATCATCCAGAAGGCGTTACATGCCCCCGATCAGATACTCCTTATCTACACGGCTTCTGAAAGGGCGGCGATAGCCCGTTGGTTTTCATCTGCCGTACCAACCGTGATTCTCACGTATTCGGGCAAACCGTATCCATCCATCGGGCGCACTATGACGCCGGCCTTCTGAAGAGACTCGAATACTCTTCGTCCTTCGCCAACCTTCACCAGTATAAAACTCGTGACAGAAGGAACGTATTCTAAACCCATCCGAAAACACTCTCCAACAAAGAAAGAAAGGCCGTCCTGCACAAGATCACGGGTCACGGCCACGTGTTCATCGTCACCCAGCGCTGCGAGAGCTGCAAGCTGTGCCATGGAGTTAAGATTGAAAGGCTGTCGAACACGGTTCAACAGCGCTATGCCCTCCTCGGGAGCAATGGCATACCCGACACGGAGGCCGGCCAGACCGTAAGCCTTGGAGAATGTCCTGAGGACAATAACGTTGCGGCCCTGCCTGACGTACTTGAGAACGTCCGGCTGATCCCCCGGCGGCAACAGTTCGATATAGGCCTCGTCGAAGCATACAACGACATGTCCAGGAACCCCTTCCATGAACCTGTCTATTTCCTCCTGGCCAACCATCGTGCCGGTAGGATTATTGGGGTTGCTTACAAACACAACCCTTGTCTCAGGCGTGATGGCAGCAAGCATGGCGTCCAGGTCGTGGGTCAGCTCCCGCATCGGAACGGCCACAACATCGGCACGGAACATGGCTGCAATAAGGCGATAGACTACGAAGGCCGTGTCTGCCACGACTACGTTAACGCCTGGCCCAAGGAAAGTGTGCCCTATGAACTCGATCAATTCGTTGCTGCCGTTACCAGGCAGAATCTCCTGGGGCCGCACTCCCAACTTTGAAGCCAGGGCTTTCTTCAGGTAGAAAGCTCCACCGTCGGGATACCGGTGCATGGCTTCGGCGCCTTCACGAATGGCCTCGACGGCCAGTGGAGAAGGCCCTAGCGAGTTCTCGTTGGAAGCGAGTTTGATGATGTCGGCGGCACTGTCAAAACCCAGTTCACGCGCAACTTCCTCTATGGGCCGTCCAGGCTCATACGTAGACAGACCACCAATCCAATCTTTGGCCAACTCATCAAATGAAGCCATGGAATACTCCTGCTTACTGATCTGTTTCGGCCACTTCCGGTTCTTCTTCGAGGACAGCTTCCGGGGGCGACTCTACCGCTCCCGTTTGCTCCGGCAACTCCATCTGCGCCGATTCCTTCTTTGGTTTGCTAAGCTCACGGCGAATACTGAGCATGGGCTCTACCTGGTTGAGATCCTTGAGGCTGTTCAGCCCGAAGTGCTCCAGGAAGACGTGGGTTGTACCATACAGGAATGGACGACCGGGAAGATCACTGCGGCCAACTATTCGGACGAGCTGAAGTTCCATCAACGACTTGATCATATGATCGACACTCACGCCGCGGATAGCTTCGATCTGGGCCTTCGTGGCTGGCTGGCGGTAGGCAATAATCGACAAGGTCTCCAATGCAGGCCTGGATAGCCTCTGGGGCTTCTCCATCCTCAGCAAGTGCCTGAGCCACACGCCGCAGGAGGAGTCGCTCTGAAGGCGATAGCCTCCCGCAACCTGGCCAAGCGAGAAGCCAACCCTGGCGTTCTCCACGTCGGCGGCGAAAGAGTCTACGGCCGCCTGAACATCCTTTTTGTTGACCTCCGCGAATACCTTCATCTCGCCGCCCTTATTCTCGGCGACATCCTTAAGGCAGCGCAACATCTCCGGGATACCAATCGGGCGGTCGGCCCCAAAAATCATTGCACCAAGTATCTGCTTGAGCTCGGGCAGTACGTCACTATTCGACATTCTCAACCTCCACTGCTTCCTCTCCGGCAGCAATCTTTATTTCACCAAACGTGTCAGTCTGAACTGCGGAAACCTGTCGCAGACGGATCAGCTCCAACAGCGCAAGAAAAGTGCATATAACTTCGTGACGCGAGACGTCGGCCTGAAAGAGTTCAGAGAAAGGCATTTCCCTCTTCCTGGTAAGCACATTCAGAATCGTGTCGATTTTGTCGGCCACCGTGAAGCGATCGGAGAATAACTCGCCAATCTGCTCCTCTGCCGTGCGCTTCAGAACATCGTTGAATGCCGTGATCAGGTCAAACAGGCTGACATCCTCGATAACGACCCCTGGGGCATCACTCTCGACTTCGAGACCCTTGGTTCCCAGGCCAAAGATGCTCTCCTGCTCCATTTCCATGTACTGAAGTTTTATAGCGGCATCCTTGAACTTCTTGTACTCGACCAGCTGGCGAACCAGGTCCCATCTCGGATCGTCCTCTTCCTCTTCCAGATCCTCGCGTTCCTCGACGGGAAGCAGCATGCGACTCTTAATCAACATGAGTGTTGCAGCCATTACAATGAACTCGCCCGCGATGTTGAGATCAAGCATTCGCATCAGGTTGAGGTATTCCATGTACTGGCTGGTGATCGATTCGATCGGGATGTTGTGGATATCAATCTCATTCTTCTTTATCAGGTAAAGAAGGAGATCCAATGGACCTTCAAAGACCTCTAGGTCTACTTTGTATTCAGCCTGTGAGCTCATATGAAGATTCCGAAAGAGAGTTCAGTGTTCGTTATCAGAAGTTGCCCTGGATCAATCGATCCCAACAGCTTTCCTGGCAATACGCAATGTTTTATCAGCTTCGGCCCCAGCCTTGTCGGCACCCGCCCTGAGAACCGATTCAACATAGGAAAGATCGTCGGCCAGTTCTTCACGCTTCTTTCTGAAAGGAGCGAAGAAATCCTGAACCAGCTCGAAAAGGGCCTTTTTGGCAGTCCCATACCCATATCCGCCATTGCGATAATTAGCGGCCATTTCCTCTTTCTGCTCATCAGTTGCAAAAAGAGAATACAGCGCGAGCACATTGCAGGATTCCGGCTCCTTGGGATCTTCCAGAGCCTTACTGTCTGTCACAATGCGCATTACGCGAGCTCGCAGCTCTTTCTCGTCACCAAACATCTCAAGATGATTGTTATAGGACTTGGACATCTTCTGTCCGTCGATTCCCGGAACAACAGCCACATCATCCCTGATTACCGGTTCGGGTATAGTGAACACCTCGCCATACTGGTTGTTGAATTTGATTGCTATATCCCTGGTGACCTCCACGTGTTGTTTCTGATCCCTGCCGACGGGAACATGCGTGGAGTGGCAGAACAGGATATCCGCCGCCATCAGAACCGGGTAAGCAAACAACGCGTGGCTCGCGGCAATTCCCTTGGCGATCTTGTCCTTGTAGGAATGGCAGCGCTCCAGGAGGCCCATGGGAGTAACAGTCGAAAGCAGCCATGAGAGTTCTACCACCTGTGGAACATCACTCTGGCGATAGAGCACCGAGCGTTCAGGATCCAAACCGCAGGCCAGGAAATCCAGGGCCACGTCCAGGGTGTCCTGACGCAACTGATCCGGATCCGTTACGGATGTAAGCGCGTGGTAGTTCGCGATAAACAGAAAGGCATCGCCCTTATCCTGCAGCTCGATAGCAGGCTTCATCATCCCAAAGTAATTACCGAGATGAAGCTTGCCCGAAGGCTGTATTCCTGAAAGCAATCTCATGGTTCTCTCCCCAAAAGGCAATTAACATAGCGAACCCCCATGCCCATATCAAGCCCGATGCAGCACGGAGGAATTCCCGACTGAAACTCCAAGGTTGCTGGTTAGCTCGTTGTCAGAAAAAGTAGGAGCCGGCGGCGCGACGGCGCCAAGTGGGTTTCACGTGCATGAAGCAGTGCACTTACGAGAGTTTTCGCCTGCTGTGCACGTGCAATGCACGATCATGTCACTTGGTCCCAACTTCGCCAAGGCTTCGTACGACAGGCCCGTCGGGCCGCCGGGCAACTAATCGTGTTGTGCTTTCCCGACCAGCCAACTTTGGGCAGGAACTCTGTGATGACTACCCACGATACACGTCGTCGTGCGAGCCAACGTCAAGCAGGATAATCTCACCTTTCTCAATACGAAGAATCAGAACGATGCGATAAGAATACGTGAGGCTTACGGCATGCTTGTCACGATGCTTCCCCTTGAGGCGATGCAGACGCAGCCGAGGCAGATGCGGGTCATCCTCCAGCTGTTTAAGAACATCCTCGAAGAGTCCGGCCAGACCACAATGCCGGCGAAGGAATTTTCGCGCCGTTCGAGCGAATGTCTCGGTCCAGACCAGCGTGTATTTTGCCACGGACATACTTCCCCGGATCAGCTCTCGTCGAGCAATTCGGTCATAAGCTTGGACGCATCGCCGCGCCGCACGCGACCGGCCGCCAGATCCTTCTCTGATGCTGCAAGCCTGGCGTCGGCTAAATCGCTCATCAGCTCCTGGTAGTCCTGCTCCGACATAACGACATACTCGGCCCGATTGCTCTTCACCAGGTGTACCGGCCCCTCTTTGAGCGCCGTGTCAACAACCGACATCCCGCGCCGCTTGACATCCTGCACAGATATAAGACTCATTTTCGCACCTCTTTATGCACCTTGTTTAGGACCTATAATCGCGCCTTAACGGATCAATGTCAACAACCTTCTCCCCCTACATTCAGCGATCCTGACGCCAGACGAGAACGGTGTCAGCGGTTCGGCAACGGTTTGCTTGTAATCAGGCCAATGCCTCGGCCTTTGTTACCGACGGCGTTGTAGAACATGTAGTAGGTTTCGTTGGCCGGGTTCCAGACAAGCGAGATCTTGTGGGCGTACTGCATGTCCAGCCCGGACGGATTGCCGCCGGAGTAGTCATGGGCAACGCTGAAATCGTCGCTGACCGTCCCGCCCTCGGCCACTCCCGCCAGAAGCCCCAGCCCCAACGCCGCTACACTCAACATAATCACTGATTTTTTCATTTTCTCGTCTCCATTCTCCATCATCATTTCCGTATCACATCAAAACAACACAACTCCGGTTTGTTCACCGGAACAAACAGATTAGTCCATCTTCATGCATTCATAGGCAGGTCCCTCCTTTCGGGGTTGAGGTGAAACAAACTTTGTCGCGCCTGCCCGCCATAGCGAACAGCGCGAAGGAGGGAACTTCGTCGAGGTGCGGGGCACCCTAATCTTTGCCTTAATCTTTACCGTTGTCTTGCCCCAGTGAAGATAACGGTAAAGATCAGGGCAAAGACGAGGGGGAGAGGAGATCACCGCCCCGCTCCGCCGAGGGGGCCAGTTGGCACAACTGGCCCTACTAGTACGTCCCGTTGTGTCAACTGGACGCAGTCGAGAGAGAGCTGGAAGTATGCCACTCAGCCGTTGCCGTGCGTAGGAGGGGCATCATCAGCCTGTGTACCCGGATTGTATCATGCTCACAGCCCATCATTTCACCCACCGGTTGGTGTCTGTGGTCAATAAGCCTGAGAACATGCGGCTTTCTAACCAAGCCCATTTAGCATATCTGCATTTACCTTGGATATTATACAATAAACCTGAAGAATACGAAACGCGTTTCTGGAGTATCTTCTGCGCATCTTGCCAGGGCATTCAGTCCTCTACAACTCGTTTGGCACCAGTGTGTTCCGTTCTGCAATGTCATATGCAGCGGGTTCATTACCCAACGAAAAGGTCGCCCGATCGGAGTCGGGCGCTACGCGAGATCCCCCGTAGCTCCCGATTCCAATCGGGAGATCTTGCGATGAAACCGTTCATTGGCGGTTGCAGGGTTTTGATTTTCTCCATAAGAACTTGTGGTCCAAGGCAATACACCCATGGACTGAATGACCCTGGGTATTTTGGCCTGCTTTACGGAGAGTGTCGGTCAGAACATGGCGCCGATAATATTACAGTACTGATCGGTCCAGGGCTTGGGTAGTTCGCGCCCTTCTTCGGCATGCAGATCACGCCAGCCAAGTGGGCCGTTTAGCACCTTGTACGCCCTGCTGTCCTTTGTCAGGGCCATCCAGAGGGTCACGTCCGCATCTTCGCTCACATCTACCCGTAGTGCCTTCTCGCAGGCCAACAGACCCAGCCGGCCGGCATTGCTGTAGACCACCGGCACCAGGTCCAGGATCTTGTTCGAAACGTGCATGAGCAGGACGCCGTGCGGCTGCAGTTTATCAAAGTACTCCTCGAAAGCTTCGACAGTGAGAAGATGAACCGGTATGGATCCGCTGTTGAAAGCATCAATAATGAGGATGTCCAAGTCGGAGTTCTTCCGATCTCTCAGCGACACCCGCCCGTCGCCGAAAACAAATTCCAGTTGTGCTCCCTGTGCTTCTGCAATATCCAGGTAAGAGAAGTAGTTCTTCGCAACGGGCAGATTGTCCGGGTCCAATTCATACACCACCAGCCCCTGGCCTTCTCTGATGTAGGAGGCAACCGCCCCGGTACCCAGCCCTACCATTGCTACCCGGGTACGCGGAATAACTTCGCAGGTCAGCACAGATGCAACCGGCGTACTTGGATGGTAGTAGGATAAAGGAAGAGCTTCCCTATGCCCTTCGATGTACTGGCGTCCATGCTGCGTTGTACCATGCTGCAGGTATTTCAATGGTCCGCGATCATAGATCCTGTACACCCCGTAGTAGTTTCTGATCCGTATTGTTCGATGCGCGCCCACTGCAAGATCTCCGGTCCAGGACATGCACACCAGCGCAATACCCAGGAGTCCCACACTTTCCCAGGGTCTGGATGACACGCACCGGAAAGACAGGGCCAGCGGCAGGGCAATGAGAATGAGCACCAGGCTGGCATTACTATCGGTTCCGACAACCCGCGCCACCATCCACGGCACCGCGACAAGGGAAAGTGCCACCACCGCAGCACAAGAAAGAACGCGGCCAATCCCCGCGGGGGTTATGTTCTTTCGTGACACCCGTTCACCGCATGCCGCCATCGCCAGCAACACAAAGAAGAAAGATAGCGGATACTCAACAAGAGAACTGCTGATAAGCGGGATCACCCAGCTGATGATCAGGCTCCCGAAAAGCCCCCCCGCGGCCAGAACGAGATAAAAAGCGGTGAGATGACCGTGTGCCGATGGACGCCTCTCAACCAGTTTCCCCGTGCAATTCACACATATTACGAAAAGTATACCCAGGTAAAGAAACATGGCAACAGGCGCGGGAACCCCCAGGCGCAGGTCCGTCATCAAGTGAAGCAGGACACCCGTCAACACCGACCACGACAGCAACTGGCGCATCCACACCGGATACCACGCCTTCTCTTTGAACGTCAGAACAAAAGCCGTCAGGTAGACAGCCAGCGGCAACACCCATAGGAAAGGAACGGATGCAATATCGAAGGTTATGACATTGGTAACAGCCAGTAGCGAGGCGCAGGCCGACGCACTCAACAGGAACCATACAACGCAATCAGAAGCGGGAGGATGCCCCAATCCCTCTTCGCAAACGTCCGTTCCTTCATCGGTCCTGCTTTTCGGTAAACAGGGAATATGCAGGAGGACCGCAACGAGATACCCGCCCCACCAGACATAGCCCTGCATCTTCAGCGACAGGAAGGGCTCGACGAGAGTGGGATAGGAAAGAAGGGCCAACATTGAGCCAAGGTTGGATGCCGCATACAGGACATATGGATTCTTCCTCTGCGAAAGAGCCGAAATCGACAACCAGCGCTGGAGAACGAGGCTAGTCATGGATAATGCTAGAAAAGGCAAACTGATACAACCGAAGAGAATCCTGAAGACCTCCAGGGCCATCGGCATGTTCCCGGCAACAGGGCCGAGACCCTCGAAATCGAAGGGGAAGAAAAGAAGAGGTGCAAGGAGCATGAGTCCATGGATGCGCGAGTATCGCCTGACGCCTAGCCTGCGCTGGGCCACATGCGCAAGAATGTACCCCACCAGGAGCATGCCCTGGAAGAACACCATGCATCCACCCCAAACAAGGTAGCTGCCGCCAAAACCGGGGAGCAAGGCCTTCGACAACATTGGCTGCACCTGAAAAAGAAGAAACGCGCTGAGGAAAACCGCAACGTAATATGAGCACATCACCATAGGATATCGACTATTCCTTCCTGCTGCGCCTTTTATCGGCCCCGGAACAGTTCCCAAGAACCACCGGACCGAGCCGAGACCGTAGACCAAGTGGCACGGTGTCTTCAATGTCTAAAACTACCATTCAGGCTGCCTTTTTGGGATACTGACCCCAGGAAGAATGTCAATGGCGGGATGCAACACACGGAGCATTATTCAGCCAGAGAGTGTTTTTGACAGGATTTACAGAATCTACGGGATGGGAGGTGACATGAACTTGACGCTGGTTCCTTGGATACTCTTACTTCACGCTTCTTGCGCATATTCCTATGCGAAACCAGCATCAAGTTCCTGCCACGGTTTGCTTTGGATAGAGAAAAGAGATGGGCTCTGCGTTCCCAATCACGTGGACAACGTTGCAGGAATCTGGCGGAATGCAGGGAAAGGGGGCATTCCACCAGATTCATGCAACTCCCACATCCTCATCCTGTAAATCCTGTTGATCCTGTCAAAACACTCCCCATATCCGCGACCATCTGCTTGCATCCCGCCACTGCGGGACGCGCTCATCCGCGGTCAAAATTCCCCACTGCGGTAAAAGCTCGAAAATGCTCAATTCTTGACACGCGCATCTACGCGCGCCATAGTCTGAAGCCCTGATGGTGGTCGCAGCGGGGTATCCTGACGGCCACGCGCTGAAGCGCTCATCAGGCACGATACGAAGGAGATAGACAATCATGATACGGGCCAAAGTTATCGGTGCGTGTGGTTACGGCGGCGTGGGGATTTCGGAACTCCTGTTCAGGCACCCGGAGGCTGAAGCCGTTGCACTGATAGATATTGAGAACGTGGGTAAACCCCTTAGCGGGCTTTACCCCCACCTGGCCGGCTTTGTTGACATGCCGGTGGTGGCACCCGACTCCCCGGATGCCTCGGAGGCCGCGGATGTCGCATTCATGGCAACACCCGATGGCGTAGGAATGAGACTCTCCGAGGCCGAGCTTGCGCGCGGTACCAAGGTGATCGATTACAGCGGAGATTTCCGGTTCAACGACAAGGAAAGCTATGCCGACTACGCACAACGCATCGGCCTCGATCCAGAGCATCTTTCGCCGGACTTGCTGGCAGGAAGCGTGTATGGGCTTCCAGAGCTTCATCGGAAGGAAATCACCAAGGAGACCAGCGTGATCGGGAACCCGGGATGTTTTGCAGTAAGCTGCATACTGGGGCTCGCACCGGCCGTTGCAAACGGTCTTGTCAGCACGAGCAGCCTGATTTGCGACTGCAAGACAGGCGTTTCCGGCGCTGGAAAGAAGGCCCACCCGGTGTTTCACTACCCCGCACGGTATGAACAGATGAACGCCTATAAGCTGGCAGGTCACCAACACGTGTGTGAAATCGAAAGGGAGCTCAGCCTCCAGGCTGATGAAACCGTCCGCGTCACTTTCACTTCACAGGTGGTTCCGCTCTGCCGCGGCATCATGTCCACGCTCTATGGCGACCTGGCAGAACCCGCCACGGAGGCAAAGGTGCTAGAGGCATACAGGTCTTTCTACGCGGACGATACGTTCGTCCGGGTTTACGACAGCCTTGCCCCGGTCGGAACATGTCACGTTCGCGGCACGAACTACTGCAATCTTGTTGTCAGCGTCGACGAAAGAACCGGTCGACTTCGGGTGATCTCCTACATCGATAACCTCGTAAAGGGCCAGGCCGGATCCGCGCTCCAGAACATGAACCTGCTTTTCGGCCTGCCCGAAACGTCGGGCCTGAGCATTCCGGGTGCATACCCGTAAAAAGCAGTTGCATCGGGAACATTGAGGCCAGCAGTACTGTCGGGACGGGGCAACGACGGCATTATTCTACGGAGAGTGTCGCAAAGTGTTTGGAAACAAGAAAACATCTGATGAAGCAGTTACAAACAAACAGGAGGCTGTAATGGCAGAAGAAACGACCAAGACAGTGATCGCTGAAGATGTCGAAATCGTCGGCACTTTGAAGTGCACCGGCAATATCCGACTCGACGGCAAACTCAACGGAGACCTAGGATGCCAGGGTAACGCGGTAATAGGCGCGTCGGCAAAAGTTAAAGGCAACCTCTCTGTCGATTCCGTAGCCATTGAAGGCCAGGTAAGCGGCAACATCACGGCCAAAGACCGGATAGAGATGAAGTCGACGGCCCACGTCAATGGTGACATACGTTCAAAACGCCTGACGGTTCAGGATGGAGTCACGTTTGTAGGAAAGTCCGAGGTCAATCCTTCAGGTGTTGCAGCACAGCGCCCCGCCGGAGACGGCAAGCCGCCTGATTCCCAACCTCGCGATGCAGGCGGACAGGAAACTGCAGAAGCCAAGGGCAAGCAGGACGCAGGCTCTCTCGACAAGAAATAGGGGAAGGAGCAACGGGATACTAACGTGCCGCGATCAGACAAGCCCCCTATGATTGACGGGCTGACGTCCGTCAGGGCCGTCCGCCGGACCGGCAAGAACATTGCGGAGCCACGGACAAGGTCCTCAGCAAACAAGCTTCCAGGCGCAGGCAAGAAGAAGGCCGGTGCCGGAGACTCGCCGGTCAAACCGGCAAAGAGGATTGGAAAGACAGCCGTACCGGTCAGGCATGACATTACTTGCTATGAGTGTGGCTACGGATTTCCTATCCACGGCAGACTGCACAAAGTGATATGTCCGAAGTGCCACGAGGCGCTCATTGTTGATGACCACTGCATTGAGGATCGGTGCACTTACGACATTACTACCATCGGGGCGATAGAAGTCGGGCCCAAGGCAGTAGTCAGCGACTGTCGCCTGATAGCCGGCGCAGTCAAGGTGGCCGGGAACATCAAGGATGTAACCGCAATTACCTGCGAAAACCTGACGCTGCTTGAGGGGGCAAAGTGCAACATCGCCAAGGTGACAACGAAGAACCTCAGCGTGGGAAAGAACGGTAAGTTCACCTTTACAAAGCGAATAACTTGCAAAAACCTTGATATCGAGGGCAATCTCAAGGCAAAGATAGATGTCAATGGAGAGGCAACGATAAGACCGGGCGGCATTCTTCGTGGCGAGTTCCGCGGAGAAAAGCTCACAATTGAAGACGGCGGCGCCTTGAGTGCGAAGCTGGTACTTGGTGCCGGAACATCCAGGAGGTAGACCATGGCAAAGCGAACAGGACTTGGACGGGGACTTGGAGCCCTTATTCGAGACTCCGAACCCGTCCCCGACGAGAAACAGTCTGCGGGTATCGCTACTGTGCCTGTAGACAGAATCAAGATTGGAGACCTGCAACCCCGCAAAGTCTTCGACGAGTTGTCGCTCTCGGAACTTGCCGATTCCATGAAAGAACGCGGCGTTCTGCAGCCCCTGCTGGTGCGCCCGAAGGGAGACGATTACGAACTCATAGCCGGCGAGCGTCGCCTTAGAGCGGGAAAACTGGCCGGGCTCAATGAGATGCCGGTCATCATCTCGGAAGCAGATGACGTCAACGCCCTGGAAATAGCTCTTATCGAGAATCTGCAGCGGGAAGACTTGAACATCATCGAGGAAGCGGAAGGCTATCGCTCTCTCGCGGACAGGTTCGGCCTTACCCAGGAACAGATCGCAACAAGGGTCGGCAAAGCGCGTGTCACCGTAACAAACGCACTCCGGCTGCTTGGATTGCCCGAGGAGTTGAAGCAACTTGTTTCCGGCGGAAAACTCAGCGCCGGACATGCCAAGGTACTATCGGGACTGGACATCGAACAGGAACAAAGATTCTTTGCACAGATGACGGTCGACGAGAATCTATCCGTACGCAACCTGGAAAAACGAATCGAAAAATCGCGCAGGGTGGCGCGCAAGCCCCGCGCCTCGCGGAGCGATCTGCCGGGTGACCATCTCACGTATCTCACGGACAAGCTCCACGCACATTTTGGAACAAGCATCAGGGTTGCGCCTTCGAGAACGTATGCGAACGGGAAGAAAGGCAAGGGATGCATTGAGATCGATTTCTACTCAAACGACGAACTTGATCGGATTCTGCAAATCCTTGGCATCTCTGCCGAGTAGAGGATTGTCATTGCAAATACCAGGCAATCACAACCCGTCTGTTTCCAACATCTTCTGCATGGCCATGGCCCTCTGCTTGCCGGCGGGTCTGTCGCTGTTGGCGGTATCCTGTCTAGAGGTCTCCCCTCCCCCCGCACCGCAACCGCTCCCGCATTCCCTGGTTGACGGACGCGAAGCGCTGGCCGAAGTCGAAAGGTTTATCACTATCTCGCCTCGCGACGCTGGAACAGCCGGCGCAGAAGCTGCGGCGGCCTACCTGGCAAAAGAACTGAGGTCCGCGAATATCCAGGTTGAGACTGACACGTTCACCAACTCGACGCCAGGAGGGAAAACCGTGTTCCGGAATGTCGTGGCGACATTGCCGGCAAAGAAGAAAGGCGATGACAACTGCCCAATCATTGTCCTTGTTTCGCACTACGACACCAAGTCAGGGATCGGAGACGGGTTCACCGGGGCCAACGACTCGGGATCCAGCACCGGGCTGCTGCTGGCCCTTGCCAAGGCTTTGAAGCGATACGGGGGGGCGATGAGTGACATCCAGTTTGCCTTCGTGGATGGCGAGGAATGCATGGAACGGTACAGCCCCCGCGACGGGCTCCATGGCAGTCAAAGGCTGGCGGCCCGGTTGCGTTCGAGCTCAAGGGCGGCAGATGTGAAGGCGGTAATTGTCGTCGACATGATCGGTGACGCAGACCTCAGCATAACGATTCCGCGAAACTCCACCCGGAACCTGATATCCGTTGCCTTCCAGGCGGGAGAGAACACGGGGCACAGGAAAAGCTTCTCTCTGGCACGATCGGCCATTCTGGACGATCACGTTCCATTTCTTCAAAAGCAGTTTCCGGCAATTGACCTCATAGATTTCCAGTACGGGTCCAGGCCGCGAATGAACGACTACTGGCACACGATGGAAGACAGCATCGACAAACTCGATGCCCGGAGCCTTGAGGCAGTCGGACAGGTTGTGATTGAAATGATCAACATCCTTTCTTTGTGATTTCTCTTCTATAACAGCTTGTGGCAAACGGCCCACCGCGGTATAGTACCATCATTATGGGCGTCTATATTGCAATGTTGATAGCCGCAATCGTCGTGGCCGCGTGCATGGTGGGTGTACTCTTCTGGTTCTTCCGCCGGCTCAACACGATAGAAAAGGAGAGGTGGGGCGACAAGAAGTAGCGCCGTTGAGCGTCTCAAGTGCTCCATCGGGATGGAATGACTTCTTCACCTTTTCTGCGTACGCGACTGGTACAGATGGATGTCCTGCCAGGAAGACCTGTAGAGAACACCGACAGCATTCTCATACAGTTGGCGGAAGCCCGCGCGGACCGCATAGACCTTATTGCTTTTCCCGAAATGTGTGTACCAGGTTACCTGATCGCAGATGAGTGGGAACACGATGCGTTTCTTCGCGAGTGCGAGCGGTGCAACCGGGAGATTCGTGCAGCGTCCGCGGACATGATTGTTGTCTTCGGCTCTGTCGGCGTCGACAGGTCGCGTAAGAACGAGGACGGAAGGGTTCGCAAGTACAATGCCCTTTTCGTCGCCTGCAACGGGGAGTTTGCACCCCCTTCGGGCGGCCCTTACGAGTTCGTCATCAAGACGTTGCTGCCTAACTACCGGGAGTTTGACGACAGCCGTCATTTCTTTGACATGCGCAAGCTTGCCATCGAGAGAGGCGCTTCCCTGGAAGATCTCGTAACTCCGGTAAAAGTTGGCCGCCTGTCCCTTGGCTGCGTTTTGTGCGAAGACGGATGGGACATGGACTACAACGTATCACCACTGGACCTGCTGGCCCGCCACAACCCCGACATCCTGATAAACATAAGTTCCTCACCGTACACAGCCAGCAAGAATCACAAAAGAAACAGGGTCTTTTCCCAGCAGGCAGCAAAACATGGAAAAGCGCTCGCCTATGTCAATAACGTTGGCATCCAGAACAACGGAAAGACCGTTTTCTGCTTTGATGGCGCGTCTTGCGTTTACGATGCCCACGGCAACGCCGTGGAATGCCCCGACCACTTTGAAGAGTCCGCCCTTACCGTTGACATTCCGCTGGGAGACGCTCCGGTCTTCGGCAGACCCGTAGAGCTCAAGCACGATGGGATACCCGAAATCTACAGGGCAATCCATCACGGCACCAGCAGGTTCGCCGCACTATGCGGCGTAAACAGGATTGCCGTGGGACTGTCCGGAGGAATAGACTCTGCAGTTGTAGCTGCCATATACAGCAAGATCCTCGACCCAAAAGATCTCCTCCTCGTTAACATGCCAAGCCGATATAACTCGCAGACAACAATCGATCTTGCGCAGACACTCGCCCGCAACCTCGGTTGCTGTTACGTCGATATTCCAATAGATCAAAGCGTCGACCTCACACGCCAACAGGTTGACGGACTGGACATAGCAACTGCCGACGGGTCACACAGGGAGAGACTCGTCTTGAGTGCATTCATGATGGAGAACGTCCAGGCCCGCGACCGGTCTTCCCGCATCCTCTCCGCGGTCTCGGCATCCTTCGGAGGTGTCTTTACCTGCAACGCGAACAAATCTGAAGCCACGGTCGGATATGGAACGCTCTACGGTGATCTTGCCGGCTACCTGGCAAACATAGCCGATCTCTGGAAGACCGAGGTCTATGAACTGGCACGCTACTTGAACAGTGACGTCTTCGGAAAAGAAACGATACCTCCCGCCATTCTCGATCTGCCACCTTCGGCTGAGTTAAGCCCTGATCAGAATGTAGATGAAGGCAAAGGCGATCCTCTCGTCTATAAGTATCATGACTCTCTCTTCAGAAGTTGGGTCGAGTCATGGAACCGTACGACGCCCGAAGACATCCTTGAATGGTACGCCGCCAATACGCTTTCAGAACACCTGGACTACCCCGGGGATATCAACGAGACCTTTAAGGGAGCCGAGGAATTTATCGCCGATCTTGAGCGATGGTGGTCGCTTTACAAGGGTATGGGAGTTGCCAAACGAATACAGGTTCCGCCAGTTCTGGCCGTAAAGAGGAGAGCCTTCGGATTCGACCACCGCGAATCACAGATGGGCGCCAGGTACACAAGAAGATACAGGGAACTGAAGGAGCAACTGCTTAAGCCCCGCCGGGATTAGGGGCTATCAGCAACCCCGTGCGTCGAGTTCCTTTCGGATCTCCCGCTTTCCCATCTCCTTTATTTTCGCAAGAGCACGCCGTGTATCATTGCGCAACCTGAGTTTACCGCCCTTGCATTCCCAGAGATACACCGCCTGTGAGGAAACGCCTACCAGGAGGGCCAGCTCCCTTTGCGAGATGGCCAGGCGTTTGCGCAGCCGGCGAATGGATTCAGACGAAAACCTACCACTGACCGGACCGGAACCCAGGCTGCGAATTTCCGACAACCCCCGAATGACCGGCGATCCGGAGACTTTCATCCCCTGTTCCAGCTCTGTAAGCTGGGCTTTCAGACCGCGAATCGCTTTTCTCATCGAGACGTTTTCCGCATGTACGCGTTTCATCTCGATCCGGATCTCTTTCCGGGCCATGCGTCTCATCTCATCCTGGAGAACTTTTGCAACGTTTGCCATTGCCCTACTCCTCTTCTTAATCTTCCAGTTAATCAAACTCTCGAAGATCTAAGTCCCACGCAAAAGATACTTTATAGGGGATTCCCCTATCTTGCAACACTTAATATCAGCCATTTACTGATTCTCTATTCTCACTCGTTCTGAGAATCTCCCACGTACTTAGATTGCCGTGTCCGGCCACGGCCAGGACTGATTCTTTTGAATCGCCGCCAGAGGGAATCGGTCGACGAGAACGGCGACGAGGGTGAATCCCCCAACCCGCCCGCAACGCTGAAGCGTAGCGCCTGCGGGCAGGTCGTCCACCGTAATCGTCGCCCGTAATCGTTCACCGATGCGACTGTCGTGTCTTTGAGATGTGGCTGATCCCTATGCCGCAACGTCTTGTGAAAAACGCGCACCCGTGGGGCCACGCCGCTCCCACCGCTCCCTCCATCTTTCGCCTTTCTGTAGGACCCCATTACGGGGTATAATTCTTGTGAAATGGCATTTCTACTTCGCAGGTCCCGGACTTTTCAACCTGTGAAATGCCGCGCATGATTTATGAAGAAACCGCAAATAGTGATATTCGCGATCCTGGCAATTGCTTGCCTCCTGAGCTTCTGTCTCAGGCAGACCGGACTGCTGGAATTCGTAGAAACCCGCTCAGAGCTTGGCAAGGAAACAGCTCTGACTGACATTGGCAATGCTGCGGTCCCGGCCGGCCATACGGCCGTTGATTCTGAATCTGCCCGCAACATCGCGAAAGAACAGAAGCAACAGCCTGCAGCCGTTCCGCTCATCGGCGGAGAATCAACCCCGCATGTTGACAGGGCATCCCGTACACGCGAACTCCGCAACTGGTCTCAGGAGTCCCTCGAGCGGGCCAAGTTGCTATCGAACAAGAGCGACAAGCCGCGGCGGGGAACCACTGAAGGTCGTACATTCGAACTGATCGCTATCCACGGCAACCGTGTCTACAGTTATATTACCTGCAACAACAACGCTGCAATCAGTACGGCTGCTGACAAGGTCCGGGACGACGCCCCTTATTACCTGGACGGCCAGGGAATTCTTGCCGGCGTATGGGACGGGGGACTCGCGCGCACCACGCATGACGAGTTCGGAGGCAGGGTAACAGCGGCGGAAAGCGCCAGCATTCATTATCATTCGACACACGTGGCAGGTACGATAGCTGCATCCGGCGTAGTGGCAAACGCGAAGGGAATGGCGCCGGCAGTGTCGCTGGCTTCCTACGAGTGGAACAATGACGTTGCCGAGATGACAGATGCGGCAAGGAGTTCACCGGAGGAAACCGGAGTCATACAGATTTCTAATCACTCCTACGGTTTGCAGACCGGATGGGAGTCAGGCCCTCAATGGTTCGGTTCCTGGAACACTCCCTGGGAAGCCGATGGCTTCGGAATGTACGATGTCTACGCGGCGACATGGGACTCAGTCTGCTACAATGCACCGTATTACTTACCGTTCAAGGCAGCCGGCAACGACAGAAATGACAATGCGCCCGGCGCTGGTGCTTCCTTCGAGTACTACGACAACGGGCAGTGGGTCAGCAAGACCTATGACCCCACGAATGACCCGCCGAAAGACGGCTGGGACAGCGGGGGCTTCGATACGATACTGCCGATCGGCAATGCCAAGAACATAATGACTGTCGGCGCTGTGAATGATGGCGTAACTTCGGGCGAGAGGGACGTATCCAAGGCGACTATGACCGCTTTCAGCGGTTGGGGGCCTGCTGATGACGGACGAGTCAAACCCGATATAGTGGCGAACGGATACAACCTGTATTCAACAGACTCGGGAAACGATTCTGACTATCGCTCGCTAAGCGGCACAAGCATGGCAACTCCGAATGCCGCAGGTTCCGCCATACTCCTGACGCAGCTGTACGGAGATCTCTTCACCAACTCTTACATGCTGGCCAGCACTCTCAAGAGTCTTATTATTCACACGGCCGATGACATTGGCAGACCTGGCCCCGACTACAGTTATGGCTGGGGATTGATGAACACGGAAGCGGCAGCGGAACACATAACTGCCCATCATTCACGAACGAACGTCAATCGTATCATTGAATCAACAGTAACCGGCGGCACCCCGTATCGCGAACACACGTTCCTATGGAATAACTCGTCCCCAATCCGCGTGACGTTAGCCTGGACAGATTACCCCGGATCCGCGAGAGGCGAACTCGACGACAGATCTCCGGTACTTGTTCATGATCTGGACCTTCGAGTTATCGATCCGCTGGGAAACACCAACATGCCCTATGTTCTCAGCGTTACTAATCCACTGGCCGATGCCACGTCTGGCGACAACACTGTTGACAACATTGAACAGGTGGACATCGCAACGCCGGGAGCTCCCGGGTTATACAGGGCGACGATCCAGTTCAAGGGAGACCTTGTGACGCCAAGCCAGGCTTACTCGCTCCACGTATCGGGTGCAGGTGCGCCTCCGGAAATCGTGCACACGCCGCTGGGTGGCTCTACCAACTACATGGGCCCCATCAGTCTCGAAGCCACGATCACAT
The DNA here is from genome assembly GCA_030744755.1 of Kiritimatiellia bacterium. Taxonomy (GTDB): domain Bacteria; phylum Verrucomicrobiota; class Kiritimatiellia; order UBA8416; family JADHWI01; genus JASLPY01. Next base: position 14,227 of record JASLPY010000058.1, on the reverse strand, counting down.
GCGAAACAGCGTTGGCGACGAATCAACTCTGGGTGCTGTGGAAAACATCCCTCGTGGAGAACGTCTTCTCGTCAAACCAGCTCAGCCACAGTGCTGGAGATGTGTACTCGGGCCAGATCCCACCCCACCCCATTGGCACGGTGGTGCAATACTACATCATGGCGTCCGCGACAAACGGCCTGACCTCAACCGACCCGGATGCTGCCCCGTCGGCCACACATTCTTTCCTTATCTCGACACCCGTGAATCTCACCGTCAGCGGGTCACCAATGCAAATAGCTACGGCCGATCCACCCTATGGCGCAACCGTTTTCCCGTCGGGTGATACCATCCGGGTAACGGCCGACCTTTACTCTGAATCTCTCGGTGGTTTTCGCTACGAGAATTCGGGCTGGCAGGGACAGGGAAGCGTTCCGCCTTCGGGAACCAGCAACGAGGTAACCTTCTTAATCACAAATGCTTCGAGCATAACGTGGCAATGGACGCCTACCTTCAGCCTTGTACAGACGTCCTGGCCGCTGCTTCTTATCGATACAACTAACTGGTGGCCCGTTGCAACAACGGGACAGACGATCGAGGCCCCAATGGAGATCCCGTTCTTTATCGAAGAATACCGCTTTACCGGTTGGTACATGGACGGACAACGATTGCCTGATGCCACGAATGCTGCATCCAATCCGGCAACAGGAATCTTCATGGACGGTCCCAAGACCGTCGATGCCTTCTATATGTACGCTGGTACCGATGACGATGGTGACGAACTCCCTGACTGGTGGGAACAGCTTTACTTTGGCTCCACGAGCGTGCTTTACAACGTGGATTCCGATGATGACGGGTTCACGAACATGAATGAGTACGAGGACGGGAGCAACCCGCGGGATCCGGCATCCATTCCAGAGCCACCTGCAATCGCTCACAGTCCGATAAGCGGCACCAGAACGACACCCGCGCCCTGGAACGTGTCTGCGACGGTTACTGACAACCACATGGTTGCTTCGGTCTCCGTGCAGTCATCCCGCAACGGCGAAGCATGGGTGTCGTCCGACATGTCATTCGACGAAACGTCGGGGACATATACCGGCGCAATACCGTATCCGGGCGTGACGGGGGATTCCTTTGAATACGAGATCCACGCCGAAGATGGGGCTTCGCTTGTATCATCGAGCGGCCCTTATCCATTCGATGTGCAGTATCCCCTGGCACTGTTGACTCCGACGGACCTGGGGACAATTCTCCTGCCTTCCTGGTCGCACACCAACACATCTCTTTCCGTATCCAACGCTGGACACAGGGACCTGGAATGGACACTCGACATGTTCGGCGCAGGCTTGGCGGATGATATCGAAGGGGGAACCAACGACTGGACGCATTCGGGGGACAACGATGCCTGGCACGTCTCGGGTACGCGGGTATACTCGGGAACTCAGTCGTGGTTCTTTGGAGACGACGATGCCGGCCGCTACCCGGACTTCGCCGACGCGGCACTGGTCTCGCGACCGTTGCTCATTATCCCGGGAGCGCGCCTTTCGTTCATGCACTGGCTGCAGACGGAGACTCCGATGAACTCCTCACAGGCATGGGACGGGTGTTTCGTAGAGATCTCAACCAACGATGGAATGGATTTTGTTCAACTTGAACCGGAAGGCGGATACCCCTACACCATCTACGGCCATTCGCAATCACCTTACGCGAACGGAACGCCCTGTTTCGCGGGTTCAACCGGATGGCAACTCGTCGAGTTTGACCTCTCGGCTTATGCTTACCGAATAGTGAGGGTTGCATTCAGATTTGGTTCCGACGGACTGGTCACAAGCGAAGGCTGGTATATCGATGATATCTACATATCGGGCGCGGCTACGGGCGCGTGGCTATCGGTTTCCAGCACTAACGGAACGGTTGTGGTATCAAACAACACCGAAATCACCGCTACCGCACACACCACGAATGTGGCACCTGCACAGACCGTTGCCGCGGCACTTCGCGTCCAATCAAACGACCCCGAGGTGCCCGTACGGCTTGTTCCGGTTTTCCTCCACAACATCACCCGGACAATAACTGTTGAACAACCGGAACACGGCTCGATACAGCCGCCCGGCACGGTGTTCCTCATCTCCGGGCAGTCAACCAATTTCCTCGTCACGGCGGAACAGTACTATCATGTCGAGGCGTTCACAACCAACGGTGTCACGGTCGCCGTACCCGGGCAGGGCATTGTTATCACCAATTTCGCATGGAGCAACGTGACGCTTAACAGTACATTCGGCGCCGACGTCCTCGCCGACCTCGTGACCAACGGGGTCCCTGAATGGTGGCTGGCCGGGCACAACCTGACCAACGCCCCGCTTGATGAGGAGGCCATGAGTGACCAGGATGAGGACGGCATGTTTGCATGGGAGGAATACGTGGCCGGAACGGATCCGACCAACAGCTACTCAGTATTCGAAATCGTCTCAATAGGAACTGACGGAACGAACGCCATCCTGCAGTGGCCCAGCGCAAGCAACCGTATGTACCATGTCTACGGACGGAATTCGGTGACATCCGTACCCGTCTGGATAGAGACAAACATTCCCGCTACCCCTCCAACAAACATCCTGGTCACGCCAGCGCCGCTGATCGACACAAGATTCTACCGCGTCGGAGTGACGTACTAACCAGACCGATTCATCAGCCGGCAACCACGTGGCTCTGAATCCTCACCCCCCGTCGCCGAAGGCTATGGAGGCCAAGCGGATTCAGCTACAGGAATGATTCAGGTTAGAGAGGGCGTCCGGAGTCTCCAGTGCTTGGAGCACATCGTTCCATCACCATCTACCTGACAGCACGGATTCTGTAGAATCCCTGATCCAGCGTCGTCGTGGTGTCGATCACACTGTTCGAGGTATCCGTTGGCGGGAGATTCGTCAGGACGACGTTCCAGTCGCCGGTTGCACCTGCGATATCCGGAACGTATTCCACGAATTGCGATGAGTCTACGCCCCCTCGCCAACTCACCTGCCACCCCCCCGGGACATCGTCTACAGAGATCACCTCCAGGAGGGATTCAGGATCAAAAGGATGGGTATCCGCCGCGAATTCGCCACCATTGTTCAGACCATCCCCGTCGGGATCGGCATCAGAACCGTGTTCGCCCTGACCGTCGGTCGGATCCAGACCTGTCTGCGTCTCCCAGAGATCCGACATCCCGTCACCATCAGTGTCCGATAATGAGCCGGTGAATTCGAATGCCCCCATATCGACAACAGGGGTTCCGTTCCTGTTCCCGTCCAGCGGCCGGGGCACGCCGTTCAAGTCGTATCCGAGAACTGCAACAGCGTTGGTCCCTGTGTCAACGCACGGTGACGTATCCGCAATGCGGTAATCCCCGCCTGCAAAATCTACGAATTGCGGATCCGCCGTCACAATCCCCGACACCCCGGGGCTGGGATAGGTACAAACGTTGAAATAGGTCATGCCGGCGTTTACCTCAAGCCAGTTCTCCGAAACGGGAGCAGCATTGCTAACTACGATGTAGTTCATGACTATGCCGCCATCGTGCAGGCGGATTCCACCTCCGGATGTCGCCGCAGCGTTGCTGACAATGGTGCAGTTGACAACCATGCCATCGCTGCCGCCCCCCTGTCTCCTGTACGCGTATCCCCCACCCCACTGGCTGGATTCGTTGTCCGATATCAGGCAGTTCTGAACCATCGAGGCGGGACGTGCGAACACACCGCCTCCCTTGTCGTTGGCGCGATTGCGGTTGATCCTGCAGTTCAACACGGTACCACCATACTCGCACTGAACTCCGCCGCCATCGTCAGCCGCCTGGTTATCCAGGATGAGGCATTCTGAAAGACGTCCCCCGGTATTCAGGAGAACGCCCCCGCCGTCATCGTTGCCGGTACTGTTCGAGACGATGACGCAATTCGTCAGATGTCCCGCGCCATCGCAAAAGACACCTCCACCACGGTAATTAGCGTGGTTGTTGCTTATGACACAATCGACAACCAGCGCGTCCGCGGCCAGGTAGAAACCCCCGCCACTGCCGGCGGCTCCGGAACCAGGTGCATTGCCCCGCGTAACAGTCAAGCCACTCAAGACAGCTTCGCCATGTGTAACATAGAAACAGCGCACGGCGTCCAGTCCATCAAATACCACGCGATCTCGATCACCCACCCCGGTGATGGTCACACCTTTATCGACCAACACCTGGCTCGTCAGCCCGTAGACACCGTTAGTAACGAATATGGCGATGCCGTCATCCGCGATATCAATGGCCGCAGCAAGATTTGTTGCAGCCTTTTCCCACGTGTCATAGGGTTCCGCGTGCGAACCGGATTGTGATACGTACATATACGGAGGCGCCGAGACAATGGTCACATCAACCTGGCCGGTGAACGTCGCGATTTCGCCCGCACTGTTGCTGGCAACGAGGAGTACGGAGACGAGGCCCGTTGCCGTGTAGACGTTCGTAACAACGTCCAAACTGCCACCAACAGCATCGATCTCGCCATCATTCTCGAAGTCTCAGGCAAAAACGAGGCCCGACAGGTTGGTTCCGTCTGCGAAACCGTTGAAAACGACCTCCCCGGGGGCATCAAAGGTGATCGGTTCTGTGTCGAAGGTACAGATCAGGCCTCCGTACTCATAAGCGCCCATATCTACATCAAGCCCCATAACGCGCCTGTTGCCGACCAGATCCGTAGCTCCATCCATCCCTGGTCAATGCCTGTATTTATGCACTGTGAACCACGTTGCAAGCGCAAGTCGGCTGCATCAAGCGCGACAAACAACGGCGAGTTGGTGATATTTCCTTCTCCCGCTATGGCAGGCGCGGTACAGGTGTACGAGTATGACGCGCTCGCGGAGCTGTAGTTGTTCGATCCGTTAGGCGCAGAATTGTAGAATGAAATGGTATTCCTTACGGTGCCACCGCTATAGCACCTGGTTCCCCCGCCGTACTGGGCGGAGTTGCCTGCCGCAGTACAACTCTCTACGAGTCCACCCCTGTCGCAATAGAAGCCTCCACCCTTATCCTGAGCAAGATTGCCGAATGCAAGAGAGTTTGCTGCGCTCCCACCCCTGTAAATGAACATGCCGCCGCCGTCGGCGCCGGCTGAAAGAGTCCGGTTACTGACGATATGGCACCTGTCAACAGACCCGCCCCGGTTGAGGTAGAAACCGCCTCCGTTTGCACCCGAAGTGTTATCCTTAATCGTACAGTCCAGGATCTCGCCGGATCCGTCACAGTATACGCCGCCGCCGCGGCCAGTCGCGTTGTTGGAGACGATCAGACAATTCCGGACTGTAGCGTCGTCGGCCAACATGATCCCGGCTCCTTTATCCGCCGCACCCCCAGTAACAGTGAAGCCGTCGATTTCGGCGCCGGCATGGTTCAACGCTAAACACCTGGACAGTCCACCGGCATCAAGAACCGTGTTGCTCCACCCTCCCACTCCCTGCAGTATCACCTGCCCATTCACCTGCAGTTCGCCCGACAAATCGTATGTCCCGTTGCTTACGAGTACTAGAGTACCGTAGTCTGCGATCCCCAGTGCTGCTTCCATGTTCGTTGCCGCATCCGACCAGTTCGTGTATGGAAACACATGTCCGCCATCGAGGGAGACGTACACCGTATCCGGACCCGCTACGGCTACAAGCCCTTCCTTCAGAACGCTCACAGTTTCTCCGGCCGAATTGCTGACCATCAGTCCTGCATCATGCAAGCCGACTTCCAGGTAGACGTTTGTAACAACAGTTTGAACACCAGCCGGCAGGTCGTACGTTCCGTCACCATCAAGATCCCACCAGTAAATAAGACCTGAAATGTTTGTCCCGGAAACGTGCGCCGTGAGCTCAACGGACAGCGGCAACTCACCATATGCGGGATCGGCCCTCACATCACACATGAGGGCACCCACTGCAAACTCGTAGCAACCCATATCCACTGTCCCGTTGACCAGCCTGGCGTTGCCGTCAAGATCCGTGGACGACTCCATTCCGGACATGTTAGAACCCGAATCGATGCAGGGCGAACCGGGAAGCAGGCGAAAGTCACCGGCACCATCGACAAAAGACGGAGCGCTCCAGATATTGCTTTCCCCGGGCCATGTATCACTCCCGGTGATATCCGAATATCCAACGTCAAGTGTTGAGCCGTCGGCGAGCAGAATGCCGTCCACGCAGTCCCAGACGATCGAATTAGAAAGGCTTCCTCCACCGCCCCCTGCGCCACCTATTTTCTCGTAACTGCTCACTCCTTCGTCGCAGTTTACAATCGTACAGTTCTCAATCCTGGGCAGCGATCCATCTTTGATCGCCACGCCCAACGCGCATTCGGTGATCAGGCAGTTCGCAATAATCGTGACTGCACCTTCTTCCAGGCTATCGGGAGAGTTTCCTCCCAAGCCAAGGGAAATCCCCTTGTCAGCAAAGTTGCTTATCACGTTGAAACGAAGTATGGCCGGTGTGAAATTGATATCAATGGCATCATCACCTCCGTTGAAAAGGGAATTGCATTCCACTACGATCGACGTATCCCCCGGACCCAGCCAGTAGGCATCCAGGTCAATAGCATCCCAGTCACCAAAAAGACGCGAAATGCTGTTTGAACTGATGGTGCCCGCGCAACGTACCGCGTTGATACCTTCGTGAGTATCGGAGAATATGTTTCCCAATACTGCTATACGTGAGTCATTGGCCAAGACGGCCTTCGAGTCCAGGTTGGTAAGATTGCATCCCGACAGGGTGAGATCGGTGTGGTCTGCATGAAGCATGGCTGGATTAGCTCCAATAAACCCGAAATCGCAGTTGTGCAGAACGCCAGTTGCTCCAAGTGAGCTGTCCCCGAGGTCACCATTGAACGCCAGTCGTCCACCGGAAGACTCCCCTTCCATGGGCCCGAAGGTCACACGGAGCAACTCTGAACCAATTGCTTCCAGGGATCCCTCGACGGTGAATACAGAAGAGGTGCCGATATGGACCTCAACGCCGGGCTCAATCTCAAGCAACACATTTGTCGCTACGGTGAGATTGCTAACAACGTTGTATGGGCTACCCGCCACTGTCCAGACGGAATCCGTGGCAACAATGCCACTTACGTCGCCGCCGGGGGCGTACCTGAGCATCAGCATCAATGCAGCAAGCATTGCTATCGCTAAACGTCGCCACGTTATCACGCTCAACTCCTAGAAAGTGAGACCAAGCATGGCTGCCGCGTATTGCATCTTCAGTTCTGCAAATTTGTCAAAGCGTTCGCGATTCTCAATTATCTCTTCTTCTGTATCAGACTGAGAAGTAATGGCAACGTCCATGTCTATGAGCTGGTATTCCACCCCAAGTGTAACACACCGGCCGCTCTGCATCGGGAATTCTACCGAACATCGGAGACGTGCATTCACATGATCAATATCGACATCCTTATCCCTGCCGCTGGAAGTGGTGAGATACTTTGAACTGCCGTCGTATTGGCACACGGAGTAGTGCCCCTGCAGCACGAAGTTAACATCATCCGGCTGCCCCATCCTGATTTCACACCCCAAACCAAGCTCTGGAAGGCCTGCCCCGATGAAACCATCCGCCTGGCCACCAACAACGAAATCCTCCGGGGGCTCCTGGTATTGAACAATTCCTGTAGCCTCGCCCGCATCAATATCGTAATAGCCAAGAAACATGAACAGTCCCAGGTCCAGGAAAGGCGAAATCTGCATGGACGGAGACGGGCTGAAAGTGAAAGGTGTAAAGAGACCACGCATTTCCACTGTTCCCCCGAAGAAATCCAACGAAAACGGCACTCCTTCCTCGATCTTCATGTGGTCATACTCAACCCCGTCAAATTCCACCTCGGAAACACCGATGTAGTAGTTGCGCTTTGCTACCGCTTCCGTGTCAGGATTCATCAGCATGAAGTCGAATTGAAAGGTCAGGAAGCGTGCGCCATTTTCAAACGATAGCCCGATCATCGGGTAGCCATCTTCCATTCCGAAGTCATCGCTGTCATATGTCTCCGCATCTTCCTGCTTGTAGGACTGGCCGGTGACATCGTAGAAACTCCTTGTAGTCTCCTCCACCATGCCTTCAAACTCGAAAAGAGCCCCCGCCCGCAATCTCAGCCCGGCATCTCTCGACTCCAAACCTGCAGGACGACCAGCCGAAAAGATCTCACCGCCTGCTGCATTCAAAGCCAGGGATGTTGTTGCAAACAGTATCGTTAGCGACTTCATACGGGTACTCTCCATCTGTGTTTTCCTTTCTTCAGGCAAGATATGACTTTTGCGCCGATGAGCCTTCGTGTACTGTATCTGGAACTTCCAATACTAAAGCAGCTTAAAGTATACCAAACGAGGGAAGGAGGACTCAACAACGTATGAGTACTGACTGCATTTTCTGTAAGATCGTCAAAGGCGAACTTCCCTGCACCAGGATCTATGAGGATGAGGATACACTCGCCTTCCTGGATATCGGCCCTATCGTAAAGGGACACTGCCTGGTAATACCCAAACGACACCATGACCCCATAACATCTATGCCGGCTAGTGAATTACAGGCATTGATCGTCGCGGTTCAGAAGGTGGCCCGGGCAATCGAGGATGGCCTGCAATCCGACGGTTTGAACATTACGCAAGCGAATGGCTCCGTAGCCGGGCAAGTCGTGCCACATGTTCATTTCCATGTTATCCCGCGTTTTACCTGGGATGGTCATTCCTGGAACTGGAATGCACAATCATATGACAACACCGATGAAATGGCGGAATGCGCCAGGCAAATCTGCGACGCATTCAAAGACTGAGAAGAACGCCCCTCTTTGCGGCGAGACCATTGGAGAAGATGAGCATGAATGATAATGCTTTTGTGAACACTGTAGGCCAGATTCACCAGAATGACCCCCGGTACGATGAGGAAGCATACTTCTTCATTCGCGACGCACTCGATTTTTCGGCCAAGGCTCTGAGCAAACCCAGGTCGGGACCCGACAAGCACATAAGCGGGACGGAACTCGTCGAATGCGTACGGGAGTTCGCACTTCAGGAGTTCGGCCCGATGACTTACACCGTTCTCACAGCCTGGGGGATCGAGGCCACAAGTGATTTTGGTGAGATCGTCTTCAACCTCGTGGACGCCGGAATGCTGGGCAAGACAGACGAGGACAGAAAGGAAGATTTCGCAAGCAAGTATGACTTCGTCGAAGCCTTCGTAAAACCATTCCTGCCCGGAGACCCGTCATCCAGGGAAGTCACCCGCTCCGAAGATGACAGACATCCTTCCTGAGCCATAGGTTAAGTAGTTTCTGTGCGGAAATTAGCCAGCGCCTGTCACTTGGGCCAGACTTTGAGACCAATGACTTGCTCACTTGAGGACTGAAACGGGCCGGGAGCGGGATTCTCTGCGTTTCTCTTCTTTCCAGAGTAGTCCGTGTCGAGTCGATAAGGCGTTCCGTCGGGCTGCTCGAAAGGGGCGTCGGGGACCTTTGCTTTGCCAAGCAGTTCTGTAGTCACCATGACACGTTTCTGCGATGTCTCGGCTGAATACTGCGGGATATTAAGCAGGAAAGCATTGTCTTTCTCTTCAATAGAACTCTTTACGCCTTCAAGGAAGAGGTTGCCGGAATCCTTTACAAGCTTGGAACCAACAAGAGCGGCCAGGTCTTTGCGCCCTATAAAGATGTTGTTGTAGAAGCGCAGGTCCTTGTCCTGGATACTTGAGATTCTCATGTCCTTCATACTATGCGCTCTGAAATAGGGTGTTTGCCTGCGTTCTTTGCGAAAGCTGATGGACCCGGCGAACAGGTTGTGCGCGTAAGCACCGCCCTGCGACCAGTCCCGCAGAGATCTACCCGACAGGAACAGGTTGTGATCTATCAGGAACGGGCCATGATCAACTTCCATGAAAAGGTCCTGGCTGTTGTCATGCAGCAGGTTGCCGGTCACACGCGTACCTTGCGCCATCCAATCCAGCCAGAGGCCTCCCACCCCGCCGCACCGGTAGATGTGATTCCTCCTTATGATCACGTCATTCGAAGCCAGCAGTTTGAGTCCCGCAACGTCGGGGCCGCCAATCCAGCCTCGCATAGCAATGTCGCAGATTGTGTTGCCTTCAATGGTGCAGAATATCCCGCCCAAACTGCCGTGAATACCGTTCTTCTCGCAATGCGAGATATGGTTGTTGCGGACAATATGGCTGCCGATCTTCTCCTTTGACCATCCATGCTCAAGCGCCAGCTCACAGGACTTGACGAACCCGGGAGCCGATACCGCCGGCAGGGCAATTCCAAATTCACCCAGGTCGTAACGTCCAAGCGTTATGCCGGTGTTCATGGAGTGGCTGATAATATTGTTTTCAATAATCCATCCTTTTGACCAATGGGTACCGATCAAACCGATCTGCTCAGACATCGCACCGGACCATGGCGTTGCCGCGTGGCGCATTGTGAAACCGCGAACAGTAATATAGTTTTGCCCTGTCTTGCCGGGATAGAAGACGCTTCGCCGCACATTGATTTCCACGAGTTCCTTATTGGGATCAAGATCCTTGAATTGCGCCCAGATGGTGGTTTTGGTTTCGTCCACTTCCGCTTTCCAGAGAGGCCTGCCACCCGCGGCAGGGGCAGCTGCCCTGCCCGTCGCGGGATCACGTTGATAGCCTTTCCATTGGGGCCCGCCACAGTTTATCCTTTTGCTGTAGCTTCCCTTCTGGATCTCGATCCCGGAAATGCACGCCATTGATACGCGGTTGATGATGTCTAGCTTCAGCTCCCCATCCTCAACCTCAATATCGTCAAAAGATTCATCATGAGCCGCAAACTGGCCGACCTTCGCGAAGATATCGAAATTGCCGAGTACCTTCTTCCCCTGCAGTTTCACGTCACATAGCCGCTTGCCTTTAGAATCGAAATGCGGCTCACAGAATTTCAAGGTGACCCTATATGTTCCGTCGGGTACGGCAAACCGATATCCATTCAAATTATACCTGCAGGTCTGGTAGATAACATCGTCCTCTGTTCCCGATATCGCCCTGCCGGGATAGTCTGCCTTCTGTCCACCCAGCACCTTGTCTTTGGAATCAGTCTGCGATCCGGCATCCGGGGCAGGCAATACCTGTTCCAGCTCCCGCGCCTCATCCAGCCAGGTGCCATTGAGATAGACCGTGCCGGTATGTCGCGGATATCCCCTGTGTGAATGCCACTCCCCCCTTATTACATCTGTGTAGGGACTATAATCGCCGAAGAACTTGTTGGGCAGCGCCACCTTCCAGACACCGTCCTGAACTTTCTCCCATCCCTTGATTATCTCCGATCCCTTGATCACGACTTTCTCGCCGGGCGCCGCCTGGTAGACAATCCGCTTGTTGTCGGACAAGCCGCCGCGGGGCGGATTGACTCGCTCGCGGTAGACACCCTCGTGAACGGTGATCACATCGCCGGGCCGAGCAACTTGCGCGGCCGCCGAGATGGTCTTGAAGGGCTTTGACTTCGAGCCCGCGTTCCCGTCGAGGCCGGTGGTGGATACGTGATACTCAGTCGCCTGAAGCGAGCAAGCGCCCAGGGCTATGGTTAATGCTGTGATAGATGCTTTCATGATATGTTACTCATAACAGACCTGCTTGATGCGCCCAAATACCCTCTTCGCAACCGCCATGCGGTCCCGTGAGGCGCCGGCATATTGCCCCTTGTTTAGCTCAATGGCGGGTGCCACGTAAGGACAGATAATCAGTCCCTCGGGGCCATTCATGGCCTTGACCAGTTCAGCGTAATAATCATCGAGTCGATCGTCGCTGGGCACAAAATCGCAGGCCATGTAGACAATACCCTTTTCCTGCAGCGGACGCCGTATGGCGGCGGCCGCCTCGATGTTGTCCAAGTTGAAATTGTTGATCGCCGTGACACCCTCGGTGCGCAGGTAGTTCTCAATGTTCTGCGTCGAGTTGCCGCAATAATGGATGCACCCGCCTCCGAACGCTTTCAGGAATCGCTCGTTATAGGGTCTGACGAACTCGCCGTATAGTTCGCCGCCCATGATCACGGAATCGTCGTCTGACATCCAAACACCGCCATACCCCTGAGGGACCTTGATACTGAGCGGGTAGCAGCAACCGTCCAGCGGCTGGTCAGCCCGCTCCTTCTGGAAACGCACCCATTGAATGAGCGCTTCGGTGACCATCTCCATCAGCTTGTGGATACGCCTGGGATCGTCCTGCATCCAGTAGCAGAACTTGTCGTATCCCACGACTTGAAACGCCGTCGTCAGCGGTCCCTGGCAATCGGTGATCACCACCGGCACATCTGAATGGGCCTTGAAGTAATCCAGGTAGTCGGTGACGATCTTCATCGCACCTGACTCGCCCGGCACGGGCATCTGCAGTTCGTCTATTTCCTCAGGCTTCTCGATCGTGGACAGGTTGACTGCCGGATCGGCTTTGGGATTGCAGACGAGGTCGATACCGAAGGCCGACGCCAGCACCCCGGTGCCGTACCAGGGGTGAAGAAACGGGATGTAGGCATCGTCCGGTATCTGGTCGAAATGGCGTTCGATCTTGGCGGTCTGATACTCAAACGCGGCGGCTGGATTCGTGTAGTGGTCGTCCGGGATCTCCTCGGGCAGGTCACCAAATGTCCAATAGTTGCAGTCTACGATCACGATCTCAGGTTCTGTGTTCGCGAACTCGTACACCTTTTTGAGGGCGGTCTCCGACCGCCTGCTCCGTTCAGACCATTTGTCGGCTATCATATCCATTACAGCTTACTCTCCCGCCACGCGGTGCGCTTCTTCCTTCGCGATCCGGCACCATTCGGTCACGTTCCTCGGGCGATTCCCGATGGTGTGGTTATCCTTCATAATGATCTCGACCACGCAGCCCCTTGTGACATCCAGGTCCCGGCGTAGTCCGGTGCGGATATCTTCCTCGTCGATCGCATGTTGCGAGATGGCGGCCGGATCGGGCTTCATAGAGAAAACATACTGCCCACCCAAAAGTTCGGCCATCTTCTCATAATCGGCCCATGGCGAACAGGAGACACGGCGCAGGTTGCGGTGTTGCCTGACCGTATCCCACCGCGGATCGATGGGTTCGCAGCATCCGTAACAGTTGAGTCCGAAACGATCGAGTATCGGTTTCTCGTACGGAAAAACATACTCCGCGTACATCTCCGGTGACACGCATACGGTCTCCTGGCTCTCGGCAAAGCCCCACATATCGGCACAGCCCACGCGGCCATCGAGATTCTCCTGCGGCAATTCGTCCGTAAAACCGAATCCCCCCGATCCCACATATGTTCCGTCGTTGTTGGAAGTCAGCAGCCCTTCCCTCTCCAGGTAGTCGAGCTTCTGCATGTGGGCGTCGGATATGAAGGCCAGCAGGGCCTTGAGCTCATCCGGTTGCGCCGCAAAATCCATCAGCAGGTTCGTCAGCCCCCGCAGCATGACCGCGGGAAGCGTCAGCCCGAGCGACCACCACCAGGTACCCCGGAGCTGGACGTCGAGTACGCCGCCGAACACATCTTCCGCCACTGCCAGGCAATCGTTGGTAGTCTCCCAATCGATTTGCACGGATGGCGCCTGCAGTTTAGACAAGTCACGCTCGTAGTCCTGAACCGGACCATCCCACGTCTGCGCCCCGCCGGGCATTCCCGACTGATGGTAGACCGTCTGCAATCCCCAGTCGTCAGCCGCCACCGTGTAAGGAACAACGAACAAGGGTTCCACCGGCTTGTCGTCGCCCATCTCCTCGCCCCAGAAGACCTCCTTGCGCAGATCCATCTCCCAGCGACGGGCAAGCTTGCCGCTGCACTGCATCTGGGCTTCCGTAATGATCTCGTTCCAACCGTTCTCGGGATCGCAGAAGACGAGGGGGCGGGTTTGCCCGAGCGAGTTGTGCGTCAGCCAGAGCTGCCGCCTTTCGATCATATCCGGGGAGGACGCAATGCCGGCAACCTGCTCGGCGAGGCGTCGCAAGACCACCTTGTCTGCAGCCGACATCACGACATTCTGTCGCACGAACCCAGTCTCGATCTTGCCAAGGGCCGTCTGATCGAGTCCGGTCGAAACACCGGTGCTGTCTCCTGTAACATAGGCTTCGTTCATGACATTACCCTAGCAAACATCTTAGCCTAGCAAAGATTTACTCTCTGTGACCAGATGCTGTTTTGCAGAGAAGTAGTCCGCCTCAAGGGCCTTCTAAGCCGGAACGATTCAGCGATGAGATGGTGAGCTCCTTCTGATAACGTTTGTTTGTCGACGAAAACGAACGAACG
>JASLPY010000057.1 GCA_030744755.1 Kiritimatiellia bacterium | reverse complement strand
CGCGCATTACAGGCCTGCTTCGAACGATTCCGGGGGTCGGACCTAAGACGGCCTTTATGCTCTACACTGAGCTTCAGGACATTGGGCGCTTTGCCAATCTCGACAAGTTCAACTCCTTTCTCGGGTTGATTCCTTCCACTGAGAGTTCGGGAGAAGACGAGAAGGCCACTGGCATCACCCCTCGGAGCAACCGTGCCTTGAGGTCTCTGCTCATTGAGGCCGCTTGGGTGGCTATCCGCTGTGACCCCGGCCTCTTGCTGGATTTTAGTAAACTCGCCAGTCGAATGAAAAAACAAGCTGCCATCGTGCGCATTGCCAGGAAGCTGGCGGCGCGCGTAGCCTACGTATGGAGGACAGGAACACCGTACAAACCGGTTGTTCCGATTGGATAGTGTCACGTACATGCTAAAGCCTTTCTGCAACGCCGCTATAATCGCACTGCGGTGCGCACTGCGCATCCGTTCTACCTGAGACTGCGGTTGCAGACCCGATGCGCTGATGTGGATCTTGCAGCGAGTTCCTAACGGGCCTCGTCTGCTTATAACAGTCTGAGCTAATACCTGACGCCTCCGATTAGATACAGGAGAGAAAGAAATGTCGATGTAAAGGACACGGAGTGCCTTGACGGGCTACATAATAGTGCGATTAAGATCGGCGATGGTAACTTTCGTGTCCTGCGCCCGGGATAGCAAAGCAGATCAGAAACGTCTTGACTGGTTTCGTGAGCTTACGTCATACTGTATACGTAATCATTGAGGTGAGCTATGGACAAAGTATTGTCTGCACGAGTTGATGAGTCGGTGGTGAGCAAGATAGGGGCACTTGCCAGAGAGTTGCACACGACGAAGAAGAGTGTTATCGAGGCTGCCATCAAGATGTTCGCTGCAAAAATCGAAGAAGAACAGGGAGTGGACTTGTTGGATCTGACGTTTGGCGCGTGGAAGCGCAAGGAAACGCCCCAGGCGACGGTGCGGCGGGCGCGGCGGGCTTTCTCAGGCTCCATGACGAGGCACCACAGATGAGAGCGTTCATCGATTCCGATGTCCTCATCTGGCATCTTCGCGGTGAGAAAAAGGCGTGCAACTTCCTGCGTCGTCTGCGTGACCAGGGTGAGTACGAACTGTGGACGGGAGCAATGCAGCGTGCTGAAGTTGTCTTTTTCATGCGTGAGCATGAGGAAGACATGACGTTTGAATTCCTCTCACAATTCAGGACGGAACCCGTAGATCAAGCGCTTGTAGATGAAGCCGGGGCCTTGTTCCGGCGATGGAATCCCAGCCATGGAATTGATGTGAATGACGCATTCCTGGCAGCAAGCGCGAAGCGCACCGGGGGGAGGATCTTCTCAATCAACAAGAAGCACTATCCCATGCCGGACGTGCTCATTACACAGGCATGGCGCGCATAGCTCCCATCAGATCCTAAACAGAGCCCTGCCGTGTACCTGCGCACGCCTTCGTGCTCTGCGCCCCCGAGAACCACTGAAGCTCCTTCCCTTCGGCCTTGTCGATCCACTCACGGCTGATCGGCTTCATAGAGGACCTTTCCTTCATCAAGAATCGTGCGCACGAAAGAATCGCCCATGTCCAGCCGCTCCTGGAGTTTCTCAGGAGTTCGGACTAGAAGATCCACCGGGAATGACGGCCTGATGGCCATACTGATCTCAACGGATTGGTCGACAGTTGACCCCTGTCCCGGCATAACGATCAGCAGATCAACATCCGAATCCTCGGTCGGTCGTCTATAGGCGTACGACCCGAACAGGATGACGCGTTGGGGACGGAAACGCTTGCCAATCCGTTGCCCGACTTCACGAATCTGTCTCATCGCTACCATAGTCAAAGGGTACAGGAACGCCGCCGGAACAGCGCGTTGCGGGAGATAGCCGCGCGAATGCTGACACGTTTTGCAGCACAAACGCAGCGCCAGGTTGCAGGCCACCTCGATATGGGGACAGGCGGGGCGGTGAGCACGCCGTTCATGGGTGACCCTGCAAGACCCCGAGAAACAGAGTGGCTGAAGGTGCAAAGTAAGGATTCATAGTCCATAAATATATTCAAATTTATGGAGCGGTAGTCCATGAAACTCTTGACGGATTGTAGGTCCAGCGTCTATATTGTCGCATGATTGAGAGACATTACGACTTAGAGCAGGAGATACGGCCAGGCAAGGTGCTTCTGCTTACAGGTGCGCGGCAAGTGGGAAAAACGACCCTTCTGAGGCGTTTTCTCGAACAGACTTCGCTTCGCTACAAGCTCGACTCAGGCGATAATATTCGCATGCAGGACCTTCTCGGCTCAAGTGATTTTGATCGAATCCTTGCTTACGCGGAAGGATATGAGCTAATTGCTATTGACGAGGCGCAAAACATTCCTGATATCGGAACGGCCCTTAAGATTCTAGTGGATGAGTGTGCCGGTATTCAGATTATCGCCACCGGGTCCGCATCATTTGAGCTCTCTCGGCAGGTAGGGGAGCCGCTGACTGGACGGAAGAGAACGTGCCACCTGTTCCCTATTGCCCAGAAGGAGATGCTTCACAAGTTCAACCTGCACGAACTCAAGAATCAGCTTGAAGGATTTCTGATTTATGGCGCGTATCCTGAGGTAGTTACTGAACCTTCTGCATCGGGCAAGAAGGAACTGCTGATCGAATTGGTCGATTCGTACCTGCTGAAGGATATTCTTGCACTTGAAAAGGTTAAGAGTCCCAGAACGTTGCTGGATTTACTCAAGCTTCTTGCGTTTCAGCTTGGCAATGAGGTCTCGCTAAATGAGTTGGCCAGACAGTTGCATATTGATGTCAAGACCGTTGCCCGCTATCTGGACCTGCTGGAGAAGAGCTATATTATTCTTCGCTCAACCGGTTTCAGTCGCAACCTGCGTAAAGAAGTGACATCAAAACATCGATACTATTTTGTAGATAATGGTATCAGGAATGCCGTCATATCTCGCTTCAATCCAATCTCTGAGCGAGATGATATCGGGGCGCTATGGGAGAACTTCATGGTGGTCGAGCGTCATAAATTCATGACCTACAGTGGCCAAAGAATACCGCTCTACTTCTGGCGAACCTATTCTCAACAGGAGATCGATTGGGTAGAGGAGCGTGATGGCGGTCTTTTCGGCTATGAGTGCAAGTGGTCTACACGCAAGAGGGTTAAGCCGCCTCGTGAATGGGTGGAGCACTATAAGAACGCCGAGTTCATGGTGGTCACTCCGGAGACTGGATATGAGTTGATACTCTGACACCACCTGCCCCGGCGAGCCGTGGAAAGAGATGTCGAGCCATCGGGGAGACCCGGCGCGCCCGTTGGCTATGTGGGAGGCTGATGTGTCCGTCACGTACCAGCCGGTGGTCGATCCAGCTGAAGGCTTTGGGCACCCGGCGCAGGCGTTCCGGGCACAGGATCCGTTTTGTTGTCGGCATAGCGGCGATCTCCTTTCGGGTTGCTTCCGGATCCTTTACCCAGAATGTCTTGCCCCAAAAGTACAAACCGCCAGGAGGTCTCTGCGATCGTATCTTGTAACGCAGATCCGGTTAAGCTGGCTATAAGTCCCACACTATCAGATCGGCGGCGGCAAAGAGAGCCGGGATGAGCTCAAGGTACGCTTTGACCGGGTCCTTGCCCATTCGTTATGAGGGAACTTACAATGCACCAATTGATCAAATCGATCTGCTGCACGACGCTTACAATACTCTTCGCAACGGCCGTCAGTTCGGCGGTCGAAGCCCGGCCGAATGTCATTATCATCCTTGCTGACGATTTGGGCTGTGGGGACATGAGTCTTTATGACGGATGGATCGAGACGCCTCGCATCGACCAGATGGCGAAGGAGGGGGTTAAGTTTACCGATTTCCATTCCAATAGTTCTGTCTGCAGTCCAACGCGTGCGGCGCTGCTTACCGGCCGCTATCAGCAGCGGGTCGGGATCGTCGATGTAATCGCCGGGCATCTCGACACGCCCGGATTGGAAGCAACCGAATTGACAATTTCCAAGCTGATGAAGCGAGCCGGGTACTCGACGGCGATCTTCGGGAAGTGGCACCTCGGGCCAGAGCTTCGGCACAACCCGATCCATCACGGCTTCGATGAGTTTATCGGTTTCTTGCCTGGTGGCTGCGATTACCATAGGCATAGCGATTGGTGGGACGGCACGGAGCGCAAGGAGCAGAAAGGGTATTCCACCCATATTATTACCGATAAGTCTATTGATTTCATCCGCCGCAACAAAGAGAATCCTTTCTTCCTCTACGTCTCGCATCAGGCCGTACATAATTTCTACCAAATTCCTTCAGACCCACCTGAGCTTCGGATGCGCGATGCTCCGCTCCACGGTGACGAGGCACGCCGCAGGTACAAGATCATGCTCAAGGATCTGGACCAGGGAGTAGGCAGGATTCTCAACACACTCAAAGAACTCGACTTGGATGAGGATACGCTCGTACTGTTCACCTCGGACAACGGAGCCGTCCGCATGAATCCGAATGCGCGTCCTTATCGTGGCGGAAAGTTCAGTAACTACGAAGGCGGGCATCGTGTACCAGCCGTCGCCCGCTGGACTGGGCACATCAAGCAAGGTTGGGTTTCCGATGAGCTGATCGTGGGAATGGATGTTCTGCCGACGGTGATGGACATCGTAGGCATCGACATTTCCAAGGAGCGAAAGGTGGACGGAATGAGCGTGAAGGATCACCTGCTCGACCAGGCTGATCTCCCCGATCGCAAGGTGTTTTTCGGCTATGAACCGAAGCTCGGAACGGCCATGCGAGACGGGGATTGGAAAATGCAAACGAAAGGCGATCGTATCGAGCTGTACGATCTGAGCAACGACATCAAGGAAACGACGAACGTTGCGGACAAGTATCCTCGTCGCACGGCGGAAATGAAAGCCGCCATCAAGAAGTGGAAGCTAGAGGTGGTGTCCAAGAATGTTACACCATGATAAGCTGACAATGTGGGTGAGAAAAGGGGACAAAATGAGAACACTGTCAAAACTGCATTACGCCATTTTTCTCTTAATAATTTCCTTAACTTCCAGTTTTGTTCAGGCTGCGGATCATTCTGAAAAACCAAATATTATTGTGATTCTGACAGACGATCAGGGCTACGCAGATTTGGCCTGTTACGGCGCCGAGGGTTTTGAAACGCCGGAGATTGACCGCATGGCCGAAGAGGGGGTGCGCTTCACTGATTTTTATGCAGCGCCCTGGTGTTCACCGGCCCGGGCCTCGTTGTTGACGGGCAGTCATTATCAACGTGTGGGTGTGACCTGCCCCATAAACACGCCAACAATGGGTTTGAACCCAAACGAAATAACAATGGCCGAGCATTTGAAAACGCAGGGTTACTCGACCGCTCTTATCGGCAAGTGGCATCTGGGCCTGGATGACAGCATGAGCCCGGTGGCGCAGGGCTTTGATATTTTTTCCGGCCTTCCTCTCAGCCAAATTGCACGCGGTCATAATGGCCACGACCATTATTGTCGCCGCCAATGGAGAAAAATGCGGGCCGGTCAGAAAGACATCGTTGAATTTGATCCGGACGACGAGCTGTTCACCCAGCGCATCACCAAAGAGTCGCTGGACTTTATCCGGGCCAACAAAGAAAAGCCATTCTTTCTCTTTATGTCACATGCACAGGTTCACTTTGAGGTTTTGGCGTCGGAAGAATTTAAAGGAAAATCCAATAAGGGCGTGTGGGGTGATGCGATTCAAGAGTTGGACTGGTCTGTGGGTGAGGTTCTAAAGACCTTGCGTGAACTTGAAATAGACAAGAAGACCCTGGTGATATTTCTTTCTGATAACGGACCGCAGCACCCCAGTGCCTCGACCAAACCTTTTCGTGGCACAAAAACCCAAACCCTTGAGGGTGGCTTGCGTGTTCCCTGCATCATGTATTGGCCAGGCGAGATCCCTAAAGGTGTTGTCTGCAAAGAAGTGGCGTCGATAGCGGATATCTTCCCGACTTTTGCAAAGCGCATTAATTCTGAAATGCCAAAAGATCGTGTGATTGACGGAAAGGACATTTGGCCCTTGATGACAAAGAAAACGGGAGCGAAGTCACCTCATGAGGCCTACTACTATTATTACGGAAGTTATGGAGAATTCAATCGGGGCAAAAATAGTACAGCTACGTTAACAGGTGTTCGTTCAGGTGAATGGAAGTTGCATAACGAAAAAGGAAAGTGGTCTTTGTACAATTTGACCACGGACCCTGGCGAAACCAAAGACTTGACTGCCGAGAATCCGAAAGTACATGCGCGATTAGAAAAACTGTTAGAGGAAGCACGTTTGGATTTGGGTGACAAAGGGCTCAAGGGCCGGGGGGTGCGAGCTGTGGGCAAAGTATCGGCCGAAAAAGGGAAAGTGGTTGTAAGAAAATACACGGGCTCGAAAGACGGGCCATTGCTATGGCAGTCTCAAGTTGTCGGCCTGCAAGAAAACCCAAACTATGTCACGTTCGAAGGCAAACAGATTCCGGTGATCAAGAGCGCCGACGTATTGGTTGTCGGGTCAACGCTGGATGCTTGTTTCCTCACATCAAAGTTTGCCAAGGACGGTAGAAGCGCGGTCCTTGCCTCCGCGGGCACGTCACTTCCGCATGAACTGATCATGTGCCAGCGTCCCTGGGTGAAACGCTCCAGGCTGGATTCGAGTTACGCGAAAGTCAAAGAGTTCCTCACCCGATGCGTCCGGAAGGAGGCGGGTGATGACTACCTTCTGGACATGATCAAGGTCACGGAGGGCCTGGAAGACCTGCTCCTCGACTCTGGAGCTTCACTGTTCTACGACTTGTTCCCGTGCGGCGTCGAGCTGGCGGGCAATCGGATCACCGCAGTGGTGTTCGCCTGCAAGGGCGGGTTGGTTGCAGTCAAGGTCGGTACGGTTGTCGATTGCACACACGATGCACTGATCGTCACGCTGGCCGGCGGCGAAACAAGACCACGGTCGTCTGCCGGGAAGGGACTGCTGGTGCGCTACAGCTTTCTCTGTAACGAGGAACGTAGTACCCCCATTGCAGTGAAAGGCGTATCTGAACTCGAAAGCGGCCAGATCGTTATGCACGGCCCGTTCGCCGAGTTCAGGATGACGCTGCCTGTTGCGGAAAGCCATTTCCCGGAAGCGGCATACAACCTGGAAGCACGGCGCATCGCCCTGAAGGCTGCCCGTGGGACGGGCCTGCAGTATGCCCGTGGGGGGAACAGTCTGCTCATCGATCCGGCGCGGAGGATTGTCAGTCGTTCAAAGACAGGCAAGCTGACCCTTGACTCATGCCGCCCTGAGAAACTTGACAATGTCTGGGTCTGCGGACCAATGGCCGATGTCGAGGATGAACTCGCTCTTAGCATGGTCGAACCGCTGGCCGGTCCATCATTCGTTCCGCTGTTGGAGAATGTCGTTAAGGAACAAACCGGAGCGTTCAGAACTGACGGTGTTCTGCGACTCGGCACCTCCTCGGCAGAGACCACATCGGGCGCGGCCTCCTTCGAAGCCGTGGACCTGATCTACACCACAGGAAAACACATTACGGCCCAGGCCGGGAAGTTGCCCGTCGTTGCGACCTGTGACTTGGTCGTGGTTGGCGGCGGCACCAGCGGAATGCCCGCAGCACTTGTCGCGGCCAGGCAAGGCGTCGATACGATCCTGGTGGAGAAGTTCGGCGACGTCGGTGGTACGCATACGATCGGCGGCGTCTCCAAGTACTGGTTCGGCCGTGAGACCGATTTCGTGGGCCGGCTTGACAGCGATGCAGGCCGAACGATGCAGGAGACGGGTATGCCGAAGTGTATGGGTATGTTGGACAGCCTGATGCGCGCAGGGGCGCGCGTGCTGACGCACCAACTTGCCGTGGGTGCTGTTGTAGATGGGCGAACACTCAGTGGCGTCGTGGTCACGACCCCCAACGGGCTGGGCGTGATTCAGGCAAGATGCGTAATCGACGCAACCGGCGATGCAGATATCGTGGCCCGCGCCGGCGGCGGTTTTACCTATGGGCCGCGCCGAGACGCAATGACCCTGTGGTACTCCTTTGCTCAGTTCGAGGGTACCCGATCGGAAGCGAGACGACACTTCGCATTTGTGGTCGACTTCCGCGATCCGACCGACCTGAGCCGCGCGCTGATTACATCCCGCCGGTTCAAGAAGTCGAGCAAAGTGGACTCACCCCAGTATTACCTGGCGCCTCGCGAATCCAGGAATATCCGGGGGAGTGTCCGAGTAACCTACGCCGACCTCATGTCGAGTCGCCGATTTGAGGACACGATCGTTGTCTGCAGGGCCGACGTGGACATCAAGGGCATCGCGGACAGTGACCTGTCCTTCTGCGGCTATGTCACCGACTGGCTGGAGAATTTCTCGGTCCAAATTCCCTATCGCGCACTGCGTCCGGTGGAGTACGACAACGTCCTCGTGGTCGGAAAAGCCATATCCGTCGACCATGATACACTGGCCCTTGCCCGCATGCAGCGGGACCTCATGGCCATGGGCGGTGCGGCTGGTCTGGCCGCTGCGCAATCCGTCGGAAAGAATAAGCCGTTTTCCGATATTGACATCGGAGCGCTGCAGAAAGGCCTGATCAGACTTGGCGTGCTTTCTGACGAAGACCTGAATGGAATCCCTGGTGTAAAAGACAGCGCATTGCCCAAGATGAACAGCACTCAGCTTAAGCACATGGTCGACCAGTTGACCGTCGACAAGCTGAAACTGACGGATAAAGTTTCGCTTCTGGTGCGGCCTGATCTGTCCTTGCCACTGCTGAAAGAGGCATTGGGGAATGCTGCCGGATCAGGACGCCTTGAGGTCGGGAAGGCACTCTGCTTCCTCGGTGATCGCCAGGGAGCAGATGTACTCCTGGGCGAACTTGAGCAGCGCCTGAAGACGCCCGGTCTTTCCTCAAAGACCCACGTCGTGAAGATGCGTCACGGGTCACCCGACCACGCTTCCGCTCCGGAGATGACCTACTGGGTCAACTCGCTGGGACGATCCGGCGACGCCAGAGTTATCCCGTTCATGACCGAGATTGCGAAGCGTGTCGAAATGAGTGCCGTCAGGGCCGACGGGATGTTCAGCTACGTCTATTGCATCTGCTATGCCGCAGAGCGATTGGCCGATCCCGACTGTATTCAGGCGCTAACGTTGCTGGCCAAAAAGAAAGGGATTTCCGGCGGTCTACGCCAGATAGGCACGGATCCGCGAAAGACCGGCAAAGGAAGAGCAAGCATTAAGGAGGACCGCTATGCCTATCTTGAGCTCTGCATCGGACGGGCAATGGCCCGCTGTGGATCTAAACGCGGGTATCGAATTCTAATCGGCTATCTCACGGACATCCGAGGCTTTCTTGCTCGCAGCGCCCACGAAGAACTCACGGCACTTTCGCGGCGTGATTTCAGCCACGACACCCAAGCGTGGTCTCGTTGGCTGGAAGACGCAACTGTTTCGCCAATCAGATACACCAGGTAGTCGATTGACCTCGGATACACCTATAATCGATCCTGACAGGAGGTAATTTGTGGGAAGAAAAATCGCACTGATGGTGCTTGCTATGACCGCGTCGGTCTTGACCAGTGCGGCGGGTTCTGCCAAAGACAGACTGATTCGTAGTGCTGCCCGTAGGTAAGGCACGCGCGAAAGACGACTTTTGGAATAGGAAGAAATGAACAACCCGTTCAATAGGATAAAGGCAATGAGCAGGAATATCGTTGGTTTGGCCTGTGTGCTTATGGTTGCGGTCGGGCAGCTGCAGGCGGCCGGACAACAGAAGATCTTTCCGCCCAATTCCAGGTTCCTCCAAGTTGCGGGGCATGACGCCTATCTGGCAATGCCGGAGGGCGCCAAGGAGGGCGAGAAGACGCCGTGGCTATGGTATTGTCCGTCTGACTTCAAGTTGCCTGGCAAACTCGAGCAGTGGATGATGAAGCACTGCCTGGACAATGGCATTGCCGTCGCGGGGGTCGATCTTAAGGGGGATTTAGGGACACCGGCGGGCCGGAAGATTCAGACCGCATTCTACAACGAACTGACCGGGAATCACGGGCTGACAACGAAGGTGTGTCTGCTGGCGCGCAGCTACGGTGCTACGCAGATGTACAACTGGGCCGCCGAACATCCCGAATCGATCGCCTGCCTGACCGGCATCTACCCGGTCTGCAACCTGGCCAGTTACCCGGGACTGAAATCCGCCGCCGGGAAATACCGGATGCCGGAAGGGCAGTTCGTCAGGGAGCTCAAGAACCACAATCCAATCGACCGCCTGGCTCCATTGGCCAAGGCGAAGGTGCCGATCTACCACAATACGGGGGATGTGGACAAGCTGGTGCCCGGCAAAGACAACACCTTCCTCCTGGCCGAACGCTACAAGGCACTTGGTGGCGACATCACGGTCACCGTATTCGAGGGCCAGGGGCACAACTACTGGACAGGCTTCTTTGAGGATAAGAAGATGGCAGAATTCATTGTCAGGCACGCAAAGAAGGCGAGTCTTCCCAGGGTATTGTTCTTTGGCGATTCGATCTCCGGCGGCTATAGCAAACCCCTGGTCAAACTGATGGAAGGCAAAGCGGAAATGGTCAGGCTGGGTGCCGTAGCAACCTACAGGATTAACAACGAGGCGTGGTGGCATTCCAGCGGCAGGGCAAAGGCCCTGGATTTCGGCAGCGCCAAGGCCTGTATTGCCGACCTCGAACGCTTCGAAGAGCATCTCTCCAGCAACAAGTATGATGTGATCCATTTCAACTTTGGACTGAACGACATCTTCCGCGGCAGGAACGGGGCGTGGCACAACCCGGTAGACCAATATGCCAAAGATCTGGAGACCATCGTGAGGCTCCTGAAGAAGAATGGTGCCAGAGTTATCTGGTCCAATATCACCCCGATTCCAGCCAACTGCCCTCACAACCCCGAAGGTGATGAGCTTATCTACAATGCTGCGGCCGAAAGAGTGATGAAGGCACACGACATCCCCATCAACGACCTGCACAGTGTGGTCAAGAGCTGGGATGGGTACGAGAATTTCATGCAGGGAAACGACGTCCACTGCGGCGGCGCTTATACCAAACTCGCTGAGCAGATCGCTGAGGAGATAACCGCTCAACTCGCACAGCCCCGGGAATAGCAAGGAGCTTACTATGAAAGTCATCACAAGAATCACTGTCATACTGTTAAGGAAGAAGGCATGAAGACGAGAAGTGAGCCAGTCATGAGATACGTAACGTTCGTTCTAACTGTGACCCTCTCCGCAACCATTCTTTTCGCTGCTGAAGACAACCCGAAACGCGGGAAAGTCTGGAAAGCGGTTCTGAAGAAGTACGATGCCAACGGCAACGGCAAACTGGATGAGGACGAGCGGGCCGTGATTCGGAAGGCCTATGACGCCAACGGCGACGGTCAGCTGGACAAGACCGAAAGAGCGGCTCTCGTCAAAGCCGTGAACAAGGGTCAAGGCCCGAAGCCAGACGCGGACGGCGACGGCCCCGCGAAGGACACTGACAAGTGGAGTACGACGGGGCTGCAACAGGCCAACAGCATGGGCGGCGGCGAGGCGGCGATTCCCGAGGGCGGGACATTTCGCGTGTTCGTGCTGATGGGGCAATCCAACATGTCCGGTGCCGCGCGTGCGGCCAGACTGAAATCACCCTACAACGAGAAGCACGACCGCATCAGAATCTGGGCGAACGGACGCTGGGAGTATTTCGTGCCGCGCAGCAGATTCGGGCCGGGCGTCGGCATGGCGCATCAGCTGGCCGAATTCTGGCCGAAAGACACCATCGGCATCATCAAGGTCGCGGTCGGCGGAACCGGGATACGCGGGTTCGAGAAGAACTGGACGAAAGAACGGGCTGACCGCACGTTCGATGGCAGGAAGGGGCCGTTGTACAAAGACCTGATGAATGCGGTGACAGAAGCGAATAAGGTTTCGAAGCCCGTGTTTTCCGGCTTCGTCTGGAAACAGGGAGGGGCGGACGGCACGAAGAAGGATCTCGCGGACGAGTACTACGACACGTTCAAGCAGCTTGTCTCCGATCTGCGTAGAGACCTGGATGTCCCTGGCATGCCCGTCTTTGTCCTTACCTACCTGAACGACGAGGATCTTGACGAGAAAGCAAAGACCGCACAGCCCAAACGTAAATATATCGGGGCCGTATTGAAGGCCCACAACAGAGCCGGCAGAGAGATTCCTGATACCGTCACTGTGCATCACGGGAAGCTGCCGACGATGCCAGACGGAATCCACTTCAACGCCGAGGGGCAGATCACGCTGGGGAAGATGGCCGCTGATGCAGTTGAGGAATTCTATGACCCGGCATTGAGAAGCGCGAAGTAATGGTGAAAACAAAGAAGCAAACAACGATACTATTTCTGGCGGTTTCTCTGTTGTGCGTGGCAGGCAAGACTAGCGAAGGAAAGGACTCTGTCCGGCAGGAAGGGAAGCCGAATATACTGTTTATCGCTATTGATGATCTGAATGACTGGACCGGCACATTGAAGGACAATCCTCAGGCCCGGACGCCTCACATGGATAAGCTGGCTTCCAAAGGGATGGTATTCCTGAATGCGCATTGCGCGGCTCCGGCTTGCGGTCCTTCAAGGTCCGCCATTATGAGTGGGATCAGGCCTTCGACTTCGGGCAATTATATCAACAAGAGTTCGCTTATACATAACCCGATACTGAATAACTCGGTTCTACTGCCCGAGTTTTTTCAGCAGAATGGCTACTATGTCTGCGGTGCTGGAAAACTGTTTCACGGCTATCATTTTAATAAGGAAGTAAAAGGGCGGGGTTTTGATGAATATTACCCGAGCAAGGAGCAGGATCTCCCTCCCTGGGAATTCAAGTTTTCCAGGCCATTGCCCTTGAGCGGTATAAAAGGTATGGGCAGACCCAACGACTGGGGCCCTTACCATCCGGACATTACCATCGAGGATACCTGCGATGGGAAAACCGCGAAGTGGGCAGAAGAGAAACTGCTTGGGGGTGAGCTGAAAGAACCCTTCTTCTTAGGCGCCGGTATTTTTGAACCGCATTTACCCAATTATACGCTCCAAAAGTATTTTGATGAGTTTCCTCTGGATGAAATAAAGCTACCGGAAGGTTATAGAGAAAATGATTTGGATGATGTGCCCAGGGCCCATTCAAAGATGGCGCATAATCCATGGCTTAAGAAGATTAGAGGGGGAGGGCAGTGGAAGCATGCGATTCAGGCTTACCTGGCATGCAGTGCTATGGCGGACGACCTGGTCGGCCAGATCGTCAGGGCGCTGGAGAAATCAAAGTACGCCGATAATACCATTATTGTATTGTGGAGCGACCATGGCTTTCAGCTCGGCGAGAAAGAGCGTTGGGGGAAATATTCCCTCTGGGAAAGGGCTACGAGGGTAAACATGATATGGGTGGCGCCGGGCGTGACCCAGCCGGGGGCGACCAGCGCAAGGCCGGTGAACCTGTTGGACATTTATCCGACGCTTGCCTCCTTGACTGGCTGCAAACCGCCTGAAGGACAGCTGGAAGGGAACGATCTCTCTGTATTGATGAAGGATCCTGATGCCAAATGGGATAAGACAACCGTGACTACTTTCGGTTATAAGAACTACGGCGTTCGTTCCGAGCGGTACCGGTACATCGTATACGCTGACGGAACAGAAGAGTTGTACGACCGAAGGAAGGATAAATGGGAATGGCACAATCTCGCGGATAATCCTGAATATGCTCATGTAAAAGAAAGGATGCGCAAAGGGATTCCGGATCATCACGAGCCGTCCGGCGTTACTTACGTACCGCCTCGGCGCAAAGGGAAGGTCCAATAGTCAAATAGGAGAAAACATGAGAAAGAAGTCCTTAGTAGGACTAAGCAATGTGGCCATTCTGGCGGCCATTGTTCTATTCGCATCCAATATAGCCCACGCCCAGGAAGTTCCTGACTTATTAAAAGGCGAGGGTCCGGACATCTCAAAGCTCGATAATAGTGGCGGCGCCGACGTAACCTGGACCTTGCACTACCATGATCTGCGCGGCTGGATGTACAAGGATAAGAACGGCAAGTCCGACCTGGCAAAGCAGATTCTTATTTCAGCGCACAATAAGGATTCACGCTTGGGGGATCAGTGCGTAACTGGCGATGTTATTCTGGGCGTCAACGGTAAGATGTTTGAGAAACTGGCTGTGTTTGCATGGCGCACAGCAGCCGGGAAAGCCAGAGAAGACGAGAAGCCTCTTGAGGTGATTATGTGGCGCAAGGGGTGGGATGCGCCCCGCAATGTCACCTTGACCCCTGAAGAGGTTGAGCTGGGTTTTTTGAAGGGCTACAAACCAACCCTTAAAGAGGGCGTTGACTGGAACCTTGGCGCAACCGGCGCTCGCGGCTGGCTGCACGCCAAATTTGCTGACTTCTATCACGCCCGTCAGATCTATATCACCAAGGTGCATGAGGGCTCACCGGCTGATGGTGTTCTGCAGGAGGGGGATGTGATATTGGGCATAGACAACAAGCCTTTCTCATCCGATGCCCGCAAAGCCTTTGGCAAAGCCCTGACCCAGGCAGAGACGCGTGAAGCAGGCGGCAGACTCAGGCTCCTGCGCTGGAGAGCCGGCCCCTCGACTAAACTCGGGGCAGGCAAGGCGGAAACCGTTACCATACAGCTCGATGTTCTGGGCTCCTACAGCAAGACCACGCCGTGGGATTGTGAGAAGAGCCAGAAGATTCTTGACCGTGCCTGTGCCTATCTTGTGAAGAACGGAATTCGAAACGATGGCATAACAGGGGGTCCTGCAATTGTTCGCTCATTGGCCCTGATGGCAACGGGCAACAAGAACTATATGCCAGTTGTCAAAGAGCATATTGACCAGTTGCTGAAGGCCATTACACCGAAGCTTTCAGATCGCATGGACCTGCCCAGGTGGCATTTTCACTCATGGGGTATGGCTATATGTGCCTGCTTCTGAGCGAGTATCACCTTCTGACAGAGGATGAACGAGTCCTGCCGGCCATCGAGGCCTACGCGACGGCGATTGCCGAAGGACAGTCCGGTGTCGGTAGCTGGGGTCATGGGTTCGCGTGGCCAGATCAACCGATGAACCGTGGTCGCAAGCATCACGCGCTCGGTGGTTATGGTGCGGTAAACCAAGCCGGGAATGTCTGCTGGATATCACTGATGCTGGCCAAACGATGTGGCGTCAAAAACCAGGAGATCGATGACGCCATCAGCCGTGGACACAGGTACCTCGACAAGTATGTTGACCTAAAGACCATCGGCTATGGCGACGATCTCGTATTCCACAGCAAGGGCCACGACAACAACGGACTGAACTCTTCAGCCGCCGTGGGTTTCGCCCTGTTCGGCGATAAGCGCGGCACCGATTACTACAGCCGCATGACCGTTGCCTCCCATGCCGTACGCAAAGAAGGGCATACCGGCGTCTGGTTTGCTTCGATATGGGCGGCGCCGGGCGCAGCACGCGGCGGGCAGCAAGGCTGCAGTGCCTTCTTGCATGAGTTGGCCTGGCTGCATGACCTCGAACGACGCTGGGACGGCGGCTTCCAGTACCAGGGCAAGCCCGGCTTTGGTTGTGACGTTTACACTGACGGCCCGAAAAAGGGACAGCAGAAAAGAAACGCAGAACACCAGTACGCGCACTGGGACACGACAGGTCAGCGTATCCTTATGTACTGTCTGCCCCGCAAGGTCCTGCACATCACCGGCAAGCAGCTTCTCGAGACGTCCCTGCCTTCAGCTGAGGTTGCCGACGTCATTGATGCGGGGCGCATTCCGCTGCCGCAATCTAAGAGGACCGAGCGATACGACAACTACAGCGACGACGACCTGCTGAAACTGCTCGGCAGTTGGTCGCCGGTGGTGCGAACCTTTGCCGGCAAGTCGCTTGCGAAGAAGCAGCCCGTGCCCGTTGACAGGATAGTCGGCTTGTTTGATGGAGAAAGTCGCTACGCTAAGTACGGCGCCTGTGTGGCACTTCGCGCCGCCAAGTCGCGAGACGACAAGGCGATCAATGGACTCATCACCCAGCTCTCTTCTGACGACCTCATTCTGCAACTCAATGCAGCGCTCGCTCTTGGCTTTATCAATAACAAGCGTGCAGCACGGCCACTGCTCACATTGGCCGCCAAAGACAATCCCGGAGATCCGCAGCGGGTCATGTCCGATGTGCTCTGTGTGGCCCTGTTTCAGAACTCCCCCTACCTAGAAGAGAAAGGCCTGCTCGCAGAGTCGGTCGAGGGCATTGATGCTGACCTGTTGATTCCAGCTCTCAAGAAGCTGTTGTACTGCCCGAATGGCGTATCCCGCTCCATGCTGACGGGGCCGATCACGCAGCTCACGGAGAATCAGTGTGCGCAGATATGGCCCGAACTCATCTATGCCCTTAAAGAGGTCGCCCCCTCAGGAATCATGTTTGCCACAGGCATTCGCATTGGTGTCGCAGGCGTTTTAGCCGACAATCGAATAGCAGAGGGCCCGGAATTGCTCATGGAGTATCTCAAAGTCCGAAAGGGGCATGGCGGGGAGAAGACCCTGAAGAGCATCATGGAGTTGCTCAAACAGTACAAAGGCACTGCCCGATCAATCCTGCCGCAGCTTAATGAGTACCTGAAGGAGTTAGAGTCTGCAAAGCGCCCCAACCAGAAGATGATCGATGCAATGCGTGAGACCATCGAGTTTATCAAGGCGTCAAAAGAAGAGGTCGAGACCGTTAGTATCAAGGAACATTTAAAGTAAGAGGGTATTTGTGGCTATTGGCGATAAGACATGGAAAAGGGTGCTGGCATCCACAACGCCGGGTTCTTCAATTGCCGGAAGTAGAATTCAGACTGTGCGAAGCATAGAGAACTCTCCTCTCTTAAGCCGGCAGCGAGTATCCGCACGCGATGAATGAAAAGATCAAGGCCCTGGAATGTGGTCAGATCGATTTCGTCCTGGAAGGCCTGAAGAGTTCGGATTTGGAGTAGGACATGGGCGAGCCGCCTTCAAGCGAACAGGGCGCTTCCGGGATTAGCGGGGGATCTTCTATTGATGAATCGAGAGATGATGCGGCGAGATGTGACAGACGCCGACGACGATCGGGACAATGATCTAGACGAAGATGAAGAACGACGACGATAGGGACAAAGATCGGGACGATGATGACGAGCGACAAGGATCGGGGCGACGATGGGATAGGCGACCATCCTTGTCTCGATCCTCGTCCCGATCGTTGTCGAACAATCCTTGTCCCGATCCCTGTTCCGATCATCGTTGAATCGCCCTGTGAGACGGGCAGCGAGTGGGGAAATCATGCGGATGACTAATGAAGAACACCCGCAAATCCCGGAAGCACCAGAAGGAAGACAGACACCATGTATGATGTAGATAAAGTGCCGTTCAGCCGATACGGCTCCTATTGGTCTATCGTAGGTATTGAATGGGGCAAGGCAGGGAAGGGGCTGTACCTGCTTGTTCTCGCCGCACAGGCACCCCAGGTGTTCAAGATTGATCCTGTCCACGGGGGTGAGGTTGTCGGTTTCGATGTGGTCACTTCCCCTACATCACTCGTGCTGAAGCCTGAAGGTGGCGGAGAGATTGAGATCATTATCGACGCTGATGATGCTGTGAGGGTTCGTGGATCTCATGTCTCTCTGCGTCTGGAAATGCCAAAGGGCCGCTGGCACCACACCCATCCATTGCCTGGCGACGCCTGGTGTTTCAATATGAACCCGCATGGTGTCCAGATTGTGTTGGATCCAATGCATGGTGAGATCTCCATGGATGCCCCTTGGCGGCAGGGCAAAGGATTCTGCTATGAGTCGGAGCATATGATCGCGACTGTGAATCCCGATGCGGCCGGCACGTTCGAGATAGCCATTGACGACATTCTGACGACCTGGGTCAGGCCGGAGCGAAAGGCCTTTGATCTCTGCCGCCAGAATGTAGAGGAAGAATACGCAGCCTGGACTGAGAATCTGCCATCGGCCCCATCTGAATATGAAGCAACCCGGGATCTGGCCGCGTATGTCAACTGGTCGGCTGTGGTTAATCCGGCAGGTTACGTCAAACGCCCGACCATGCTCATGTCGAAGATCGGGATGTGCAACGTCTATAACTGGGACAACGTCTTCAACGCCATGGCTCACTGTCAGCATCAACCGGACCTGGCCTGGGACCAACTGGTCATGTTCTGCGATTACCAGGATGAATTTGGTAAACCCGCCAGCAATTTCAATCGCAACCGCATGGGCTCGACCATTACAAACGCCCCCGTCCACGGGTGGGGCCTGCGCAGGATGTGGGATGCCAATCCCGCTATGATGACACCTGAGCGTATGGAGGAAGCGTACGACTTCCTCTCCAAATGGACAGACTGGTATAGCAACCATCGAACCTGGCCAGGAGATAGCCTGCCCTATTACCAGCACGGATTCGACTGCGGCTGGGACAACACATCACTCTTCGATCATGGCGTTCCGGTGGTCACGCCTGATCTGGCGGCCTACCTTATTCTGCAGATGGAGACGTTGGTAGACCTCGCCAACGCGCTGGGGCGCCCGGGCGATGTAGCATCCTGGCAGGGACGTCGTGATGCCATGCTTGACGCCTTGCTGACTGATCTGTGGAAAGACGATCATTTCGTTGGTGTTGTGCGTCCATCCGGCGAGATCGTCGACTGTGAAAGCCTCATCATCTGTATGCCGATCATACTGGGCAAACGGCTCCCTGAACAGGTCCGTAAACATCTGGTAGCGCGCCTGCGCGAGCACCTGCAGCCTTATGGCCTGGCTACCGAAAAGGTGGACAGCCCCAAGTACATCGAAGGCGGTTATTGGCGTGGTCCGTTCTGGGCACCCGTCACGATGATCGCTGTCTGCGGCCTGCTGGAAATTGGTGAAGAAGAGTTGGCCGGCAAGATTGTCAAAGGCTTGTGTGAAGCATGCCGCGAAAACGGGTTCTACGAGAACTTTGACCCCATCACAGGCAAAGGCTACTACGACACGGCCTATACCTGGACCTCCAGTGTCTTTATGATATTCGCCGAGCAGTTACGAAATAAGTCAAATAGGGTAAGGACAACTCCAATGGGCGCTTCCGGGATTAGCGGGGTGTTTTCTGTTGATGAATGCGCCTGATCAAGAGAGTCTCTGTCGCAAGATACTGCGCAGGCGGGGTAGGCACCGACGAAGTGTGACCGACGAAGTGTAGGGCAGATCAACGCTGAATCCACTGCCTGTGTGTTATCGGAATGCCATCGACTAAATCGCGAGAGGGGTCACCTCTCTTTTCCTGGCATGAATCAATCGAGAGCGGCTTGTAACCCGATAAGCGGCGCACGTTCCTCAATAAGCTGTTTGAATTGCTTCTTGGTTTCACGACTGCACAACCCTCTTCTCAGCGTATCAAGGGCCTTACTCTCCTGCAAAGTGCGGGACCATACCGCCCTGGGCCTCGGCGTGCGTGTGGGGCATACCCGTAGCGGCAAGTTCACGCTGGAATACTCAAATAACCCCTCATTTAGAGCTTCAAACCTCTGGTTTGCTGTGATAGATCGTCAACTTTGCGAACAGCCGATTGATTGAAATGAATTCGAAGAGCTAAAGGATAAAGCGCACAATGAATCATCAACGCTGGATCAGACCACTTCTGATCACACTCTTACTATGCTGCACGGCGCCACTCTGGGCGGTGGACGATGAGCCTGTTGCGCCGCAGAAGCAGAAGGCAACGGAGCATTCAGCCCAGTCAACGGAACCTTTCACCATCGCGGTTTTACCTGACACCCAGTTCTACTGCGACACCCGACTCAAGCTGTCTGCCAAATGGGGCAATGGAGACCTGCGGCGCTACTTCTTCGCGCAAACGGAATGGGTCCGCGACAATCAGGCGCGACTCAATATCGCTTTTCTCGTCCACGAAGGAGATATCGTGCAGACGGACTTCCCGGAGGAATGGGCCATCGCCAGGAAAGCAATGTCTGTATTGGACGGGAAAGTGCCCTATTGCATGTGCCTGGGAAACCATGACATGGGTTTTGAGAAGGCGGACAATAAGTATGGCGGCAATATCGGGGTCAACCGGACCACTCACTTCAACACATACTTTCCTCGCGAAAAGTTCGCAAAACGACGCGAGTTTGGCGGCACTTTCGATCCGGATCGCCATGACAATTCCTGGTATCACTTCAAGGCAGCAGGGATGAACTTCCTTATCGTTGCTCTCGAATGTAAACCGCGCGATGAGGTGCTGGATTGGGCTAACCAGGTGGTCGCCAGGCACCCTGACCACCGTGTCATTGCCCTGACGCACGCCTATATGAACGCGGGCAAGTCGAGAAATACCGGGGGAATGAAGGCCAAAGGCAACACCGGCGAGCAGACCTGGCAAAAGTTCGTCAAGAAGCACAAGAACATCTTCATGGTTCTCTGCGGTCACCACGCGGGAGAGGCCGTTCGCACAGACGCTGGAGATCACGGCAACAAGATTCACCAGATTCTGAGCGACTATCAGCACCTGAATAATGGGGGAGAATCATGGCTGCGTTACATGGTCTTCAAACCGGGGGAGAACAAGATCAGCATCTACACCTACAACCCCGCACTCGACAAATTCAAAAACGGTCCTTCCAGCAGGTTCGACCTGGACTATCCAATGGCACCGCCCCCCGTTACTGCTCCCGGAACCACGCGACCTGGTGCTGCCAATGACGTGCCGGGGATGTTTAATAGGGGGGGGTGAAGATTTTCTGTCCAGATCCTCGGACGGCGGAAGCCGTAGTTGTAGTGCACGTAGGTGTCTCCGGTCCAGGTGCTGCGCATGGCGCTGCGCGCCTCGAGGGCGCCGTTGTGCCAGGAGCCGCCGCGTACGGCGCGGAGCGGGGTCTTTTTCGTGTTCCTGGGGTCCACCTTTGGTGAGCGGGCATAGAATTCCTTGTCGTACGATTCGTTGCAGAATTGCCAGAGGTTGCCATGCATATCGTACAGTCCCCAGGCATTAGGCTTCTTCTGTCCCTTACAGGTTGTCAAAAAAAGTATTTGCACTATGATTAGAGATATGAAACCTGGTTGCATAAGTCAAGAGGTGTTCTCAAGTACGGGTCAACTGATCCACGCAGCGTGGATAGAGTTACGAGGAGGAGTGCAATGGATATAAAGACGATCACATATGTGTCGGTTCTCACGTTTACTTATTGTTTCCTGCCGTTTACGAGCCAGAGTTTTGCAAGGAGCAAGGGGAAGATAAGCGTTCAGCCTCTCGATTCTGCCGCGGCCGGCAGGGCGCTGCCCAAAGTATCGCTCCTGCAGTCGCTCCCCGATGTTGACGTGGGCACAGTGGTCGGACACTTGCCGCATCTGCCTCATTATATTCCGGGTGTCTACAAGGACGGGATAAAGGGCCCCGAGCTGCGCGTTATCTGGCCTGCCCCGACGGACAACAGCCAGGTGCTGAAGGCGGGGACGTATACCGTAACGGGAACTGTGCCGGGTACAAAATTCCAACCGAAGGCGGTGGTGACCGTCAAGGCCGCGGCTGAAAAGGCCGCTGACATGCAGCGCGTGATGGAATCCTTTCCGCTGGGTGCTGTCGTCCTGGACCAGGACAACAAGGGGCGCGACACGCCGTTCATCAAAAACCGTGACAAGTTCATAGTTGTCCTCGCGGAGACGGACCCGGACCGCTTCCTTTACAATTTCCGCGACGCGTTCGGACAGGAACAGCCGGAAGGCGTTAAACCCCTTGGTGTCTGGGACAGCCAGAAAACGAAATTGCGCGGTCATGGCAGCGGCCATTACCTGTCCGCCATAGCGCAGGCCACTGCGAGCGCGACGTATGATAAGCAACTGCGCAGGACCTTCATAAAGAAGATGGATTATCTGATTGATTCTCTTTACACCCTGTCGCAGCTGTCAGGCCGGCCGGCCGTGAAAGGCGGGCCCTGTAATGCCGACCCGGCGACCGTACCGAAGGGACCGGGCAAGGAGGACTATGATTCCGATCTCAGCAAAGAGGGCATCAGGACCGATTACTGGAACTGGGGAAAGGGTTTTATCAGCGGCTACCCGCCGGACCAGTTTATCATGCTGGAAAAGGGAGCGCTCTATGGCGGCAAGAATAACCATGTCTGGGCGCCGTATTATACCCTGCACAAGATCCTCGCCGGCCTGCTTGACTGCTATGAAGTCGGCGGGAATGAAAAGGCGCTTAAGATCGCTGAAGGCATGGGTTCATGGGTCTACCAGCGTCTCAGCAAGGTCCCCACGGAAACACGTATAAAGATGTGGAACACCTATATCGCCGGTGAGTTCGGGGGTATGAACGAAGTAATGGCCCGCCTGAATACTCTCACGGGCAAGAAAGAGTACCTGGAATGCGCTCAATTGTTTGACAATATCAGCTTCTTTTTCGGTGACGCAAAACACTCGCATGGCCTCGCGAAGAATGTCGATACCCTGCGCGGTAAACACGCGAACCAGCACATTCCCCAGATTACCGGTGCCCTGGAAACCTATAAAGGCACAAAAGACATCCAGTATTATCGTGTCGCGGACAACTTCTGGAATATCTTTTACAACTCCTACATGTACAGTATCGGCGGCGTGGCGGGGGCCCAGGATCCGCAGAATGCCGAGTGCGTCACGGCCCAGCCTGACTCATTGTATGCACGTGGCTTTAACAAGCACGGACAGAATGAGACCTGCGCCACCTATAACCTCCTGAAGCTCAGCCGCCAGCTCTTCATGTTCGACCCGGACGGCAAGTTCATGGACTACTACGAGCAGGCCCTGTACAACCATATCCTCGCGTCCGTTGCCGAAGATCATCCGGGCAATACCTACCACATACCCCTTAACCCCGGCGCGCGAAAAGGGTTCGGGAATCCCAGGATGGACGGCTTCACCTGCTGTAACGGCACCGCCATGGAGAGCAGTACCAAGCTCCAGGATTCGATCTACTTTAGAAGCAGGGACGATTCGGCACTGTACGTTAACCTTTATGTGCCTTCCACGGTGACCTGGAAGGAGAGGAAAGTGGTCCTCAAGCAGAGCACCAGCTTTCCCTACGAGGACACGACGAGGCTGACCCTCGACGGCGAGGGCGAGTTCACCGTCCATGTGCGCGTTCCTGAATGGGCGAAGCGCGGCTTTACCGTAAAGATCAATGGCAAGGAAGAGAAGAGTAATGCCGTGCCCGGAACCTACCTTGCCCTCGAAAGGAAATGGAAGGCGAACGATGTGATCGAACTCAAGATGCCGTTTCACTTCTACCTGGACCCGATCATGGACCAGCCGAACATAGCCAGTATTTTTTACGGGCCGGTCCTTCTGGCCGTGGAAGAGGAGAAGAAACTCGAGACCTGGCGTGCCGTAACCCTGGATGCTGATGATATCGGCAACTCCATTACGGGCGATCCGGGCACCCTGCGTTTCAAAACCAACGGTGTCAACCTGAAGCCTTTTTTCGAGACGTACAAATCGCACTCCGTCTACCTGGACGTTACCCTTAAATAAGTGATTAGTCCGGTCATTAAGAAAGGAAGATAGAATGAAGAAGCAATTAGCCGGCTCAACCGTATTACTGTTTCTGGCAGCCTTGTTGATCGGTTCGGCGGCGCCCGGAGCTGAAGGACCCAAAGACAAGCTGGATATCATAAAGCCGGTACCCTTTACGGCGGTCCGCCTGGACGACGAGTTCTGGGCTTCCCGTATTGAGACCAACAGGGCATCAACCATACCGGCCGCCTTCAAACAGTGCGAAGAGACCGGCAGGGTCGACAACTTCGTCAGGGCCGCGAAGAGGCTGCTTGGCGAGAAGCTCGAAGATGACAAGATCCGCGGGTACAGTTTCGACGACACGGATATTTACAAGGTCCTGGAAGGCG
Organism: Kiritimatiellia bacterium; assembly: GCA_030744755.1. Lineage (GTDB taxonomy): Bacteria > Verrucomicrobiota > Kiritimatiellia > UBA8416 > JADHWI01 > JASLPY01. The sequence goes on along the minus strand of JASLPY010000057.1, from coordinate 11,096 downwards.
CCGCGTTCGGGCTGTCGGTAAAGGCGGACCCGGAGATGGAAAAGTATCTCGATGGGCTTATCGAGAAGGTAGCGGCTGCCCAGGAGCCGGACGGCTACCTGTTTACCGCGCGGACAATTAATCCCGAGAAACCTCATCACTGGGCGGGAAAAGAACGGTGGGAGAAAGTCAGCCAGCTGAGTCACGAGCTGTACAACATGGGCCATTTCTACGAGGCCGCGATCGCGCATTACCAGGCGACGGGCAAGAAGACGATGCTGGATATTGCCACGAAGAACGCCGACCTTCTGTGCAAGACATTCGGGCCCGGTAAGAATGAAAGCTGGGCAGGCCACCAGATCATCGAGATGGCGTTGTGTAAGCTGTATAGCACAACGGGGAAGAAGAAGTACCTGGACCTTGCGAAATTCCTGCTCGATACGCGCGGCCCCGACGGGCGCACGTACGACCAGTCCCACAAGCTGGTCATCGACCAGGAAAAGGGGGTCGGCCATGCCGTACGGGCGACGTACATGTTCTCCGGCATGGCGGATGTCGCGACGCTGACAGGCGACAAAAGTTATATCAAGGCCATCGACAGGATCTGGGAGAATATCGTAACCACGAAACTGTACCTCATTGGCGGGCTTGGCCAGCCCGGCGGTCCTGAAGGGTTTGCGGGAGAATTTAACCTGGGTAATGACTGTTACTGTGAGACCTGCGCGGGTATAGGAAACGTTTACTGGAACCACCGCCTGTTCATGCTTCACGGTGACGCGAAGTATTACGATGTTCTTGAACGGGCGCTTTACAACAATGTTATCGACGGTGTGTCTCTTGACGGCACGAAGTTCTTCTATCCTAACAAGCAGACATCAAGCGGTACTGGCCGCAGGCCCGAAAGGCTGCCGTGGTTCGGGTGCGCCTGCTGCCCGGGAAATATCGCCAGGTTCATCGCGTCGGTGCCCGGCTATGTCTACGCCAGCAAGGGCGATGATGTGTATGTCAACCTTTACGCCTCGGGGAAAGGCGAGATTGGGATAGAGGACGGCGCGATAACAATTACCCAGGAGACACTTTATCCATGGGAAGGCGCGGTCAAAATGACCGTTGATACTGAAGAGGAATCGCGTTTTACAATGAAGGTCCGCGTTCCCGGCTGGGCGCAGAATATGCCTGTGCCCTCCGACCTTTACAGGTACATGAACAAGAGCAGTGAGGCCGCGACGCTGAAAGTGAACGGTGAGCCGGTCAAGCTCAAGGTCAAGAAAGGGTATGTCTCCATCAAGAGGAAATGGAAGAACGGTGATACGGTCGAGCTGGACCTGCCGATGCCGATCCGGAGAGTGCTCGCCAATGACAAGGTCGAGGCTGACCGGAACCGGGTCGCCATCGAGCGCGGCCCCATGGTTTTCTGTGCCGAGTGGCCCTATAACGATGGAAGGACGCATGGCCTGGTACTGGCTGATGACGTGAAGCTGACAGCCGAGTACCGAAAGGACCTGCTCGACGGGATCGTAGTAATCAAGGGGAAGGCCCGGAAAGCCGATATGGACAAGTTTGATCCGCCGCTGAAAACAGCCGGACATGAACTGGTGCTGATTCCCTATTACGGCTGGGCGCACAGCGGTAAGGGCGAGATGGATGTCTGGCTGGCAAGAAATGAAGAGGCGATCAAGGCCCTTTTGAAGGAGAATAAAGCCAAGGCGGACGCGCTGGCGAAGAAAGAGAAGGAAAAGCTGAAGAACAAGAAGTAGATACGGCCCGCGAGATGCAGGAAATGTAGCTACGAGCGTCTATCCTGAGCGAAGTCGAAGAGCCAGCTCGTAGAGAATCTAGCCCCTGCCCGCTAAAGGTCCCTGCTGAAAACGCTGTTAAGCGCGTGAAGGACCGTGCCCTGGAGTTTTCCCGCTCTTGCCGGCCTGATGTCGCAGCATGCCGCTGATGGATCCAGGGCTTTCTTTCCAGCCATGGCTTTCATTTTATTGATATAACCGGTTAGCGACTTTACAAGCACCGAATGAATGTACACGGTCGCGGGATTGAATATGTTAATGGCCGTGGCCACGCCTATGGCCTGGTTCTTCATGGTCGCTTCAGCGGCTTTGACCGCTTTGTTCTTTTTCTCAGCGAGCTGTTCAAGAGCGTCTGCCATGGTTATCTTTCCGGGGATCGCCTGCAGGAACGCCCTGTCGCTGGCCACGGTTTCAAGGCAGCCCCGGTTCCCGCATCCGCATAGCCGGCCGGCCGGATCGATTGTAATGTGGCCGATCTCGCCGGCGAAACCGGAGCAGCCGGTAAGAGACTTGCCATTGCAGACGACGCCCGCACCTACCCCGGAACTGAAATCGAGCAGTATGAAGTTGTCAGGGTCAAGTGTCGGATCACCGCGCTGGGCAAGGCTGAGGGCGACTTCTTCATGCAGGATATTTGCCGGGACCTTGAGCCTGGCTGCCATTTCCTTCGCGGGCCTGGTGTCCTCGAGCCAGTGAAGGTTCGGGGAAAGAACAACTCTTCCTGAATGCTGATCAATCAGGCCGGGTGCTGATATGCTCACAAACAGCGGTTTACGGCCATCAGCTTTACGAAGATCTCGAAGCCTCTCGGCCAGTTTTGTAAAGAACCTGGCAGACGGCTTCCTGGTAGGGAAGCTGCCCTCAATATTTGTTTCACCGTTCAGCCCGGCGGACGCCAGGGTCACGGTATCAATGTCTATGACGGCTGCAAGGACACACACGCTTTCGGTCGCCAGCCTGTAAAGTGTACGCGGCCTGCCCATGGAGCCCCTGGAAACATGGAGTTCTTCTATCAGGCCGGTGGCTTCCAGCTGCTTGAACAGTTTTGTCATGGTTGTCGTGCTCAACCCGCTTTTTCGTGCCAGCTCGACCTTGGAAAAAGCCTCTTCTTTGCGCATTAATTCGAGAATACTGCGTATATTCTCCCGTCGCACATGTTCCGGCCCCGTGCCAAGTTTCTGCGCTTGTTTCATGTTTAACCTTGATCCTTCTTCGCGATTGCGCTAATACATTATGCAACAGTGTTGCAAAAGTCAATCTAAAGATACATAAGTAATGGAAACATTCTCTATTGATGTCGAGTAAAATCAAGTCAGAGATGAATTGTCTGTGGAAATAGTTTCTACAGGTCTGGGTTTTGGACCCCACTCCGTTTCCGGTCTGGATGATGAACAGAATTAAATACAGGGATTGTCGTTCTGCTGTGCCTTTTTGGAGCTCATATGAAAACAGGTAAGCTATGGTTTGTTACGGGCAGCCAGCATCTTTACGGAGAGGAGACCCTGAAGCAGGTTGCGGCTGATTCCAGAGTCATCGCGGAAGCGCTCTCTGCCTGCGCTGAGATTCCATCAGAAGTACTATTCAAACCTGTCCTCAAGACGCCGGACGAAATAAGCGCCTGCTGCCGGGACGCTGAGGCCGACCCTGATTGCGGGGGGCTGGTGACCTGGATGCATACCTTCTCTCCCGCCAAGATGTGGATTGCCGGGCTTGGCCGGCTGAAGAAACCCTTTGTTCATCTGCATACCCAGTTCAACCGCGACATTCCATGGGCCGGGATCGATATGGATTTCATGAACCTGAACCAGTCCGCGCATGGCGGGCGTGAGTTCGGGTACATTTGTTCGAGGATGAGAAAGAATCGCAAGGTTGTTGTCGGGCACTGGGAGGACCCTGACGTTCTTGCCGAACTCGGCGACTGGGCACGCGCCGCGCTGGCCTGGCAGGATTCGCAGGACATGAAGGTCGCGCGTTTTGGCGATAACATGCGCGAAGTGGCGGTTACCGAGGGCGACAAGGTCGAAGCACAGTTGAAGTTCGGTTACTCGGTAAACGGTTTCGGGATGGGGGACCTGGCCGTCCTTGTTGACGGCGCGACAGACGCAGAAGTCGATAAACTCGTGGCGGAATACTCCGTCCTTTACGCCATGGGCAGCGGGTCGGATAACAGCGGATCACTGCGCGAAGCCGCGAGAGTGGAAATCGGAATGCGCGCGTTTCTTGAGGACGGCGGGTTCACAGCATTTACCACCACCTTTGAAAACCTTACCGGGCTCAACCAGCTTCCGGGCCTGGCCGTCCAGAGACTGATGGCTGACGGGTACGGGTTCGGCGCGGAAGGTGACTGGAAGACCGCGGCGCTGTTACGGTCGATCAAGGTCATGGGCGAAGGCCTCGATGGCGGCGCGTCATTCATGGAAGACTATACCTATCACCTTGACGGCAAGGGAATGAAGGTGCTGGGCGCTCATATGCTGGAGGTCTGTCCGTCAACAGCGCAGGGCAAGCCGTCACTTGAAGTCCATCCGCTTGGCATCGGCGGCAAGGCCGATCCGGCCCGGCTCGTGTTCAATGTCGCGCCCGGTCCGGCGATTAACGTGACCGTGATCGACATGGGCGACCGGTTCAGGATGATCGTCAACGAGGTGGATGTTATTGAACCGGAATCGGACATGCCGAACCTGCCCGTAGCGCGCGCCCTGTGGGTGCCGCAACCTGATCTGAAAATTGCCGCTACCGCCTGGATTTACGGCGGCGGAGCGCATCACACGGCCTTCAGCGCGGCGGCAACGACCAGGCACATCCTGGATTTTGCGGAAATAGCGGACGTGGAATGCCTGGTTATCGACAAGGAGACGAACCTGCATGCTTTTAAGAAAGAGTTGCGATGGAATGACGCGGCACTACGCTCGCGCCAATCGTAATTCCGCTGAGGCTCCAGGAAAGAAGTCTGCGCCCGAGAAATGGCACAAGTGCCTGAAGGATGTGAGGGGGTATTAGGGGAGATGTGGGGTTCTTTGTCGTGAGCTTTGTCGATGCAGGATGCAAGAAAGAATCCGACCGATCAGACGGATCTTTGGGCGAACACATGAGAACAAGAAAAGTCATCGCTGGTGCCGTTACGTTGCTGCTTGCCGCCGGTGCCTCGCCCGGCGTCGCTGCTGAAAATTATGACTTCTTCTCCTATGCCCGTTATCCGGGCGCCGGCAGGAAGCCGGGTGTTGAGCTGTACAAGGTGAAGCAGGCGGGAGGGGTGAACCCGAACGCCTACGAGCGTCGCGATGTCGACTGGTGGCCACGCAAGGGCGTGGACACCATCGAGATCAGCAAGGCCATGCCGCTCCGGACCTGGACGCTGCGCGAAAGGGCGATGTATCCCTGCGACGTGGGTGAGCATCTGATCCTCGGTGTTGAGGCGCTCTCCTTGAGGGTGCCCTGGAATCGGGCGCGCCGGTTCAAGGCCCATCTCATCGGGTTTCGGGGCATTGGCAACCGTTACGGGAATCCCTTCGAGCCGGGGCCCTTCTTCTGTCCGGCCGTCGTGCTTCGTCTTGAAGATGGCACCAGGCGCTGCTTTACCAAGGGAACCTTCATTGAAGAGGATGAGAAGTGGATTCTCGCACTGTATCGCAAAGAGATGGAGAAGATGCGCGCCACGCTGACGCAGGACGAGTACAAGCTGAACAGCCGGGTTGATGCCTGGCCGAACAACGCCAGGCCGGGTGAGCCCGGAACCATGCGCGTTGAGAGCAAACACTTCGTATGGGTCTCAGGATCACAACACGCGCCGAGGGAAAAATACAGTCCCTGGGTCAATCGCTTTGAGCCGGAGAAGGCCCGGCTCTACCGGGAAGGTTCCGTGGCCTTTGCCGAGGACATGTGGGCCTACCAGGAGCACGCGGGTTTACTGGTGCCGGCCTGGCGCAATGCCGAGCTGAGCAAGTACGTGATCACCGTCTGCGGAACGTATCGGGACGGGCATCAATGGCTGGGTGGTTATGCCGGAGGCGGTGGCGGCAGCTGCGCGGTCAAGTACGCCGGCGGTGGCCCCTGGGGTCTGACGCTGGCCCATGAATGGGGCCATGGCCTTGCCCTGGGGCCGAGAGTCGATGGAGGAGGGGGCGAAATTTTGTCTGATTCCTGTTCGACCATCTGCGATCCGGCGCATCCGACCTTCTACAACAACGCCATGCGGCCATGGCGGATGTGTGTTCACGGGGCCTACGGAACGGGGCTGTTCTATGCAATCATGGGGCAAGATCCGAATTGGGGCTACTGCATGTCGATCACTCTGCCGACCGGTCAGGGAGAACCCTCCATCTTTCACACGCTGGCAAGGGTTGGGCATCAGCGGGGGCTGTTCCGGAGTGGTATTCGCGGCGTGGGTGACATGATGGGCGAATTCGCGGCCCGGCTCGCGGAATTCGATTGCGAGCTCCAGGAGAATCTCCGGCGCGACTACATCTCCGTGAAACGCAATTACCTGGAGGCCGTGGATCGCCGGGCCGGTCTGTACCGCATTCCCTGGGGTGAATCTCCCGAAGCGTTTGGCTCAAACGTTATAAGGTTGGTGCCGGAGAAGGGCGCCGAACGCATCGCCGTTGATCTCCGCGGGTTCTACGATGCCGCAACTCACGGAGACTGGCGCGCTTGCATCGTCGTTGCCGGTGCCGATGGGCGGGTCAGGTACAGCCCGCTCTGGAACAAGGGTGTCATGAAGATGGCGCTCAAGCCCGGCGACCGCCGGTTCTGGCTGACGGTCGCGGCCACACCGTCGGCGTTGTTTACCGTTCCCGGACGGGGTGGGATCGGAATGCTGTTGAACGGGCGTCACGCTTACCGCTATCCCTACGAGGTTAAGCTCACCGCCTGTCGTCCGGGCACGCCGCGCAATAGGCCCGGTGATGTCGAAGATTATGGCCTCAACTATCTGGGCGGCTGGCGCAACAGGTTCGACGGCGGAGTGTGCGTGATTCCGAATCCAGGCGATACGCCTCAGGCGAAGTTCTTGAGCGAGGCGCTTCCGGCGGTTCGGGCAGAGCTGGACAAGGTCAAGGCGGAGACTGAAAAGGCCGTGGCTGACGACAAGATAGACACAGAGCACTGGCGCTGGCTACGCAGGTATGTTCCGCACCTGAGATTCCTGGACAGGCATGTTGATTGGATGCAGGACGGCATCAAGGGCCATCGGCATCCTAACGGTGGCGGATGGGTAAGTGATTCCTCCGAGGTGGCGCCGACCGCCTATGTGGCGCCCGATGCCATGGTGCTCAACGGCGCGAGAGTCCTGGACCATGCGGCGATTGAGGACTTCGCGGTGATCAGGGGGCCCGGAGTCGTCGTCTCGGGCAACGCGAAGATCAGCGGCCAGGCCTATATCCATGGCGACATCAAGATATCAGGGTATACGCGCGTGGTGCATCCGGTTGTGGTGCCCTTTGACAACCAGGTGAGCGGGTATACGAAGATCGTTCATCCGGAGGCGAAGGCCGGCCATTCGGTCGTGCCCAATGAAGTGCCGTTGCGGCCCATGCAGGAAAAGGACGACGGGGAGAAGCTCTGGGCCAACTACGCGATGGATGCACCGGAGGCGGAGGTGCTTGAAGACTGGTTCAGGTATACAGGCAAGGATCGTGCCGGTGGACGCTTCTACGTCCTGAACCTTAACGGCCATCTTTACGGACAGCCTGAATTTGTCATGGACGGCGAGCACCGGGGTTTCCACTTTGACGGCAGGACGCAGTATGCGGAGGCCTCGCCGCTCCTGGCCGATCTCGGTCAGCTCACCGTGGAGATTGGCCTGAATTGGGAAGGTGGCGCGAACCAGGCGGTCTTTGATTTCGGCACCTCTTCGGACAGCCGCTTTGTTCTGACTCCGTCGGGCCCATCGGGCAGGGCCGAATTGGAAGTCACCCTCGCGGGCACGACCGAGAGGATTGTGGCGGACGCGGCGTTGCCGAAAGACACGTGGGTGCGATGCAGGGTTGAGATTGATGGAAAGAGAATCGCGCTCTGGATCGATGACCGAAAGGCGGCAGAGAAGGCATCAGGCTTCCGCCCGGCGGATGTGTATCCGCAGGGTATCGAGAAACGCAACTTCATCGCGGCGACTCGAAGAGGGAAGCGACATTTCAAGGGTAGTCTCGATTATCTGCGAGTGTACTACGCGGTGTACGAAGATTTCACAACAGCGCCGGCAGCCCGGCGGCACGCGCCGCGGCGGATTACCCGGGAGTTTGTCGACGCCTGCATAAAGGAGTATGACGGCGTCGATAAAGAACGGGCGGCGTTGATCAATGAAAAGATGAAGCCGATGTCCGCCTATTATGATGACCTGCGCAAACAAAGCAGCGAAGTACTCAAGGAGATTGAGAGCATCACGACCCCGGAAGTTGCGGAAGCGAGACGTCGGCATGAAGAAGCCAGGCAGAAGCTCGCCGATCGCGAACGCGAGCTGAAGGCCGAGTTCAACAATCTGCCTGAAGCGGTCGGGAAGCCGGGGGGACGCCACCCGGATTCGAGAGCCTACGTTGCTGCGCGAACAGGAGACTTGAAGAAGAAGGTGGTGCAGGCGTCCATTGTGCTTGGCGAGGCCGTTAAGGAGAACACCCTGAAGTACAAGCCGGAGCATGACTGGTTGAAGACGCTCGGCTGGCTCGCCTTCAGCGGCCACTACAATTATCCGTATCGCTCCTATATGAAGAAGGAGGTCGAGCGATCGATCGGCGGTAAGGTCAACCATGAGGATTTCCGTTCACTTGAGTCTCTCCTGGAGGCTCAAAGCCAGGCGACCTGGCACAGGGCATGTGACTGGGACTGGCGGCTCAGGTGGGAAATCGACGGCTCGGTTAAGGACCTGCCACGGATAAGGAGATGGATTGAGTGGGTGCGGGGACCGGTGCAGATGGAAGATCCGGCGGGGGCGAAGAAGCGATCGGAATGATTTGTCGGATCGGTCCGGTCCGACGGATGTTCTACAAGAAGGACAACTCATGAAAGCACAAACGAGAATACTGGCAACAGCAGCACTGCTGCATGTTTGTGTCCTTCTCGCGCCTGCCGCGGATGACCCCGCCGCACTCAGGAATCTCAAGTCGCCGGAGCGGACCGTGCCCGGCATTGAGTTGAAACTCAAACGCATTCCGGCGGGGACCTTTCTTATGGGCAGTCCGGAGACCGAACCCGATCGCCGCGAGGATGAGCAACAGCACAAGGTGACGATCAGTCATCCCTTCTACATGGGGATCTACGAGGTCACGCAGAAACAGTACTACGACATCATGCTACCGGACTATGAGCACGATAGCTGGCAGTATGCACGGGGGCCTCTCCATGACGGCCTGGCGCTCTTTTACAGGTCGAGGAGTGGAAGGAGCAACTACGAGAGCGGCCGTCTGAACCTCCGGCATCCCATGGAATGTGTTTCATGGCAAAGGGCCATGGAATTCTGCGCCAGGATAACGGACATTGAGGGCAAGGCCGGTCGTCTCCCGAAAGGGTATGTCTATCGCCTGCCCACAGAGGCGGAATGGGAGTACGCGTGCCGGGCTGGGTCCACGGGTTCTTACAACGTGAAGTATGACGGCGAGGAGAAGGCCGATCTCAAGAGTCCCCGTTACCTGAAGAGTTTTGCGAACGTCGGGGCGGGTAAGGCCATGGATGTTGGGGAGAGAAGGCCTAACGCGTGGGGACTGTATGACATGCACGGCAACGTGTACGAATGGTGCCTGGACTGGTACGGACCGTACGCGACGGGAAAGACCACGGATTCGACAGGCTCATCGCAGGTGGATCCAACCGGTCCTGCCGAGGGGAAGAAGCGGGTAGCGCGTGGCGGCTGTTTCAATGGCCCGGCACCTCATTCGCCCCCCGGTGTTATAGCGGGCAGTGACAGTTTTGAAAGCATGGGTCCTTTCCTGCGTTCGGCCGGCCGTTACCGTTTTTATCCCGAGGCGAACTTCTACGCCATACTGGGCTTCCGCGTCGTGCTGGGCACCGCGGAGCCGGATGAGCGCGCCCGGCGGCCAAAGAATGAATAGGTGACAGACACTTCTCTGAAACTTTCTTTGGAAACCGGTCCTCCTCCGTTCTTTTAGTAGAATAGGCGAATAGGTGACAGACACTTTTCTGGAACTTTCTTTGGAATCCGGTGATCCTCCGTTCTTTCTCTCAATAGAGGGCACGATTGGCGCGTCCGCTGACGAACAGGGAGGATGCTGACATGAGACGAGCCCGTATCAAGGCCGAGGGCCACGGTTTCTACCACTGCATGGCCAGAATCATCGGGAAACGCGCGTTGCTGGGCCACGCCGAGAAGGAGATGCTGCACCGGTTGATGCGCAAGTATGCCGATTTCTGCGGTCTACGCATCCTCACCTACGCATTTCTCGACACGCACACACATTTTCTGGTGGAAGTGCCCGAGCGGGTCGATATCGATGATGAGGAACTGGCTCGGCGCCTGGACCTCATTTACGAGTCCTTTCAGGTCAAGCAGATCACGCAGCAACTCAGTGATCTGCGTGAGCAGGGCATGGACGCAGCGGCCGAAGAGTTCAAGGCCCGTTACACCTATCGCATGTACGATATCAGCGAGTTCTTTAAGACGCTCCAATGGACATTCTCCACATGGTACAACCAGCGCCACGACCGCTGCGGCCCGCTGTGGAACGAGCGGTTCAAGAGCATCCTGGTGCAGGGGTCAGAACAGGCCTTGCTGGCCACGGCTGCTTACATCGACCTCAATCCCGTGCGGGCAGGCCTGGTTACCGATCCCAAGGACTATCGATTCAGCGGCTACGGCGAGGCCATGGGCGGCGGCAAGGCCGCTCGTGCCGGACTCAAAACCCTGGTCGCCATCTATGGCATCCATGCCCCCTGGGGCAAGGTGCGCGGTATCTACCGACGCTGGCTCTACACCCAGGGCGTGCGCCGGCTCGCTGACGCAGCCCACGGTAAAGCCGGCAAACCGGGCTTCAGCCTGGAGCAGGTTCAGCAAGTGCTCGACGCCGGCGGCGAGCTGCCGCTGCCCGAGCTGCTGCGCTGCCGCGTGCGATACTTCACCGATGGTTTAGTCATCGGCAGCCGCGAGTTCGTCGAACAGGTGTTCGAGCAGCATCGCGACCGATACAGTCCCAAGCGATCCCAAGGCGCCCATCCCATGCGCCACGGCCAGTGGCAGGGCCTGTGCACGCTACGAGCGTTACTCACCCACGCGGTTTCCGTGCCATAGCGGTCGGTTGACCATCTCTGAGACTGAGTACGCACAACCCCAGCGCCAACCCGACGTCACCTGTCTGCCCGGGAACCGTCTCAGTCACT
>JASLPY010000056.1 GCA_030744755.1 Kiritimatiellia bacterium | reverse complement strand
TTGCGCTGTCCCAGAATCCTAGCTACTAACACCTAGCGCCTAACCCCTTGTGCTGTGGGGTAAACAAAATCTCGTACGCCCGTTTCACCCTACCCCCGTTGATCTGTTTCACAACGCAGATGGCTCCCATAGAGCTTGCTGCGTTGTAACGCAGAAACAGTGATAGGTGATCAGTTTGCCGGTGATTACTGATTTCTTCACCGGGGTAAGTAGAATCGGCCGCATCGAATTCGCGTTGCTGTTGTTGCCCGGAATCGCAGGGCAGACAGCTCCCATACAATGCGCGCCGCTGCGCAGGCTCCGTTTCAGTCAGTATACACATGTAAAGCATTACTGTACGTATCCGAACCTGACTGATCGGAGAGTCCGTGGTGTCACAAGACGTGACAACTCCTGAAAGACGCCGTTCTATGGGGTCATAATCCAGATCACCGTCTTTCAATCCGTTTCTGCGTACGATTCATCCTTACCTGGCTGGCTTGAAGGGTGAAGACAGAAACTCACCACACACAATCTCTTCCCTACGGTGGTCTCCGTACCCATCGTGGCCCGGTTCCTGCATATGGCCAAAGGCACCGATGGAATCGGCTGCGAGGATGAACGAATTGGGTACCTGCATTCTGAACGGGCACCCGAGCATCCTGGCTGACGCAGTTATCAGCAACTACGCGAGGACAAATGAAGAAGCAGACGGAAGCCACGTGGGGACCAGGCCAGGAGGCTTCTGCCGCAAGTGGAAGACAGATTCGAAAAACTTGGACGGGAGGCAGCACGATGGAAGGGTGGAACATGAGAGTTCTGGTGGCAGATGATGACTCAACTTCAGGGCGAGTACTGTTGTCGGTATTGGCGAAATGGGGATACGAGACAGTTTCCGCCGAGGATGGAGAACAAGCTCTTCGAATAATGGGCGAACCTGACGCACCACGACTGGCATTGGTGGACTGGATGATGCCAAAAATGGACGGCCTGGAAGTATGCCGCAACCTGCGGGCACGTGACGATGACCAGCCTGTTTACGTCATCATTGTCACTAGCCGGTCAGAGAAACATCACGTTGTACAGGCCCTGGTCAGTGGCGCAGATGACTACATTTCAAAGCCATTCGATACAAGCGAATTAGAGGCCAGGGCAGGTGTCGGCAGAAGGGTTGTGGAACTTCAACAGCGGATGGTGACTCACGTACGACAATTGCATGAGGCACTGGATCACGTCAGAAAGCTCCAGGGGCTTCTCCCAATATGCATGCATTGCCATAAGATCCGCAATGAGAGCCAGTTGTGGCAGAATATAGATCATTACATATCCGAACATACGGACGCCGAATTCAGTCACGGCATCTGCCCTGACTGCCTGCGAAGGTACTACCCGGAGGTCCCGGAGGAACTACCATGCCAAGCGATAGCGTGACCGGCAAAGGCAGAGAAGTGATGGTGGTAAACGACGACCCCACGCAACTCTGCTTACTTGTCGAACTGCTGAAGAAGGGCGGGTACAACGTCTGCAAATGTTGCGACGCCAGAAAGGCGGTTGCCAGGCTTGCCGGGGGAACTACCCCGGACCTCATCATCACCGACCTCCACATGCCGGGGATGGATGGTTGGCGTTTCAGCAGGCTTCTGAGGAGTCCTGAATTTCAGGAATTCAATGAGACCCCTATCCTGGTTGTATCGGCTACTTTCTCCGGCCAGGAGGCCATGCGCATCAATAGCGAGGTGGGAGCTAATGCATTTCTCTCTTCGCCCGTTGACGGCAAACGCTTCATGTCGGTCGTGCGGGAACTTCTGGCAGGTGGCACACCATCCATGGCCCCTCGAGCGCTCGTGGCGGATGACGATGCATCCCTGTGCGAGCTGGTTGGATCCCATTTTGAGAAGCATGGATACAAAGTCTACCACGCAACATCCGGCAAAGGGGCACGTGACGTACTAAGCACGTACCGTCCCGATGTGGCCATACTGGATCATCACCTGCCCGACTGCAAGGGAGGGGCGCTGCTGAGCGTTATGAAAGAAGTATCGCCCGACACCGTGACGATAATGCTGACCGCCGACCCAACCCCGGAGCTCAGTGTTGAGTGGATGCAAGAAGGCGCCAGCGCATGCGTCCGAAAGCCAACCGATCCTCGCTTCCTGGTAGCGCTATCGGAGAACGCACGTCGCGAGAAATCGCTCCTGCGAGTTGAGGACGTTCTCAATGAGCGCACCAGGGAATTGAGCGACAGTGAAGCCAGGTATAGAGCACTTTTTGAAGGCATTCCGGATGGTGTACTGGTCCATGACGGTTCAGGTTTTATCCTGGACTGCAATCAGGTCATCGCCTCGCGCCTGGAATTACCCAGGGAGGCAGTGTTGGGCATGGGAATACAGGATGTTCTTTTGCAGGAAGACGCAAAAACGGTCTCCGTACGTGTTGACGAAGCATTTCATGCGACCGTAAACACGTTCGAAAGCACATATGTCTCTCATTCCGGGGAACAGATACCTGTCGAAATCAAGGAGCGAGTGATTCGCTGGAACGGCACCAAGGCCATATTAAGTGTTTCCAGAGACCTGCGAGAACGTAAAGAGTCTGAGGAAGAGAGGAAGAAACTGGAGGCCCTGTTGCGCGAACAGCAGAAACTTGAGTCCCTTGGACTTCTTGCAGGCGGTGTCGCTCATGAGATCAACAACCCCATCAACGGAATAATGAACTATGCACAGCTAATCGTTGATCGCCTTGAGACGGGGCACGAATTGATCAATATGGCCGAAGAGATAATTCATGAGAGCACGAGGGTTGCAGATATTGTCCGCAACCTCCTGACGTTTGCAAGGCAGGACGAGAATGCCGGCATGGAAAGAGTTAGCGTGAACGAGATAGTAGACAACACGCTGACACTGATTCAGACCGTCATGCAGCGTGACCAGATTGTGCTGGATGCCAACATCCCGGAAACTCTGCCTCCAATCATGTGTAAAAGCAGGCAGATCCAGCAGGTGATTCTCAACCTGATGACCAACGCACGGGATTCGCTCAACGAGAAATACCCCGGCGAGACCCATCCTGATAAACGGGTTGAACTCACCTCCGAAGAGAACGTCCGGAACGGCAGTAATTGGATTCGACTTACCGTGTCAGATCGCGGCATCGGAATTCCAGAAGAGATTCAGCAGAATATCTTCGATCCGTTCTTCACGACGAAGCCAAAGGAAAAGGGAACCGGACTGGGCCTTTCGATAAGCCACGGCATTATCAGAGAGCACGGCGGCGATCTTTCCCTCGACAGCAAGCCGGGATGCTACACGCGGTTCCACATTGACCTGCCGGCGGATGAATGCTGATCTCCACTCCGCCACGCCGGAAAGCTGTTTCGAATGGTGGCCTGATCTATTCACGAGACTATGGACTCTTCGTAGGCGTCTGCGCAATAGTCTTGTAGCTGAATTCGTGAGAATTCAGATTCCATAGGACTAGTAACCCCTTCGCCCGTCGGAATCCTCACCCTCCGTCGCCAAAGGCTATGGAGGCCAGGCGGATCCCGCTACGGGGGACCCTCTGAACGGGGTTTCGTGAACAATCCAGGCTAGAAAAAGTGGTTGAACCACCGAATTCAAGTTGAATCGCTCTATGCAGCGTGCTCGAGGACGTTACTTGGGGCTAGCGATTTTGGGATTCCTGAGATCTCTGCGAGTTTATCGATCAGGTGGGCCAATCGCTCTCCGCTCTTCCCGGCCAGGCTCAGCAGCTCAACCTGTTGATCGGTTGTGTCGCCTGCCCTCCCCGAGTTTAGTGTGCTTACAGCGCAGCTTATCACCGTCAGCGGCTGGCGAAGTTCCTGGACGATCTCGCTTAGAAGAACCATCAGCTTCTTACGACTCAAGCCTTTCCTGGCGCCACCCGCCGGTGTGCCTTTCCCGGTACCGGACTCATCGTCGGTCGTTTCCTTAACCAAGGCATGGATTTTCTGCTCGGTACTCACAACGAGCTTCGCGAGCTGATGATCGACCCCCGACAGAATATTCGTAAGGCCGTCAGCCTTGGCCTCTTCTCCTTCCCCATTGAGCTTCTCGCCAAGCTCGGAGAGAAGTTCGGAGAGGTGACCGGCAGCTTCCATTCCCGCGCTGTCCGCATCTTTGCAGATCCCGCTCCTGATCAAGAGCTCCTGCCATCCCGAGATTGCCAGTCCGCTTGACAACAGCTTTTGCTCGAGATTGCTACTCTGAACCCCGTCGAGGCCCTTGTTCTTGATGTACCTCATAAGCCGTTTTTCGTTAGTCTCGATTGCGCTGCGCTTCTTCATGTAATCGTCGACCAGGGACTCAATTTCCAAGTCATCGGTCATTCCTGCTATCGACTGTGAAAGCCTCAGGGAGTCACTCTCGCTGACTTCTTCCCCCTTATCGCGCAGCCACTGAAGGATATCCTGCTCGATTACAGAAAGCGCCTTTACCAGGGACTTCTTCCCCTTCATGCTTTTGGCATGGCGGCTCTCTTTAAGTGCCTCGAAGGCCCTCCTGAGGCATTCAACCACCAAAGCAGCCTGTGTCTTGCCGTTCTTGAACTTTATGGATGCGTGGCATGCTTCCGCGGCCTGGGTAACGAGCGAACTGAGTTGCTGGGGATCTGCAATCGCCTTCTGGAGCCCTTCCAACGCCTCCGGTGAGTCAGCGGCGCCCTGGCTGCCCTGTAAAAAGGACTTTATGACACTCTCATATTCACTGAGCCCCTTGGCATCCCCTTCGTTACCATCGTTGCCGGCGCCCGAACCACTGCCCTCCCCGGCTGATCCGCAACCAGAACCGGCATCTTCCTCAGGTGTTCGTACGATCACGGTAGAAGTCGCTTGAACGTTACATATAGCCAGGGCGCTAATGGCTGCAGCAAAGCCGCCCAGTTGATCCAATTCGTCGGGTCTTGCCGTCAACACCTCAACGAGAGCACCAAATTCTTCCCACGTGATTCCCTGTTCGATGGTGAAACTCCCAATGCCGCGCTCTTCCAGCACATCGACGAACACTGACTTAAGGGAATCGCCGGCAGGGATTATCTCGTTGTTCACGACCGCATTGCCTTCGCAAGTGGCGATTAGGATGTCTTTCTGCACCATGAGAGCCCTGGTGACAAAACCGAAGCAGTTCTGAAGGGCCTTGACCGTTACGCTGTGTTCCGTCCCGTAAACGGTGACATTCTGAAACGCGAGACCAAGAGCCCTGATCAGGTCATCGCTGGCGGAGGAGGATCTTGTGGTCGACATTCCCGTGGATGCGGAGGGGTCCTGCTCCGCTGCCGACGGGGAAGAAGCTGTCAAAGTTTCTTCCGCTGAGATCTCATCGCGCTTCCCGGCGCCATGCAGGGACCTATTGCCAAGGATAGTCGTGACCTTGCTCCGAAGAGATTTCAGCATTGCGTGCCTCCACGGTTTAAGTGTGAATACAAATCGATAACCTTTCCCGGCGGTATCATTTGCAGGAAGTGTGCCGTTCTGTGTTCATGATCTCCATCCACCTGCATTGGAGGTCGTTACGGCATGGCAGTGCATCGCCGCCCACAGGCAGGGATAACAACTGAGTGTCCGCATGCGGACAAGACGAACACTCTCGACATGCAAGACAGGAGTGAAAACCCGAGAGTCATTCACAGGAGTTCACAAGAGAACAACAGTTAGCAACGGAACCGTGAGTACCCAAGAGGAGAACCTAAGTGAAAACGAGAGAAAAACGTTGAATATTTGCTTGACGAACACGCGCATTAAAACTAAGGTATTCTCCGTAGATGCCGATTTGAGGTGTGATGCTCTTTCTGGCGGCAAGGCTCACATGGAAATAATCTGTTTTCAGCGTTGCCGGTGGAATAAGCTCTAAGTATTGTCTGCAGCGAATTGGGGGTGCTGGGGACTGAATGAGCGATACCGCTGACGAAAAGGAGCAGTCTAAGCGTACGGTTGTCGTGGTTAACGACGAGTCTGCGCAGGTTGAACTCCTGAAAAGGCTCTTGGACAGCAACGGGAAGCACGTGGTTACGTGCCTAAGCGTGGAAGAAGCCATACAGAAAATGGATGGCCTTGCGCAACCGCCCGACCTGATAGTTACCGACCTGTATATGCCCGGAATCGATGGCTGGCGCTTTTGCAGGTTGCTTCGTTCCTTGGACTTTCCACAGTACAACGAAACACCGATCCTGATAGTCTCCGCCACATTCGCGGGCAATACGGCCAAGCGCATCACCATTGAACTTGGTGCGAGCATGTTCCTTCCGGTTCCATTTGACAATGACGAGTTCCTGTCTGCGGTAAACAACCTCCTGGATGGCAATTCCTGTGCCGTAAAGCCCAGCGTTCTCCTCGTGGAGGATGATGACGACTTGGCCCGCCTTATGGAACGCACCCTGGTTGCACATGGATACAGCGTAAGAATAGCTTCCAATGGTGCCGAGGGGCGTGAATTGCTTCTCTCCACACGCCCAAACGTGATGATTCTTGATTATCACCTTCCCGATGTATACGGCGACAGTCTCCTTGACGATGCAAGAGAATACATTCCTGAAGCCGTGCCCATAATGATCACAGGCGACACAGACCCGGGGCTGGCTCTTTCGTGGCTAGGGAAAGGAGCTTGCGCCTATATCCGAAAACCAATGGACCCCAAGTACCTTGTTGCAGTGTGTGAGAAGGCACAGCGTGAACGGGCATTACTGCGCGTAGAAACCACGCTTGAAGAACGAACCAAGGAACTTCGCGACAGCGAATTGCGATATCGAGTTCTTTTCCAGAAGATTCCCGACGGTATTCTTGTTTCGAACAAGGAAGGATCCATTCTTGACTGCAATGATGTGGTGGCGGACTGGGCAGGACTGCGCCGCGAGGAGCTCCCGGGGATGAATATCAACCGGTTCCTGTCCCCGCTGGAAGAAGGGCCATCTATCGAAAGAATGCAGAAGGTGTTCTTGTCCGGTCGCGAAACATTCGAAGCAACTATCCGCAACCCTGACGAAGCAGAGCTACCCGTGGAAGTCTGCGAACAGATGATATCGTGGCATGGGGAGGAGGCAGTATTAAGTATTTCCAGGGACATCACTGAACGGAAACGGATTGAAAAAAGCAGGCAACTGATGGCCGAGCGGCTGAAACAGCAGCAAAAGCTCGAAGCCATAGGAATGCTCGCCGGCGGGGTTGCCCACGAAATCAACAATCCCATCAACGGGATAATGAACTATGCCCAGCTCATTCTGGACAAGCTTCCTGAAAACATCGGGGCGCGGCGCTATGCGGACGAGATCATTTACGAAACCAATCGCGTTGCAACCATAGTTCGCAACCTTCTGAGCTTTGCCCGGCAAGGAAGTCGAACATTTCGGCCAACGAAATTCTCCGATATCACGAAAGCGGCCTTGGGGCTTATTCGTACGATCGTGAAACACGATCAAATATCACTCAACGTGGACCTTGATGAGAACCTGCCCCTGGTTAATTGTGACGGGCAGCGGATTCAACAGGTACTCCTTAATCTTCTGACAAATGCGAGGGACGCGCTTAACGAACGCTACCCGGAGTTTGACGATGACAAGATGATCAACATCACTGCACATGTACTGGAAGAGGATGCCGTGCAATGGCTTCGAATCGTCGTCGAAGATCACGGCGTGGGGATACCGGAAGGGATCAATGACCGCATCTTTGATCCGTTCTTCACGACAAAGCCGAACGACGTCGGGACCGGGCTCGGCCTGTCAATCACCCACGGTATCGTTGAAGAGCACGGGGGAAGGATCTCTGTGGAATCCAGCTTAGGACATTGGACTCGATTTCGTGTCGACCTTCCCATAGAATCGGTGAAACCGGAGGAAAATATACCGTGCCTGCAATCTTAGTGGTTGATGATGAGAAGAGCATCCGAATCGGATTGTCGGAATTCCTCCGAGAAGACGGGCACGATGTCTGCACCGCGGAAGACACGGACAAGGCGCTGGAGTATGCGCATACGCGCAACTTCGATATCGTTGTCACGGATCTGGTGATGCCCGGCGCATCTGGAGTAGAACTGCTCCACAGGATTCGTGAAAACTATCCTCGCACGCCGGTCATCATGATGACCGGAGGGCCTACCATCGAGACTGCCACAGAAGCATTGAAGTCCGGAGCTTTCGATTACCTGCTCAAACCCGTCTCCGCCACAGACATCCGTAAGGCAGTCAGCCAGGCCCTGAAGACCAAGGAGCTCGCCGACGAGAAAGAGCGACTGCAACATGAGAACATGAAGTACCAGCGGAACCTCGAAGAACTTGTCGAGAAACGGACAGCAGCGCTCCAACGCAAGGAAAGACAGATAGCCGACCTCAGCAGACGTGAACGGGAACTGGTAAAACGTGACCTTCACGATGGTATCTGCCAACAACTGGTAGGAATCACCTTTCTCGCGGACCGACTGCAGAGAGATCTTGATGAATCTCCCGAGTTGGCCGACACTGCTGCACAGATATACCGTCTTGCCCATGATACCGTGGAAATGGCGCGCCAGATTGCCACGGGGCTCAATCCGCTGATGGAAGGTGCCAGACCGCTCTCCACGGCGCTGGATGAACTTGCGTCCAACGTGACGGTAATCTATGACATGCCCTGCGAGGTAAAGTGCGACAAGGGTGTGGCAGTCCTAGACAAACACGTAGCTACACAGCTTTACCTGATTGCGCAAGAAGCAGTCAGGAATGCCGCTAAACACTCCCGGGCAAGCAGAATTGACATTCTGATGACTTCAAACGGGGGAGGGTTGAAGCTGGAGATCAGCGATAACGGTGTCGGGTTTTCACAGAAAGATGATGGACCCCATGATGAGGAAGCGGCGTCCGGCAGCGCGTCAGAGGATGCGGACCCGCAGACTCACACAGGAATGGGACTTGATATCTTAGCCAGTCGGGCTAAGATTATTGGCGCTGATCTGCGAATCAAGTCTGATTCGGATTCGGGTACATCAGTCGTTTGTTACTGGCAGGATCAAGGGTGAACCAAGATGTCCGGCGCCGTCCGGCCTCGCACGATTGAATAAAGAATGAAACGATCGACACGCTCAAAACCTGCTGTCAAGAAGGGGACTGCCAGAGCGAAGAAAGCTACCGGGGAAGAAGCCGCAAGCGACGATCAGGCTACAATCTGCACGGTATCCTCCGTTCTGCTAGTGGATGACCATCCCGTAGTACGACAAGGTCTACGAGAGATTATTCGCAGGGAGAATGACTTCGAAGTTTGCGGCGAAGCAGAAGAAGCCACGCAGGCCCTTGCAATGTTCGAGGACCTTCTTCCCGACGTTGCCATCGTCGACATCAGTCTCGGCGGAAAGAGCGGCATCGACCTGATCAAGGACATGCGTGCCCTTGGCGTGCCATGCCGTATCCTGGTTCTGTCCGTTCACGCTGAGAGCACCTACGCGGAGCGCGCTCTCCACGCCGGGGCAAATGGCTACATTCTCAAGCAGGATGCACCCCGTGTCGTGATTGATGGACTAAGGAGGATACTTTCCGGAGAAATTTACGTATCGGACCGGCTCGCGCCTAAACTCCTGGCCCGGCTGGCAACGGGTCGCCCCGCCGATTTCCGTGACGCTCCCATTTCTTCATTATCCGACCGGGAACTCGACGTCCTGGAACTCCTTGGCAGGGGAGTGGGAACCAGGGAGATTGCAGAGCGCCTTCGACTCAGTGTCAGCACCGTGGAAACTCATCGGGCCAATATCAAGATCAAGCTCAACATCGACTCGGCATCCGCTCTTGTGAGTTTTGCAACCGAGTGGCTCCTTTCTCAACAGTAGCAGTTCTGCCCTGCGCTACAGCCCCTCCAGGTTTCAGGAACCGCCCTGCATTCTCTACCTACGATCACCCCTGACCGCGCATAGCGGAAAACACCAGCTCACTACGATGATCCCACTAGGCAAGAATCGTGGTGCTCACACGATAGTGCTCGCGTTACTTTGGCCTTACAATGCTTCCATGATCATAGGCGGTGGTTGGTCAGGAGGGCCATATGTCACGGATACTGATTGTAGATGACGAAAAGAGCATACGAACTACGCTTCGCGAATTCCTGTCGGCAGATGGCCATGAGACGGTGAGCGTAGGAGATGCGAACGAAGCCTTGAAGCTTTTGCAGAGGGCCGAGTTTGATGTCGTGATAAGCGACATCATAATGCCAAAGATGTCGGGAGTCCAACTGCTCACCAGGATCCGCGAGACGAATCCCTACGTGCAGTTCTTGTTGATGACGGGGGAACCCACCGTCGAAACCGCATCGGAAGCCCTACGCACGGGGGCTTCAGACTACTTGATGAAGCCGGTCTCGAAGGCCGCAGTCCTGCGATCCGTCGCCAATGCGGTCCGCGTCAAAGCCATCGATGATGAGCGCAGGCGATTGGCCGAGGTCAATCTGCAGTATCAGCACAATCTTGAGGTACTGGTTGACGATCGAACCAAGGAGCTGCAAACCAGCAACGAAAGACTTCAGTCAGCCATGCAGGAAATCAAGGACACTCAACAAAAGGTAATCCGGCAGGAACGACTTAATGCCCTGGGCCAGATGGCCAGCGGGATAGCACACGACTTCAACAATGTACTAATGCCCATACTGGGTCTCTCCAGCTTCATGGTTTCACACCCCGAGACTCTCGACAACAAGCAAGACGCACTCGCCTCGATAACTAATATTCGCGACGCAGCCACGGACGCACGTGAGATCGTCCGCCGCTTACGCGAGTTCTATAAACCGGGCGAGGAACCGGAGCTCGTGCCAAACGACCTTGCCAAGCTTGTTCACCAGACCATACATCTCACTGAACCGGCATGGAAAGTGCAGACGGAGGCCGAGGAGCGACACGTCCAGGTTGAAGCCGTCATTCACGATCCTCCTATTCCGGAAGTACAGGTGGATGAATCGCAGATCCGTGAAACATTGACGAACCTGATTCTCAACGCAGTGGACGCCATGCCCGATGGTGGAAGCATAACTGTGTCGCTTCGCACCGAAGGAGAAATGGTTCTTCTCACAGTGTCAGACACGGGTGAGGGAATGCCTGAGGAAGTGCTGAAGCGGTGCCGCGAGCCCTTCTTCACAACAAAGGGCGAACACGGCACGGGGCTGGGGTTGGCGATGTGCCATGGCATCGTGCAACGACACAGGGGAACTCTGAAAATCGAGAGTGAGCAAGGCTCCGGAACGGCCGTTACCATATCCTTGCCCAAGTGCAAGGAGACAACGGCATCCGCCGGCCGAAACGACGATTCACTGTGCAGCCGAAAAGAGATCAAACCGCAGCACATTCTTGTAATCGATGACGAAGCAGCATCCTGCTCACTGATCAGAAAGTACCTGACATCGCTGGGCCACACCGTTGACTGCGCAACCAGCGGGGCCGAAGGAATAGAGAAACTGGACGTGGCACAGTTCGATATTGTTCTTACCGACCGCGCAATGCCTGCAATGGGTGGCGACCAGGTGGCCAAAGCCGTGAAGCGTATCTCGCCGGATACCCCGGTAGTACTGCTGACCGGCTTCGGTGACATGATGAACTACGAAAACGAGCGCCCGGAAGGGGTGAGTGTAGTTGCTTCAAAACCAATAACATGCGAGGAGCTGCAAGACATTGTCTCAGGGCTCAGCAGACCATAAAGATGGAGGTGGAAACATGATCCTGGTAGTAGACGACGATAAGCGAACAGTTAGGACCCTGAGGATATGGCTGGAAGGGGAAGGTTTCAAAGTCGCCACAGCCGAAAATGGTCTCAAGGCTTACGGACAGGCAAAGGATCCCGAATGCCAATGCATCTTGCTGGATATAACCATGCCGCGAATCAATGGCGTGGAATTGCTGTTGCTTCTGCAAGAGGAAAGAGTCCAGGTTCCGGTCATCATAATGACGGGTCTTGAAGATGTGACAGAGTCTGAGATGAAGGAATTCAAAAACGTTACGTGCCTGTTGCACAAGCCGTTCTCTATAGGAGATATGCTTTCTGCCATCGACATGTATAAGGCCGCCTAGCCTTCGGTTTAATGTGCCGGCTGCGACATATGAGAGCGCACCGGACCGGTAAAAGGCGGCGGTACGGGTGGTGGGAAAGAAGGAGCACGAATCATGGACAAAGATACTAATACCCCTGATGAACATTCCGTAACAGTTGCGGTCGTCGACGACAACAAACGCGTTGTGGATACAATAACGGCATTCCTTAACCACATACAGTGCAACGTCAGGGGTTATACCAATGCATCTGCCTGCCTGGACGACTTGGCAACCCATCCATCCGACATAGTCGTGACAGATATACGCATGCCGGGCATGGACGGCATATCCCTGCTTCGCAAGATCAAGGAAACCTATCCGGAAACCGACGTCATAACAGTCTCGGGAAATGCCGAGAAATCTGACGCTATCCATGCTCTGAAGCTGGGCGCCTTCGATTTCTTCGAGAAGCCGGTAGACGGAGACGAGCTTATTGAAACTATTAAACGCACGGTTCGCTACAGGTCACTGCTCAGGGAGCGGAACCAGTATGCCGAACAGCTCTCGTTTCTTTCGCGTCGTGAAGCACGAAAGTGGGGAATCAAGGCATTCGTGGGCAAGGCACCCGAGATCAAGAAGTGCATCAAGGAAATCCGCTTGCTGCAAAGAGCTGATCGCACATCTGTACTTGTCACCGGCGAGAGCGGAACCGGCAAGGAACTTGTTGCTCGTGCCATACATTTCGGTGGCCCGAGATCAGCACGGCCGTTTGTCCCCGTCAACTGCTCGGCCGTTCCCAAGGAGCTGGCCGAGAGCACGCTGTTCGGCCACACCAGGGGCTCGTTCACAGGTGCAACCGCGGATCGAAAAGGGTGTTTCAAGATGGCAGACGGCGGCACTCTTTTCCTCGACGAAATCGGCGACATGCCGGCCGACATGCAGACAAAACTGCTTCGTGTCCTGGAGGACGGAATAGTGACACCTGTAGGAGGAGCAAGCGGAAGCCACGTGGATGTTCGCGTTGTCGCGGCAACAAACGCCAATCTGCATGCGCGCATCGCATCCGGATCGTTCAGGACCGATCTTTACTACCGACTCGGAAGTTTCCAGATCAATGTCCCCCCGTTACGTGACAGGCGTGAGGATATCCCCCAGCTGGCGGATCACTTCTTGAGTACGATATCAGAAGAAATGGGGCTGCCCAATCCGGGGGTCACCCCTGAGACACTGTCTGTTCTGCAGAACCATGGTTATCCCGGCAACGTGAGAGAACTGAAGAATATTCTGGAAAGGGCACTGATAGAAAGCGGCGGCCGGGAGATAGTCCCATCCCACATTCACCTTCAGAAAGTTGGCGAAATAGCCGCGCCCGCGGCAAGCCTGCACGCGACAGACACATCGCTGAAGATTGACGAAGCTGAAACGCCACTCAATCTCCAGCAGATGGAATCAATGGTGGTCAGAAGGGCCATGCATGCGGCCGACGGAAATGTCTCCGCGGCTGCTCGACTGTTGGGGATCAGCCGCCCCAAGCTCTATAGGAAACTTGCGGCCATACCCGATAGCCAGCAATAGCCGGTCTCGGAAGTACCTCCCCTCGCCGAGGGGAGCACATATTACTTCTGCGGGGGTTGTCCCTAATCGTAATCATACTCGTAATCCTAATCGGTTAATCCCGTGTAGTGAGCAGGGCGTTGCTATGGCAAGAACTCGATTAGGATTCGTTTTGGGACACCTCTAAGCCCCGCAGAGCTGATACGCCCCTCTGGAGAGGGGCGCTACAGGGAATCCGATCCAAATACGGCCTGAGATCAGCTAAGTTCGAAGCGGAAAGTGAATGGCGAAGAGGCGTCGCCGAGAGTGACTGTGCTTCCGTGCTTCAGAGGGTGCGTACCGCTCCTGTCCTTCCCTCCCACCGCACAACCGTCAACAATGGTGCCACAGGCACTGCCACGGTCAACAACCTGGTAAGAATCGGAGCCACATTTCTCAATCTGCAGGTGCTCACGCGATATCTGGAGAGACTTCCCAACGTTGATCAAGTAGAGATCATTGTTAGGTGCCATGGTTCCGGTGCGCCGTTCATCAAAGATGATTTGCCGGCGCTTGAAGCGAATTCTGCATTCGCGTCCGATTCTGAACGGAAATTCATCGACAGGTACCTCTGGTGCAGATAGCGCCTTCTTTGCCTTTCGCGTCAGCGGAACGATCCTGGCCTGAGCCCCGTTCTTCACGGTCACCTCTTCCCTGCGTATCATTGGCCGTCCCTCAGTTAAGCCTTGTGCCTATTGTGTTCTGACAGGTCATTATCACAACCCAGCCGATACCGAACGTTCCAGCGAAAGCAGCAATGAACCATATGAAGAAAGTTGCTGAAAGATCGACCATGACTAAACCCTCCGTTTTGTGTTTTTTGAACCACCCGATCTTTAAGCACTGACCGTGCCACCAGGGCAAGTATCGCCGGAATGCATGTTTTTGATGGGTTTTCGCGTGTCGGCGGTCATTTCGCTCTCTGTGTACAGTGTTCATATTGCTCGCAGGCGTACGTTTTGGACGGCGTAACAGACGGCACTTGCGCCCGGGATTGCGTGACAGTCCGGCCATGGTCTAAGTCGGAACGATCCAGCAGAGAACGGCCGACAGGGAGGTCGGCCCTCCAGTAGCGTCAGGGGCACGATATCTAAAGTAAACAACCACGCCAATAGGACGTGGCATTACACCAGCACCCACAGGGGTGCACGCGAAACCCACCCCCCTTCCAAGGAGGGGATCCTAGAAACGGTGGGCATACCTTTTTGGCCCTCAAATCCCCTCCCACGGAGGGGTGGATCCGCCGTCAGGCGGAGACGGGGTGGGTTCCCTGGCGCAACTGAACACTGCCTACTCGTTCTAACAAATCGTTTTGACATCAGCCAACCGTCCAATTCGTCCGCGGGTCGTACAGGACGGACACATTGCTTTGCGCCGAAACATTTCTACCTGCGTCTTCATCCGTTGGCGCACAAGGACTTACGTGCCCCACACCCATGTTGGCACGACATCTGCCAATGATGAAAGCCGTGATGAAAACGGAGGAAACATCAGTTTGAAGGCGATGCAACAGAGAGTCCTGATTATCATCTTACTCCTATGCGCTGCGACAGCAGAAGCTGTCCGGGTTGTCCCGTTCAACCCGCGCAGAGGAAACACCCACCACACACCTAGGGCCAGCGACCCCCTTTACGGAAGCCGGGAAAGACGCCTCTCCGGCTCCGTACACGGAACCGGGGGTCGCTGGTCCAGTCCTCCCACGGGCTTCGCATTTCCCAGGTATGAACCAACCGGGAACAGAACGCGCAGAGAGACAGGGACAGTCCCGAACATTTGTTCTTCTGTGAAGAGCCGCGTCCGCTACACCAGGGACACGGAACCTCATCATAAGTGGCAATCCGGCAAGGCAACCTTCGAACGCCGGGCGGGCGATTGCGAGGACTTTGCAGCTTGCGTTAAGGAACTGTGCGACGAGAAGGGCATCCGGTCCGACATCTACGTTTTTGCGGCGACGTCCCTGGGAAAAGGGCATGCAGTAACGATCGGTTCGTCGGACGGGGGGCTTTGGATGTCGAGTAACGGATCATACACAAGAATCGAGTCACTGGAAGACGCCAAGAATCGAATCGCCACGAGCTTAGGATGGACCGGGCACGATGTAACGTACCGAATAGCAAAACCGCCTGCACGGTGACAGCAGTAGAGAGGGAGTATGACGGAGACTTACATACAGGAGCTTCAGAGCAGAACGTTCAATGTGATCTGCGCGATACTGTTCTGCATGCACGGTTCGGGCGCTGTCTCGTCACATAAAGGTCTTCCAAGTACCTTGCCGTACATCCCCCAACGGCATGGTTCCGCTATCTGGACGGTTCCGCTCGCACCCCCGGAACATGGAGTCAGACCGGTTCCTGGACTACTGAGCGCGAGCCCTGCACCCGATATCGTTGTAGCCGGCCAGACGTACAATATGGAAAGGCGACCACTTGACGAAGGCAACGAGATCCTCTGCGACGATACCGGCAATGCCGTCGCGATGTCTCTTGCAGATGAACGGCAAACCACAACAGGACCCGAACACTGCGGTTCCGACCCCAGAGACAAGGAGAATGAAAATGATTGAAAGACTTGTACATGAACAGGTGCCCGATCGTGATGGTTCCAGTTTGTATAGAATAGGAGAACTTGCTGCTCTTGTGCGGTATGACCTTCCCGCGGATCTGAACAGCGAAATCTGCACATTCATGCGATCCCTGGCACACGCCATGAGATCGCCGATATGGGTCGCCGATGCATTCAGTCACATGCTGGAAGAAGACGCTTCTTCATCCGAAACCACCAAGGAACGAATTTCTCACATCCGGGTTGCCGTTGCACGGTTGCTTTGCATTGTGAATGGGGTCGAGCAACTGGGCCGGTCTACGTCACAACCAATAGCTTGGAAGAAAGTCGAGTTAGGCGAAGCTGCCGGTCGAGTATTCCAGGCTTTTCGGCAGCGTGAACCTTCATCCTCCGTCGACTTCTGTGTGACCCATAGCCCCTTCATTCTTGCTGACCCCGGCTTGATAGAAACCGCCTTGCATCATTTAGTTGAGAACGCGTTCGTACACGTTTGCAGAACGGACTCACCCAAGATCACGGTTGGCATCGCGCCGGAACTACCCGACGACATACAGCAATGTGGACACGTTCTCTGCTGTGTGAGCGACAATGGCCCGGGTTTTGGCGAATGTCAACCCGAGGAGCTGTTCGCTCTTTTCGGTCGCACGAATTCCTCTCAGGAGTTCGAGGTTGACGGAATTGGCCTGGCCGTTGCCAGAAGGATCATCTATCGGCATGGCGGAAAAATGTGGGTCGAGGAAAGCCCCGGCCGAGGCACCACGGTGTTTTTCTCTCTACCGGATGCAGGCCTGGGGTTACGGAACGAGACAAGAAACAGCACGGGTACAAATCGGGTAACAACTGAGACGCGTCAACTGGCTCAAGCCGAAAACTGAGGGCCATGGAGAACAGGCAATGGCAGAGATTGACAAGCTTCTTCGACTGATGGACGAAAGAAATGTGAGCGACCTGCACTTGACTACAGGACAGAACCCATGTTTCCGCCTTGACGGTGATATGAACCGGGTTGAAGATTGGCCGCTCCTGACAAGCGAAACAAACAGCAAACTCATTCGAGAGATCATGCCGGACGCGAACCTGCAGGAGTTCGAAAAGGTCAGGGACACGGACTTCGCCTACGAATTGGCAGGTATTGGACGTTTCAGGGTCAACGTCTTCCATGACTACAGTGGTCCTGGCGCAGTTCTGCGCCGCATTCCTACAAAGATTCTAACAGCCAAGCAACTCGGACTTCCCAAGGTTGTCTACGACATGTGCAACCTTCGAAAAGGACTCGTCCTCGTGACAGGTCCTACCGGAAGCGGTAAATCCACAACGCTGGCTGCAATGATCGATTACATAAACAGGACCCGGAGCGACCACATCCTGACCATAGAAGATCCAGTGGAGTTTGTGCACACCTCAAAGAAATGCCTGATCAATCAACGCGAGGTACACACCCACACCCGGAGTTTCTCAGCTGCCCTTCGTGCAGCCCTGCGCGAGGACCCTGACATCATCATGGTAGGCGAAATGCGGGATCTCGAAACCATTGAGACAGCAATAGAGACTGCCGAAACGGGGCACCTGGTTTTTGGAACCCTGCATACCAACACGGCGGCGTCGGCCGTAAACCGTATCATCGACAAGTTCCCGGCGGAACGTCAGAACCAGATCAGGACAATGCTTGCCGAAGCCCTGAGGGGAGTATTCGCACAGACACTCTGCAAGAAGAAGAGCGGCGGGAGAGTTGCTGCAATTGAAACACTGATAGCAACATCTGCCGTAGCCTCAAACATCCGTGAGGGCAAAACACACCAGATTTCTTCCGCAATGCAGACAGGAAAGTCACAGGGGATGCAAATGCTTGAGGATGAGCTGGTCAAATACGCAGAGGAAGAGATTATAACCCCCGAAGAAGCCCTGGCAAAGGCGACTGATAAGAACTCTATGAGGAAACGACTTGCACAGTCATCGCTTGACCTGGGGGTGACGGTTGACACGGTCGAGAACAAAACCCCTGTCACGGCCGCAGACTGTGCCACTGAGACAGAGCTCTTGCACAGATACCAAGCCGATTTACAAAACGACCCCGACCGCCTGGATGTGATCAACAATCTGGCTTGGCTCCTCGCGACAAGTTCGAACGACGGTATTCGAGACGGGACAGAGGCAATCCGGCTTGCCGAGCGCGCATATGCCACCAACGAAGGAATAAGCGACCCCAGGATACTTGACACACTTGCCGCTGCCTACGCAGCCGATGGCTCATACGAGAAGGCAATATCCATCGCCAGCATGAGCATGCAACTGGCCGTGTCTCTAAACGAAAAGGAACTGGTAGACGAAATCACCAGGCAGATTTCATGTTACAAGGCCCAGAAGCCGTACCTGACACCTGAGTACGTCAACAGTCGTGCCGCCTGAGAAAGAACGAAGCCGGCACCTGGAAGCAGATGTAAGTAATAGCAGATTGAGGAGGATGCGTCATGAAAACGGACAGTTGCTTTCGCACCCGCCATTCAAGGCGTAGGGGTGTATCCATTATAGAATCCGTTGCTGCAATGGGAATACTCGGACTCACGATCGCCGGCGCATGCAGGCTCGCGGTTGCATCAAACAGGCAAGCGATATAGCACGTATGCATTATCAAGCGGCAAACATTGCAAGAAACAGACTGGAACGCGGAAGAGCCCTGGGCTTTAGCCAACTTACGGAATGCGAGGAAGACAGAGTCAGGGTCGATTGCTTTGGCGCCCCCGACGAACAGGGTCACTTTCGGCGAACCACGGTAGTAACTGATGTTTCGGATTCTCTCAGGGAAGTAATCGTCACGGTGGAGATCCAGGATCTCACTCAGGTCGCGTTCATCGGTGAATCAGAGGTAGTTCGATCATCAATAGCCGAGTTTGACACGGAACCGTGATGGAAGTATTCCATCAACAGAACTGCAGGGTTCACTCTTGTTGAGGTGATGAACTCTGCCACTTCTAATCCGTTGGCGTCAGGCATGTGATAATCAAGCAGGACTACGGGGAAGTCTACACGGAAGCTGAAAACACTGCCGGGCAGCTCATCTCCGCAACTCACGTCTGCGCACGGGCTAGGACTCTGTACCGTCAATGTGCCTCCCATATGCGCCACGATTTGAGATGAGATTGCCAGGCCAAGGCCGGTACCACCGTACTTTCTGTTCGTTCCGGCGTCAGCCTGTTCAAATACCCTGAAGATTCGTTCTTGCTTGTCTACAGGAATGCCGATTCCGGTATCCTGCACGGAGAAGCGTAAAGACACTTCGTTTTCTCTCGATGACAGCTTCTCAACACGAACGGCCACTACGCCCGTTTCCGTGAACTTGATGGCGTTGCCCACCAGGTTGATAATGACCTGGCGAAAGTCTAGACGAGTCGCCTTTTGAGGATTTACCGCAGTGACCCTTGCCGGAGCCAATGTCCAACGGCCTATGCGCCGTACGGAGGGTAAGCGTAACAGGTTTGGAGTAATGGAGTTATGGAGTGTTGTCAGAAAGGGAACTTGCACTCTAATCTCTCAACATCCAGCACTCCACTACTCCAACACTCCAGTTTCGGAGGCGTAAAGACTCATTAACCCACCCTGTAACAGCTTGGGGCGCAGAATGTTGAAAGCAGAGGAAATAGCTCCCTTTTACGCTCTGCGGTACGTCAGCGCCGACATCGCAGACGACCTCACAAGGCCCTTGAGTTGCGCGCGCACAGCAAGAGCCCTGGCAGTGTCTTCAATAAGCGTATGCAAGTTGAAGGGGCTGCTTTCCAGTTCGAGCTTGCCGGCTTCGATCTTTGAGAAGTCGAGCAATTCGTTAATCAAGCCCAGGAGCGCTTCGGCGGACGACATCACCGTGTCCAGGCATTCCCTCTGCTCCTGTGTAAGACTCGTGTCCAGAGCCAATTCCGCCATGCCAATGATCGCGTTCATGGGGGTTCGAATCTCGTGACTCATGTCAGCGAGGAACTCCGACTTCGCACGATCGGCGGCTTCGGCCTTTTCCTTGGCCAGCACCATGGCCGCTGTTGCCTTTCTTCTTTCCGTGATGTCTCGGCCAATCACTACCGCATGGCTGGAATCCTGGAAATGAACGCGAGAAACAGACAGTTCCATTGGGCAGGTTGACGCATCTTTTCTTTCGGCTGTGACTTCGAAGGTCAGGCCAGCGTTACCGGTGTCAGAATCTTTGCTGCGCAGGCATTCACCAGGGCCTTCGATCTCACACAACTCAGGAAAGAACTGCTTTGCATTCTTTCCTATCGCCTCCTCGGCTGTGTAACCGAGTATTGTCTCCGCCGCCGGGTTCCAGAGCTGTATTCTGCAGTCCCCGTCAACCATGAAGATGGCATCTCTTGCCGCGGAGGTAATGGCCCTGAACCTTTCTTCGCTTTCGGCCAGACCTCGTGTTCGCTCAGCCACAAGCTGCGCGAGATCCTCGCGGTGACGCCTGTTCTGTTCTTCTAGATCACGTTTTTCGTCCAGAAGACATTTCATCGTGGCGGCCCTTGCCACGGTCTCGATGACTTTGGCTTTCGATATTGGTTTAAGCAAATAGTCAAACGCGTCGCAACGGACGATCTCAGAGGCCGTCTCCGCAGAAGGCTGCCCAGTCATCATGACCACCTGCACATTACTGTCAACTGCCTTCACCCTCTTGAGCAACTCTACCCCCGTTACACCCGGCAGGAGAACATCCGAGATCACTACATCGAACGCCTCCCGTTCCAGAAGCGTGCAAGCTGTGTTCACGTCCTGCGCCGTGACAACGTGATGGCCGCAATTCTCGAGAAACAGACCAAGTGTTATTCGGACACCTTTCTCGTCATCAACTACCATTACTCTGGCCATAATCTCTTCCCTTTACTTGGACGCGTTTTCGGCTGGGGTTGTCCAGGCAATCCAGAATAGCTTCGCGGTCGAATACTATCTCAGAACCCATTGAAAACCTCCTTCTGAACAGTATCGCCGGCTTGTTCCGTTCTGGAGTGCCTGTTCGTTGCTTCAATCATTTCCACCTCGTCGCTGCAACATGGATCCATGTGGGGGGCTGGCTAGATCCTCAGGATGGCGTCCTCTACACAGGACGGCGAACCGTCTGATGAAGGCAGGTATGGTTCTGTCCTGTACATACATACCTTTTGCAGTCGGTTGAGCAGTTCATCGACCTGTTCCACGACACCCGAGCACTCGTCCATCATATTCTTCAATGAGGGGGCCAGTGCTTCTCTCTTCATCAACTCAAGAAACGTGGTCACCGTTGTCATAGGTTGTCCCAGGTGATGACAGACTGTTCCCAAGCTTTCGATCATGACGCGGTGGCGCTCTGCGTCCTGCAGCGCTTCTCGCATTCGAACCTTTTCAACGGCATTTGTGACCGTTTTCTGTAGTATCTCGGTGGTAAGCGTGCCCTTCACTAGATAATCCACGGCACCGTTCTTCATTGCCTGCACTGCCGTTTCCTCGTCACCCTGACCGGTAACCATGACTACGGCGATGTGAGGAGCGGCATCGAGAAACGTCTCAATCCACTCTACACCTGTCCCTCCCGGCATTCGGTGATCTAACAGAACACAGTCGACGGGTGTGTCGTTCAGGATGTTGAGAGCTTCTTCCCCGTTTGCAGCTTCCTGCACGGCGAATTCCACGGCGGATATCAGCCAAAGAAGTCGAACCGTGCTGCGCCGGAAGTCGTTGTCATCGTCCGTGATTAGGATGTTGTATTTCGCCTTCATATTCCCTCATGCGGCTTGTCCGGTGTAGTTGTCGTCTATCGCCTCAGTTATCGTGTGTTTGAGTGTTTCACAGTCGCAAGGCTTCTCAATCACTCGGAAACGATGAACGGCAACCATCTCACTTGCTTTCCTGTCAAGTCCGCCGGACAAAACAATCCGCGCTGACCTGGGTTGTGACTTTGCCACCTGTTCGAGAAGCTCACACCCGCTCATCCCGGGCATGTTGGCATCGGCAACCACGGCATCGTACGGTTCGGTAAGCAATCGTTTTGCCGCTACATTCGAGTCGCTTTCAAACTCCAAGTCCCACTCTCTGCACGTGACACAGAGCATACGTTTAATGCACGACAATACGATTTCCTCATCATCAACAAAAAGAACTCGCATTCTGCGTGGCGTCTGCCCATGTTCACTCATGGTCTTTTTCCTTTCGTTCGTATGTCTGCTAGTTCTTACGGTTGGGTCCTATGTCGTGCTTCTTGCACAGGGGCAAAGAAACCGTAAGCGTTGTACCTCTCCCCACCTCGGTTTCACACGAAAGCGATCCCCCGTGTCGTTTGACCACTGAGGCATGCGCAATAGACAGTCCGTGACCGCCCGCCTGTCCGACGTCTCTTGTAGAGAAGAACGGGTCAAATACTTTGGTGCGGTACTTTTCTGGAATGCCGCATCCGTTGTCCTGTACGGATATAAGTACGTCTCCGTTTCTGCGCTTGGTAGTAATCTCTATCAGGCCTTTGCCGTTCTTGTCCTCTTGCGCTTCACGAATCGCAGCCACGCTGTTGGTGATGAGGTTCATCAGGGTTTGCTTGATCTCGCCGGGATAGCAGTGCACGGGCGGTAGCGACGCATCCAGGTACGTCTCGATATTGGCTACGTATTTCCACTCGCTGATCGAAACTGCCACGGTGTTCTGTATTACCTTGTTGATATCTGTGAGGGACTTGGTTTTCCCCTCTCCTTTATCGGCAAAATCGCGCATGGCTCTTACCGTGTTCGCTATTCTTGTTACCCCGTCCTCTGACTGATCAAGGCACATGGGTACTTCCCTGGTAAAGAATTGGAATCTTGCGGCAGTATCCTCCTCCCCGTTGTGCGCAGCATTGACGGCGCCGGTGGCGGCAGTGGCACTTGTTTTCATCGCGGTATTCGCCGTCAAGAAACTGAACGCCTGTGTCAGCAACTGAAGATTGCTGGATATGAGCTGCAGGGGAGTGTTGATCTCGTGGGCAATACCACCGGCAAGAACGCCTATGGCTTCCAGTTTCCGTGCCTCCAACAAGCGGCCTTGCAACTCGGTGTTTTCTATCTCTATTCTCTCCACTTTCTGTTTCAGCGACGCCAAAACCAGGTTCATTGACTTCTCAATGGAAGCGATGTCGTCTTCTGACTGTACGAGTGAGACATCCCCCGGGAACTCACCTCGTACGATGTCTTCGAGGCAGGCGCGTAAGCGGATGATAGTTCTCGGGTATTTGAGCAGGATTGCATATCCCAGGGAATGAGATATTCCGACGGCCAACCATACAGCCAGTGTCTGAATCGCGTCCAAAAACCCGGCTCCCGGACGCAGAGTGAAATAGGCAATCATTAACGCCGGAACAACGGAAAGAAGGACTACCGCAACATCAAAATGCTTTCTCGCCCCTGTTGACGAAAGGGATGCGTAATGCAGATGAGTCATGTTCTATAGTTCTCCATTATCGTGCGCGAACTATCTCGCGTAGTAAGTAGTTGCGACGAGGTGATTCTTCCCGACAGATTGAGAAGGATACCCAACATTGTCCCGCCAAGGCCTATAAACACGGTGATCGCCAGTGCCGCCGAGATCAAAGTGCCGATCGTGCCGCCGATCCGCGGTTTCACACCCGTGAACACGGCAACGGCTATGATTGCCGAGAACAACACAGTCAGCAGGGCGAACTGTATGTCCTCGGGTGAACTTGCTGGCCGAACATCGTCATTGCTCCCTTTATACCAATCCGGGGATACCTCATATTGCTCTCGAGAAGACACCGGGGAATGGCTGTTCTCGATCCGGGGTGTATCAGCGGACCCTTCAGCCAGTTTGGTTTCATTGGGCCGACTGCAAGCAGTCAGGAGGTGGGCCCTCTCGTACCAAACCGGCTGGGGGTCCGATTCTATGCTGTGTGGTGTGGTGTTCATTGCGATCCACTTGTTTCGCAGGTGGCGTGCCAGCATACCGGCGTGTGCCTAAGTGGCATCAGAAGAAGGGGTTGCAAAGAATGGTCGCGAAGGATGCAGACGGGTCGAACTGTTCATTCTGTACAGGGTGTCGTGTGGCGAACAGGGCTTATCGCGGTGCCGTTGCCGTCACTGTCATGGATTCCGGCGCGTGGATATGTCTCTGCCGATGGAAATGAAGTACTTAGGCTTGGACGCGTTATCATTGACAACCGAAACGACATACTCTGTCGGAACCCTGCGGCCATCCTTTCGAATAAGAGAAAGTTCTATTGTTCCTTCTCCCTCTTCTTTGACCTGGTGAATGAACGCGTATGCCTTCTGAAGATCTTCATCTTCGGCGCTGTAATAGGAGTCAGGTGCCTTCATTGAGGCTATTTCTTCGTCGGTGTAGCCGCTAATACGACTGAATGCGCGGTTCCAGCGAATAGCCTTCCCGGTGACAGGTTCGAAAAGGAAGAATGTATCCACCTGTGCATTAAGTACCGTATCAATGAGTTTCTGTTGTTCGTGTATCTCTTCCTCGATCCTTTTTCGCTCGCTGATATCTCGAATGACACCACAAAACATTTGCTTCCCCGAAAGATTGACGTTGGTCCCGGTTATCTCCACTGGGAAGATCTCGCCGTCGGCTCGTCTGTGGTATCGCACGGGAATGGTCACCGCTCCTTCCTCGGCTATCGCTTTCTCAAACGAATCCCGGGATTTCTCGGGTTCGTCCGTTATGGCGGAATGGTTGAGCCCCACGAACTCGTCTATCGAGTAGCCATACATGGCCAGGGCGGCGGCGTTGACATTGATAATGCGCTTCGTTTCCGCATCTATGAGCAATACGGCGTCCCCAACGATATCAAGTAGCTTCTCGTACCTGTCCTCGCTCTCACTCGTGGCTTCCATCTGATCGAAAAGCAGTTCTTCACTGGTTATAAGCTCGGCAGACTGATCCTCGACCGTCTCCTCCAACTTCTTTCGATCCCGCATGTTCCGCTCGTGAAGATACCCCACCGCGTCCTCGCGATCTTTCTCCAATGTAGCCGATGCAACAACAGCAACAATGTCATCCTTCGATATGGGTTTGGTCAGGTAGTCGAAGGCATGTTCCCGCACGGCCGCCGCGGCAGTTTCCAGGCTTGGCTCCCCGGTCATGAGAATCACCGGAACGCGCGCGGCAAATTTGCGTATACGTTTCAGGAGTTCTACGCCGCTGCTCTGTTGCATAATTATATCGGTGAGAACCACATCAATCTCACCTCCGCTAAAGATTGCATACGCTGATTCGGAATCCTCCGCCACGATCACTTCGTGGCCGGCATCTGTCAGGAACGCACTTAACGTCAAGCGCAGGCTCTTTTCATCGTCGACTACCAGAACTCGTGCCACAAAGCCCCCTTCCTACATCATCGCTCACATCTTAACACATCACGTCTCACGCATCACTTCTCACTCCACCGGTAAATCCAGATGGAATCGCGCCCACTCGCCCAGTTCGCTCTCTGTGCTCAACATTCCCCCGTGCTCCTGCGCGACAGCATAGCTGACGAACAGCCCCATGCCCTTGCCGATGCTGCCCGCGCTGACGGCCTTGTCTTTCGTCGTGAGAAACGGTTCAAACACTCGTTCCCGCAGGTCTGCCGGGATACCAGGCCCATGGTCCTCGATGGTAATGCGGATCGCTCTGGCGACCTGGTCCGAGTCATCTTCGCTTAGCGCGTCATCTGTCATCGGAGATTTACCATTGGTCTCTTCTCCCCCCAACGACCGATGACCACCGACCAATGAGACCTCCATCTCCCTCGCGGAGATGATAATCTTCTTGTTTTCATGGTAGCCTTCGTACTTCTCGTTCAGGGCATCGTGGGCGTTGTCTACCAGGCTCTCCAGTACTTGCCGGATTTGCCCGCAGTCACACATGATCGCGGGCAGGCCATCCGGAACGTCTATCTCGATCGCAACCTGGTCACGCGTGAGCGTGTCGCGCCTCGACGCGAGTGCTGACTCCATGAGGTCGCCGATATCAGCAGGAGCGCGGATCGCGCCGTCCTTTGAGGCGAAGACCAACAGGCCGCGGGTAATCGACGCGATCCGATCTGCCTCCAAACTGATCTGCCTGGCGAATTCGGTAAGCGGGTGGTCGGACTCGAGTCCATCCTCGATCAATTGCGCGTAATTCATGATTCCGTTGATCGGGTTGTTGACCTCATGCCCAGCGCCGCTGGCCAGCGCGCCGATGGCGGCCATTTTCTGCGACTGACGGACCTGGGCTTCAAGTGTCCGCCGTATGGATTCTGCATGTCTTCGCTCGGTAACATCAGTGAAGAACCCGGCGAGGCAGTCCCGCCCTTTAATCTCAATGGGGGCCGTGCTGATGTCCATGTAGATGATGGTTGCGTCCTTGCGGCGGCAAGGCATGTCTGGGGCCAATTGCAGCTCTCCGCGTACGTGGGCTTCGAACGTTGCAAGCACGGCAGGGTGGGTGTCCTTGGGATGGAGATGCCAAATATCCATGCCCGTCAGTTCCTTCTCCGAGTAACCTAACAATCCACAGATCGCCGGGTTGGCATACAGGATGGTGCGCGTTTCCGCGTCTGCGACCATGATGCCCTCGGCAGCGCCATCGAACAGCGAGCGGAACCGCTGCTCGGAGTCGCGTAAAGCCATTTCCGTAAGTTTCCGTTCAGTAATGTCGCGCATGACATGCACGATGTGCGTAACCGTCTCGTCAGGACGTTTGATCGGAAACGCGGCGATATCAAACCAGCGGTCGCCAAGATGCGGCTCCTGCACTTCCACCCGTACAGCTTCGCCGGTCTCGAACGTTCGGCAGCTGACACAATCTACGGGCCGCTGCTCGGTACCATGAATCACTGTATAGCAGTGTGCGCCAATCGCGTCCTGCCCTTGGAGAGCTTCCTGCATTGCCCGATTCGTCTGCACCACACGGTAATCGGAATCAATGATGGCCACATAGGCATCGATAGCATCGAACGTCTGCTGCCACTCATTAGCTGCGCGCGCCAGGGCCGCCTGCGAGCGTTTCCACTTTGCAATGTCCCTGACGGTTGCCTCGAGAAAGACCTTCCCGCTAACTTCCATACGGGTCAGAAGCACAGTCGCTGGAAACTCTTCGCCGGTGGTACGTTTGTGCGTCCATTCGAAGAAATGGTTGCCTTCACGCACGGCCGTCTCGATCATATCCCGTGCTTTGTCCATAGACGGCCGTCCATCCGGTTGGCGTTCGGGAGACAACTCCCATGGCGGATGAGAGATGAAATCGGCCTCGTCCCTGGTCCGAAACATCTCGATACAGGCAGGATTGCCTGACGTGAATTTCCACGATGGAGGATCCAGGGTCATGATCGCATCCTTCGAACTCATGAACATCGCACGGTGCAGTCTTTCGCTGTCCTCAAGTCTACGCAGAACCTGTGATATGTGGCGAGTAAGAACAAAGTAGAGTCCCACCGAAAGAACAACGCTCAATATGCCCGCATCCAAGAACCATTCATAGGAGCGGGGAATAGACGTCAACGGCAGTATCAGCATGATCGCTGCCTCCATCAGAAAGACCATCACCAGGATCGCTATCAGCAATCGCACCGGCAGACCGGACAGCGACATCATTCTCACATGATCTTTCTCGTGATCCTCGCTCGTCCTGGATCCTTATTCTCTGTCGACATTCGTCTATCGCTCACTGTTCTTTCGCCGGCACAACAGCAGAATGCTACCACAGTTCGTTTCCTTTGGCATCAACAACTGCAGCTTCCTGCGTGATAACTTGATCCGTCTTTTTGGCCTTCTGCAAGTTCGCGGTCATAATGTTGCGGAAGGAACCAGGATAGAAAGAAAAGGGATACGGATCCCCGTAAAACTGTGTGACATCATCAATGCCAAAACCCTTTATACCTGCAGCACTCATGCACTGCAGGTTGAGATCAAGGTCCACTATCTTGGTGCAAACGGGTGAATTCTCGAGCAATGCACGAATTCTCTTCTCAGCGAAAGCTAATTCATTCTGGGCCCGCATATGCTCGCGCATGCGGCTTTTCAGGCGATTAAACGACAGCACGAGTCCCATCACACCTATTCACCTTCTTAGGCGAGGCAGATTCACATAATCACTCCGTTTTCGCCGCTCGGACGTTCCTCTCTTGTTGTTTGCGATTCACGTGAAACTCAATGTGACGCGCAAGGTCATCCCTGCTGAACGGTTTTATCAGGTACCCGCAGACTCCAAGCCGGAACATATCGTTGATAATTGTCATGTCCTCGTGTGCCGTCATAAGAAGAAACTTAGACATTCTTGGCGCTGTCACATTCTTCATGAACCAGGTGCCGTTTTTTCCCGGCATAAGGTAATCAACCAGGACGACATCGTATGTATTGCGCTCCACCAGCGAAGCCGCCTGTTCAGCATTACGCGCGCACTCCGCCTCGTGACCAAGTGACTCGACAATCAGTTTCAGAGAGCTGAGAAAAACGGTGTCATCGTCCACCAGCAAGAATCTCAGGCCCTCATCCTGTGCGTCAACTTCCGCATGTTCACTCACAATCACTCCTCCGTTCACATGACCCCAAAACCTCTCACGCCTCACGCATCACTCCCACCCACCGGCAAATCCACATGAAACCGCGTCCATTCCCCTACCTTGGTCTCCACGCTCAACTCGCCCCCATGATCCTTGACTATGCCGTGACTGATTGAGAGGCCCAGGCCTGTGCCCTTGTCCCGTGGCTTGGTCGTATAGAACGGATCGAACATGCGATCTTGCACCTCTTCAGGGATTCCTGGGCCTTGATCTTCCACAGTTGTGCGAACCCATTGCTGACAGTTCTTGTTCAGTATGTGAGAGCTGATCACCAGCCTCTTGTCTTCGTCAAACCCCTCGTATTTTCCATTGAGCGCGTCGCGCGCGTTCGTTAGAAGGTTCATGAAGACTTGCTGAATCTGCTGGCTACGACCCCTGATCGAAGGCAAGTCTTCGGGCACATTCACTTCCAGCGTGATCTGGTCGTGTCTTATGATCGTCTGAATCAACGACAGTGTGGTTTCGACGATATCGCACATACGTGCCTTGCTGTCAGCCTGCTCCTCGTGGCGTGCGAACGAAAGCAGATTCCTCACGATCATCGCTACCCGCTCGGTTTCCTTGCCGATCTCAGTGGCATACTCCGAAACCGGACTATCGGATCCCAGCTTGTCGAGAATCAACTGTGCGTAGTTCATGATCCCGTTGATCGGGTTGTTGATCTCGTGGGCTACGACCCCGGCCAGCGTCCCGATCGACTCGAGTTTCTGTGATTGCCGGAGTTGAGCTTCCATTACCAGACGGTGCTCTTCCGCCCGCTTTCGTTTGCTGATGTCGCGTATGGCTTCGACGATGTGCGTGACCCTGCCCGACTCGTCTTTCATGGGTGAAAGCAGGATGTCCACGTACACCTTTGAGGCGTCGGCGTGTGTGTGAACATGTTGAACATTCCTTGGCTCCCCGGTTTCGAACACCTCGCGCAGCGGGCACTGCTCATCATCTGCGGCGCAGGGCTCGGTGTAGCCGTGGGGCACCTCGTAGCAATGTTTGCCAATAATCTCGTCACGCATCTTGCCTACGCGCCGGGAAAACGGGTTGTTGCAGTCCGTGATCACGTAGTCCTTGTCGATGACCACGATGTTCTCGTGCATGTTGCGCATGAGCGACCGGAAATAGCGTTCCCGTTCCTTCAGCTCTGCGGTTCGCTCTGCGACCAGCGCCTCAAGATGGTCGCGGTGCATCTGCAACTCACGCCTGTAGTGATCCATCTCAAGGAAGACTTTGACCTTGCCGACCAGGATTTTGGGAGCGTAGGGTTTTACGATGTAGTCCATGCCGCCCGCCTCGTAGCCCTTGAACATGTGCTGCTCATCGGCGAGGGCGGCGGTGACGAAGACAATCGGGATGACCTTCGTTGTGTCGTCCCCGCGCAGGTGACTGGCGAGTTCGTAGCCGTCCATGCCGGGCATCTGAACGTCCAGGATCAGAAGGGCAAAGTCGTGGTTGAGCACGGCTTTAAGGGCGTCATCGCCGCTACGCGCCTTGATGACCTCCGCATCGACCTGCCTCAGGACCTTCTCAAGGGCAATGAGGTTCGCTTCCTTGTCATCAACAATCAGGATTTTCTGCCTCGAACGCGGAGCGCGGAACGTGGAAAGTGGAGTTTTAGGATCATCGCTCATTTGTGTTTCCTCACTGTCTTGGAAGAACATACGCCCATCGCAAGAATCTCGTTGGTTCCCTCATCTACTGCATCCATCTTATTGATGACATCGGTTGCTGATCTTCCACGTTCACCTATACATCCACGCTCTCATCATCGAGAACAGCCAGTTGGCCTCCACAGGCTTCGGCAAGTAATCACTTGCGCCCGCATCAACGCATTTTTTCCGGTCCAGCTTCATGGCCTTTGCGGTCAGGGCGATAATGGGCACCTGGTCGAACCGCTCCTGCGCCCTTATGCGTTTCATCGTCTCGTAACCGTCCATCACCGGCATCATGATATCCATGAGTACGAGGTCTATGTCGGGCTCAGTCTTCAGTATCTCTAGCGCCTTCTTGCCGTCCTCGGCCTTTATGGTCTTGGTGCCCTTTGTAGACAACGCGTTGGAAAGGGCGAACAGAGTCCTCATGTCGTCATCAACAATGAGGACCTTTTTATCCCTGAGTATGCTGTCCGCAT
Source organism: Kiritimatiellia bacterium (assembly GCA_030744755.1). Classification (GTDB taxonomy): domain Bacteria; phylum Verrucomicrobiota; class Kiritimatiellia; order UBA8416; family JADHWI01; genus JASLPY01. The sequence goes on along the minus strand of JASLPY010000056.1, from coordinate 5,645 downwards.
TGTGCAGATCAGAGATCAACTGTCGTCTCTCTTTCGGCATGTGTTCCACTACCCGATGCAGGAACAGTGAGACCTCATCGAAGAGACGTTCCTGCGAACGGACCCCCTTCACAATGATGGATTCGGAGTACCTGCGCAGGGCTTTCTCTTCGTCCCGGGTCAGTTCCCTCCCGGTATAGACAACGACCGGCGGCAGGACGACGGTTTCCATCTTCTCAGCCTTTTCCAGCAACTCGAACCCGCTCATGTCCGGCAGGTTCAGGTCCAGAATCATGCAATCGTATCTCTTCGACGCCGGTTTCTCGATCGCTGCTTTGCCGGTTGGCGCATCGTCCGTGTTAACATCTCCGTTGCCGACCAGTTTGACGATTGCCTTCCGAAGCTTCTCGTCGTCCTCTACGACCAGAAGGCCCTTCACCGTTCTCCTCAGAACGTCCTCGATGCGGACGAATGCGGCCTGTAGGTCATCCGGGCTCACAGGCTTCCGCAGGAAGCCTATCGCCCCCCTTGTGAGGGCTTCCTGTGACGGCTCTTCAACGGATATGATGTGGACCGGAACATGCCGCGTCTCGACTTTTTCCTTGAGTTGGTCGAGCACGGACCAACCGTCTATGCCCGGCAGCCTGATGTCCAGAATCACCGCGCTGGGAGCTTGCTCGCAGGCGAGCCGGAGGCCCTCCTCACCGGTTGCCGCTATCAGGCACTTGAATCCTTTCTCCCGGCACTGCCGGAGCAGCAGCTTCGCGAACACGGGATCGTCCTCCACAACAAGGATCGCTTTGTCGCCCTTCACGATGCCGTCGCGGTCGTCGGGAACGGATGCCGGTGCCATCAGGGGCAGGGGTTTCTTTCTGACGTACGGCTTCCTCTCCGATCGTTGCGGCGCGACGTCTGCCGGGGTCTTCGCCTCGGTCGGAAGATATACGGTGAATGTCGAGCCCTTTCCTTCCTCGCTTGCCAGCCTGATTTCGCCTCCAAGCAGACGAACGAGCTCTCTGCAGATCGAAAGCCCGAGACCAGTTCCGCCGTATTTCCTGGAAGTGCCCCCGTCAGCCTGCTGGAACGCCTCGAAGATAGCCTCCTGCTTCTCTGCCGGGACACCGACGCCCGTGTCCGTCACAGAGATAACAAGGAATTCGTCATTAGTCATTGACGCCTGTGGTGCGTCATTGGCCATTGGTGATGATTCATTGGCGACTCGAAGATCAACGAAGCGGCCCTTGCTGTCTTCCCAATGATCATTGACAAATGACAAATGGCTGAAAGCTACAGTGACACTGCCCTCGCTCGTAAACTTGACGGCATTCGATATCAGGTTCCTGATGATCTGTTCGATTCGCTTCCGGTCGCTGGTGATCTCGGCTGGCGAACTCTTGTCGATCAAGATCTTAAGTTCCAGCCCCTTGTCGTCGAAAACATGCTTAAACCGGTTACGCACGCCATCGGCCAGATCATTGATGGCGACCTTATCGAACAGGATGTCCATTTGCCCGGCCTCGATCTTCGAGAGATCAAGGATCTCGTTGATCAGCGAGAGCAGATCGTTGCCGCTGTCGTGGATCACCCGTGCGGATTCCACCTGATCGTCCGTGAGATTTCCATCTCCATTCTCCGCGAGAGAAGTGGCGAGAATGAGAAGACTGTTCAGCGGAGTCCTCAATTCGTGCGACATATTGGCCAGAAACTCCGACTTGTATTTGCTTGCCAGGGCCAGGTCCTCGGCTCTCTTCTCAATTTCCTGCCGCGTTTCTTCCAGTTCCGCGTTTGTCTGCTCGACTTCACGCTTCTGACGTTCCAGAGAAACCGTCTTCTCCGCCAGTTCCTCATTCGTCACCTGGAGTTCCTCCGACTGAACCTTCAGCTTCCCTTCAGACTCCTGCAGGATCTTCATCTGCTCGCGGGATTGCGCCGAATGGACGGCGATGGCCACGCTCTCGCCTACCTGGTCGAGGAAGTCAAGTTGCCGGTCCGTAAATTCCTCCAGCGAGCCGAGTTCAACAACGCCCTTGACCTCTCCCTCGTAGAGGAGAGGGAAACAGACAATGTTGCGCGGCAAAGTCTCGCCCAGCGCGGATGTTACGGTGATACAGTCCTCCGGCACGTCGGTCACGAGTATGCACTTCTTCTCCTGCGCGGCCTGCCCGATCAGACCTTCGCCAAGCTTGAATTCGCTGGGCGCGTTCTTGCCCCCCCTGTAGGCGTAACTACCCTGGAGCGAGAGCTCCGTGCCATCGCCGTTGACAGCCAGATAGAAAGCACCCACCTGGGCATTCAGGTAGCTGGCCATCTCGGCTATGACCTTCGAAGCCAGCGTTGCCACGTTAGGATCGCCACGCATCGTATCGTTGAGCCGCGCAATGCCGGTCTTCAGCCGATCCTGTCTCTGTGCCTCGTCACGGTTTTCCCTCAGCGCACTGAGCATCGCACCGATCGATGCCCGTATTCCGGTCCCGCCGTCGACCTCAACATCCATATTGCCTTTGGCAATCTGCTCGGCGATCGCCTGGATACGGGCCGGATCATCTCCCACTTGTACGAGGATGGCTCGCATGAAATAGACCACAAGGAATGCTGTAGTACCCAGAGTTATCAAGATCAGTGACAGCACCATTCTTAATCTTGCTGAAGCCACTGCGGCCCGTTCTTCTGACTTGGTCAGAAGATCTTGTGAGAGCCTATCTTCAACCTGTTTCAGTAGATTGATTTTGGCGGTCTGCATTCGATACCAGGATTCCGGATCGACGTTAAAACCACCCGTGTCCGAAAACTCCTGTGCAATGCCACGCATGCGGTTGGCTTCATCAATTGCTTTGCCGCACTTGTTGAAGATCCAAATCCTCTGGTTGTCACTCTCGAGTAAGTCGCCGAACGAGTGCCCGCCAGGCCAGGTTGGATGCTTCCCCGCGCCGTAACTCAGATCATTGTAGGTCTTACCTACGGACCACGCTGTCCACACGTAGTTAGAGTCAACTGCAGCATCGTCAATAAGATACAGCTTCGCAGTTCCCTGCGGTATGAATGCCTGGTAGTCCAGCGTACTTCCGTGACTGAAATACTCCGGATCAAGATACCCGTCCAGCACCGGCTGGCCATTGGCGACCACAGCAAGCACAAGAAGGACACCAGTCATCAGTAACATGGAGTTCCGTTTCATTTGCATTTGTCCCACCTTTCCCTTTCGTACCTCGCACCGCGAGTGACTAAGCACCGTACAGGTTCGAGCTGATTGCCCATCAGTTGAGAGTGGCGACAGAGATCTGTGTTCAGAAGAGCGCCGATGGCATTGGGATTCAAGACCATCGCTAACGAGTGGGCACCCATCCCAATGCACTGCCAGACGTTCTGAAGAACGCCAGCGCACACTTGAGCTACATCAGTGGCCCGAGCCACTTGTCCTTCCAGGGACGTGACGCCGGTAGTGCCTTCACTGCCCACCGCAGTCTTTCCACCCTGAAACGACCCCCCGTTACGGATCGTTTCCATAGCTTTCTCCTTTCCGCTAAAGCGATTGTTCGTCAGATCACTTTGCGGTCAGAAAGGCGCAGATGTGTACCCGTAGAGTATTCCCCGTTCGTTTGAATACAACTACCGCCTGCAATCGCCTTTGCAGGCACTCAATGCGCCTAGAGTTGGTGATAAGCAGGAAACGTGCCTCCATCCGAAAGTTGCCTCTTTGGAACAGGTATTGGATCAGAAAGGGCCAAAACCGCGAAAGAATACCCTATCATGGACGAGAAGATTCGCAGGAGTGACAGAATGCGCAAATAAGAATGGCCGCAGTGTGTATACGCACTGCGGCCATTCTTATTCACAATACTCTTTGGGTCTACTCTTCAGCCACCACCCTGTAGACACCGGAATCCGCGCCGTCCACGAGGACAGCGGTATTTTCCGGAGGCGTTGCCGGAACACCGGCCGCCAAGACCTTGAATTCCGTGCTGCTGTCTCCAATGGTTTGCTCTATACGATAGGTCTTACCGGCCTCGCTCGGCCAGCGAAGGACTACATCACCATCCCCGGAAGCAAGAGAAACCACATCCACACCCGAGTCCGAACCTGGTTCATCCGCCTGCATTTCGTCCGAGAATCCGTCGTCGACAACATCACCGCCGCCGAGCGTGACTTCATAAGGCCCGTACGTATTCTGAGCGCCTGTAGTTTCGATCTCAACGAGACGATAAGTGAGTGACCCCGTCGTCGCAGCGTCCGCGTCAACCGTCTCGTAGTCGACCGTACCGGTCGAGAAGATCGCGGCTGGAATCAGATCTGCATTCACCCTGACATACTTACCCGAAGATTCATCCAGCCTCTCGAGGAAGAAACCAAGTGCGTTTTGCTCGGATGACGTGGACCACTGAACAACAACCTGGCCATCGCTGACGGTTACCCCGAAACTTGACAGCGCAACCAGTGTCGACGGGATGTACATTCCGGCATCCCAACTCAAGTCGTTCTCTCCGGGACTCAGCGTTGTCGAAACGGTCTTACCCGTGGTCGTGTCTGCATCGCTGTCCTTCTCATCGTCACCACCCTGGTCCTGGGTCGAGAAGATGTAATTTGTGTTTGGGAGATAGAACTTCACGTAGTAGTCGCCGGGGGCCAGCCCCGAGAAAAGGTAGGCACCACCACCGGCAGTTGTAGTCGAGCCAACCAGCGAGTTGCCGCTGTCGTAGAGTTCAACTGTTACATTATTGATACCGCCTTCTGTCCCATCCTGTATACCGTCCTTGTCGATATCCAGCCAGACATAGTCCCCTATTGAAGCGGGCAAGTAGTATCCGAAGTCTATGGTGTGGTTGATCTCGCCCGAGCCCAGAACAACGGTCTCGTCATGCGTCGTAACGTCGCCGTCACTGTCCACGGCATCGTCACCGCCCTGATCGGGTGGACTGGCCGACCAATCCTCAAGTGTTCCCCCGGAAACAAAGTTGGTGTCTGCTATCTTCACCGTGTAGTTTGCGGGAAGCAGGCCTGTGAATTCGTAGAAGCCGGTGCTGTCCGTCGTGGTTTCTTCAAGTAAGACGTTGCCTACCAACAACTGGACAAGGACTCCTTGTATGCCGTTCTCACCGCCATCTTGAATGCCATCGATATCGACGTCATTCCAAACGTAATCCCCCAGTTCTCCGAGCTGCCCACTGCCGCCACATTCCTGGGGCATCACATCACCATACGTTGGCTCCTGCAGGTGCAGGGCGAAAGGATCATCGCTGTAGAAGCGGTAGGTCACGTTGTCATACGAATTGAACACCGGGCCTCCACTTGACGCGTAGGCCACCAGCTTGGCGCTGTGCGCGGGTAGCACCAGGTTGTTCCCGGTCTGTGTCCTTAGACTCCCGGATTGGTAATCATAGGCCTTGCTGTGAACAGTGATTTGATGGTTGTTGGCATTAACAAGGAAGACAGTGCGAGCGCGGTCGGGGTCATGAGACCCCCACATCCAGTCAGTTTTCGGAACTGACGGTATTGCAATATTCTCTTCGAAGGAGACATGCACATGGAAGGCGGCGTCCGCATCCAACGTACGATAATGGTGCCAGGGCGCACTGTCCGATTCGTTTTTGAGATCACTAGCATCCCATAGGGGGAATTCATTATTGGGGAATGTCGACCAGCGGGCTACGCTCACCTGAAAGCTACAAAAC
>JASLPY010000055.1 GCA_030744755.1 Kiritimatiellia bacterium | reverse complement strand
GTGCTGTGGGGTAAACAAAATCTCGTACCCCCGTTTCACCCTGCCACCGTTGAGCTGTTTCACAACGCAGATGGCTCCCCCCCCGCGTCTTCGGCTACCGGCAGCTGGATCCGGAAACATGTGCCGGGGTCCTCACTGTCAGCTACCCTGATTGATCCCCCCGACCTCTCTAGCGCTGCCTTTGCCAGAAACAGCCCCAAGCCGGTACCACTTGGCCGCGAAGTGACAAACATTTCGAAGATCCGGCGGCGTTCGCCCTTCGGTATCCCCGGCCCGCTGTCGGCAACATCCACAACTGCATTACCTCCGGAGCGGAACACACGCAACTTCACTGTGCCACCTTTACCCGAGAAATGCTCAGCATTTGTTATTACGTTCACCAGTGCCCTTCGCAATGCCCCCTGGTAAGCCATGACATGCAACGCAGCTTCTCTGTAGTCGGTCTCAACCCCTACCCCCGCTTGCGACAGCCGGGACTGAAGCATCTCGATACTCTCCGAAACACAGGCAACCAGGTCCAGCTTCTCCGGTTTGTCCGATGCGGGCCTCGATAAATAGAGGAACTCCTGAAAAACCTTGTCCATCCTGTCCATGGTTCCCCTGATCCTGGAACACAGGCCCACAATCTTCGATTGCCCGCCAGGATCGTTTTTTGAGACCTCCTTCTGAAGCATCTGTACGTCAAGCCTCATAGATGACATGGGGTTCCGGAAATCGTGAGCAATCCCGTTGGCGAGAACCCCCGAAAACGCCAGGTGCTCCTCGCTTCTTCGCTGCTTTTCCCTAACAGTTTCGCGGTGCAGCATCCACACAACAAGAACTGCACAAAGGCCGAACGAAGCAAGCATCGTGGCCATCGTGAGGCGGAACATTGACTTCATGGCTGACAAGGACGGTCCCTCTTCCCTGCCCACCGCATCCTTGCGCATGGCAACACGGACAACTCCAGCTCCCCCGTCAGTCGACTCGAAAGGCAGGGAGAAAACAACCACTGGCATCGTCTGATTACCAACCCGAAGAACCCGCCTGGATAACCGGACATCACCTCGAAGATCAACGTTCGGCTCGTCCTCGCGTTCTTCCAACATGCCCATCGCGCTCGTGTGCTCCTGAAAAACGGTGTCCCCGTCCTTCTCTACCGACACATACTGAAGCCCGTTTTGCACCGTATGGAATGAATTGACGAGGCGCGACAAAGGCCCCCAGTCCTGGTCTGTCTCGACAGGGCTGGTAACAGAAGATTGGCCCGCGAGGAAAGACGCAATGAGCACGCCTTCTTCCAGCACCGTTTTCGCCGCTTCAGCATGCGCAAGCTGGCCATGAATGCGGTGCACCACAGCTATGGCGCCTCCGGCGAAGAGCGCGACAAGAAACACCAACACCACGGCAACAACGCTCAGCGAAACCTGTAGACGTCTTGCTCCTGTTATTGCCTGGGCCATGATTTATCCTCCGCCACCTCTGGTAACAGCATTCATCATTCCCTTCGCTAAAATCAAGATGGAAAAGGTGCCGGCACTGATCAAATCATCTCGTGTGACCAGACATTCTGTCACATCAATGCGTAAGTCCGTCACGCCTGAAGGCGCATTCCCCATCAACCATCTACCATTAAACATCAACCATAATCCCATGGCATGTTTCCTGCAGCATGACCTATGGGAGAGGAAATACGGCATGGAAAGCATTGCAAAATGGTTCAAGACGGAACGCATACTGTTGTTGCTGGTACTCGGCATGCAGGCTGCGATCCTGATTCGACTTACCCCTCGCCGAGAACCGGTAGGTCAAGAGCCTTCCCAACCTGGCCAGGAAGAGATCGGTACCATCCCGGCACCTGGTGCATTTGTTGCTGCCACATCGCGTACCACGATGGTTCACTTCCCTTCTCCAAGGATACAAGGTAACAGCGTATTAAGTCCCACAAGGCTGATATTCGACGAGATGGACGCGTTTTTCGAACGCGCAATTTCCGATTTCGAGCGGATGGAAGCCGTTTTCGATCCGCATCGCGACTGGGATGCCATTCCCGCATCACCCGCCATGGACATGCGAGAACACGAAGACAGCTACGTTGTTCTGTTCAGCTTACCGGGCTTGAACTCATCCGACGTAGAAGTTTCCCTTGAAGGAAGGCTTCTCAGCATTGTTACCGTCTTCAATCATCCTGCTTACCGGGATCCGTACGGTCATCCGGCCACGCTGAGACGAAGGGTCCGTTTCCCCGGCCCGGTTGCGGACGCCGATATGGCCAAGGCATTCGTTACCAACGGCATTCTCACAATCTCGGTTCCAAAGTCATACAATGAACCCTCAGCCCACAGAACCAGGCTCTTCTGACATCCAATGGGGACAGGTACAGTCTTCGGATAATGATCAAATCTTGCTCCGCAAATGGTATTCTTGCGGCTATTTGTGCCATTGTGTCTCTATACATGTCCATCACTGATGCTCTATAGAGCCAGTATGGCTCTCCCAACAGACGGACCCGTCTCGTTCTCTGCATTCTGTAACCGACTCTGCAGTAATTCTTTACGAGATATATAGCAATTCGCCATCCCTTCATGGCACGTAGAATGCAATACTACATGCAGCGTAAGATGTACTTAAGGAGGACAAAATGGATTTGAGTAAGCTAACACAGAAGGCGCAGGCGGCATTGCAGGCGGCACATACGCTGGCGGTACGGCTCAGCCATACGGAGATAGACGGCGAACATCTGCTTCTCGCCCTCATTGACCAGGAACAGGGACTTGTTCCAAGAGTTCTTGAACGAATGGGCGTTTCTATACCGACCATTAAGGCGAGGATAGAGGAAGACCTTGCCGGGCGGGCCAGTGCCTGCGGATCTACGGAGGCAGGCAAAACGTTTGTCACACAGAGATTCAATAAACTCATGGTAAAAGCCGGTGATGAGGCATCAAAGCTCGGAGATGAGTATATTTCCGTGGAACACCTCCTTCTTGCCTTTTCGAGCGAGAAATCGACGGCAGCTCACCGAATACTAAAGGACCACGGTGTTAACCGTGCTGCCTTGCTGAGCGTGTTAAAGGAGATCCGTGGCAACCAGCGTGTCACTTCGGACAATCCTGAAGGACAGTATGAAGCACTTGAGAAGTACGGCATCGACCTGGTCTCGATGGCGCGGGACGGGAAACTGGACCCAATAATCGGCAGGGACACGGAGATAAGGAGCGTCGTCAGAATCCTCTCGCGAAAGACGAAGAACAATCCAGTGCTGATCGGTGATCCCGGTGTCGGAAAAACCGCCATCGTGGAAGGCCTTGCGCACCGAATCCTGCGAGGCGATGTGCCTGAGGGCTTGAAGGATAAGACGATTTTCGCCCTGGACATGACATCGCTCATGGCCGGAACCAAGTACCGGGGGGAATTCGAGGAGCGGCTGAAGGCCGTGCTCGATGAAATCAAGGCTTCCGAAGGACGGGTTCTGCTCTTCATCGATGAATTGCACACGATCGTGGGAGCGGGAAAGACGGAAGGCTCATCTGATGCAGGCAACATGCTCAAGCCAATGCTGGCCAGGGGCGAACTGCATTGTATTGGTGCTACCACCCTCGACGAATACCGAAAATACGTTGAGAAAGATGCGGCCCTCGAGCGTCGTTTTCAACCCGTACAGGTTGATGCCCCGTCTGTTGAAGACACCATCTCTATACTGCGGGGATTGAAGGAACGCTTCGAAGTTCACCATGGCGTCAGGATCAAGGACGGTGCCCTCGTGGCCTCAGCCGTGCTGTCCGACCGGTACATCAGCGACCGGTTTCTCCCTGACAAGGCAATCGACCTCATGGATGAAGCATGTGCGTCAATAAGAACGGAAATAGATTCGATGCCGGCTGAGCTGGATGAGTTGACCCGCCGCGCCATGCGCATGGAGATCGAAGAAACCGCATTGAAAAAAGAGAAGGACAAGGGTAGCAGGGAACGCCTTAAGTCTCTGCGCAGGGACCTGGCTGAAGTGAGATCCGAAGGCGATGCGATGAAAGCGCAGTGGGAATCGGAGAAGGAAGCCATAGAAGCCATTCGCACGGTTCGTGAACACGTAGAAGAAGTCCGGCGGCAAATCGAAGAGGCCGAACGGGCATATGACCTGGAGCGCGTAGCAAAGCTGCGCCACGGCGAATTGCCCGAGCTGGAGAAAAAACTGGCCGAGTTGGAAAAGGCAATGAACGAAAGAAACGGGACTTCTTCTTTACTTCGGGAAGAAGTTACGGAGGAAGAAATTGCCGAGGTAGTCTCCCGCTGGGCGGGAATTCCTCTCACACGCCTTCTCGAAGGAGAACGCGAGAAGCTCATGAAGCTCGACCAAATCCTCCACGAAAGAGTTGTGGGGCAGGATGAAGCCGTTCAGGCAGTTGCCGATGCTGTCCTCCGTGCCAGGGCCGGCATCCACAATCCCCAACGGCCAATCGGCTCGTTTCTTTTCCTGGGACCAACCGGCGTCGGAAAAACCGAGCTCGCGAGAACTCTCGCCTCGGCCTTGTTCGATACCGAGGAGAACATCGTGCGTATCGACATGAGTGAGTACATGGAGAAGCACACGGTTTCCCGTCTGTTGGGGGCTCCACCGGGATACATCGGTTATGAAGAGGGTGGTCAACTCACGGAAGCGGTAAGGAGAAAGCCGTACAGCGTGGTGCTGTTGGACGAGATCGAAAAAGCGCATCACGATGTCTTCAACATCCTTCTTCAAATCCTTGAAGATGGAAAGCTTACCGATTCTCATGGCAGGGCCGTGAATTTCAAGAACACGATAGTCATCATGACCAGCAACCTGGGCTCCCCGTTGCTCCTGGAAGGAATAGATAGCAAGGGTCACATTCGTGAGGACATACGGCGCAGTGTTATGTCCGAGCTAAGAGCCAGCTTCCGGCCGGAGTTTCTCAACCGTGTGGACGAAACCGTACTGTTCAAGCCTCTCACCCTTGAAGAGATAACGCAGGTAGTTCATCTCCTTTGCCGCGATTTCAAGCGGAGACTACGAACACATGATCTCACACTGGATCTGACCCCGGCAGCCGTGGAGTTCATTGCCCGTGAGGGATTCGACCCCCTGTATGGCGCGCGACCTCTCAAGCGCTTCATGCAGCAGGAACTAGAGACACCAATCGCCAGAAAGATCATAGCCGGTGAACTGCCCGATGGAGGCCTGGTACGGGCGGAAGAGAGCAACGGCCGACTGGTGGTGAGTGTGGATGTCAAGACCACCGAAGATGTGGCAGCTTAGCCTGCCCCTTGCGGGAGGTCCTGGAAGGGCTACTGTGCTGCTCCGAGGACGGGACGGGGAAGTTGAGCCTACTCACCCCATTCGTCAATCGTCATGACCAGTTTGAGGATTTCCTCAAGGCACGTGTCGGTTGAGTCTTCCGTGAGGCGGGGGAAGCGGCTGTTCTTCATAACGTAGTCGGAGTTTCTGAACAGCCTCACCTTGCCTTCGCGGACTTCCACGAGTTTCACGTTTTTCTCCGCAGCCCTGACGCGAAGAGTGGAAACCGTCAGCAGGCGCCTCACGGAGGGCGGAATGCGCCCAAACCTGTCCCGGAGTTCCTCGCGGATAGAATCCACATCTTCCATCCTGGAACACAGGGACAATTTGTTGTAGATAGCCACCCGCAAGCTGTCCTCTTCTATGTAGTTGTAAGGAATCGCGGCCCTGGCTTCGGCATTGCCGGAGGTCGGGGCCAGTTCCAGGAAATCGATCCTGATTTCAACGTCGGCAACCGGAGGAAGCTCTTCCCCCTTCATACGTGCCACGCTTTGCTTCAGAAGCTGACAGTAGAGAGAGAAACCAACGGCGGCGATGTACCCGCTTTGCTGAGCCCCGAGGATGTTGCCGGCACCCCTGATCTCCATATCGCGCACCGCGAGATTGAAACCGGCGCTGAGACTGGAGTATTTCTTCACGGCACCGATGCGGCGGCGCGCATCAGAGTCCAGTCTTCCCCTTGGCGGCAGGAGAAGGTAAGCGTATGCCTTGTGATTGGAGCGCCCTACCCTGCCTCTCAACTGGTAAAGGTCGGCGATTCCGAAACGATCGGCGCGGTCGATAAGTATCGTGTTAACGCGTGGGATATCCACACCGCTCTCGATGATCGTTGTGCATACCAAAACATCATATTCACCCGAGACGAATCTGTGCATGATCTTCGAAAGCTCACCTGTTGGCATCTGGCCGTGCGCAACCGCACATCTCGCTTCGGGAACAAGGCGTTCGAGACGTGCCTTGACCTTCTCGATAGTCATAACACGATTGTGCAGGTAGAACACCTGGCCTTCCCTGTTCAACTCCCTGAGAATAGCCTTCCTGGTAACGTCGTCCGAGTTCTTCGTAATGATAGTCTCAATGGCCATTCGTTCCCGGGGCGGAGTCCTGATGAGGCTCATTTCGCGGGCACCGGTCATGCTCAGGTACAGTGTACGGGGTATCGGTGTCGCCGTGAGAGTAAGAACGTCAACCAGCCTTCGCATGTGTTTCAGTTGTTCCTTGTGCTGAACACCAAAACGCTGCTCTTCGTCTATGATAACCAATCCAAGATCCTGGAAACGAATCGCGGGCTGAACCAGCGCGTGGGTGCCTATGACGATGTCGACCGTGCCGTCCTTCAGCCCTTCTATGATCTCGTTTCGCCTGGCTCTGCTGCAGAACCGGCTAAGCATCTCAACTCTGAACGGATATGCCGCAATTCTTTCCGAGAAGGTCTCAAAATGCTGCAGGGCGAGAACGGTAGTTGGAACCAGTACCGCCACTTGTTTTGAACTTGCTGCCACCTTGAACGCCGCGCGCATGGCCACTTCGGTCTTGCCGTAACCGGCGTCTCCACACACAAGCCGGTCCATGGGGTGTGGGGCTTCCAAGTCGGCCTTCACTTCGTCAATTGCCCTTTCCTGGTCGTCCGTCTCCTGGTAGGGAAAAGACATCTCAAAATCGTGTTGCCACGCGGTATCAGCAGGAAAGGCATGGCCTTTGAGAGCAGTTCTCTGGGCCTGTGTCTCGAGCAGCGATGCGGCCAGGTCCATAACAGCTTCCTGTGCCGCCTGTTTGTCTTTGTTCCAGCGCCTTCCGCCAAGACGGTGAAGGGTCGTCCGCTGCTTTGCAAGCCCCACGTACCTGCTGAGAAGGTGCGCCTGGGAAACCGGCACGTGGAGTTTCGCGTCGTCGGCGTACTCAATCGTCAGGACCTCCTGCATCTGTCCGTTGAAGACGATCTCGGCAGGTCCAAGGTAGCGCCCAACCCCGTGATCCGCGTGAACCACGAGATCCCCGAACCCCACGCCCGAGAGATCCGTTATCTGCCTGCCTGCAAACGCACTGCCCCGGGCCCGTTTCCCATGTGGATCGTACCGCTGCGCCCTCAATCTCTGCCTGCCCATAATGTCGGATTCGGCCACAACGGCAAGCTTCATAGATTGACTTACAAAACCGCCCGAAATGGCGCCGACCTCGGCGTGGAACCGTGCGCGGCCGGGGACCTGCAGCATAGCGCGAAAATGGTCGTGCGATCCTGTCGTGTCAAAATACACCGTCACATCCCAGCCCTGGCCGGCTTTCTCAGCGATCTCGACAAAAAGCCTCCGGCGGCATTCCTCCATCACGTCGGGTTCGAGAATGTTTCCGGGGACATCGAAAAGGCTGTCCACCGGCCCGACATCCAAGGGCAGCTCGGAAACCCCGCCGTCGCCGAGGACGGCGCCAACCCACACCTGTCTAATTCCCTTTCTTTCAGCCACCTGGTCCTGCAATACCTGGTAGGTAACGACTGCCGGGAGAACCCGGTTCTCGGAAAAACTATCCTCCAGAACCTGTGCATGTTCGGCGATACTCTCGGGATCGTCCCAGACCAGGAGAGCTTCCTTCGGCAGATATGCAAGGATTCCGGCAGATGGGTCGTCATCCTTGCCGGCTCTATCTTCCCGTGGCCTGTCGATGAAGGGCCATTCTGATGCGGGAGTTATGACCGATGAAGTCAGGTGACCCCTGGATCTCTGATCGGCCGGATCAAAAGCGCGTATTGACTCGATGGTGGCACCCATGAGCTCTATCCTGAGGGGCCATGCGTCCGTTACCGGCCACACATCCAGAAGTCCGCCCCGCACGGATGCCTGCCCTTTCGCATCAACTTCGTCCGTGAAGTCATACCCCGCTCCTGAAAGCCGGCCGGCCAGGTTATCGGCTTCCACCTCATCCCCGACTCCAATACGCAGCGTGTGTTTCGAGAATTCGGCCGGGGTAAGAGTCTTTTGCATCAAGGCCTGAGCGCAGGTAGCAAGTATCCATGACGGGGCTGGTTCTTTGCTGTCATGATAACGGCACGTGGCAAGCAGCGTTGCCAGTCGCTGGCCGGCGATTTCCGGGTCACAGAGCGCGTCTCCTGCCGGAACCGACTCCCATTCCGGGAGATAGAGCAAGCGGTCGGCCGGACCTGAAGTTTCGTGGCAAAGCGTAGCCATGTCCCTGTGCAACGTCTCCAGTGACTGGGCCCCGTCGCATACCCATACAACCGGCCGGTTGAATGAACGCAGCATTGCCCAGGCCGTGACAGCCCGGGCCGAAGCCGGCATTTCGGGGAGGTGACAGTACTCCGCTTCACTGAACATCGTTGCGGCGAAGGTGGCGAATCGATCAACTATCTGTGATTCACGTTTCATCGCATTCCCAGGGTTGGCACCAGCAAGCCGGATCTGACCCTAAAGGGACTTACGCAGGTGAGAAGGCGGGATCCTTAGCACGAGGCGGTACTTGGAGATGGTTCGGCGCGCAATCTTCACTCCCTGCTCCTTGAGCCTCTCCATAATCTCCTGATCGGACAAGGGGTGAGACGAGTCTTCGTTAGATACAAGATTGGCTATCATGTCTTTAACAGTCTTGTTGGAGATCTGTTTGCCGCCGGTCGTTGAGATTCCGGGAGTAAAGAAATACTTGAGTTCAAACACCCCCATGGGGGTCCGCATGTACTTCCCGGCGACTGCACGGCTAACGGTCGTCTCGTGAACACCTACGGCTGTTGCCACTTCCGCCATGGTAAGAGGGCGAAGGTGTGAGACTCCGTTATCCAGGAACTCCTCCTGGGTATTCACGATCTCGGTAGCAATCCTGCGAATCGTTTTCTGGCGCTGGTGGATACTCTTGATTAGAAACGCTCCGGAACGTATACGTTCCCTGATGTATGCCTTTACTTCAGGCTTGGTGGTGTCGCTGCTGAGAAGTGAACGATAGTGACGGCTGATCCTTACGTGCGGCAGCTGGTCGTCATCCATTATGATTATGTACTCGCCGTTCACTTTTTGAACGACAATCTCGGGAAGAACGTATGTTGCCACCTCGTCGCTGTAGATACGACCGGGCTTAGGGTCGAGGCTGGCAATAATCTTCCCGGCCGCCCTGATATCATCGAGCGACACCTTCAGGGACCTGGCAATATCCTGGAACTTGCGTTTACCAAGTTTCTCAAGATGGCGATCAACGATTTTCGCGGCCAGGGTGTTCTCCTGGCCCAGCTTCTCGATCTGAAGCATGAGACACTCCCGAAGATCTCTTGCTCCGATTCCCGTGGGATGAAAGTCCTGAACGATTGCAAGGACGTCCAGGAGATGCTCCAGGTCCATGCCTGACGATTCGGCCATTTCTTCGGGAGTACTGGTAAGATACCCGTCATCGTTGACGCTTCCGACCACCATCTCGGCAGTGTGACGATCAGACTCGGACAGGCCGGTCAGACTCAGCTGCGCAAGCAGATGCTCCTGGAGCGACTCTGTTTGCTGGAGAGATTCGAGGAAGAACTGCCGTTTCTCATCGGCCTGGCTCGTGTACGGCCGTGTCTGTAGATTCTGGAAGAAGTAGTCGCGCCATTCATCATCGAGCTTGGCAAGGGCTTCAAACTCTTTGTCGAAATTCAGTTCGCTGTTGTCCTCATCACCGCCCCCCGGCTCGATTTCAACGGTCTGCTTCTCGGTAGGCGCTTCTTCTATTGTCGGATTCTGCTCGAGCTCCTTCTGGATCATCGTGCGCAGCTCCAGGATCGGAACCTGCAGCATTTCCAGTGACTGGCGCAGCTGTGGCGCCAGGACCATTTGGAGTCTCTGGGTCTGTGCCAGTGATAGTGTTTGACTTGGCATGACATCCTTCCCGTATAATGCAATATGAATATTGAACCATTGGCCGTTAATTCTCAAGAAAATAGTGAGCAGTTTGGCACGCCAATTGCGTCATCTATCCATTTTGCCTCTTTTTCCGGGCCTTTTGCCATATCCAAGCCCTTTATCGACGCAAATAGTTTGATCATGGGCAGGGCCGGGGGCTGGCTATGTCTATAAGAATATGTGTAATTGCCAGCGGCAGCTCGGGGAACTGTACATACCTGGCTTCCGACAGCACGTCTCTCCTTGTGGATGCCGGTCTGAGCTGCAGGAGAATCCAGCTCGGCCTTGAGTCTCTGGGCGTCGAGCTTGATTCCGTAGATGGCGTCTGTGTTACGCACGAGCACGGAGATCACACGAGCGCACTTTCTGTTCTGCACCGCAGGGCAAACCTACCGTTGTATGCAAACAGCGGTACGGTGGAGGCGCTCCAGAGAACAGCCAAGGCCAACGACCTGCCATGGAACGTATTCTCAACTGGGCAGCCGTTCAAGGTGGGCGATCTTACGGTCAGCCCCTTCTCAGTACCCCATGATTCGTACGATCCCGTAGGATTCGTCGTGTCCAGTGACACGGAGAAGATCGGCATCGTAACCGACATGGGCTCCGACACGATGTTGGTACGAGAACGGCTCAGGGGATGCAGGATTCTCGTGGTGGAATCCAACCACGACGAGGAGATGCTGAGGCAGGCAAAACGGCCATGGTCCTTGAAGCAGCGAATTGCAGGGCGGCAGGGTCACCTTTCCAACCGCCAGGCGGGAGAACTTGTGGCCGAGCTGGCAGACACCGACACTCACACGGTTTTTCTTGCCCATATCAGCTCGGACTGCAACAGGCCGGAACTTGCCCAAAGCACGGTCTCAGGGATTCTCGAGGAAAAGGGACTATCTCATGTCGCGGTGAGACTGACATACCCCGACCGCATCAGTGATGTCGTGGAGATCTAGTCTGGCTCCGAGTTCAATTCCTCGGCAATGAAACCCGCTGTAGTCCTTGCGGCATCTCCCGAACCCAGGCTGGAATTGACCGATTTCAAGGCTTCAATCATTGTCCGTCGAGGCTGGCCGTCATGAAGAAACGGAACGATACTGTCGGCCAGGGCCTGGGGAGTAGCTTTACCCTGCACCATTTCGGGGCAGATTTCCTTTCCAGCCACGATATTCACCATCCCTATGAACGGAATGCGGATCAGCAGCTTGAAGAGGAAGTAGGTCAGCGAAGCAACCTTGTAGGCTATGATCATGGGACATCGCATGAGAGACGCTTCTATCGTGGCCGTGCCGGAAACCACCATGGCGGCTTCCGCCTGCCGCAGCACCTGGCGCGTTTGACCGACTGTCACTTCGTACATCGACGGCCCGGATGACAGGCCGGACATGACATTCCGGACAACCGAGGCCTGCTTCTCTGATGGTGTCGCGACTATGAACCCAATGCCTGGATGTGTCTCTTCCAGGATTGCGGCCGCCGACCACATTACGGGCAGCATGCTGGCAATCTCGTGGGTACGGCTTCCGGGAAGCAGGGCAACCTTCGGCATTCCCTTCCATGGCAATTCCACGGGTTCCTCTGCAAGCGCTTCCCTTGCTTCATCGACAAGGGGGTGTCCGGCAAAGTTCACCTTCAGCCCGGTTCCCTCGAAACAATCCACTTCAAAAGGAAATATAGTGATCAGCCTGTCCAGGATTCTGGCCATGCGCGGGATCCTGGACCGGTTCCATGCCCAAACCTGCGGGCACACATAGTAGATGACCTTGATTCCCAGGGGTTTGACCTTGGCAGCGAAGCGCAGGTTGAAGCCCGGGTAGTCCACCAGGATAACGGCCTCCGGCCGTCGTTCACGGACCTCAGCCAGCATGTGTTTGAAGACCTTCTTCAAGAAGCCGTAGCGGCGCACAACTTCGGCCAAACCAACTACGGCCATGTCGTCCACGTGGTACATGATCTCGACGCCGGCTTCTTTCATGAGATCCCCGCCGACACCAAAGAACCTCGCGCCAGCATAGCGTTCCGTTAGAGAACGTACAACGCCGGCGGCATGCATATCACCGGAAACCTCTCCGGCTATGATCATTATGTTGGGACGATCTTTCATGATGAACGGCATTCGTCGTCGTCGACTTTAAGATGGATTGGTACGAATGTGTTTACAGATATCCACGGCCAGTTCCAGTGCCGCGGAACCGTGAAGCCCGCTGACAACGGGATTGCTGCTATTCCTTACGCATTCGACAAATGATGCAAGCTCTATCGCCAGCGGCTCACCCTTCTCTATCGGAACTTGATTGGCAGATATTCCAGATTCTGTCTTACGGCATATCTGGCCCGCCTGGTTCATGTAGTCGAGTGACACGTAGGTGTCTTCCTGGAACAACCTTATCTTGCGGATTCTTTCCTGGCTGATTCTGCTTGCCGTCACGTTTGCTACACATCCGTTCTCAAAGATCAGCCTTACGTTGGCAATATCCTCGGTGGGACTCAGGACAGGAACACCGACGGCATGGAACTCCTTAACCTCTGAATTAACAATGTGCAGGATGATCTCCAGGTCATGAATCATCAGGTCGAGGACGACACTCACTTCGGTTCCGCGTGGAGCCCCCTCGGCACGGGGCGGTGGATATGGCGCAAGCCGTGTCGCCTCGATGAACCTTGGAAGAGAGAGGCTGTCTTCCAGGAATTCCATGACCGGATTGAATCGCTCAACATGCCCAACCTGCAATATCAGACCTTTCTCCGTCGCAATGCTGACCATCGCCTCGGCTTCCCCGGTCGTAACCGTTATCGGCTTCTCGACAAGAAGGTGCACATCATGCTCAACAAGGGTCTTGAAAATCCCGAAATGTTTGTCCGTGGGCACCACGATACTCGCCGCGTCGACAGCGGTTGCCAGCTCTTCCATCGAATCGAAGGCACGGGTACCGTAGGTTGCCGCAATCTCCGAAGCCCGTTCGGAGTTGATATCATGTACGCCGACGAGTTCGGCATTTTCGAGTTCCGAATAGATTCTCGCGTGCCACTGCCCCAGGCTTCCTACACCAAACACGCCTATTTTCAGTTTGTCAGACATTTTCAAACACCTTCTCTGTATCCACCGCCAACATGGCCATGTTCATCCTGTTTATCCGATCGATAACCTGTTCTCTCTCAAGAAGGATGCACCTGCCGGCCTCCACGGCAATAGCCGTCGCCTTGGCTTTCGCCAGCGTCTTCATGGTACGCATTCCTATCACAGGAATATCGAAGCGCATGTCATGGCCCCTCTTGGCGACCTTGACAACCACTATCCCTTCACCGCCGAGCTTTCCTGCCCTGGTTATCGCCACATCGGTGCCCTCAAAGGCCTCCACGGCCAGAATCGTTCCTTCCTTAATCACAACTGTCTGTCCGATATCCAGCCCGCTCGTAGCGCGAGCCACTTCCAGCCCGAGTTCAATATCCTGCTGCTCGGATTCAGTCGGCGAGCGCTTCGAAAGCAGGCCCGCTCCGGGCATGTGGTCTTCCATGAAGGCCGAGGCCGGGATAAGATGTATGCCGATGTTCCTGAGTTCGTCACCCACCGCCCCGAAGATCGTCTCGGCGTTACGGGTCTTAAGCCGCTTAAGGACCTCGAACATTTTGACATCCGGCCTGGCACGGAAGAGACTGGTTGGTGTTATCTGGCCCGCCATCACCGCATGCTCTATACCGCTCTTATGCATACTGTCGAGCATGTGCCCGAGTTGCCCAACGTGAACCCAGGAGATTTCCGAGGCAAAGCACTTGATGCTGGGATCGGTTTCCTTGTGAAAAGCCGTAACACAGATACGCTCAACGCCCTGCTTCAGCGCTGACTCCGCCAACAGCAAGGGGTAGACACCCCTCCCGGCAATCAGCCCTAACTCCTTTGGTACTTTCCCATCCATGCCCTGACTATAAGCCCACCCCGCACCCCGATGAAAGTGGAAAAAATGCACGAGGAAGATACTGAACAGCTCGAAGAGCCCTTCCAGAGATATTTCCTTTGCCCGCGGTGGGCGGCGCTTGTAATATGCGGGGGTTGTTGTACGGTTAACAGGGCATCCGTACTAGTAAGTCAATCCGACCGTCGCCTGTTTACCGCGACGGCTATTGTGAGAGAAGGTTATGAAATCACCCGCCACCTTGAAGGGGCGCAGTCTTCTTACGCTTGATGACCTTTCCGATGAAGAGATGTCTCAGCTTATCGATTTTGCGTCAGAACTGAAGACCCGCAAGGCAGATGGTGTTCGAGGATCACTACTCGAGCGCAAGAACATCGCCATGATCTTCGAGAAGTCTTCCACTCGAACGCGCTGCGCCGTCGCCGTGGCCGCGGCCGACGAGGGCGGCCGCGCCGAACACCTCTCTGCGCAGGATATTCACCTGGGAAAGAAGGAATCCACCGCCGACACAGCCCGTGTGCTCGGCAAAATGTTCGACGGCATTCTCTTCCGTGGGTTCAAGCAGAAAACCGTAGAGCTTCTGGCCATGCATTCGGGAATTCCGGTTTGGAATGGTCTCACCGACGAATCCCACCCGACCCAGGCCATTGCAGACCTGATGACGGTGAAAGAAAAGTTCAACCGCTTGTCCGGTCTCAAGCTGGTATACATCGGTGACGGCCGCAACAACGTCGCCAACTCACTCATGATGGGATGCGCAAAGTGCGGGGTCAGCTTCGTCAACTGTACGCCCCCGACTTTGTCGCCGAACTCCGAACTCGTTGCCAACGCCACCGCGGTTGCGCAACGCAACGGCGCAACGGTTGCAGTAACAGATGATCCCGGTAACGCCGTGGTGGACGCGAACGTCATATACACCGATGTCTGGGTGTCCATGGGCGAAGAGGATCAGCGAGAAGAACGCATACGGTTGCTGCGGCCCTACCAGGTTAACATGGATCTCATGACACAAACGGGAAACCTCGATTCGGGCAGCGTGATCTTTCTGCACTGCCTGCCGGCTTTTCACGATAGCAACACGGACATCACGGCCAAGTCAGGAGCACTGGAAGTGACTGACGACGTGTTTGAACATGAATGCTCGCACGTGTTTGCGGAAGCGGAAAACCGTATGCATACTACAAAGGCCCTGCTCATCGCATCGATGGTGGGTGAAGCCTGAGCATTGGAGGAAGACAATGACGGCCCTGAATAATGTCTCCTGGGACGAGTTTCAGAAGCTTAGCCTTGCCGATAAGGCCCGATACCTGATGTCGGAAGGTATACCGGTCCATGCTCTGATTGCCCAGCAGTTCGAACGCGACGACCTGGACAAACTGGGGGACCTTACAACCAGGATCCGACAGATCTCAAAAACGCGGGAGGGCAGCCTGTTTCTATCAGGCATGCTGTCTCACAAGCGTGCCATGCTCTACTTTACACAGCCGAGCACGCGAACCTTTCTGTCCTTCTGCGCCGCTTGCCAGATTCTCGGAATCAAGACCGGCGAGGTGCGCGATACGGCAACGTCCAGCGAATTCAAAGGCGAGTCGCAGGAGGACTCGGTCAGAACTTTCAGTTCGTACTTCGACATGATCGTGATGCGCAGCCAAATCGGAGGCCTTGCAGAACGCATGGCGTGGGTTCTGTCCAACGGTGACCGCCCCGTTCCCATAATCAACGCAGGGTCCGGCAAGGATCAGCACCCCACGCAGGCCCTGCTGGACATCTACACGCTTCAGCGGAGCTTCGAGAATACCGGGGGGATTGACGGCAAGACAATTGTGTTCGTAGGCGACCTGGCACGCGGCCGTACCGTACGCTCGCTGGCCTGGCTGCTGACAAAATACGAAAACGTGAGGCTCTGCTTCGTGGCCCCCGAACCCCTGCAGATTGGTCCAGACGTCACCGACCAACTTGATGCCGTGGGCACGCAATGGGAGAAAACAAGTGAGTTCGCGGAATCAATACCAGATGCCGATGCCATCTACATGACCAGAGTGCAGGATGAATGGGACGTTGAGAAAGGTGAAAGCGCAAAGATAGATACCTCCGCGTACTGTTTCACTCCTGCTCACTTGCTTGAACTGGGAGAGAACGCGGTCATCATGCACCCGTTCCCGCGACGCAACGAGATTTCCACAGAAGTGGATCGTGACCCGAGGGCAGTCTATTGGCGGCAAATGAGAAACGGAATGTGGGTAAGGGCCGCGCTCATCGCCGAGATCTTCGGCTGCAAGGAACGAATTGACTCCTACAGCGAGGAACCCCCTGGCTAAAGGCCGTGCGAAAAGTGATAAAGCATCGAAACGCTTGGAAACATGCATTGCGCGTCCGACGGAGGACCGCCGACGCCACAACCCTTTTCGAATGACCTCCAGTCAACCATGAGAATTTCTTTTCATATGCTTGCATGCCTGTTGTTGGCGACAGGCTTTGGACCATCCGCCCATGCGGGGACTCCCCGTGCATCGACCAACACCACGATTTTCCCGCTGTATGACTGGGGACCCCTGTTCCTCAACGACACGAGCGTGACCACGAATGCAAGGCTGCGCGCGGCAGGCCCCATCCTGGAATGGCAGGAGGAGCCCGCTGGTCGGACTTTCTCCGCAGTGAGGCCATTCCACAGTGCGTTCTATGATCCCGACCGTGACCGGGAGCTGCACGATTTTCTGTGGCCCATCGGACAATACCGCAGACTGGAGAAGGAGTCTTTTTGGCGTTTTCTATGGATTTATGGCAGGGACAAGGACAACACCGGGCCATCGAAATTCGGGGTCGTCGCCCTGCCATTAGTTTTCTATGGAAGAGACGCCGATGGGAAAATGTACCTGGCACTCTTCCCCATTGGCGGGGAGATCCGCGATTTCCTGTTTTTTGACTATATCCGTTTCGCCCTCTTTCCTCTCTACCTCTCGACTGCAGTCAACGACGTTGTTTCGCACAGCTTCCTGTGGCCTATCTACTCACGAACGAAAGGCGATGATGTGGATAGACTGCGCATCTTCCCTTTCTACGGGGTGTCACGCAAAAAGAACAAGGCCACTAAACGGTTCGTTATGTGGCCGATCTGGACATCCGTAGAATACGAGTATCCCAACGAAACGGGTGGCGGGTTCGTTCTTTTTCCGCTCTACGGCCACTTGAAAACAGAAAGGCAGGAATCATGGATGGTGATTCCTCCTTTTATTAGATGGTCGACCAGCCCCGGTTTCAGGGAACTTCATTGCCCATGGCCCTTCGTTCAATACCGGGTCCAGGGAGACGACAGTAAGCTCTACCTGTGGCCCCTGTGGGGAACGAAGCAACTGGGTCCAGTCAGGTCATCATTCTACCTGTGGCCGATCTTCGGCACGCGTACGGTCGAAAAGGCGCTCAGCACAGAGAAGCACTTCCGGGCAACGCCGTTTCTGCACTACGACAGCAAGACCGAGCATGGCGGTTCTACCGGGGGCGGTGTCGAAAAAGAAATAACCGGCGAGGTCACGGAACGTTACTGGAAGTTTTGGCCACTTGTTTCGTACCGCAGACAGGGAGACGATTCTCGCCTGCGGCTGCTGGAACTGTGGCCGCTGAAACACACGGCCCCAGTCGAGAGAAACTATGCCCCGTTCTGGACCCTGTACCAGAGAGAATCAAACGGCGAATCAATGCAGGAGGAACTGTTGTGGGGCCTGTACAACCGCAGAAAGGGCCCGGACGGCAGTGGACATGTGTCGGTGTTTCCATTCTTCCGGCGGGATGTGTCTCCCGCGGAAAAGCGAAGTAGTTGGTCCTTACTGTCCGGGCTGGTTGGCTGCGAACGTGAAAGTTTGCGCAGGACTTTTAAGTTGTTATACTTCCTGAGGTTTAGCACTGACGCAGACGGGGAACCGACTGCACAACGGGCACCGGCACAATGATCACACGAGAACCAGAGTATTTTCCGCCTTCAAGAGGCCCGCTTGGACGTGTAGGAAGAAGTGTTCTTTTCTGGTGCCGCTCGGTGGGACAAACCACAATCCTTCTGGGGGCATCTCTTTCCGCACTGAGGTTCATTTTCACAAGGAGAACCCGCGGGGAAATCCTTGGCCAGATGTTCGTG
Organism: Kiritimatiellia bacterium; assembly: GCA_030744755.1. GTDB lineage: Bacteria > Verrucomicrobiota > Kiritimatiellia > UBA8416 > JADHWI01 > JASLPY01. Next base: position 18,282 of record JASLPY010000055.1, on the reverse strand, counting down.
TGCGGAATAAAGAGCATCGGTGTAGTTACAATCGTGGCGGTGTTTACGGGAATGATCCTGGCCCTCCATGCCGGCATCGCGGTGCGGGATTTTCACCAGGAAGCATACATAGGTGCCGCAGTCATCAAGTCCATGTTGATGGACATGGGGCCATTCATGACCGGTCTCATTCTTGCGGCCTGCGTGGGATCGGCCATGGCAGCACAGCTGGGGACAATGGTCGTTTCTGAAGAGATAGCCGCATTGGAGATCATGTCAATCGACCCCGTGCGATTCCTCGTTCTTCCCAGGCTTGTTGCCATGGTCATCATGACTCCCATCCTTTCATTCTACACGGCCATAGCGGGGCTGATAGGAGGAGGTGTTATCTGCACCTATCTGCTCGGCGTCAACTGGGGCTTGTACATCGACAATGCAATTGAGTATGGCGGCGATGTGAAAGACCTGTATGTAGGCCTTTTCAAAGCACTCTTGTTTGGGGTACTCATAACAATCGTGTCCTGCCACGAAGGTTTCGCAACAAAACAGGGCGCTGTCGGCGTAGGAGCAGCCACGCGCAGATCGGTCATCATCTCCTTCTTGATGATACTTCTTGTGGGAATGCTTGTAACCGGAATATTCTACTACTGATGATAAGATTTGAACATGTGACAAAAGTACTGGGCGGCAAATCGATACTCGATAACGTCAGCTTCGAAATCGACGAAGGCGAGATCTTCGTGATCGTCGGCCCCTCCGGCGTTGGAAAGAGTGTGACGCTCAAACACATGGTTCGACTGCTCACTCCGGACGATGGCAGGATACTGGTTGGCGATGATGTCGTCAGCGAAGCGCACGGTCGGGGGCTCGAGAAGATCAGGGAAAGGTTTGGATACCTGTTCCAGGGAGGGGCTCTGCTGGCGTGGCTCAACATTGTCGAGAACGTTGCCCTTCCCCTTCACGAGAAAACCGACATGCCGAGAGATGAGATAACCGCCAAGGCCCGGGAAGTGTTAGCGATGGTTGGACTGGAAGACGCGGGGGTTAAGACGCCATCCGAGATATCCGGAGGTATGCAGAAGCGTGCAGGGCTGGCCAGGGCTATAGTCCGTAACCCGGAGATAGTACTTTATGACGAGCCGACCTCGGGCCTGGATCCCGTGACGGCAAGGACAATCGACGCCCTGATTGATCGCCTTCGCAAGGAGGTCGGCATAACCAGCGTCGTGGTAACACACGACCTTCACAGTGCACTGTCAATAGGGACGCGAATAGCCATGTTGCACGGGGGGAAGATTATTGAACTCTCGACACCTGAGCAGTTCGTGAAGTCCCCCCGCCCGGAAGTTCAGAACTTCCTCGAGTCTCAGTTCATAACAAAAGAGGGTTCCTGGGAGAGGAGTTTGTGATGAAGAAAGACTGGATTGCCAGAGAACTCACGGTCGAAATAGTAGTTGGGGTATTCGTGGTTGTGGTCCTTCTCGGCCTCATCTGCTTCACGTTCATACTGTCTGGTGCGGACTGGGGGAAAGAGCAATATCGACTCACGATAAAGTTCTCGGACGTCATGGGTCTGAGGGAACGAGACAGCGTTGTGGCCAGGGGTATGCCCGTAGGTGAAGTAGAATCCCTAAACCTGGGATCTGACACTGACTGTGTTGAGGTACACGTGGTTCTTCACAAGAAACTGCGAATCAGAGAAGGCTACCAGGCAATGGTGGTCTCCACGTCCATATTGGGAGGCCGGCTACTTGAAATTGACGAAGGACCGACAGAAAACCCCCTGCTGAAGGACACCAGTGTGCTGGAAGGCAAAGACCCTCACGACCTGATGTCGGATGCGGCAGACCTCGTCAATGCCGCCAAAAAGGGCCTCGCAGGCGAAGACGGGATAATCGAAAGCCTCCGCAGATCGACGATGCGCATTGACGAAGTCTCTGATCGGCTTGTCAAGGGCCAGGGAACCCTGGGTAAGCTGCTGTCCGATGACGACACGCTGTACGAAGACATATCGGCCATGGCTTCTTCGTTCAAGGTGATAGCCAAGCGGATGGAAGACGGCAATAGCACTATCGGCAAGCTTCTTGCCGACGATGATAAGCTCTACAGGGACATGTCGGAAGCCGTAGCGGCACTCAAAAACACCGCCCAGAGGCTGGACCGAGGCGAAAGTACGGTGGGAAAACTCCTGGCTGATGACGGTGAACTTTACAATGACCTGGCCGAGGGTGTTGCATCGTTGAAGAACGTGGCCAAGCGGATAGAGAACGGCGAAGGAATGCTGGGCAAGCTCACGACAGATGAGAAGTTGTACGAGGAGCTTGAAGGTGTTGTCAGCGAGATTCGTGCTACAATCGAAGATGTCCGCGAAACCACACCGGTAACAACTTTCACCAGCGTCTTCTTCGGCGCACTGTAGACCGGCGACGGCCAATCCATACAACCTAGACATCCCGCCAGCGGCGGTGAGCCCACAGGTACTGTTCCGGGTGGCGCCTGATCATTTTCTCGAGCTCAGCGTTCATCGTTTCGATGATCGTGCGAACGTCTTTGTCCCTGTCGCCGGTCTTCTCGTACTTGATTGGCGGCAAAAAAGAGACAGTGTATTTCATGGGGCCCCGCCTCATCACGAACACGATGCATATCGGCGCCTTTGTCGAGATGTGAAGGCGAGCCGGGGAAGTATGCGTTGCCGATGGAATACCGAAGAAGTCCGCCATAATGGGGCTGCGCCTGGCATACTGGTCGATCAGGAGGCCCACCATGCTGCCTTTTTTCAGAACCCGGATCAGGCGGGTTCCACTTGCACCGTTCTTGGGTGTCGTGTCGAATTCTCCCCTGTGAGTCTTCTCGCGAACCAATCGATCCACGTAAGGGTTATTCATATTTCGGACTACGACAAGTATCGGCTTGATCCGGTGCAGCAGGAAGCCACCAAGCTCCCAGTTGCCTATGTGGGCCGAGGCACAGATGATGCCTTGAGCGGGATCATCCAGGAACGCCTGAGATTCAGGCGCAATTTCAAATGTAACGTGCTCATGCAAGTCGGCGCTGCCAAAAAACTCCGGGGCCCTTAGAGCCTCCACCACGAGAATCGCCATGTGCCGAAAAGACGCGCGTACAATTCGTTCGATTTCCACCTTCTCCGTCGCTATGCCGGTCCGCTTCACGTTGTCGCAGGCAATGCGCTTGCGTTTACGCGCCAGAAGAAAGAACAGATCTCCCAGGGCGGTCGCCACGGCCTCGGAGCAATTCAGCGGCAGGCGCTTTGCCAGGAAAAGGCAAAGAAGAACCCCCAAGTATTCAGCTATATGTCGCAGTTTTTTCATGCGTTATTGAGCCAGAATCCGGCGGCCCTCATCAAGGAAGATTCCCTGGAGGTTCATTCTTAGCGATTCCGGATTCGTGGCAAACCGCATGCCCTCTTCTTCGGTAATCGTACCGTTCTTAATCAGTTCATAGATGGACTGGTTGAAAGTCTGCATTCCGTCTTCAGCACCAGTTTCAATGGCCGCCGACAGCACCTCTATCTGGTTCTTCTCAAGAAGTTTCCGAACCGTTGAGGTGTTGATCAGGATTTCAACCGATGGCACCAGTTTGCCCGAGATATCCTGAAGAAGACGCTGGCAGACAATCGCGTGCAGGTTGCCCGCCAGGCCCATTCGTATCTGGTCCTGTTCGTTGGCCGGAAAGACGTCCAGCATTCGGGGTACTGCCAGGTTGGCCATTCCTGCATGCAGGGTTGACAGGACAAGGTGGCCGGTCTCCGCGGCAAGAAGCGCAGTCCTGATACTGACCGCATCCCTCATTTCACCAATCAGAATGACATCCGGATCCTGGCGCATGAGATGCTTCAATGCGTTATCGAATGTTAGCGTATCAAGCCCCACCTCCCTCTGGGTAATAAGCGACTGGTCATCTTCGAACAAGTATTCCACCGGGTCTTCGACCGTTATGATACGGCGTCTCTTGGTACGGTTGATCTCGCCGATAATCGCAGCCAGCGTCGTGGACTTGCCACTTCCCGTGGTACCCGAAAGAAGAATGATTCCCCGGGGAACAGCGGCGAGCTTTGCCAGGTGGAGAGGCAGGCGCAGCTGTGCGAACGTGGGTATCTCGGTCTTCACATGTCTCATGGCAATGGTCGGATTGCCCTGGGAATGGAAGACGTTAACCCTGAAACGGCCTACGTCGGGTTCCTGCAGCGAGAAATCCGCTTCGTGTTCCTGCTTGTACGAAGCAACCAGGTGTTCCGGCAGTATGTTGTCTACTATCTCAGACATGCCGGCCGGGGTAAGCACATCAAAGCCGCTTTCCTGTATCACTCCCTGGGCTCGAAAGAACGGCTCTTTGTCCGGTTTGATGTGGATGTCGGAAGCGCCGATCTCCACCGCTCTTTTGAGAAGGTCTTTAAGTATGGACATTGCAATCTCCTTGTTTCACGGTTCGTTCGTTACTGAATGCGTGACACCATTACAGTTCCCGTAAACAGGAACACTATATTAGACAACCATGCTCCCAGCCAAGGCCAGATAAGCCCTCTCAACCCGAGAAACAGGCCAATCTGCATCAGCGAGTAAAAGCCGAAGAAGTACCCTACGGTCGTGAAAACCCCCGCCAGAGCGCTGCGCCTGCCTCCACGTACACCTGCCGGAATCGCGAAGAGTGTCACAATGAAGCATGCCCACGGTGCCGCCAACCGCTGGTGGAGACTCAGCACCTTCTGGGATCTGTCCTTGGGAGACAGGTCCTTGTGCAGCTTAAGGTAACGGATGACCGCTACGCTGGGAAGAAAATCCCAGCTTGTGATTTCGTTGACAAAATCCTGGGGCTGCTCCGTCAGGAACGGCAGTTCCGTGACAGTGCTATGTCCCTCGATGACGGGCTTGGCCGAACCCACCGGATTCTCGTCCTCGTCATATTTCTGGACAGTCATGTTGTAGAACCACCATTGCCCGTCGAGCCATTCCGCCCTATCGGCCTCCAGCTCCTCGTAGCGCGATCCGTCGGGGCGCTCGCGTGTGACCTTGACGTTCAGAAGCTTGTTGGGAGCGTCGGCATCCATCCGGCCAATCATCCACAGGTGATTGGCCACACTGCTGTAATAAGGCAGATCATGGTATACCCTGGCTCCCGAGCCTGTTTCATCTTCATCTTCATCGGCCTCGAAATCCTGCAGCCATGCCATCGCCTTCGGCGTGACACACTCCCGTATTAAGGCCGTGGTAAGTGTAAAAAAGAATCCCACTGCAAGGAAGCAGGACATTATGCGGTAGATGCTGATTCCGCTGGCACGCATGGCTGTGAGTTCGTTGCGCCTCGTCATTTGCCAGAGAGTGTAGAGCGTCGCCAGCAGGAGAGATGCCGGAGCAAGGTACTCCAGGCTGGGAGCAAGAAGCGAAGCGTAATAACGGAGAATCAGGGTGAAGGAAACTTCATTGTCAATGAAGGATGAGAGATGATCAAACAGGTCGTATATGACGAAGATCATCGAGAAACCGATCAGGCAGTAGGAGAGAACGAGTATGTACTCTCTCAGGAGATATCTGTCGATCAGCTTCATTCGTTACCCGGTTCCTTTCAATTCCTAGCAAGCAAGTGACATTCCAGCATACGGCCTAATGCCCTTTTTAAAGAGAAAAACGTCCAAAATGTGCAATAAACCAGCAACATTCGCCCGCTTTATTCAGCTATAAGACTTGACTTTAGAGACAAGCTTCATTAACTCCACGGGTGCGAAAGTGAGAGTAGGTACGATTCTTTCGGTGAAACGCGGCAGAAAGTCAAGGTGTTTCACCCTCGATTGAGTCGGGAACGCTTACAAATGGCGGATCTGCAGGACAGTGACACCTGCCTTCGTCAGATTAACTTGATAAGAAAGTCACAGGAGGTCGCAGCACGATGGCAGTAAAGGTAGGCATCAATGGATTTGGTAGAATTGGCCGGTTGGTTTTCAGGGCGTCGCTGACGCGTGACGATATCGATGTCGTCGCTATAAATGATCCGTTTCTGGATGCAGATTACATGGCCTATCTCATTAAGTATGATACCGTGCATGGACGTTCCGACGTACAGTGCGAAGCCAACGACGGCAAGCTTGTCGTCAACGGTACGGAGATCGCGGTTGCTGCCGAAATGAATCCCGCGGATATCGGGTGGGGTGAGAACGGCGTAGAGTACGTGGTCGAATCAACAGGCGTATTCCTCACAAAGGAAAAAGCCCAGGGACATATTGACGCCGGCGCCAAGAGGGTTGTCATGTCTGCGCCGTCCAAGGACGATACTCCCATGTTCGTAATGGGCGTGAATAGTGATAACTACACCGCGGATATGCAGTTCGTATCGAACGCTTCCTGCACCACGAATTGCCTGGCCCCGGTTGCAAAGGTCATTCACGACAACTTCGGAATCGTCGAAGGCCTGATGACGACCGTACATGCCATGACCGCGACCCAGAAGGTCGCCGATGCACCTTCCGGCAAGAACTGGCGCGACGGCCGTGCGGCCTCGGGCAACATCATTCCCGCAAGCACGGGTGCAGCCAAGGCCGTAGGCAAGGTCATCCCGGACCTGAACGGAAAGCTCACGGGCATGGCGTTTCGCGTACCTACCCTCGACGTCTCCGTCGTCGACCTGACCTGCCGAATCGAAAAGGGCGCGTCCTACGATACAATCAAGGCAGCCATGAAGGCAGCTTCGGAAGGTCCGATGAAAGGTGTTCTGGGCTACACCGAGGATCAGGTTGTTTCCAGTGATTTCATCGGTGAGACATGCACCAGCGTCTTCGACGCCAATGCCGGTATCTCACTCAGCGACAACTTCGTTAAGCTGGTTTCCTGGTACGACAACGAGTGGGGTTACTCATCGAAGGTGCTCGACCTGATCGCGCACATGGAAACAGTCAAATAATCAGGCAGGATTTGCCTGTTGATTCTTGATTGAGCCGCGGCGCCCCTGTGGCGCCCCGGCAGTTTGCCTAAGGAACAAGAGAACTCATGAACAAGAAAACCGTCCGTGATGTCAATGTACAGGGCAAGCGTGTCCTGATGAGAGTGGATTTCAATGTCCCCCTCGACGGCACTACAGTTACCGACGACACCAGGATCAAGTCGGCGCTCGACACCATCCAGTACATCCTCGAACAGGGCGCCTCACTTGTGTTGATGAGTCATCTTGGCAGGCCGAAAGGCATGGTGAAGCCGGAATTCAGTCTGAAACCCGCCGCGGATCGCCTGTCAGAACTTCTGGGCAAGGACGTCCAGTTTGCTCCCGACTGCGTTGGCGAAGAAGTGAAGGCCATGGCTGAAGCCTTGAACCCGGGTGACGTTCTTGTTCTCGAGAACCTCCGGTTCCACGCTGAAGAAGAAGGTAAGGTTAAACTTGCCGATGATGCCACCGATGAAGAGAAGGTGGCAGCAAAGGCCGATATGAAAGAGCGCCAGGACGCTTTCGCTACGCAGCTGGCAGAGCTCGGCGAAGCCTACGTGGATGATGCATTCGGCACAGCACACCGCGCTCACGCTTCAATGGCCGTTGTAACGAAGCACTTTGACAACTGTGCAGCAGGATTCCTGCTGGAAAAGGAAATTCAGTACCTCGGCGGCGCGGTCGCCGCCCCCGAGAAGCCGTTTGTTGCCATCATAGGTGGCGCGAAGATAAGCGGAAAGATTGACGTGGTGATGAACCTGGTAGACCGCGTGGATACGATCATCGTGGCCGGTGGAATGGTTTTCACCTTTTATCGCGCCATGGGGATTCCCACCGGCAACTCGTTGGTCGAAGACAATCGCATAGAAATGGCACGCCAGACCCTGGCCAAGATCAGGGAAAAGGGCGTGAAGTTCCTTCTCCCGATAGACCATGTCGTGGCCGACGCTTTCAGTGCCGACGCCGAGACGAAGATCGTGGGGGAGAAGGGAATCGAAGATGGCTGGATGGCGCTGGACATCGGCCCGGAAAGCCGCAAGCTTTTCGCCGAAGAGATTGCCGCAGCTAAAACGGTGGTCTGGAATGGGCCGATGGGTTGCTTTGAGATGGCGCCTTTTGCAGGAGGAACAATGGAACTGGCCCGCGCGGTTGCAGATTCTGACTGCGTCAGCATTATCGGTGGCGGCGACAGTGTGGCTGCGGTGAACAAAAGCGGGACCGCGGGCAAGATGACCCATATCAGCACCGGTGGCGGCGCGAGCCTGGAGTTCCTTGAGGGCAAGGATCTCCCCGGAATTGCCGCCTTGACCGACAAGTAGTTGACCGCATAATAGACACTATCCAGATACGTAAAGAGAGGAAGCTCTTAAAGTGAAGAAGTTCAGAAAAAAGATAATAGCCGGCAACTGGAAGATGAATAAGACAGTTGCCGAAGGAGAAGACCTGGCTACCGGAGTAAAGCGCGAGCTGGACGAGTGTCCCGATGTAGACGTGGTTCTCTGCCCCCCATTTACAGCATTGAAGTCCGTCGGAGATGCGATCGCTGATTCCGTAATCAAGCTGGGCGCACAGAATATGCACTGGCAGGACTACGGCGCACAGACGGGAGAGATTTGTCCGGCAATGCTTCGGGACTTGTACTGTCACTACGTGATTCTCGGACACAGCGAGCGTCGCCGCGACTTTAAGGAGACCGACAAGGTCGTTAACCTCAAGGTAAAGGCAGCAATCCAAGCGCACCTGGTTCCCATCGTTTGCATCGGCGAGACTCAGAAACAGCGCGAAGCGGGTAAGACCGAGGATGTTGTGCGTGACCAGGTAACCGGAAGCCTTTCCGGGCTTGGCGATAGCATCACCAAGCTGGTCATTGCCTACGAGCCTGTCTGGGCAATCGGAACGGGATTGACGGCTACACCGGAGCAAGCACAGGAAGTGCATGCATTTATTCGCGGCGTACTTACGGATATGGCCGATGAGAATTCAGCGGAATCTATACGTATACAGTATGGCGGAAGCATGAAGCCGGCCAATGCAGCCGAGTTGCTTTCGCAGCCGGACATCGACGGCGGCCTCATTGGCGGCGCGGCGCTTGTAGCCGGGTCTTTTGTTGAAATTGTTCGGGCAGCCATGTAATGTGTTCCGGTTTTGAGATGAGAACACTTACTGGAACAGAAACTGGAGATTGATCATGCGAGCCGTTCTTACAGCACTCTTGGTGGTAGTGGAAATCGTGTCCGCCGTTCTTCTGATCGGGGTCATCCTGATTCAGAAGACAAAAAGTCAAGGCATGGGACTAGCCTTCGGGTCTGGAATGGGCGAAAGCCTGTTCGGAGCCCAGATAGGAAATGTGATCACTAAGATCACCGTTACCCTGGCCATCGTTTTTCTGCTGAACACGGCTCTACTGGCTGTGCTTCAATCGGGCGGCATGAGCGGTGAATCGGTCACAGACAGCATCGCTGTACAGGCACCGGTTGCTCCTCCACTTCAACCGCCACAGCCCCCGGCAGCACCACCAACCGCCGTTCCTGAAGGATCAGTTCTGGACGTGTCTGCACCGGCTATTCCGGAAGCCACAACCGCAACGCCTGAAGCTCCGGTAGCGCCGTCACCTGAGGCAGTCGATGTCCCGGCTGCACCTCCCGAGGCTGCTGCACCAGGGGCCGCGACGCCGGCCGAAGAAGCTGCCAACGAGTAGCTTGGACCTTGTCCGACAAAGGCTTCGGAGGATAAACGAGTTCCGCTACGGGGAGAGATGAAATGTAGCGGAAGTCGCAAAGACTTCCGCCGGGGTAACGGGACAGCGACTGTTCCAACTGCTCTTTCTAGGCTAAACCAGGATGGGCTGCTAGGACTTGAACTGCTCGATGAGTGATTCGACGGTCTTCTTGGCGTCGCCGAATATCATCCGTGTATTCTCACAGAAGAACAGTGGGTTGCTTATGCCTGCGAACCCCGTGTTCATGGAGCGCTTGAGAACATATACGGTTCTCGCAGCGTCTGCGTTGATAATGGGCATTCCGTAGATCGGGCTTGTCTCATCTTCGCGAGCCGCTGGATTAACCACGTCGTTGGCCCCTATCACGATGCACACGTCCGTGTTCGGCATATGCGGATTGATCCCATCCATTTCCACCAGCTGTTCGTACGGCACGTTTGCCTCGGCCAGGAGAACATTCATATGGCCGGGCATGCGACCGGCTACCGGATGTATTGCGTATTTAACCTCAGTCCCGTTATCTTCCAGGATGTCCCCCAGCTCCCGCACGGCGTGCTGCGCCTGCGCTACCGCCAGCCCGTACCCCGGGGCAATCACAACGGTGGACGCAGCTTCCAGAACGTAGTAGGCATCTTCAGGAGTTGCCGCTTTCGCTTCGCCTTCAACGGCTGCACCGGATCCGCCGGCCCCGGAACCAAATCCACTGAAGAGCACATTTCCAAGTGACCGGTTCATGGCCTTACACATGATATTGGTAAGAACTATTCCAGACGCCCCCACCAGGGCGCCCGCCACAATGAGTATGCTGTTGTTGATCGCGTATCCGGCTGCACAGGCAGCCAGTCCCGAGTAACTGTTGAGCAGGGATATCGCCACAGGCATGTCAGCGCCGCCGATTGGTATTACAACCATTACGCCAAGCATGAGCGACAGCACAACCAGGCCAAGGAACACGATACTGCTGGAAAGCACCATTGCTCCCCCTCCGGAAGATGCCCCCACCAGAACTCCCCTGGTTGGGTCCAGGGTAAAGAGAACCCCCAGAACCAGTGCCGTCAGCAGCAGCGCCGCATTCACGAATTGCTGTCCCGGGTAAAGAATCGGTTTACCGTCTATCTTCTCGCTCAACTTGGCCCAGGCTATAACACTACCGGTAAATGTTACTCCGCCTATGATGATTGCCAGGAAAGTCACAAATGCAGTGAAGCCCTGGAACTCGGGATCAGCACCATGTGAAGTGTACTCGGAAGCACCCAGCAGCAGGCTTGCGAGTCCCCCACTGCCATTGAACAGAGCTACCATCTCGGGCATGGCCGTCATCTGAACGCGCACGGCCGTCACGTACCCTATGGCACTTCCTATGGCTACACCAAGCGCGATCCATTTGTAGTCAAGTCCAGAGGACAGTAGGGTCACGACAACGGCCAGCAGCATTCCACCCGCCGAAAGCAAATTGCCGCGCTGGGCAGAATCAGGTGACCCCATGAGCTTCAACCCGAATACAAACAGAATGGCCGAAGTAACATAAGCAACCGAACTGAGCAGGTCGTTTTGCATCAGCGTTTCTAAGACTGCGGACATGAAATTACTCCTAATCCTTCTTCCGGAACATCCTGAGCATCCTGTTTGTCACAAAATAGCCGCCAACCACATTGATCGCCCCCAATGCTACCGCGGATACACCCAGGATGATACTGACAACCTGCGAATCAACTCTGACAGCCATCAAGGCACCGACTAGCGTGATACCTGATATGGCGTTGGATCCGGACATAAGCGGAGTGTGCAACGTGGACGGCACTTTCGCTATAAGCTCGAAGCCTAGAAAGACTGAAAGAACAAAAACAAATAAGGCTTCCGCCATCGCCTGTGCCTCCTCAACCCTGTCCTGATTTCAGGATTCTTTCGTTCACAACAGCCCCCTCGTGAGTAATCAGGGTGGCCTTGATAATCTCGTTTTCCAGATCCAACTTGAAACTCTTGGTTTCTTCGTCCAGGAACTCCGACACAAAATTGAACACGTTGGCCGAATACATCTGGCTTGCGTTGGTTGCAACGCATCCAGGCATATTGGAGAGGCCCATTATCGTGACGCCATTGTTAACGACATCTTCATCAGGCCTTGACCCTTCAACGTTGCCGCCCGTCGCAACGGCCATATCAACAATGACACTGCCTGGCCGCATTGCCACGATCATTGCGTTATCGACCAGCCGCGGTGCCTTGCGCCCGAATACCTGGGCTGTCGTAATCACGATATCAGCTTTGGCACAAACCTTGGCCATTTCTTCCTTCTGCTTCTGCTTCTGTTCCTCTGTAATCTCTTTGGCGTAGCCGTCCTTCGTGGACTCCGTCTCGCCAAGATCGATCTTTACTGCCTTGGCACCGAGAGACTCGATCTGTTCCGCGGCTTCCGGACGTATATCGAACGCGTCCACCCTGGCACCGAGTCGTTTCGCGGTAGCTATTGCCTGCAGCCCCGCCACACCTGCCCCCAATACGAAGACCCTTGAAGGCTTTATGGTGCCCGCCGGTGTCATCATCATTGGAAGTATTTTTTTCAGCTTGGCTGCGGCTAGGATTACTGAAACGTATCCGGCCAGGTTTGCCTGTGAGCTGAGCACATCCATCTTCTGTGCGTAAGTGGTTCGTGGAATCATCTCCATGCTGAAAGCACTGATTTCTGCTTCGGCCAGTTGCTTTATGGTCTCTGGAGAAAGGAACGGATCAAGGAGGCTTATATGAATTGTGCCTTTCTTGAGGAGGCCAATGTCTCCCGGGAGCGGCTTTCTGACCCGCACAATAACGTCGGACCCCGACAGTAATTCATTTGCATCCGCGGTAAGGACCGCGCCCGCGTCACTGTAGTCCTCGTCGGAGAACCACGAAGAGGCACCGGCCTTTGTTTCCACGGCCACTTCTGCCCCCATGCGCACCAGCTTGGCCACATCATCCGGAATCAGCGAGATCCGATTCTCACCGTCCGTGCTTTCTTTGGGTACTCCTATTCTCATCGCGTAGAACTCCTTGCCTTCTCTCGGGACCAAGACTGTAGCAAGGAAAGGGCCATCATGGTCCTGATATATCCAAAAAACTGAGACACACGCCTAATCCGGGCTCTTGGTTCTGATACATTAATAGCGTGAAGAGGCAACGATGGCAAAGGTAAAAGCCAGTTTGAGAGACCCGAATTTGGGAACCACAAACTCCGGTTACAAATCCCGGGACAGGCAACCGTCAATCCATCATCTGTCTCATCAGGACGAAGGTGCGTAGGCTTATTGCGACACTTGGAGATATTTCTGTAGCTTCTTCCGGCCAGGAATTCAGGTCAGCCGGTCTCCTGTCGAAGCACCGTTATGGTCTCAAAAGCCGATGTCCGCGGGAACATGTCGTAGAGAGTGCACCTCTCTATGCTGTACCCGGCCGCCAGAAGCGGGCCAAGATCCCGGGTCAGGGTGTCGGGCGCGCAAGATATGTAGATCAGCTGCCGGGGCTTCAACTTGCACAGCGCATCCCGCGTAGGCACCTCAAGGCCGCGCCTGGGAGGATCAACGATCACCGAGGTATTTCCCATATCAACAGCCGAAAGTGCATCGGCAACCATGACCTCGGTATCGCCTTCCATAAACTTAATATCGTTGCACTTGAGAGTTGAGGCATTGCGGCGGGCGGCCTTCACGGCACGGCGGTCGCGTTCGATACCCAGGACGTGTGGAACCCCGGCACGCGCGGCAGCCAGGGAGAAGACCCCAACACCCGAGTAAAGATCTATAAGATAAGTTGGCCCTTCTTCCTTAACTGTCTCGCCTATGCTGGTCAGCAGCAAGTCGCCAAGCTTCGGATTCACTTGGAAGAAACTCCACCGCGGTACATCCAGGGGACCCAGAACCGTCGATTCCGTGAGGGTGCCTCCCGAAAACCCGGAAGTCACGCTTCGCCATTCCCCCTGACTCTTGACCCTGCCTATGGCCCCATCGTGATCCGTGCAGCGGAGCGCAACGGTATCTCTTCCTTTGAGCGACCACATGAAAGCTTGATCTGCACGAAGTTCTTTCAGCAGATTGTTCAACGGATCCATGGCCAGCGGGCACTGATCGACCTCCAGAACGGTACGGTTGTTCCACCCTACATAGCCAATCACGGGCCCACGGCCTTCTTTGAGCCGCGCATGGAGCGTGATCTTGTTGCGATATCCCAACGGGTCCGGTGATGCAACTGGTTCGCCAAAGACCGACTCGTCTACCTTGAGCTTGTGCCCGAGAGTGTTCGTGAGCTGACCCTGCTTTATTTCTATTTCGTGTGCGTAGTCAACGTGCTGATACACGCAGCCCGGACAAACACCTGCCAACGGGCAGACCGGTTCAATTCTGTGGGGAGAGGGGGAAATGACCTCAAGTAATGCAGCTTCCAAGAAACGCTTGTGTTTACGGACTATCTTTACGGAAACGGTCTCACCCTGCAGGGCGCCCCTGACAAAGACAACGCGCCCATCGAGCTTCGCGAGGCCTTTCCCGGGGTAGACCACATCGATAATCTGCAGTTCGACCTTGTTCGTACTATCGGTATTTGATGGTGTATTCATCAGGTCCGGGAATTATTGCGCAACGGTATCTCAATGTCACTAGAAAGCGTGGAAAACCTTCGAATCCGCCACATTTCCCAACATGGCAAGCTGTTAACAGCGTGGTTCGACAATCTGTCATTGTCCCGATCGTTGTCTCGATCCTTGTCGAGGAAGCTCAAGACAACGATCGGGACAATGATGAAGAGCGACGACGATCAACCTGGTCCGGATTGCCTCATTTCATCATCTTTTCTTGTCGAACGGTGGGAGGGACGCCGGCCTCGGCGTCCGAAATCCATTTGGGTGACAACTCCATTAACAAGCGCCCCTGCCCTAAGAAAGAGGCTTCAGCGAGCGTTCTACGTATGAAGGAAGCGCATATGAGTACCGAATCAAGACGCCGTAGTCGCCAACCCGAAACGAAGCTGTCAATGGCTTCGATGATTGCCGTAATCTTCCTCCTGCTGATCTTCTTTGTCCTGGCCGCGCATCCCCGGAACGTTCTGTCTAAACTGGCCGTTGACAGACCAACGGACACGCCAGGTCCGCCAAACCCGACCCTTATCGAGATCGTGGTATCCGATACGGGACTGGTCATGAACGGGAGGCAGGTGAGTCTGGATTACGTAGACACGTTTCTCGAGAAAACCGCAAAACTGTCAAGCGACTGCAACGTGGCAGTCATCTGCGCGTCGCAGTCTCAGCATTCGAAGCTTATTCGGGTACTCGACACTTGCGCCGCACACAAATTCCACAACATCTCGTTACTTAGTCAGTAGAACCTTTGCCCGGAAGAGCACTCTCGGTTGCGCACGGAATCGAGCATACAAAAAACGGTGCAGAGCACCGTTCTACCCAAGAATCCTATCCGCGTGATCCGCGTAATCCGCGGTTAGATTCTCTCTCTTCGCTGAATCGTTCCTGCTTAGATGTAGGCTTCCAGTTTGGCTTTCAGTGCTTCCTTGTTCATGGCGCCTACCATCTGCTCCTGGACAACTCCATCCTTAACGACCAACAACGTGGGTATTGAGCGGATTCCGAACTCGCCGGCCAGTTGCTGATTCTCGTCAACATTGACCTTGGCAATACTCATCTTTCCGTCCAGTTCGCCGGCCAGTTCTTCAACAATGGGACTGATTGCCTTGCACGGACCACACCATTCAGCCCAGAAATCAACAAGTACGGGAAGGGCAGAATCCAAGACCTCAGTTTTCCAATTGTCGCCACTGACATGAATAACTTCACTCATAGTACCATCTCCACTCTAATCGCCGCCTGTCAGTCCGTTGAGAGACCTATGGCGCGCATTTGTTATCTATTCATAAACAGATATGAAGCAGCTGCACCGCCTCTAGCGAGTCGGCTGTATCTTGCCCGGCCACGCGAGATTGAGTTCAGGTGCCCCGTAAGACAATCTCGAGAGGGAAGCATTGGGGCCAAAAGCCTGGGCGGTCAGAATGTAGATAAGCACGCCCGCTACAAGTATCGCTGCTACCGACGAGAAAACGAAGAACCAGTTAGGACGATCCACCAGGGGAACTGCATCTTCCATCCCGGGTACGCCGGGCGCGCCGGTTTCTTCCGTTCTTCTGATTTCCGGAGTCGTCTTGACTCCGGGAGAGCGACTGGGCCGTTTAACCCTGATCGTCTTCTTCCTGGTGGCAGTGGTCGGCTCAGGTACATCCATCTGGGTAGCGATATCCGCGGTCTTGTTGAGCGCCGGAGCCTCGGCTTCGATAGGCGTGGTCTCACTCTTTGGCGGAGAGCTTTGACCGACTTTGACCGTGGCGGCTTCGCTTGGACGCTTTAGACGAATCGTCTTGGGCCCTTCGGAACCAGCCACGGTGGGCTCGGAGGCCAATGCTGCTTCGAGAGATATCCTCGATGTCTTTCGCTTTTCCGCAGACAAGTCGTCTTCGATGGAAGGAGCCGGTCCTTCGGAAGAAACAACGGTAGGCTTCTGAGGGGACACGCTCAGGGGAGAAACTGCAGGCTTAACCTTGATCGTATCCCCGCTAGAACTGCCTGAACCCGAAGGAAGGGCGGCATCCAAAGAAATTCTAGATGTCTCTTTCTTTGATTGCGGCGCGGCAGGGGCCGCCGGTGGCTCGGTTGGCGCGACATCGGCAGCAGGTGTTTCCTCGCCGGGTGTCGACAACACAATCGGCTTCATCTTGATTGTTCGTGGCATTTCCTCTTCATCGGTTGGTGAGCCCTGCGGCTTAATCACCAGTTTCGGGGGAACTTCCGGTTGACCATTCTCATTTTTTTCGTCATCAGTCATGTTGAGACTCCATAGATTAATCGCCTGAAGTATATGCCCTGAAGACGGGCATCAACAAGAAAAAAGACAGATCACAAGATCTGCAATCAGACGGACATGATCTCCTTTTCTTTCGCCTTCAATGCCTCGTCAATCTTTTCGATGCATTTGTCCGTGTGTTTCTGAACGTCTTTGAGGGCCGATTCCCTATCGTCCTCGGTTATGTTGCCGTCTTTCTGGAGAGCTTTAACGCCGTCGTTGGCTTCCCTGCGAACGTTGCGAACGGCCACCCTCGACTCCTCCGCCATGCGTTTCAGCACTTTGACAAGGTCTTTGCGCCTTTCTTCGTCGAGTTCCGGGATGGGGACCCTCACTACCCTGCCGTCGTTCATGGGGGTTACACCCAGGTTCGCAGCGAGAATCGCCTTCTCAACTTCCGGCAGCACCGTCGGATCATAGGCATTTATGACAATCAGCCGCGCTTCGGGCGTTGATATACTCGCAAGTTCTTTGAGGCGGGTGGGCGTGCCATAGTATGGCACCTGAACGTTCTCGACCAACTCCGGCGAAGCCTTACCCGTGCGCACGCCCGAGAACTGCTCATGCAGAACCTTCAGTGATTTCGACATTTTCTCATCAAGCTCCAGCGTAATATCATCAAGTGTATCCATGTCTTGTTTCTCCTCCTTAAGTCATGTCTTCAATTTATGTTCTGTTCCACAAAACCCTTGATTCCCAACGCAGGCAAACGGGAAACAAGCACCCCGCGTCCGGATGCCTGCTACTCTTCCTCCGTGACAAGTGTTCCGAGGGTTTCCCCCGCAATTACTGCATCTAAAGATCCGGTCTCAAAGAAATTGAACACCACGATGGGAATCTTGTTTTCCATGCAGAGAGCAAAAGCAGCTCCATCCATAACCTTGAGCGATTTGGCAAGGGCCTCGGTGTAGGTGAGCGTCGAATACCGCACCGCATCCGGACAGGTCATTGGATCATCAGTGTACACGCCGTCCACCTTCGTAGCCTTCAGGAGCACGTCTGCCCTGATCTCACTCGCACGAAGTGCCGCCGCAGTGTCCGTACTGAAGAACGGGTTTCCCGTACCCGCGGTAAAGATAACCACGCGCCCTTTCGCAAGGTGTTTCAGCGCCCTGCCAAGGATGAACGGCTCTGCGACTTTGCGAATAGTAAAGGCGGACATAACCCTGGAATCCACGTTTACCTGCTTGAGAGCACTTTTCAACGCCAGGCCATTGATGACCGTGGCCAGCATGCCCATGTAGTCCCCCTCGCTTCTGTCTATGCCACGGGCTTCACCGCTGAGCCCCCTGAAGATGTTGCCACCCCCGACAACGATTGAAACCTGCACGCCTTGATCCACGACCCTCTTTATCCGGTTGGCAATTCTCGCCGTAGCCTCAGGGTCAATGTTGGAACTCCTGTCATCTTTCTGAAGCGCTTCACCGCTGATCTTCAGAAGGATTCGCTTGTACTTTGGGCCGCTAGATTCTGAAGAAACCACTGTCTTCACCTCGTTGGGATTTTGGACCGACATTCCGATTGGCACCTTAGCAGGAAACATCTCGACTGTCCAAGAACTGATTCTGAGCGTTCTTGCGCTGTGAGCGCAGAACGCAGTGGTTAGTGGTTAGGCGCTAGGCGTTAGCGGGAAAGATCCGCCGTCGGCGTAGCGATGCCTGCCTCATATCCCACTCAAAACGGTGGGGTCGATTTGCGCTGTCCCAGAATCCTAGTAGTCCATCCCAGAAGTTCTGCTTCGATTTCCGGCAATTCAGAATCATGAATTAGCCGCTTGCATTAAACCCT
>JASLPY010000054.1 GCA_030744755.1 Kiritimatiellia bacterium | reverse complement strand
ACGGCGGACCTTTCCCGCTAACGCCTAGCGCCTAACCACTAACCACTGCGTTCTGCGCTCACAGCGCAGAACGCTCATCTCCCCTTTTCACTGTCATTCCAAGTTCTTCAACGTTACTCTTTGGTTTTTCAAAGGGAGAACGGGTTATGTCTGGAATACAGAAGGAAGACTTGGAGCAAGTGTTCGAGCAGAACCTTGATGTCTATATTGATGATTGGAAAAGGTTTCTCGAATTTGCATCCGTGGGCACAATACCCGAGCATGACCAGGACTGCGTTGACTGTGCAGACTGGTTGATGAGACGTCTGGGGAAGATCGGCTTTCAGTCAGAGATTCTCAGAACCGACACGAAACCCTGCGTGTTTGCCGAACGGAAGGGAGACCCGAAGCATCCCGTGGTTCTCTTCTACGGCCACTACGATGTGCAACCCGCCGATCCCATCGAGAAGTGGGACTCACCGCCTTTCGAGCCTTCCCTGAGAAACGGCCGCATGTACGCACGTGGTGCAGAGGACAACAAGGGCCAGGTGCTGTTTGTTATCGAAGCGCTTGAGGCCCTGGTTCAACAGGATGCCCTGAACGCGACCGTTAAAGTTATCCTCGAGGGAGAAGAAGAGTCCGGCAGCAAGGGAATCTCTGCTTCACTGTCGGAATGGCGTGACAGGCTCGCGGCGGACATTCTCATGGTCTGTGATACGGGTACCGTGCGGTCCGGTGCGCCCACGATCATCATGGGGCTGCGCGGCATTATATTTCTTTCTGTCCACCTTACGGGACCCGACCACGATCTCCATTCCGGTGTTCACGGCGGAGTTGCACCGAACCCGGCCCAGGGCGTGGCCGAGCTTATTGCTTCGCTGCATAATGCTGATGGCAGCGTGGCCGTGCCGGGTTTCTATGACGGTGTCCAGCCACCCTCGGAGAATGAGCGCGTGCTTGCAAACAGCGTGCCGTTTGATAAGGAATCGTACCTCAGGGACACGGGAGTTGAACCCGTCGCGGGCGAGCAGCGATACACGCAGACCGAACGCATAGGTTTTCGTCCGACAATCGATATTAATGGTGTGAACTCGGGGTATAGCGGTGAGGGCGCCAAAACGATTATTCCTTCGTCCGCAACAGCTAAGCTGTCCGCCAGGCTTGTTCCGGGACAAGACCCTTCGGACGCCCTTGATGCCATAATCGACCACCTTGAGGCACAGGTGCCCGCGGGCCTTGAACTGGAGGTAACCGATACGGAAGTCGCAGGGCCTGGTTTCCGCTTGGACTTCGACTCCGCCCTGGTAAACCGCGCGAAGCTGGTTCTCGACCAGCTGTCCGACCAGGACACCGCTTTTCTTTGGGAAGGTGCGTCAATACCCGTGGTATCGGCACTCGCAGAAGCGTCAGGTGCGGAACCTCTACTCGTGGGATTCGGGAGGGAAGAGGATCGAATCCATGCCGTTAATGAGTCCTTTTCGATAGAGCAGTTCAGAGATGGATTTCTTTACGCGGCCCTGTTTCTGGCGAGCTTGTGATCTCTTGATTGCGCCGGGTGGGAAGACTAACCTGAACGCATGGCTCTAAGCCGAAACGATCCAACAAGGCTAGGCGTGAAAGAACTGTCATCCTGAGCGAAGCGTAGCGAAGTCGAAGGATCTCCTGCTCCTGGTAGATCATGAGATCCCTCGACAAGCTCGGGATGACATTAATTGGACGGTGACTATGAATTCGGAAACGTCAGTACGACAACACTGCCGCCTTTACTGTTCGAGCACAGGAGCGTGGTTGTCGCTGCTGAATCGTTCCGGTCAAGAAAAGGTGAATTCTTGAGTACAAGATGAACCAACGATATAGAAACCGCAACTGGACCAAACCCCCGCCGCCGGCAAAGCCTGCGGACATCGATAGCGAAGCATTGTCCGGAACCGTTGAGAGCATCATCTACCGTTCGGAAGACACCGGCTACACTGTGTGCAGGGTCGAGGTCGAGGGACATCGTGGACCAGCCACCCTCGTCGGCACCTGTGCCGCCATGTGGATGGGAGAGGAAGTCAGGGCAACGGGAAAATGGACTCGTCACAAACAGCACGGATACCAATTCCAGGCGGATTCCATAAAGTGCATTGCGCCGACATCGGTAAAGGGCATTGAGCGCTACCTTTCCAGCGGGATGATTCGCGGAATTGGCAAGGAGCTTGCCCGGAGATTGGTGAAGAAGTTTGGCACCGGCACCCTTGACATAATCGAGAACCACTCAAAAAGACTCCAGGAAGTGGACGGCATAGGCCCCACCCGCAGGCAGCGAATCAAGGAGTCGTGGTCTGAACAAAAGGGCGTTCATGACATCATGATCTTTCTGCAGGGCCATGGAATCGGCACGGCCCAGTCCGCGCGCATATTCCGCAGGTATGGAGACCAGGCTGTTGCCATGATACGCGAGAACCCTTACCGGCTGTGTGCCGATGTCTGGGGCATAGGCTTCAAGACGGCTGACGGTGTCGCGATGAGCCTTGGGATTCCTCCGGATTCCGAAGTGAGGGCGCGGGCAGGCCTGCTGCATGTCATGACAACGTTTTCGGATGAGGGCCACTGCTACTGTCCTTCAGCCGAACTCCTGCTCCAGGCCGAGGCGTTACTGGGGATATCGGTTGAGATTCTCGGCGAAGCCATGCAGGCAGAACTTCAACGGCGCAACCTTGTGAAAGAAGACGACAGGATCTACCTGCGCCCCCTTTACGAAGCGGAGACCGCGGTCGCCGAAAGCGTGAACAGAATCGTTGCGACCAGGGTTTCGTTTCGCCCCATAGATGCAAGCAAAGCCATTCCCTGGGCGGAAGACCGCATGAAACTATCTTTCGCACCCCAGCAGGCAGAAGCGCTCAGAATGGCCATGACGGAGAAGTTCTCGATCATGACCGGTGGCCCGGGGGTGGGCAAGACTACGATTATTCATGCCCTGGTGGATGTGTTCCATGTTCGCAAGCTGCACGTCATGATGGCAGCACCCACGGGACGCGCAGCAAAGCGAATGGAGGAAGCAACAAACCATGAGGCGAAGACGATTCACCGGCTCCTGAAGTTTCAGCCGAAGGACGGTCGCTTCGAACACGATGCATCCAACCCGCTCAAAGCCGATGTTCTTATTATTGACGAGGCCTCGATGATCGACATCCGCCTGATGAGCCAGTTCCTGGCGGCTGTACCGGATGAAGCCTGCGTGATCCTCGTGGGAGATACCGATCAACTGCCGAGCGTGGGGCCGGGAAATGTTCTTCGAGATCTTATAAACTCCAGGGCTGTTCCATGTACCACGCTTGAAACGATCTTCCGCCAGGAGACAGGCGGATGGATCGTCCGCAACGCCCACCATGTCAACCACGGCGAGCCACTGGAACTGCCGGAAAAAGGTGACACTTCCGATTTCTATTTTATACAGACCGAGAACCCGGATGATGTCATATCAAAGATGATCTACCTTGTGACCGAACGCATACCGAAGCGGTTCGGGTTTAATCCCATGAACGACATACAGGTTCTGACCCCCATGCGCCGCAACCAGTTGGGCGCCGACAACCTGAACGCCGTTCTCCAGGAAGCTCTTAACCCGACCGGAGAAGAGGTCGAGAGATTCGGGCGAAAATACAGGGTGCGGGACCGGGTCATGCAGATCCGTAACAATTACGACAAGGAGGTCTACAACGGGGATGTCGGACGAATTGCCAAGATAGCACCCGAAGATCAGCAGATGATTGTAGAGTATGACGGCAGACGGGTAGAATACCAGCTCTCGGAACTGGACGAACTGGTACACGCGTACGCATGCTCAGTGCACAAATCACAGGGCAGCGAATATCCCGCGGTTGTCTTGCTGATGACAACACAGCATTTCAAACTGCTGCAGCGCAACCTGCTCTACACGGCGATAACAAGGGGACGGCATCTGGTGTGCCTGGTGGGAACGAAGAAAGCCGTCTTCATCGCCACAAAGAACAACGAAATCCGCCAACGCCGCACCGGCCTCCGCGAGAGGCTTGCGCGGTAGCCTGCAGGCTCAGGACCGCCGGCACCGCCTTACCAACCCAGCAGGTGGAACAGGCAGTGAGCGATTGTGGCGTAGGTGGCGACCGACAGCACGCACGGCAAGATTTGCCTGTAGATATCGGCAAGGTGACTGCCGAAGTAGTCTTTGGTCACCAGCAAACACAGGTGAACGGGTGACACCATCATGCCCATGTAGCCGAAACCGTATGCCAGGACGAGGGTGGAAAGTGGAGAAAGTCCCGATCCCGGTGTGGCGACAAGGCCGACTACCAACGGGAAAGAGATACCAGCAAACCCCAACGTAAGACCCGTAACCACACCCGCAAGAAACGGCAGCATGGCAACAGCGAGAACGATTGGAATTCCGCTGTTGATCAGCTCTTCACTTGCCAAGGGCAGAAGACCGGCGCGATCAAGCATGCCCTTGAAGATGAGAACACCCGACAGCGTAAACAGAACGTTGATTGACCTTTTTTCAAGTAACGCACTGCACAAGCTCTTCACCGATGGCCAACTGCCGGTTCTGTTCCTGCCGTCACATATTATGACCACGTGGCCCGCCAGCAGGCCCGCAAGAACAGCAAGGAGTTTGCGCGTCTGTATGTGCATATCAGGAAACAGACGTTCGAAGCATGGCGGCAGGATGAAAAGAGAAGCAACAACCACGACAAGGGGGACCAGCAGGAAGGCAGCTCTCCTGTTGCTGCCCCGCTTGGCGTCACCCCCGTGGGCGAAAGCCTTGACCCTTGGTTTCACGAGGAACAGGTACCCGGATGACACCGCCACGACCGTGAAGAGGAATTGGGCGGCTATGAAACGAGCCGCTTCAATCTCGAAAATCGACATCGTGAGAATCACGCCGGGGTAAAGGGGCCACCAGTATTCCCATATGTGCCGGAACCAGTAGTTGACGGCGCATTTCCATTCGGAAGAACTTTCTTCCCCCTCCCCCGCCTGCTGAACGAATGGAGCTGAGAAAAGCGCACCGGCGGGCATGGGGATCAGGCCAATCATCGCCGGCATTGCCATCAGCGTTGCCGCCCTTCCGTGCCTCCCTCCCCACCGTTGCGTTGCTGCCACGAGCTCATCCGCATTGCCCTTCTCCGTCATGAACTTTCCAAGCTCGATGATCAGTGCCGTCACGGCTATCAGTAACCAGAACTCGGGTTCGCGAAGACAGAATCCCACGTTGGCGAAGGTTTCGAATGCTGCCAGGCCGGCCCAGAAGTTGAGTGCCACGCCGCCGGCAACAAGTGCAATACCAAGGGGCACGTGAAAACGAGCCAGAACGAGCATGGATGCGAATACAATGATCGTCTTTATCGCGGCAGGTATAGACATGATGTTCATGTCCCGGTATTC
The DNA here is from genome assembly GCA_030744755.1 of Kiritimatiellia bacterium. Taxonomy (GTDB): domain Bacteria; phylum Verrucomicrobiota; class Kiritimatiellia; order UBA8416; family JADHWI01; genus JASLPY01. Next base: position 31,847 of record JASLPY010000054.1, on the reverse strand, counting down.
CCCCGTGGCTCGAATTCCCGCCCAGCTACATGGGCTGCAAAGCGCAAGAGCCCGTTACCACCCCGGGAACTGGGCCGTCAGGTCCTGGACCTTTCTTCGGGTATTCGCAAGGAGTTCTTCGTCTTCTCTATTGCGAAGCACGTCAACGATCAGACCCGCGAGGATCTTCATCTCTTCTTCGCGCATGCCGCGGGTTGTGACAGCCGGTGTGCCGATCCGGATGCCCGAAGTCACGAACGGCCCTTCCTTGTCAAAAGGTATGACGTTCTTGTTGGCAATCACGCCGGCAACTTCCAGTGCTGTCGCTGCCTGCTTGCCGGTAAGTCCTATGGTGGTCACGTCCAGCAGCATGAGATGATTGTCGGTGCCGTTTGAGACAAGCCTGATTCCCTCGGCGATAAAGTGCCCGGCCATTGCCTGAGCGTTTTTCACGACCTGCTCTCCGTATTCCTTGAAGGGTGGCGCAAGAGCTTCCTTGAAGCAGACGGCCTTGGAGGCAATTGTATGCATCAGCGGTCCGCCCTGGATTCCGGGGAAGACCTGTTTATCAATCGCCGCGGCATACTTCTCCTTGCACAGCACCATGCCGCCGCGGGGCCCTCGGAGCGTCTTGTGCGTCGTGGTGGTAACGAACTCGGCCATTGGTACGGGATTGGGATGAACGCCCGCTGCAACCAACCCTGCGATATGCGCCATGTCCACCATGAGCATTGCTCCGACCTTGTCGGCGATTTCCCTGAAACGCCCAAAGTCCAGGATCCTGGGATAGGAACTTGCCCCTGCAACAATCAGTTTTGGGGCTGCTTCCTCGGCAATGCTTGACACTGCGTCATAGTCGAGTTTCTCAGTCTCGGCATCGACCCCGTAGCCAACGAAATTAAACTGCCTTCCCGAGAAGTTCGTCTTGTTGCCGTGTGTGAGATGCCCTCCGTGATCAAGGCTCATGGCAAGTACGGTATCCCCGGGCTCCAGCACTGAGAAATACACGGCCATGTTGGCGGAACTTCCGCAATGTGGCTGCACGTTGGCATGTTCTGCACCAAAGAGCGTCTTGGCGCGATCAATTGCCAGCTCTTCGACCCTGTCTACGGGACCGCAGCCGTTATACCAGCGTTTCCCCGGATAGCCTTCGGCGTACTTGTTGGTCATAACGCAGCTCTGGGCTTCCCTCACGGCCGGACTCGCCGTGTTCTCTGAAGCAATCAGGTTGATCGTCTCTTTCTGCCGTACGATCTCGTCCTGTATGGCCGCGAATGTCTCCGGGTCTTCCCCGAGCACAGCGGTCAGTCCTGCCACTTCCCTGCCTATGGAAGACATCTTCTGCACGCGGCGCTCATGGCGACTCTCATTTGAAAATCCATTACTGAGCCAGGTATCCAGAATCTCTTCCGCCTCCTCTTCGGCGAGCAGCCCGCCGGGCAGGACGAGAATATTGGCATCGTTGTGCTGGCGTGCCATTAAGGCCATACGGGGCGTGCTGCACAATGCGGCCCTGATGCGTGGGAACTTGTTCGCCGTCATGTCCATGCCTATGCCGGTTGTGCAAACTAAAACGCCTTCATCCACGCTTCCCGAGGAGACCTGCTTGGCTACCTCCAACGCGTAATCAGGATAGTCAACCGACTCTGTGTCAGTGCAACCAACGTCTTCGACATCAAGGCCACGGCCGGCGAGAAGATTTCTTACCTTCTCTTTGATCGCATAACCGCCGTGATCGGAACCTATCGCTATCTTCATTCTAATCTTCCGCTCCTGCTAGCCGTTCTCCACATAGTCGATCAGGATCGGCATAGCCTCTTTCATCAGGTCCCGTATACCACGATAAACAACGTCAGAGAGTCCTATGGGATCCGGTATATCCGTATCGCTGCCGTATGAATTGCGCAGAAAGGACTTCAGCAATCGGACCTTTCCCTCGGCATCAGGGAACCGCCACCTGATTCGCGCGGCATGGCTCGTCGTCATGACGATAATAACCGAAGCATCATCCACTACCTCCCTCGTGAGGGGATTGCTTCGATGCTCATCCATTTCAATCCCCCACTCCTTCAGGACCTGGACAGCCTGATAGGTTGGAGGCATGCCATGCGGAGCATCAGTTCCCGCCGAAACAACCCGCCAGGTGGAACCGGGTTCAAGAGAGTCTTTCAGCAAGTATTCCGCCATCGGACTACGACACATATTCGCCGTGCACACGAACACGATAAGCGGTCCGTCTTTGGTTCCAAATTCCCCTGTCATGTTCAATCCCGTTTCTTTATCATTTCCCGCAGCATCCCATTTGCCTGTGGGACTATTCCAAATTGTCCCGGCAGGCGTCAACGACGGAAGCAATTACTTCACTGTTCAGTGCTCCCGCCCGAAGCATCTCTACTTTTCCGTCGACAATCCTGATAACTGAACTGGGAGTTCCTCCCGGTACGGGTCCGGCGTCAAGAACCAGGTCCACGCTATCTCCCAGCGCCTCGACGGCAGCTTCCGCCGTGAGTGCCTCGGGCTGTCCACTCATGTTGGCGCTCGTTACCCTCAGGATTCCGCCCGCTTTTCTCAGCAACGCCAGCGCCACTTCGTGATCAGGAACGCGAAACCCTTCTTCCACGTCTCCCGCCCTGACAACCAGGGTCAGAGGCCCGGGCCAGAAACGACCCGCGAGCTCCATCTCGCACTTCCCGAGAGTTGCCCCGAATTCCAGGACATCCCGCAAGTCACCCGCCAGCAGGGGGAGAGGTTTCTCCGGATCTCGGCGTTTCGCACCGTAAATCCGGGCAACGGCAATGTCGAGCGAAGGATCGGCGGCGACACCGTATACCGTGTCGGTGGGCATCACAACCAACCCACCTTCCCCCAGGACTGCGGCGGCCTCTTCTATGGCGTCGCATCCAACATCAAAAGCAATATCTATAACACGTGGCATCACTGATATAACAGCAAGATCTCAGCTTCATTTGTCGCCGGGGGTGTTCTTCCTGCCCTCGCCGGCGTTTTGATCCTCTTTTCCGGCCGGTTCCGGCCGTCCATAGCTCATTGCCTCAAGGCTCAGAAGGATATCTACGGCCCTGCGCAGGACGGGGTCCTGGGATATTCTTTCCAGGAGTTCATTCACTTCAGCATTCTCTCCAATGACTGCGGAACTGTCGTCTTGAGTTCCCGGGTCATCCACCACCGCCGCACCGGAAACCGCGATGTCGGGAGAAACACCCGACGAGCTGTACCCGGGTCCATCGACCGGCACAATGCCCCGCGTTGCAATGTAAGCGGAGAGATCTTTCATTACGGGAAGCGTTTCACGCGAAAGGGCATCGCCTGCGGTTGTCCCCCCAAGGACCATAATACCGCGTCTCCCCTTGAGAACCGCGACAAGGGCTTCAGGGGCGCCGGACGTGTTGCCATCCACCAGGAGCATAAGCGGTGGAACTTCCGCGAGTTGTTCGCCGCGGGATGCCTTTGTTACGACTGGTTCATTGCGTCCGTTGACAAGGCGGTAAATATCGGTCCGAGGGCCAAGAAAAAGCCCTGCAATCACCTCTACGGACTCGAGATCGGCTCCAGCGCCACCGCGCAGATCCAGGACCAGCCCACGTAACGATCCATTCCAATCGCGAATGACTTCTTCAACGTATTTTCTGCCACCCTTGCATAGGGCCTGGATCTTCACGTAGCCGATGCCGCCGGGCCACATTTCGGCCCTCGCCACGCTGGCCATGTGTTCCATGGCTTCGGCTTCCTTCGAGTCCATGAGAAGGGCATGGGAGTCGATAGCCTTCAGCAAGCCGGCAATGGCCGCACGGCGGATGTCTTCTTCTGCATAGAGTACTTCGTGCTTATCCAGGAGACGCAGAACATCGTCAACCCGGGGCCCAACATCCCCGGAATCGGACAGCGCAAGAGCCGGGCAGAGGAAAGCTGTCGCGATAAGTAGCAGTTGCCTGCAATGACTCACAGTGTCCCCCAATGGCAACAAATCTTTCACCCGCCCAGGTCGGCTTGAACGTTAGCATTGCCCTTGGCGACTTTTCGCTTCAGGGCATTCTTGTAGCGACCAAGCTTGCGGGTCAGAGTTGGTTTGCCGGTGGCTATGATCTGTGCCGCCAGTACTGCAGCATTAATGGGCCCGGCACTTCCCAGCGTGACGGTTGCCACCGGAATACCAGACGGCATCTGCAGCGTAGCAAGTAGTGCATCCATACCGTTCAAGGCACCGCCTTTCACAGGTATGCCGATCACGGGAAGAACAGTGTGCGCCGCAAGAACACCGCCAAGATGGGCCGCACCGCCGGCAGCCGCGATAATGACCTTGAGTTTCCGCCGGCTGGCACTCGCCGCGTACTCGCAGGCCACCTCCGGCGTTCTGTGCGCCGAGATAACTCTCACTTCGTGTTCTATCCCAAACTCGTTGAGGATCTCCACGGCCTTCTTGACAATTGGCCAATCAGAGTCACTTCCCATAACGATTCCGACTTCCGGCTTAGCTTTCTTCATTGTCTCTCCAGGTTGGTTCTGCGGTTTTGCTGATAATCCCGTTCCTGTACTTCGCCCAAGGCATCTGTTAGCGGGGTAAGGCTCTAGCGGCTATGTCGGTTCGGTACTGCGCCTGGTCGAATCGAATCTGCGCGACCGCGGAGTAAGCCGCATCTACCGCAGTGGAAAGATCGCGGCCCAGGGCTGTCACTCCGAGCACCCGGCCGCCGGAGGTAACTACCTCGCCGGTTTCTTCTTTCGTTCCGGCATGAAATACGACCACACCTTCCAGTTCTTCCGCTGCGTCCAGCCCTTCGATAGTCTTGCCCTTCTCGTAGGGCCCCGGATAACCACCCGAAGCCATGACCACGGAAACGCAGGCGTCCGGCTTCCACGTCACCATCTCTTCCGACAGTGTGCCGTCAACACAGGCCTGCAGCGCGGGGGTGAGATCGCTACCCAGCCTCGGCAGGACGGCTTGCGTTTCGGGATCGCCGAATCTGCAGTTGAACTCCAGGACCATCATCCCTGCTTCGGTCAACATAAGTCCCGCGTAAAGAACGCCCTTGTAAGTGATCCCGCGCTTCTTGAGTTCGCGGATCGTGGGATCAAGAACCTGCGCCCTGATCTCCGGCCACATATCGTCAGTAACGACGGGAGCCGGAGAGTAGGCTCCCATTCCCCCGGTGTTAGGGCCGACGTCCCCGTTGAAAACGCGTTTGTGATCCTGCGACGACGCGAGAGTGACTATCGTCTCGCCGTCTACCAGGGCGAGAATCGATGCCTCTTCACCAACCAGGCATTCTTCAACAATAATGGTTGCCCCTGCATCTCCGAAGGTCTTGTCAAGTATCGTGGAGGCGATCGCCTTTTCCGCGTCAGCAACAGTCTCGCAGATGATGACGCCTTTGCCCGCGGCCAGACCGTCGGCCTTCACGACAATCGGGGTACCCTTTTCCCTGATATATGACAATGCGGCTTCCGCATCTGTGAAAGTCTCGGATGCCGCTGTCGGCACACCCGCCGCCGTCATAACATCCTTTGCGAATGCCTTGCTTCCCTCCATCTGGGCCGCCTCGCCCGAAGGACCGAATACCGCCAGGCCCTCTGCTGCAAAAACATCGGCTATCCCCGCACAGAGCGGAACTTCCGGCCCCACGACAGTGAGATCCGGCCGATTCGTACGAGCCCACTCAAGAAGGCCATTACAATCCTCGGCACCAACATCAATGTTCGTCGCAATCCGTGCCGTTCCGGCATTTCCCGGGGCACAGAAAAGTTCAGGCTTGCAGCTGTCGTTTGCCAGCTTCCACGTTATTGCATGCTCGCGACCGCCGCCGCCTATTACGAGTATCTTCATAGTGCCTAGAAGAATATCGAAATCCGGAGTCTGGTCAACATCTCAATAGTGTTATCCTTCGCTTTAGCTCGATGCTTTACTTCGACCAGGTCTCCATGTAGCCTTGATAACCGTAGTCATTAATGCACGAAGGATCATAATCTGGAGGTCGTTACCATGATGAGAATACATGTTCGCTTGATATGCCTGGGAATCGCCACGGCGCTCTGCTTCTGCGCCTGTGACCGCAATGTACCTTCAACCGCACTGCAGGACGCCGCCAAAGCCGGGGACATGGACGCTGTTACTCAACTTCTAACCAACGGCCACGACGTCAATTCTGTTAATGCCAGGGGTGCAACGGCTCTTCACTACGCGGCAAAGAACAACAGTCGTGATATGGCCGAACTGCTGATCGGCAAGGGTGCAAACCTGGATGCCCAGATGAAGGGAGCAGCAACGCCCATACATATCGCCGTCCTGAACAACAGTCCATCAGTTCTCTCCCTGTTGATAGAGAAGCAGTGCAATGTAGATGCAGTCGATGAAGAGGGGAAGACCGCATTGCATTTCTCGGCGGGACAGGGCCTTGGCAAGTTGGTGACAACTCTTCTTGATGGAGGCGCCAATATCGATTTGGCAAACGTCCGGGGTGAGACGGCTATTCACTTTGCAACCTATCACGGCCATGCAGAGGTCGTTAAGCAGCTCCTGGACAAGGGCGCGGATACCACGCTGAAGACTACCAGCGGCCTTACCGCCGCCGACATGGCAATCGAGAAAAGACTCGAAGACGTCGCCGCCGTGCTTGGCGTGACCATTCCCGAGGAGCCTCCCGAAGAAGTCGAGGAACCCGAGGCGGAAGAGGCAGTCCCGCCGCCGGCCGAAAAGACCGTCGAGAGCGACTAGTAAAGCTTCAGCCAGAGCCAACCATCAGTGAACTCACCAGCTTTGCGAAGCGCGAAGGATTCTTCACCTGAGAACCTTCTGCAATGAGAGCCTGGCCATAGACGAGATCTATGAAGTCCGCCAGCACCTGGTCATCCTTGTCTTTCTCGAAGATCTCTTTCATGTTCTTCAGAACATCATGCCCGGGGTTAAGCTCCAGAATCCGCTTGCCCTTCGGTACGTCCTGGTTCATGGCGCGCATGATCCGCTCCATGTTGGCATTCATGCCGGCTTCGTCTGCGACAAGACAACAGACCGAATCCGTAAGGCGCTTTGACAATCTTACTTCCTTGACGTCGTCGTCCAACTGTTTCTGAATGAAGTCCAGGAGATCTTTGTATTCTTCCTTCGCCTCGTTCTCGGCTTCAGAATCAGCCTTCTCATCTTCCCCTTCGAAATCAATATCACCCCTGTCAACGGCTTTGAGCTTTTTGCCGTCATACTCGGTAAGGCGCTGAACTATCCATTCGTCGATGGGGTCCACGAAGAAAAGTACCTCGTATCCCTTTTCCTTGAACGCCTCCAGGTGAGGAGAGCTCGCGGCCGTTTCGACGCTATCCGATGTTATGTAGTAGATTTCCTTCTGAGACGAGGGCATGCGATCCACGTAGTCACGCAGCAGGACCGGGTTCTCGTCCTCGCTGCTCGTGGACCTGAACATGACGAGGTCTTTCAGCTTGTCGTGATTCTCGAAGTCCGAGTGCACACCCTCCTTGAGGACTTTCCCGAACTGATTGTAGAAGCCGAGGTAATCATCCCGCTTCGCATCCTTGATATCGCTGAGCTCGGAGAGAATCTTGCCCACGATACTCTTTCGTATGCGGCGGATAATGGCATCATCCTGCAGCATCTCGCGCGAGACGTTCAGGGGGAGATCGCTTGAATCGACTACACCACGAACGAACCTCAGGTACTCTGGCAGGAGCTCCTTGCAGTCATCCGTTATGTAGACATTCTTCACGTAAAGGTGAATACCCTTGATGCTGTCACGGAAGAAGAGATCGAACGGGGCCTGGCTCGGGATGTACAGCAAGGCACGGAACTCCGTAGTTCCCTCGGCAATGTAGTGGATTACGCGAAGCGGGTCGGTGTAGTCGTGGCTGACATGCTTGTAGAACTCGTTGTACTCTTCTTCGCTTACTTCGCTCTTTGCCTTCTTCCATATGGCCTTCATGGAATTGAGCGTTTCTTCCTCGATCGTAGCAACGGGTTCTTCTCCCTCTTTCTCCGAGGGCTCTTTTCGCTCAACGTCCATGGTTATCGGGTATGAAACGTAATCGGAGTACTCCTTGACGGTACCGCGAATCTTCCATTCTTCCAGGAACTCATCCATGTCCTCGCGAAAATGCAGTGTGACCTCGGTGCCTGCCGCCTCTTTTTCGGCCTGCTCTATGGAGTACTTGCCCGTGCCGTCTGATGTCCACAGTATGGCCTCCTGGTCCTTTCCCGCACGCTTTGTCAGCACGGTTACCTTGTCCGCCACCATGAAGGACGCATAGAACCCAACACCAAACTGACCAATGAATTCCGGCCCGCCGGCATCCTTGGCGTTCTTCAGGCTTTCCAGGAAGTTTCGCGTTCCAGAGTTGGCGATGGTTCCCAGGTTCTGGTCGATTTCCTCGGCGTTCATGCCGACACCATTATCGATGATCGCTAGAGTGCGCGCTTCCTTGTCCGGCACAATCTTGATCTTCCAGTCTTCCGAGCCGTCTGTCAGCGATTTATCGGTCAGGGATTCGAACCTGGCCCGGTCAATAGCGTCGGAAGCGTTCGAAAGAAGCTCGCGAAGGTAGATTTCCTTTTTGGAGTAAAGGGAATGTATGACAATGTCCAGAAGCTGCTGGACCTCGGTCTTGAACTTGCGTGTTTTTTTGGCCATAACTCAACTGTTCCTTCTTTGTGTTCGTGACTCTAACATCCACGGGGCGCACATACGTTTCCCCGGAATCGGGCAGAATTAACCGGAAGAGACCACTTTTTGTCAACTGAAAACGCTGAAGTCTGGTGCAGGGAATGGAAGTATAGTCAGACGCGGATGCGTGGAGCGCCAGTTGTCCTGAGAAGGCTGAAGACGCCGAATCCTTCCGCCATCATGTCCTTAAGCCCGGAAACAGGGACGCGTTTATTCGCGCGGTACATTACAAGGAGTTCACCATAACCCTCAAGGCATAGTCCCTTTTTTTGCTCAAGATCATCTAGAAGTTCGGCAGTAAACCTGGTCTTGATCGAATCTTCATCTGTACCTCTTAGAAGGTATTTCTTGGAAAAAACAGGATGTGTACTGAAATCGATATCCTGGTATCCGAAGACACCTCCTATTTTGTTGAAGATGTTCTCGGGCGTCATGGTGAACTGGGGAAGGCGCAGCTCACCCGCATCGAACGCTATCACCGTCTGGTGATAAGTGTGCGAGTTCTTGCCGCTCCCCGTTGTAAACTTGTAATCGAAGATTCGAAGATTGATGTCATTGGCAACGCCCTGCATGAGGTTGTACATGCGGCGGGACCGGCCTTTTGAAAAGAGTTTGAACGAAGAGAATGTCGCCATCGCATCGGCATCACCGTTCTGTTGAAAGGTAAAACCCATGGATTCTGCAAGAGCCTGCATTTCCTGTCTTCGTTTCTTTGAACGAATGGTTGATACGGTGATGGCTATTATCGCTATGGCGATAAAGCCTCCAAACATAAGGAAGGGCATGCCTTGTCTCCTAATCAGCGGTTATAAAGTCTGCGTCAGTATAGCGCGGTCAGGATAAAGGGCCAACGAGAAACCTGCGGAGAATAGAGGACAGAGAACGTGACAGCATCCAACTTGGGCGTTGGACGTTGGACGTTGGACGTTGAACATCGCCCCCTCCACTACTCCACCAACCACACCTGGCCACGGAAGTAAACGGGAACGGTTGCGCCGGGCTCGTTCGTATAGATGATTGTCCGGTTCTGTCCCTGCAAGTTGGTGTAATCGTTCACCTCAGACCAGTCACCCGAAAGATTGGTGGCGTTTTCAAGAGAGTAGTATCTTTGATACCCCTCCCCATACGCTGATGCATCTATGCCGAAGATCTCTACACGTACGGCGGCGTTGGACAGGCTAACATCCATGGAAAAAACGCTTTTACTGTTGGTGGGATCTGTTCCGGCAACGTATTCGTTGCTGTTGATCATCCTGTCGCCATCCGGGTCACTGTACCATTCGCCGCCGGGCGCATAAATAGTCCCAAAATGGTAGTTCTCCCAAGAATCCCGCATGCCGTCGCCATCCCCATCCGGCTCACTCTCCAGTTGTTGATTCTCCGCCGGGGCCTGCACCATGAACCCGGTATTATCCGATTGGTTCAGCCAGCATGTCCAGATCCAGTTGGATGATCTGGCAACGCTCTCAATACGGAATTCGTCGATGTATTCCGCGAAGCATTCGCCGCCAAAAATCGAAAAGGTGTTGGCTATATACGCAATCGAGCCGCCCACCTGGTTGCCTGCTGATCCCACGAGGCGCCCATCAACATAGAAGCCTGTTCCTCCGCCTTCCCCAACCACTGCAAGATGATGCCACTCCGTATCGCCTGCCGGCATGTCATATCCCGAATCGGTGAAATCGAGCCCAATCTGAACGCCCAAATCGTCAGTCCCTTTCTTCACGCTCGCTGCACGGTCGGCCGAGAAGGTTCTGGCGAGCGTTCTTCCCTCGGTAGTCGGATAGAGCCCCTTGAACCATGTGCTTATAGTCCAGCTCCCGGCCAGCGGAACGTACGGGTCTGCGACCTGGATGGTCGAGCTAACGCCGGGAAGCCCCAGGGCCCTGCCGACCTGGCCTGGTTCCTCCCATGTATAGCTGCCCTTGAACGTGGTCTGCACATCGTTGCTGGTGGAATCGTAGACCGTGGTGCTGCCCGCATCATCGGCCATGTGCAGAACAAGGTCGAAACCGTTCGCCCACAGGGCGCCGTTGGTTGCATAAGGGGGAGGATCCGGCGCACCGTCGTTGCCCCAGTAGATCGATATCGAGGTGCCCTCCTCCGGCAGCTCCGGCATTAGGACCCATACACACGAGGTGCCACCGGGGGTCCAGCTTTCAACCTCGTGATACAGCGTATTGGTGCCCGTTTCATCGGCAACCCTGAGACTTGCCCCGCCCGAGGCGGGGTCGCCGACATCATCATAGCGAAAACCTTCCAACCCCTCGTGCAACTTCACCAGGACAGGGAAGTCTTCTATGCCTTGACCACTCGCGTACCCGGAAACCGATACCTGCATGCGATAGTCCCAGGCCGCGAAGGATGATGCGTACAACGTCACATTCACGGTCTCGGACGTGCTGACGGCAAAGTCGTCCTCCATGACGGCGCTCAACACGTACGTTGTTCCAGGCGGAAGGTCTACCTCGTCGAGCGTGTAAACGTATGGCTCTTCCATGTCAACGTACAGTACGTTCGTCCCGGCAAGGAGCGTCACGTGATCGACCGCCCCGGCAACATGGTTCGCGTCGACGTCGATGGAGAAATCCAACGAACAGGGCGCTAAATGGACCGTGTCATTCGCGGGACTCGCAATATCTATCCTGTCGGCAAGGGCCCCGTTGATCACTATTTCAACGGAACTGTTTGTCCCGCTGTCATCGACGATTTCGGCACGCACCCGGTATGTTCCAGTCGTTGAGATATCAACGTGATCCAGTGCCGACTCGTAAGGCGAATCCGTGTCAATTGCCGTAACTACGCCATCAAGGAGGAACCTTACCGAATCCACCAGGCCGACCACCTGGTCCTGGTCAACCGATGCCTTCAACATCGTCACTGCCGGAATCCACACCGTTTCCCCGACCGTGGGTTCAGTAAGAACAATCTTGCCGGGCGGCAGCGAAGGGTTGGCGGCAGATGCAGTCCAGTATACCGGGTTGTTGCCGGCTCCCCCGCTTACCGTACGGTGAAGTGACAACCCGTTGGTTTGGACCGCAGTCGGCCACGGCCAATGTGTCGAGTAGATTGCTTCGTCCACAATTACCCAGGAAACGTCTACCGACGGGAAGTCCGGCAGTTGGGGGCGTTCTATAGCTATTCGTTCTCCCGAATTTGACAGCCGGCCGGTGTATGGTCCGAGTATGACTCCCTGGATGTTCGTCAGTCCGTATGCATCAAGAAAAACGTCGAGTTGGTTGGTGTCGGCAGGATCGAATGGGAGCAGGAGCAGAGATCCCCTCGCGGCCAGCGAGATGTTCTCCGGAAAACTGAAATCGATTCCTCCTCCGATCCGCCAGGGTCCTGCCTCGGTCCAGAAATCAACCTGTCCATCTGTTGGGTTGTATAACTTGACATACTCGTCCTGAGCGTTGTCTTCTGGATTAGATGCAGTTGCCGGAGGATGAACCATCAGCTCGCTGATTATAGCGTGCTTCGGGGGGGTCGTGTTCGCCATGTTGGTTGTCGGTTCCAGCGAATACCAGTAGGCATCGCCGTCCGGATACCGCCCAAGCGTCGTCTCCCTTTCCTGCCCCTTGAACCTGACAGCATCGACAACGCGGTCATTGGTTGTGCCGGGAAGGTAGGAGAGAAATACCTGTTCACCAGCCTTGTCCAAACCAAACCCGTTGGTAATCGGGCTGTGGAACCCCGTTACTTCGTCAAACGTGATCCACTCCCCGGCGGGAATCGAGTTCGTTTCGGGAACTGCCCACTTCCTGAGGTCATCCCCATCGTCACTCAGGTACCAGTCCGCCAGGGAAACGGTGGAAGAAGACGCGTTATACAACTCCATCCAGTCGTTAGAATCATATTCGGGCTTTGCGGCGTTGGTGTAATCAGTATGGGCCGCGATCTCATTGATGACCACGCCGGTCGGTGGCTGGGGGTCTTCCCTGCCGGGGGAACCGTTCATGTAGGCGCTTGCACGCCAGTTTCCCGGCCAGTCGAGAACACCCGATGCCTGACCGGTAAGCACCAGCGGCACCAGCGAGTGCCCGGAGCCATCCGCCGCAGGCGGCCAAGTCCTTGAATCGCCATAGGTGAACGAAGAAACTGCGCTGCCTCCAGCGGCGGCCTTGAGCCTGAGTTCCTCCCCACCGTTCGCCAGGCTCCCATCGTACGGTCCGGCAATCGGTGCCGTGTTCGTGAGATCGTAATGGGCCCGGAACGCCACAAAATCATCAGTGGGATCTGCCTGAACGACCAGGACATATCCGCCGGGAGGAATGGAGCTTCCCTCCCCGAATGTGTAGTCGATTCCCTGCGTGAATTTCACCGCGGCCAGGTCGAGCGCGATACTATCGCTGCAGTTGTGAAGCTCGACGAATTCATATTCGCTGCCATCCGGAGGGTCGTACATCACTTCTGTGACGCAGAGATAACTGGAAAGCGCCGATGTGTTCTCAGGATGTCCCGCTGTAAACTCCACGGGGTCCGACCAGTGGCTCCAGCGCCCGGTATCGTCTTTCATACGTACACGTGCCCGATACGTGCTGCCGACTCTCAGATCGCCTGCAAACGCCGTGATCTGGTTGTTGAAATTTGAGATAACGCCGCTTTCCCATTGCGCGTTGATCTCGTACTTCCATTTCTTGCCCGCGCTGTAGTTGGTTGTTCCCGGGCTATGGATCTCGCCGATCCGCCAACACATTGCAGCAAACGGATGCGTGCCGCTGTATGTACTTGATTGGAACGTCAGATCGTTGAGCGGGTACTCGCCCGGCCCGACATAACTGATGGTCGGTGTGTCGGGGATCTCCGCATCAGCACCTTCATACGCCAGGTATTCGTAGCCATAACCGTATTGATCACCGTCCCCGATCGCCCATCCGTCCGTATCGGTATCGGTGAGATAATCCCGAACGAACTTCTGTGATCCGAGATGATTGGGGGAGGCGAGGTAGCGCGTCCACGTGCCGCCAATGTTGCCCTGGTTCTTGGGAGTTACATAGAACTGGCCTTTGTGTGCAGATGTCGTTCTTGGATGATGGTTCCACATGTAGCGATCCAGAACCGTGGAAGTCAGGACCTTGTTGGTGGGATGAACAAAACGCGCGTAATCTTCCACGAGCTGGGAGGCCTGTCCGCCATAGATATTGGTGTCGGTGCAGAGCAGGTCATGCAGTTCACGCGCGCGGTTGCGGAACTCGATTGCGATCTCGGCATGGCCCAGGCAGGCCTTCTGGACAATTGTCCCGGACCAATGGGTTTCAGGTATGAATGTCATATCCAGGTCCCAGGGAATCACGTGCCAGAGGTCGTTTGTATTGTGGTACATGAAATGGTTCCAGCCTTCGCGTATGTCGACGTTTCCGACGAGCCGATTGATCGCACGAAAACTGTAGTACGATTCTAGATGAAGGTTGTTGCGCCACCATTCAACCGTATTGAGACTGCCGGAGCCGGCATTGAAGCTTGTCCAATCACTGTTGTCGATTGGTTGAGTAGCGCCCTGGTGCTTCTTGTCGGCATTGTTGCCTTCAATCTTGTACAGGTTGCCGCTAGGCAGATCACGTTCCCGTAGAAAATCACCGTTGGGATGCTCCACGACGTTGTACAGTCCCCACAGGTCACCGGCATATTGATTTCCCGCCGGGGCTTCTTCTGCACCATCGATCACGCGGAACTGGATCCAGTGAATGTCCGGACTGAGGAGACCGGCAAGCTCGTAGAGTTTGAACGATATAACTTCGTCCATACCGGCAATTCCGCGATGGACGGGCATCCATGGCGCCGTGCAGGCATTGAGATTGATGGCGTCTCTCTCGGCCTCGTACTTCTTTCCGTAGTCATTCCTCGCCACAAGTGCGTGGCCGCGGTTGAACCTGATCCTCCACTTGTTTTTGCCGCATTGGTACGTGGAATACTCGCCGCGGTTGTAGAATACTATGTGGTCGTAAACGGTGCCGTCATAAACAAGCGTTCCGTTGAAACGCACCCCGTCATATGCGCCAACATACTGGCTGTTGATCACGTCGTTGGAGTTTGCGATCAGGTGATAGGTCACAAGTGGATCCATGGCATTCCCTGGAAAGTTCGTTGCGGGAGTAGTGCCTGGGTTGTCGGCTCCGGTCCAGTCAGGAATGCCGTCATAAACAAAATAGGCAAAGTTTGACTGCTGATCATCCGCGTATGGCACCGGCTGCGAGTTGAGGAGGGTGTCTTCGACAGTGATGCGATACCGAACCAGTCTGCGATGGGTTTGGAGCGTATTCGTCATTGTGACGGTATAGATATCGTCACCCGCCAGCACATCTCCGCCGGTTCCGCCGTCGTTCATTGCGATATCTGTCCAGTCTGTCTGGAACTCCGCATCAGACACGCGGATATAGCTGCCGGGATCAACAAGCTGATACTGAAGTGTGACCGAATTGATACCGTTTGTGTCCGTGACTTTTGCTGTAATGACAACGTTGTTCGATGACGTCGGCTCATCTGGTTCATGGTTCACCTGGCGTATATGCGGAGGAATCGCGTCTAGTGATTCGAGAACGGCGTTGGCGGCCATGGGTGTCGGACCGGCTGATCGCCAGCTGCCTCCAAGATCATTGTCGAGAGCCGGATTGAGCAACTGCATCGAGTTGCCCGGAGCATCACCCACGGTCGGCCAGGGAAAGCCGAGCTGATAGTCAACTTCGTCCACAAGCCCACCGGCATTGTTCTTCAAGGCTATGCGTTCGCCGCCGTTCGAGAATTTGCCTGCAAAGGGCCCGTAACTCTGAACGCCAAACTTGTTAGTAATCGCCGCCGGATCCTGGCTCACGACAAGGTAACCGCCCGCGGCAAGAAGAGTGTTGTTGGGAAAGGTGTAATCAACTCCGTCAGAGAAATACCACGAGGTGAGATCGACCAGGCCCGTCCCACTGTTGTACAACTCAACAAACTCGACGTGCTCGGTTTCCAAGTCCGGGTCGGTATGCACCTCGTTGATTACAACATCGGCACGCCCCACCGGCACAATGCACAGTGCCATGAAGATGGCTGCCAGAACTCCCGCTATGCGCTGGTTTCTCACATCTCGCCTTCCGATGAAAATATTCTCCATTAGCACTATTCTAACACAGACACCGGTCTCGGAGAAAGACAGTGTCACCTGAGCTGCTGCGTTGTTACGCAAATTGCAGGGGCTAGGCGCTAGGTGTCAAATGCCAGGACATCGTTTACAGTTGTCGGTTTGGACCTCGGCGAAAGAAGCCCGGAGGGCGACGGCGATCTCGTTGACCGGCTTCATGGCCGCGTAATCCACATCGGGGCTGTAGGTATCCAGGTAGATGAAGGATTAGCGTGTTTCGCACGCTCGGATTCCAGTTTGGCCACCGCTTGCTTCAACAGTGCACACGCGGCGAGCGGAAAAGGCCCGTGGAATGGGCTCAAGACCGTTCCACGAGCAGAAGAATCGGCATGCCCATTGTAGGGACTGCTCCTTTAAACATCTCGCATAGAGCCCCGTTGGAAGCGCGCAATGCGGAAGCCGTCTGCTGCCAACTTACTTGCTCTTTATCGGACTATGGGCAGGAGATGCACTCTTCATGGCGCGTGTGAGCGGCGCCATTGGCGGGGCTTTTCGCCGGTCTGGCGCTCAAGGTTGCGGCGGAAATGGAGCAGGTTTGAGAAGCCGCACTGGTGGGCAATCTCGGACGCGGTGAAGTCCGTTGTCGACAGCAATTGGCGGGCGTGATGGAGCCGGACCTGGCGAAGTTCCCCGGCTATGCTCCGACCAAGATGCTGGTGGAAGAGTCGCGCCAGGGTTCGCGGGGGCACGCCGCAGGTATCCGCGACGTTCGTGGAGTCGACGACGTCATCGGCAAAGTGTTGACGAATGTAGCTCAGTGCCGTTGCCACACGTGGGTCGGCGACAGCCAGAATGTCTGTGCTGCGGCGGGTCGTGACGCCAAGCGGCGGAATCAGAATCGGGTCTGGCGGTATCGGTTCGCCCTCCATGAGGCGCTCGATGAAGTGATCAGCCGCCAATCCTCCCATCGCCACGTTGTCCATCAGCACGCGTCCGGCCGGCACGGTCACGGCCTCGTCGGCGTGCATGTCGACCGTCGGCACGCCCGCCTGCCTCACAAACTCGGTAAGCTCGGGGCGGCTTTCCCATCCCCCAAGGATACAGAGAATTCCGTCAAGTTCAGGTGAGCCCCCGGCCAGGCCGGTCCGCACGGCATGGTGCTCAAGGGACCAGTTGGCCTTGCGCGCGTGGCTGACAATGCATGCTTCCGTCTGCGGGGCATACCACCCCAGCAGCAGGAGCACGTGCTTCGGCGCCCGGTGCCCGCGCCTGGCTGGCGGTAGAAACTGAGGCGGCCTTTTCATAGCTTGATTCTCGGCGGGCTCAGCTTAACAGAATGGGGGCGTTCCGCGCAGGAGCGGCTGTGCTACTCTGCCCAGTTCTCGACCTTCAGCCCTTCGACCCGCTTGAATTCCTTGACGTTGTTTGTCACCAGGGTTGCACCTTGTGCACGGGCATGTGCGGCGATCATCAAATCCATGGCGCCGATGGTGGCTCCAGCTTTCTCGAGCATGCAGCGTACTTCGCCATAGTGGCGCGGTACGCGCACGGCATCGCACTCCAGCAGGGAGAAGGGCGCCAGGATCTTGGACACAGCCCGACGTTCCTTTTCCGGATGGGCCGACCTCCCTGCGCCGTACTCGAGTTCACACACGGTGACCATGGATACGCCTACCGAAGCACCCGCCCGCAGACGACGCTGAATACGGCGGCGAATACGGCTGGCCTTTACGTAACGGGGCGCTGAATGGTCAGTGAACTTCAAGCCCCGGATCATGAAAACGAGGATGTCCGTATCAAGCATGTAGATGCTCCGGGCCATACTCAGAACCCCCGGTCTTCCAGGGGTGGTTGCTTGCGTTCGGCCAGGAAGTCGTCCGGGAGGTCGCTAACGCCCTCGTCAAATAGCTCCCACGGCTCCTTCTCCGTCAGAAGCAGTCCGTCCGGCGTCGGCTGGACGTTGACTTCCCGGGAATGGAAGCGGTAGCGCTTCGGCAGCCTGACGGCCTGACTCCGACCGGACTCGAATACTTTGGCGGTTATCATCGGGCACTCCTTCCTTATCTAGTATCTACCCGAAAATATATACCATGTGCGTCAAGCCGTCAAGTGGCAAGAGCGTTGAGCTTGTATGTACGGAGAGTCGGGGCCAGGTCGGAATGGCACTTGGATAAGCGCTCTGTTAAGTTTGTGCATCCCCACCTCATGAGCCAACACTTTTCGCTGTATCCCTCCTTCCCTTTAAGTCGTCGCGCCGCAATCCAGTGCCATTGGCTAGACGGAGCAGTACCTATCGTTGACCGCTCAACGATATAGACTGGAAAACCGCTCCTGTTGACGCTCCGCTATACCTGGCACAACCCTTGGGGACCAACGCGTTGCTTCTGGTTTTTCCTGCGCATTCCCGGCTTTGGGAACGGTTGTAAATTCCGGTGCCGCATCTGTCGCAAATGATCAGGAATGTTGCCGCACAAGATCAGTTGTTGAAAGTGGTAGCCAGTGCTACTGTTTTTTGCTTGTGCAGGATTCCGAGGAGTCGAGACAATCGACTGGATCGAAGTGAAGGAGCCTTGACACCCTGGGGACAGGTCCGGAAGATTCTTGCAACGTAGAACGTTATCAGGGTGGCCGGTTTGGGCCGCCTAGGCGGCCACGATGCAGGGGGCTAGGAAAGGAAAGAGAGAATGATCAGACGATATGGACAAAACTTGTTGAAAACAATGCTGCCGGCCATGTTGATGGCTTCTGGCCTGATGGCGGCGGACGGCTATTACAAGGGGACACCACAGTTCCATATGTACCCCGACCCGAACGCGCCCCGCTACGCGCTTAAGCGGTTTGGGCCGGTCGGTATCGGGTTGGATCTGCGGAAGCCCAACTTTACGATGTTCATCACCAACATCGAATCGGGCTCCCCGGCGGAGGCCTGCGGTAAGCTCAAGAAGGGGCAGATCATTGAGAGCATCAATGGTCAGACGCTCAGGGACGAAGACCCGCGCGTTCTTCTGGGTAACATGATTACGGATGCTGAGGCGAAAGACGGCGTCCTGAAGATGAGGGTCAAGGATGATGCGAACGCGGCCGCGCAAGACGTTATCGTCAAGATTCCGGCGCTCGGCCCCTACAGCAAGACCTGGCCGTTGAACTGCAAGAAATCTGACAAGATCATTCGCAATTTCGCCGACTTCCTGGCGGAGAACAAAGAGTCGATCGGTATCGGGCTGGATGGGGCTCTGCTGTTCATGCTCTCTACCGGTGAAGAGAAAGACCTGGCGGTTGCCCGCAAGTGGGTCAGGCAACTGGTTGAGAAACACAAAGACGCGGAAGAGATCAAAACCTACCCCTGGTTTGCCGGTTACAACGGTCCGGCGCTGTGTGAGTATTACCTCCGCACCGGCGACAAATCGATCCTGCCGGTCATCGAGAAGCTCGCAGATTATCTCAAGCGGACCATCTACAACGGTTCCTGGATGGGCCGCGGCGCAGCGAATTACAGTTATATGGGCGGCGGGCACATGAATGCCGCCGGTGTGCATTGCGTGGCTTTCCTGCTCCTTGCCAAAGAGTGCGGTGTCAAGGTGGACGAGCACACGTTGCAGAGCTCGCTGCTTCAATTCTACCGCTTCTCAGGACGCGGCAATGTCGCCTATGGTGACGGCCTCCCCGAAGGCGGCATGGCTGACAACGGCAGGACCACCGGGCTGGCCATAGCCATGGCTGCAGCGGCGAATTTGCACCCCGACGGGGAGAAATCGGTGTACGCCAAAGCCCGTGACATCAACGCCACCAAGGGGTTCTACTCCACCTCCTGGCTGTTTCACGGGCATACCGGCGGGGGTATCGGTGAGCTTTGGCGTGGCCAGTCAATGGGGCTGGTAAAGGACAAACGCCCTCTTCAGTACCGCACCTTTATGGACGGGCGCCGCTGGATGTACGAACTTGCCCGTACCCACGATGGTGTGTTCGGCTGGGTCAGCGGCTGGAATGTCAGTTACGAGGACACAGCCAAGGGGGGGAGAGGCTGGGGAAACTGGATCCCGCTCGTCTACACGCTTCCCCGCAAACAGCTGCGGCTGTACGGTGCACCGCCCTCCAAGTACTCCAAGACCTACAAGATACCAAACCGCCCCTGGGGTACGGCTGCCGACGACGTCTTCTACTCGCTGATTCCAGCCGAATATAGGCCCGGGAAAAGGCAGGATATTTCGAAGGAGCGGCTCGTTACCGACGCCTCCATGCCCATACTCGGTCGTATCAATGACGCCGAGGTACGCGATGAGACACTACTGAAGTATGCTCATCACATTGACCAGGGCATTCGCACTGCATCGGCACGCGCCATCAACAATCATGGCCGCACCCACCTGGTAGTGCCGCTTCTGAAGTCCAAAGACCCCCGCGGCCGGCTTGCCGGAATCACCTGCATCATCGGTATGAGTAAGGGCAGGGCCATGCCGATCGAACAGGTCACCGATGAGATGTTTACTCTCGTCGCCGGGATGATCAACGATCCCGACGAATCCTGGTGGGTAGCTCATGGAGCGATGAAGGCCTTGGGCCGTGCCCGTCCCGAACTGGTTGCTCCCCATGTCGATCGGCTGTTGTCCTGGCTGGATCACGAAGACTGGTGGCTGCGCAATGCGGCAATGAGCGCGCTCACCCCGGTTGCAGCCGACAAACGGTTCTACATGCAGATTCTGCCAAGAATCGGTCAAGTGGTTATCTCCGACAAGCGTGGCAAAGCATCTAATCCACTTCGCGGAATCGTCGCTAAACTGCCGACCGCCGATCCGCAGGTCCAGCAGTTTGCCATCCAGACCTTCGCCAAGGCGTATAAAGGTTTCCCGAGCAAACTGGTGGAACCTGGCGGGCAGGATTTGAATGGGAATATCCCAGGGCTTCTGGGGAACATCGCCGCGGCCATCGCCGGCACTCCCGGTGGATTTGATGAACTGTACCGCATCGCCCCGAGCCGTTTTCCCGAGGAAGCACTGCCGCATGAGAAGATCTTCTTTGCTGCAGATGTTTCGCAATTCGGACCGAAACTGAAAAAGGCCTTTGTGCCGATTATCATGGACGACATGATTCCAGCCTATATAGAGAAGAACCGCAAAGGCCTTGAATCAGAACTGGCCTCCCGTCAACCCGGCCGCACCATTGACGGGCTGGTGGCACTCTACAAAAAAGCCGGGCATGACGACTACGACTGGAAACTCCACGGCCCGGCCCGCGACAGGATTCAGTGGCAGTATGTCACGTTTGACCCGCCCGAGAAGAAGCTCTGGGAGCCGAACCACCGCTTCCGTGAGATGACCTTGCCCACCGGCGCGGAAAACTGGTTCTCCGCGGATTTCAATGCGAAGGCAGCGGGTTGGAAGACCGGACACGCGCCTTTCGCCAACCTCGATGGCAAGCTTGCTCCCATCGGCGACTGCAAAGCCGACGGTGACCGCAACTTCTGCGGCTGTGGCGCCACACCGAATACCTTCTGGGACAAAGAGGCGCTGCTGATGCGGGCCGAGATCAAACTGCCGCCGTTGCGTGACGGCTACGCCTATCGACTGCTGGTCGGCGGACGTTCGCACTACAACGCGGGCGGCGGCACCGACGTCTGGATCGACGGTGAGCATTTGAAGAACAGGCGAAAGGGTTGGGCTACAATCCCCGCGGGCAGCGGACGCCATTCAGGGAGACCATGGGGCGTCGGCATCGATAACGACCGTCGCAAGCACTTCGAAGACGGCAAAGTCCTTCTGGCATGCAACGGCTTCCTGCGCTGGGGCCATAGGTTCGATGCTATCAGATGCTACAAGACCTTCTGGTTCGAAGAGATGAAACTGCCCGAGCTGCCCGAAGCGAAAGAGCAGGAAGTTGAGTAACACCCTGGGGACGAGTACAACACATTGTGCCAGTTTAGAGCTTTGCGCAAACGGACACGCTACCGCAGAAATGGAAGTGTATACATGGCCCGGGGCATGAGGTAGCAGGTCGGCTCGTGTATGCCACGCGCACTGAATCCGGCCAGGGCGTCAGACAGGGCTGCGTCCACACTGTCTGCAACGTTGATGCCAAGATCGCGAGTATCGTCAGGAGGCAAGCTCGTCACAAGAGTAGTGATTTTGCCCCGGATTCTCGTCGACAAGGCTGTCTGGCCATTGACCTCGGGAGAAGATCTCAGTTCGCTGTAGATCTCTGTGAGGTCGGTCTTTTTGACCCAGTACCTGAATCGCTCGTCGCCTATCCCTTCCGGGCACGGCGCCACGAGTATTATGTGACCGTCCTGCTTCACAGCCCGGTAGGCGTTGTACAACGCCTTGTGACTCTGAATCCAGTTCGGTGCGCCCACAGCAGAGGCAATAACGATGTCGGCCGCTTCCTCAATGTCGATCCCCGCGACCTTTTCCAGCATACCGCAGGCGGCACGATGCGCGGTATCAAGTTCTCCGCAGAAAACGCCAACCAGGTCGCCCGCCGGGCTGAGCACGGTGTTGACTATTGCATCGGGTTCGCACAGGCGTGCGCTTTCCAACATCTCCCCCGCGACAGGATTGCCGTCAAGTATTCCGGGGCCCACCATGGGATGAATGCGGTCTTCGTCAGGGTCCAGCGTGAGACTGTGATTGTGGGCAATGGTATCCCGCGATGCGATACCCGGCACGAGGGACTTGCGCCCGCCGCCGAACCCCGCATGGTAATGATAAATGGCCGCGCCAATAGCTATGAGGCGGTCTGACTCCACCGCCAGCCGGTTGACTCTCACGGTGTGCCCCCGCCTTGTCGTTCCTACAGTGGTCAGGGCGGACTCGTCATCCGGATCGTGCAGAACCACCTTGTCTCCCAGGTCCAGCCATGCTTCCGGGCCCAGGATATGGCGCAGCTCTTCCTCTGTCGGTTTCCTGTGAATACCGGAAGCGACAAGGACACGCATGTCTTCAACGTTGCATCCGCGGTCCTTGAGTTCCTGCAGGATAACCGGCAGAACAAGATCGGTAGCGGTCTTACGCGTGTAGTCGGATATAACGAAGCACACGGACTCACCGGGTTTAACAAGGTCGCACAGCCCCGGCTCCGCAGCGCCGTCTGGCCAGCAGGGCGAAGCAAGTGCCGCGCGAATATCAGCCGGCTGTAACGCGGGAATGCGGGAAGGAGGGTCTATAGTTCCTATACACCGAATTCCTTCGGGGAGGTCAGAGGATGTCGGAAACTCTTTTAACATAGCGCGAGCGGCCCCGAAACGATTCAGCAGCGACGGTCTACGGTCCCGTTCTCGAACAGCAAAAGCGGTAGCGTTATCGCGCTGACGTTTCCAAATCTATAGTCACCGTCCAGTTAATGTCATCCCGAGCTTGTCGAGGGATCTAATGAATCACCCAGTGCTTGAGATCCTTCGGCTACACTCCGTTTCGCTCAGGATGACAGCTTCTTCACGGCTGCCCCTGCTGAATCGTGTTCCGGCTTATCTCATGCTGTATCAATCATCACTATAGGCTTCTTCGCCGGGTTCATCGACCTCCTCCAGGAGGTGATTGACGATATCCATGGTCGTAAGGCCCTCGGAATCGGCAGCGAAGTTCGTGATGATGCGGTGACGCAGCACGGGGATCGCGGCCGAACGTATGTCGCGGCAGCTGACGTGAATGCGGCCCTCCAGGACTGCCCTTGCCTTTGCCCCCAGTACCAGGTACTGACCGGCACGTGGACCGGCACCCGTTGAGACGTAGTCCTTGGTGTACTTGGGAGAATCGTCGTATTCAGGCCGCGTGGCCCTCACCAGTTTGATGGCGTACTTGATGACATGGGCAGACACGGGAATCTTCTGCACGACTTCCTGCAGCTGAATTACATCTTTCTGCTTGAGAACGCATTCCGGTTCCACGAGAGCGCCCATCGTCGTTGAACCCACGATCTCCTCTTCTTCGTGTTCTTCCGGGTAGCCGACCCAGATATTGAACATGAACCGGTCAAGCTGTGCCTCGGGCAGGGGATAGGTTCCTTCCTGCTCAATGGGGTTCTGCGTGGCCAAAACGAAGAAAGGCTCATCAAGAATATATGTTTCCGTACCGGCGGTAACGCGTTTCTCCTGCATGGCCTCCAGGAGGGACGCCTGGGTTTTGGGAGGCGTCCGGTTGATCTCGTCAGCCAGCAGCAGGTTGCAGAATATGGGTCCCTTGATGAAACGGAATTCCTTCTCGCCGGTCGCACGGTTGGTTTCCAGTACATCGGTTCCCGTGATGTCCGTGGGCATCAGGTCGGGCGTAAACTGGATGCGCTTGAATTCCATGTCCAAAACCTTGGCGATGGTGCGGATCATCAATGTCTTGGCCATTCCCGGCAATCCCACCAGGAGAGCATGTCCACCGGCAATCATACACATCAGGACTTCGTCAAGAACCTGTATCTGACCCACGATGACCTTGCCGACTTCATCCCTGATCTTATCCGTGCGACTTCTCATCTGTTGAACCATGCGCACGTCTTCTTCACTTGCTTTCGGCAGCTTCTCAGGCTTGGGTTTGGATGCTTTCTTCACGACCTCGGGCGGGGGCGCTTCACTTGTGGCCGTAAGCCGGAACATGAACTTCACATCGCCGAGCGTTACGATATCCCCCTCCGAAAGGTGAACCGTCGTGATCGTCTCATCGTTGACAAGAGTTCCGTTTGAGCTTTCGAGATCCGTTATTACCCACGTGCCGTCCCGGCATTCGATCTGCGCGTGTTTGCTCGACACCTGTGGGTCATCGATCATGCAGTCAACGCTAGCCGCCCTGCCAAGAAGCAGTCCCGAATCAGCTATCTCCTGTGACTTCCCTGAATTCGATCCGTCGATAAAGAATATGCTAGCCATGATATTTGGATACCTTCCCCGCGACCGCAATAACGTTAAAACGACGCCGGGGAGGGTAACATCTCCTCCATTAGTCCTGACTTGTAACTACCAGGTCCAAGCCTGACATGTACCCATGAACGTCAAATACTATCACTCGCCAACGCTTTCGACAACGTCCGACTGCTTAAAGAGCGTTCTGCGCTGTGAGCGCAAAACGCAGTGGTTAGGGGTTAGGCGCTAGGCGTTAGCGGGAAAGGTCCGCCGTCCGCGTAGCGATGCCTCCCTCGTATCCCACTCAAAACGGTGGGGTCGATTTGCGCTGTCCCAGAATCCTAGCTACTAACACCTAGCGCCTAACCCCTTGTGCTGTGGGGTAAACAAAATTTGGTACCCCCGTTTCACCCTGCCCCCGTTGTTCTGTTTCACAACGCAGATGGCTCATAAAGAGGGATTTCTGCTGTGGCGGGAATTCGAGGTCTCGAGTTTCGTTTCCGGCAGGATAAATCCAGGGATTGCCCCGCCACTTGCAGGGTTTCATTCATCATCTTTTATGACTCTGTAAAAAAGCTTCTCCGCGGCATCCAGGTCTCTTCCCGGCCCCCCGTGATCGGTCCATTCCGTACTGGCATGGTTCCCCTGCACGCTGTCGCCATCCGGACCGGCTGGCAACCAGTCACCGGTGGTCATGTCCGTGCGGTACTGAAACTCGTAGGTAACTGGAGCACCGGTGCCGGAAACGATGATGTTAATCACTCTCCCCTCCCCCCCGCCGGCGGAACTTATGCTTTCTATCCGCAGCTCGGGAATCGCAAGCCCGGCATGCATCGAATTGTTGTCATCGGACACCTCGTCGATTGTTTCTCCCGGATCAACGTAGGCCCCAAAGTACACTGCCCCCGGTGCCACATCATACGGCACGGTCAGGATCACGGAACCGTTGGTCGTTGCGGGAAAAAACCCGTCCGGATCGACGGTGTCGATAATCACTTCCTGCCCCATGTAAACATCCGACGTATTTATGTTGCTGTCGACAGAGAAGTAGAACCGCGCCGGAACTCCAGCCCCTGGAGCAGAAAACCCGGCGTTGTGGAATCGATAGGAAAGCGTAACTCCCCCTCCGGGAACCTGGTTTGACGGTGTGAGAGAGATCGTGCTGACGGTCAGATCCGGCAGCCCTTGAACCAGGAACGAGCCATACCCCCTGTTGTTGGATTCGTAGATCTCGGCAACCGCATCAAGGTAGTCAACGAAGTAATGAAGATAGCGAGTGCCGTAACGGGCACTGACCGGCAACAGGACGTCATGCGCAAGAATGCCCGTTGTCTCGCCGGCGGGCAGATCCGCGATGGAGTACCGGTCAAGATAGACCAGTGACGTGGTATTGGATGTATCGCCATAGTAGAAGGACACGTAGAAGGCGCCGGAATTCGTGTTTCCGACATTGCTGACTTCGAAGGTGCAACCAATGCTGAATCCGCCCCCCTGGGCACCGGAAGATGTTGAGAAAGAGGCTATTGTCAGGTCGGGAGAAGGCGAAAGCACATCAATCGCAGACGACGTCGAGTTGTTGGCCGTGCTCTCCTCCACGATGCTGCCGGCCCAGTCGACGATGGCGCCTATGTAGCCAGTCCCGAACGGTGCATGGGACGGCACCGCAACGACGACCTGGCCGTTTGACGTCCCGGGCCAATACTCACCAGCGTTGAGCGCCGGGATAGTCACCTCGCTGCCGAGATACTCATCCGATGTGCCGACGGCACTGTTGGTTGAGTAGTAGAATCGTGTTAAGAAGGATGAAGGGGCAGCCGAGGCGCCTCCGTTGACAATGCGGTAACTCAGCGCCAGTTCGCCCCCGGGAATCTGGTTTGTCGGAAACACCGATAATGCCGTGAACTGCAGGTCCGGACGCCCGGTAATCTCGATAGGGCCCAATCCCCCGTTGTTTGTTTCGTCGTGCTCCATGACCTGGTCGTCGTAATCGAGAACGTAATGAATGTATCCGGTCCCGTACATAACCTTTGCAGGCATTGTAAAAATGTTGGTCATGACACCGGTTCCGCTGTCTCCATCAAGCCCGGCAAAACTGTTCGTGGCAAGAGGAACGAGGTTTGATGGGCTCGTGTTCTCGCCATAGTAGAAGCGAATATCAAAAGAGCCGGCGGGATCTGCCCCGGAATTGCGGATCTCATAGGTGCAGGTCACCTCGCTGTTTGCACCGGTTACGGTGTTGGTGAACGACCAATTGTCCAACACGAGGTCCAGGTTCGTGTAGTCTACCCTGACCCTCATCCAGCTCTCGTGACATAGCAATCCCACGGCGGCGGAATTGCTCACGATAACATACAACACTTCATCATCCACGTTGGTCGCGCCAATCGCGTAAGTCTGCGCATCTCCCGCCAGGACGCAGTCGGCGTCGGCACCCTGGTGGACGCCCTGGTCTACGAATTCGATGGAGATATCGGCATACTCATCTGCTGAGCCGTAGTCACCATACAGGGTGACCGTCACGTCAACATCTCCAACCGCAGGAGGAAGATTCGTGAACAAGAAGGTATAATCCTCTCCCACGGTGGTGAACTTGTGTTCATTCGAAACTGAATACGCACAAGCCCGGCAAGGCAGACCTACCAGCGCCAGCAGAACAACACCAGGGATGAGTATCCCCTTTACACGGGTCCAAAGGGTACGATGTAAGGTGAATCTCATATGCTTATCAAGGCTCGTCGTATTCGGGCACTATGCGGTAGAAGCGGGTTTCCTGCCCAAGAGCCCCGGAATCAGACCACTCGTTTGTATCGACTGTTGCCAGATCCTCCCACGACAACATGTCAACCGACGCGGAGATCCTGTAACTTGGGCTACCCACAACTTCTGTCCATGACAGGAGAAGCCCACCCGGCTCGAAGGTGGCACCTGTTATCACCGGGGCTATGAGGTGGCTCATCTCCCATGCCTGGCCCGTGATCATTGCAACGGTCGACGTATCCGAGTAGAACACGCTGCCATGATCCTCGTGCCAGGAGTCGTCGGCCTCGAACATCCAGAACTGTAGTCCCGCAGCCGCACCGTCGGAGGCCGCGGATTCATGGATGATGTCAAACCACCCCTGGTGGTAGTAGTTCCTTCCGTAGTCCCCTTCTATGGGTTTCGATTTTCCGTATTCGTCGAGAACGAGTGGTTTGTCGAGCAAATCTTCACATGCGTCTATATGCTCCGCAACCCATCTCATTGCATTACTGTAAAGTCCGGGCTCGGAGTCGCCGAACAGATACGTCCATGAATCCGGCCAGCAGTGGATTACTGCGTAATCGATATCCGGGCAGGCGTTGTTGACCAGCCACCGGGTTCCCTCCCAGGGCTGGGATTCCCACCATCCTTCCTCCCCGGTTGAGACCATGTGGTTCGTGTCGACCGACTTGATATAGCCGGCCATCTCGTACACCCAGTTGGCCATCGTTACCCCGTTCGTATCTGACTTGCACCTGGGCTCGTTGGCAAGCTGCCATGCAAATATCGCGGGGTCTTCCTTGTAGACAATTCCGGTGAAAGTGTTGGTTCTGCCGGCCAGCCTGTTCACATGATCCTTGTACCACTGCCTGCAGGTGGCGTCCGTGTAGAAATCGTCATGGGTGGTCGCCGTCGGACTGTTCGTGACATACCAGTCCATTCCACCGTATGAGTCCCAGTTGTTGACAAGCGCCAACACTATACGAAGGTCGAGCTCGCCGGCCTTCTGAAGGACGTAGTCCAGCCCTACCAGGGCCTGTTCCCTGTAGACCCCGGGAGAAGTCTGCATGCGCCAGTCATCGTGAGGCCCGAACTCCCCGCCGTTCTCCTCGCCGAAGGCCCAGATGCGCACGACATTCAGGTCCATTGCTCCACACCGGTCAAGCACCTGGTCTGCCATGTCCCGCCACGTTGGCGAACCTTCTCCTCGGGCTTCCGTGGTATCCTGGGCAAAGTACGAAAGGTAGTAACAGTTGGCCCCCATGAAGTAATACCGCTGCCGGCCGAGCATGAAATGAGCGCCGGACCTTCGCACAAACTCGGTTTGCGCCCCGGAAATGACAGGAGTCAGAAGAAGTATGACAACAACCGGCACGATCCGCATCGCTGTATTCCTTGCCTGCGACCCGATCTTGCGAATTGCGCCTGGGAGGTCGAATCTTCTGTACATGCTGCTCATGCCACTATGCCGTATGTCTTCCCCGCTTGTTCACAGTCAGGAGATTTCGAATCCCACGAGGGAGACATCGTCCTGGTGAACGCCACCGGTCAATAACCTTACCGCATCTATGACAGACTGCAAGCTGGCATCCAGGTCGAGAGACCGGGTTTCCGTGAGTACACGCAGCAGGCCACTGTTGCCGAACTCTCCCTTTCCCCCTACAGCCTCTACGACTCCATCAGAATAGATCACAACGCGATCGCCCCTGTTGAGTTTCAGCCGCTGCTCGATATACCGCATATCACCGGTAAACCATCCTATGGCGGGCCCTTCCGCGGCGGCGACAACGATATCCCCGTTTGCCGGCACAACGACAGGTGCGGGATGGCCCGCCGAGACATAGCCGTATTCTCTCTCAGTCAAATCGAGAACGCCGTAATGGATGGTGAAGTACTGGCCGGTCTCAACGTTCATCGGGAACCTGTCGTTGAGGCGGGCTGCAACTTCTGAAGGTGAGATGACACTGACGCATTCAGTTTCCAATCCACATTCGCACAGGATCGATCCGGCCTTTGGCATGGAGGTCAGCAGGTTACTCAGTGCCGATGACAGCAATGCTGCCTGGACCCCGTGACCACTCACATCAAGAAGGTACAGCCCGATTCGGTTATCATCGAACTCGAGCACATTCAGGATATCCCCGGCAAGTTCCTCGCATGGGTCGTATTTCCACGCGAAACTGGCCTCGGGATGTTCGGGAAGATGCGATGGGAGAAGCTGGTGCTGAATTGCTCCCGCGGCTGCAAGGTCATGCTTGATTTGCCGGTAGGCATCCTTCAGTGCGCGGTTCGCATCTTCAAGCTGCTCGGACTTCTCGCTTAGCAGCAGTTTCTGTTTGTACAGGTCTGTGAACACATTGACCTTGCTTCTCACAATATCGGGATCAAGCGGCTTGAACAGGTAATCCACCGCGCCGCTTTCATATCCTTCGAAAACGTACTTGTGCTCCTTACTGATTGCCGTAACGAAAATGATCGGAACGTGCTTGGTACGCTCGCTGCCCCTCATCAGGCGCGCCGTTTCGAATCCGTCCATGCCGGGCATTTGGACGTCCAGGAGTACCAGGGCAAAGTCCTGATCGAGCATAAGCGCGAGGGCCTCCTGTCCCGAAAGCGCTTCCACAATAGTGACATCCAGACGCTCGAGAATCGACGACAGGGCCAGTATGTTCTCTCGCCTGTCATCTACCGCCAGTACATTAATGCTACCCTTCATCATCACCCTTTCCCGATGCTACCCATTGTCCGCCGACCCGAGAGCTCGCGGTTTCTCCCGATATCGAGACAAGCCACGGCCCGATCTCTTCCAGCGGAAGCACATGGTCAACAGGTGTCGCCTTCAGCGCAGCCTCCGGCATTGCCATTGCCTCTGCCGTGGCGGGGTTCTGCACAACCGCCATACCGCCACACTCGACTATGCGTCTGAGGCCCTGGGCCCCATCACGGTTTGCACCGGTCAGTACGATTCCGATAAGGCCGGTCCCGTATGCCTCTGCAGCCGTTTCGAATAAAAGATCGATGGAGGGACGCGAATGGTTGACGCGCTCTTCAACTGACAATGACAACGTTCTTTCTTCTTCGACAAGCAGGTGGTAGTTGGGAGGGGCAAAATACACCACGCCCGCATGTGCGGGTTCTTTCTCATCCGCTTCCTTCACATGAATCGGACAGCGCGTATCAAGGAGCCTGACGAGACCCGCATCGGCATGGGGATGGATGTGCAGGACAACCATAACGGGGAACGGGAACGTATCCCCCAGGCAGGAGATAATGTTACTGAGCGCCTTGACCCCCCCCGATGACGCACCTATGACGACGGCTTCATAGCGG
Source organism: Kiritimatiellia bacterium (assembly GCA_030744755.1). Taxonomy (GTDB): domain Bacteria; phylum Verrucomicrobiota; class Kiritimatiellia; order UBA8416; family JADHWI01; genus JASLPY01. Next base: position 1,246 of record JASLPY010000054.1, on the reverse strand, counting down.
GCTGCATTAGTACTGTCGGCATTTCCGGTCATTCACTTCCTTTTCCTGAAGATCTTCTCGCCCGGGACGACCTGCTCAAACCCATCCTCACCGGGCCAGAATGACAGGGTCTCTTTTGATCCGAGACACAAGAACCCCCGTCGGCAGAGACTTGCACGGAAAGTTTCAAAGACATGCCGCTGGAGCGCCCTGGTGAAGTAGATGACTACGTTTCGGCAGATAACGACTTGCATCTCCCCGAACACGCTGTCGCTGACCAGGTTGTGTGCTGCAAAGACAATGTTTTCCCTGAGGCCGCGATCGAGAACCACTGAGTCATGATGCGCGGCGTAATACTCGGATAATGAATGCTGTCCACCTGCTTTCTGGTAGTTCACAGAGTACTGCCTCATCCTGCCCAGGGGGATGATCGCGTTCTTTGCCGACTCAAGAATCGTCTCGCTCAAATCCGTCGCGTATATCAGGGCCCGGTCGTAAAGGCCTTCTTCCTTGAGAAGAATGGCCATTGAGTATACCTCTTCCCCGCTGGAACACCCGGCATGCCACACCTTCACGGTGGGATACGTATGCAACACTGGAACCACTTCTTTCCGGAACGCCCGGAAGAAAGACGGATCACGGAACATCTCTGTTACGTGTATCGACAGATCCTGCACCATGAGCTCAAAGAACTCGGCATCATGAAGAACCTTGTGCTGCAGTTCGGAGATGCTTTGAAGCCCCGACATCTTCACGCGCCGAAGCAACCGTCGCTTCAGATAGGCCTTCGCATAATCCCTGAAGTCATAGCCGTACTTTTCGTTGACGGCTTCAAGGAGAAGGCCGATCTCGATATTCACCGTGGGTCTTGCACTCTCGTCCACGTTCGAATCCATCTGAATGAACCTTTCATGAATGGAGCCACACACGCAACAGGGACAGCATTCGATCTAGATCCACCGGCTTGGCAATATAATCGCTGGCCCCGGCTTTCATGCATTTCTCTCAATCGCCTTTCATGGCCTTTGCAGTCAGCGCGATGACAGGAAGCCGCCCGAAGCGGGAATCCTTGCGAATTGCGCGCATGGCCTCATACCCGTCCATTTCCGGCATCATAATATCCATCAGGACAAGACTGGTGTCGGGATGCTCGTCCAAACGTGTCAATGCCTCACGGCCGTTCTTGCCAACTAGTAGTCCATCGCATGAGTTCTGCTATCTATTCCGGCAATTCATGTTCATCATGCTGCGGCTTTACGCTCCTGTC
>JASLPY010000053.1 GCA_030744755.1 Kiritimatiellia bacterium | reverse complement strand
ACAAGAGAGAGTCTACAACAATGACCTCATTCGTAAAGCTATTTATTGCGCGTATTAATCAATCACTACACTAGCGCAGACTATTCATGAAGTGCCGTCACGACAAGCCGGAGGCTTGTCAGCCATTAGCCGCTGGTTACGCGAGGAACAAGCGTCACCACCGGACTGGGTGGACGTGAGTGCACCATCCCGGAGGGATGGCAGCGATTCCCTCGCACGAGGTTGACCTATGGTGCTGGCATCCCTCCGGGATGTAATTCGTGGTTTGCGTTCTAACCGGTGGTGTCTCCGCCTACGGCGGATCAACCACCGGCTAATAGCTGACTATCCCTCCGGGATGGCTCAACACAGCATGATGCAGGAAAGATGTGAGGTATAACGGGGGCGTTGACCCAGGCTAGTTCACTCTACCTCGAAGAGACATACCTCTCATAAGTGTAAGGAAGGACCATGCGCTGCCCTGGCTTCAGTTTAATTCGCCATTGAACGGTGCCTTCGCGCGCTGTCAGTCTCAACTTGGAAGGATCAGCTTTCACTATACCGTCCATACCAGCTTCCAGCGGCTTCCCGGGAACGAGTACCGTCGTGATGATCTGAACCGGTTTCTTTTCGAAGTTATCCAGGCTGACCGTGCCTCGGAGTTTAACCAGGTCAAGGTAGACGTTGTGGCTTGGAGAGTGCGCCTTTAGCTTGCGTTCAATCTCTTCTTCCGATTTTTCGTGGGCGATGTTTATGGCTGCGCTCACGGGAATTTCACACGAACCCTTCTTCGGTGTATACCTCAGCAAATCTTCACTCAGGGGCTGGTTTCCATCGACGGCGAGAACCGGTCCAGTTGTCCAGGCGGTATCGGTACTGTTGTGAAGAACCAGGAGATGCTTCATGCGATCGGGCGGAGTCCAACGATACACGTGCGAGTACTTGATCTTCTTTACGAACAGCGTCACGATCGCCTTCTCGCCTCGGCGAACCGTGAGATCTTTCTTTGTGTAAACCGTGTAGTCTGTGCCTGCTGCACTGTCCATCTTTGGCAGATTACCCATCGCGGTGCTCAATCCCTTTCCTTCAGCGCTCACAGGACGCGTTACCGCAGTGGAGACACTGCCGAACTGGTTCGCCACGTCACTATTCCTCACAATAGCAGCACGATTCATTATCTGGGACGCGATCTGCGGTGGTGCTACGGCAGTGCCGATTGTCCGGATCAGTTGGCCTACGGCAACCGGTGCCATGTAATCGGAGTGAACAAAGTGGGGAACGCCCACCACGAAATGGACGTCACTGTGAATCAGGTCCTCCGCCTCGTTCACCAGCGTGCCCCGAAGAGTCAGCATGGCCGTATCTTCGTCGAGTATCTCGAGGCTGTACTCCGGAATCCAGGTTATCCCTTTGCGCAGGTAAGCCATTCCTATCGTGGCGGTCTCCGGCGCACTCTCTTTCGTTCCCTTCACGTGTACTCTCACCGGGAGATCGAGCACCTGCATCTTTTGTATTCCCGCTACGGGGACGGCGAAATTGTTGGAGTTGTTCTCAAGAACCGCGAAGTCTTCCCCGACAGATATGAGTTTCCCGGAAGCCTGCCTTTCGGTTCCCTTGTACATATATGTCAGCTCAATTCGAATGCTCTTTGAAGCTTCCAGCCTTTCCCTTTTGTATTCAATGGTGTCGGGGGCATCTGTGCCGTCAAATTCCACGACCTCTCCGGGGCCCGAACCAACAACATCGACCATCTGCTCCTTCTCGTGGGAATATATGGCCAGCGTGCCGAATGCCGCAGGCGGCACTTGCCTCGTCACGCACCATCCATCACGAAGGGTGACATCGCCTTCCCGCGTGAAAAAGCCCAGCCCGTTCTTGAAAACCGCCACCGCTTTTGTCTTCGGTTTCCATAGGTGGGGGTTCTCCTTGCCCCCCGTTCCGGTTTCCACACCTGCACATGCCGATGCACAGAGCGTGACAGTGACCAACAGTGCGATTACCTGTATTGAAGGTTTGCGTGACCAGCTCTTCGGATGCATAGCGACCTCCTTCCAACGGTTTTCCGTTATGGTTTAGAAGAAGGATATGAAGCACGCCGGCAGGTGTGGTCAGATGCATGCAAAAAAGATGTAAGATTTGCGTCAGGCCTTTTTGTTATAATGTTTAACAGGAATTTGACAATCTATCCGGCCAATGGCAAACTTAGATGTCAATAGGCGCACAGCGACGCGTGTTAAGGAGTCTTATGGTGCGACAACCCACAGTGTGTCTGGCAGCCTTCCTGCTACTTTCCCCGGTATCGGCTCCCCTTCTTGCCGAGATTTCCGTTAGCGGCACCATTTCTGTGGATACTACCTGGACCGCAACTAACAGCCCTTATGTCCTTACTGCCGACCTCACGGTGAACAGTGGCGTGTCTTTGACTATTGAGCCTGGCGTTGAGGTGCAGATCTACTACCTGGAATCGCTAATCGTGAATGGATCGCTTCTCGCGCTGGGCACTGAAAGCAACCGTGTTGTGTTCACAAAGTACCCGTCCCATTCGTCTGGTGGTGCCCTGGAGTTTAATGGCGGTGACTATTCGCTTGGGGCAACTGGTGTATTCGAGTTCTGCTCGTTCAGTCGCTTGTCTGGCTATCCTGTATTGGAGACCGTCTATACAATGCTCAGCATTTCTGACTGCACGTTCAGTGACATGCTACAATCCAAGATCATTAACCCTGCTTACTCACGGATTTCGGTTGTGAGGAACGAGATTTACGACACGCGGGAAGCAATAAATGCAGAAAGGTGCGCCGGGATTATTGCTTCGAACTATATTCACGACATTGTGGGCTATTCAGACGGTATAGACATCGATTACGCGTGGGCTGGAACGGGCGATGCGATGATGCTAATAGAAGGCAACGTCATATCTAACATCCCTGATGACGGCGGCGATGGTATAGATTTCGGCACCGCGTCTGGTATCGCCAAAGGTAATATCATCAGTGGCTGCGGCGATAAGGGGATCTCCGTCGGTGAGGGCTCCGATTTTGAGATCTATAATAACCTGATTTTCGATTGCGTGCTAGGTATTGCCGTGAAGGATGGTTCAACTCCCGTGATGGCAAATAACACGATCGTCAATTGTCTGTATGGCATCAATAGTTTTCCGAAGTATGCACAGGGCGGGCGCGGATCATTCATCAACGGCGTGATACGGGATTGCGCTACGAGCATTCTCCTGGAGGGCGATTCCACGCTGGATGTAAGTTACTCCGCCATCGAGGGCGCATCTGTCTGGCCCGGAACGGGCAACACAACAAATGATCCTCATTTCGTGAATGCAGGTGCAGGTGATTACCGGCTTTCACCCTCATCTCCATGCATCAATGCCGGTCTCAACATGACCTGGATGGCCGGGGCCGAAGACCTCGACGGTAACGAGAGGATCATCGGGGTACTAGTGGATATGGGCGCCTACGAAGCAACTCTCAGCACTGAACGCGGCATTTGGATAACTGCTCCTTCCGGAGGAGATTCTTACGACATTGAACGGGGTGTCTCTGTTGAGTGGGGGGTATACGGTACAAACTGGTCCGGCGGCGATACTCTCACATTCATGTTTTCGGACGATAGCGGTGTAGCGTGGACACAAATCGTGGATGCGTCAGAGATTCCTTACGACCAGGGATCCTATTCGTGGAACACCACCGGGCTTGTAACCGGGGATCAGTATTTGGTCAAGGCGGTATTCGATGGGGATGCGGGAGTGAACGATGAATCGCACGGGGGCGATTTCAGCATATATGCCCGCGTGCCGACCGCTCTTGGGATTGTCCTGCCGGCCTCTGTTCAGGAAGACGCCGGCGTACTCTGGGGCACCGGAACTGTTGTGTTCGCAGACGCTATAACGAGCAACGTCCAGGTCCAACTGTTATCAGATGACCATTCTGAACTCGTGGTGACCAATGCAGTTCTCGTGGCAGTCGGTCAGACTAACGCTGTGTTTGACCTGTTCGTCCAGAACGATACTCTGCGCGACGGCAACCAGCCGGTGACAATCACCATATCTGCCAGTGGCTACATCGCGGCGTCGGGTACCGTTTCCGTCCTGGACAATGACGCTGAGATCAGGGGAGTCAAATGGATGGATGGCAACACGAACGGGATTCGTGATGAGGGGGAATCCATCGTGAATGGATGGAGAGTGTTTGTTGACAGTGATGAGAATCAGGAATGGGATACGGGTGAGCCATTTGCTTTTACGGATGCCTCGGGGAAGTACTCGCTACATACAGAATCCGGGTCTCTGCTCAGAATTGCGGAGGAATCGCGAAACGGATGGGTTCAGGCACATCCCGGAGATTCTGTGGAAGGTGGTGTCTACCTGGTTACAGAGACTCAGCTTGATACGTGCCTCTATCCCAACGTTCTGACTTATGATTTTACAAATGCACCCATGCCAACCGGGGATGGAACCCTCTGGGTTACTGCTTATGCAGATCTGGAGACTTCTGCACAATACCTTCTGCTGGAGGCCGAAGATATTGTTTCGGCCAACCTGTTTGTCTATGACGGGGGATACCGCGTGTTTATATCGAACCTCGTTTCGCTCTCTCAAAGTGACATTGCCGCTCTTGCCAATGACGGTGCAATATCATTTGCCGTCACACCGTCAGAAGAGGTTTACGATCTGTTCCCCACCTCTGTCCACGAAGAACTGACTCTCACTCTCGAGTATCCCGGGCTCGATGACATGTATATCGTCAGCCTCTCGAACGGAGAGTTGGTAACAAATCACAACTTCGGCAATGTGCTTGTGGACCAGGGGCTCGATTCTGATTCTGATGGTCTGACAGACGAGGACGAGCTGGCGGCGAATACAAATCCGTTCGATCCTGATTCCGTGCTCGAAATCCAAAGCGTAACGCAGCAGGGCGCCGATGTGCGCATTGAGTGGCAAGGAGGCATGGTTGTTTCGCAGTTTGTCGAGTGTTGTTCTGACCTTACCTCCGAAACACCCGTCTGGTCCGCAATCTACACGAGCACCCCGCCGACGTCTGTTTCGAACTCCGCCGTTCACCTGTCGGTGACCAATGATGTCCTCTTTTACAGAATCCTCGTTCCGGAATGAGGGCCAACGCGGAGGACATTCAGAACATGGCTTCGTGATCTCTGAGCGGAGAACTCATACCCACACCACTTCTTGCACGGGCTGTTTCCTTGTCCCTATACTGGGGACTTTGAGACGAGGTCACCTGGGTGGGTTGAGAAGAGCTATGATAAACAGGCGCAACCGGTTGGTGTACGCGGGTGTCATTGTCGCGGTGATTATCGTGGGGCTTGCATCCCGCTCGCCGCTGGCAACCTATATGCCGGTGCTTTTTGCCACGTATGCCGGCGACACCCTCTGGGCGCTCACTGTGTTTCTGTGCCTTGGCTTTGTTTTGCCCCGCGCGAGAATGGCCATTGTTGCCTCTGTGGCCATCCTGATCGCTTTTGGGGTGGAAATCAGCCAGCTCTACCAGGCGGAGTGGATGAACCGTATAAGGAACACCAGCATTGGCGCACTCGCCCTGGGGTCGGGGTTCAAGTGGTCGGATTTCGTGTGCTACACCTTTGGTTGTATCATTGGCGTGGCAGGTGAGCTCCTCGCTATGACAGGACTTAAAAGTGAAACCCGGAACCCAAAGACCGAGCGCAGCTAGGGGGCTATCAGGCATGTCTATAAGAACAGGCCCGTCTGTAGCCCTGAAATCATGAAACACCGCAAAGGCAGTCTTATCGTTACCTTGCTGATAGTTATGCCGTTGGTTGTTTCGTTGTACTGGATTCATCTCTACGACAACTATCATTGCGTAATTGACGGCGAGCTTTACCGGTCGGCCCAGTTGAGTGGTAAAGAACTACGCGGTTACATCGATAAGGACGGGCTGGCGACGGTTATAAACCTGCGCACCGAAACGAATGCCAACTGGTGGGCAAAAGAGAAAACGCTGTGTGAGGATGAGGGTGTCATGCATTTTGACATCCCTCTCAAGGGAGACCAACGCCCCACGATGGAAAAGATGGCGGAGCTCGTCGGGGTGTTTCAGAGATGTGAGCGCCCCTTGTTAATTCACTGCCGACATGGCGCAGACAGAACGTCACTGGCTGTTGCGCTTTATCTCTTGGAGCGCAGAGATCGTTCCGTCGATCCGCCAAGCGCTTTCTCTATTAAGTACGGCCACATGCCTATGATATTCCGGCATGTTAGATGTCTTGACGAGGCATTCGCCCGGTACGAACAAGCTGTATTGGCCCGTTCAGATTCAGACGACAGACGGCAACGCTAAATCATGAACGATTCGAGACTGCGAGAAGCTGCAAGGACTGCCGGTTGACGGCCATGTCCCGCTCCTGCGGATCTTCCAAAAGCACTTCTTGGTACCCTACCTGAACAGGAGCAGTGCTCCGCCACCAGGCTCCAGTTTGAAGGCGATAGTGCCGTTGGTCACCGGAAGGCGCTCGTACTTTTTCGTCTCCCTGTTGAAGATTTCCGGATTCACGGCTTTGCTCAACTTGAGCAAGACCTCCTGCTCGCCATACGCATCGTGATTCGCCAGGTACGCATAGTCCGTTTTAGCTTCATATTTGCCCATCGCCATAACGAACTCGCCCGTCACAGGCTGGATCCTGGCATCTTTTGGAAACGGATATTTGTCCAGATATGGGGGATAAGCGATCTGGCCTTCAGCACGCTCAACCTCCCTGTGGTTCCAGTCGATCGTCCACGGTGTTGAGTAGATGGCCTCCGGAAGTCCTAGCTTCGGGATCTCACCCCAGAGAGGTCTCGTCCACGCGTTCACCCATGCGACGTCTTTGCCGTACTGGTTGAACTGCAACGATTTCATATCCATGATGCGCGAGCCGATGTGCCATAGACAGGCCCTCAATCCAAACGCGATGGAAGTGTTCTGGATGTACAGCAACCGATTTGGATTGCCCTTCCCTGGAAGACCCGCGTCCGTCGTCAGGTAGCGGCCCAGACGGGTGTCCTGGGTCCGGGCAACCTTCCACGCGCCGAGTAGATCGCGGAAGTTTTTGTGTGGACCGCGTTTCCAGCTGAAGTTGTAATTGCTAACGAAATCCGATTTCGCCAGGCTTTCGAAATCCCTGCCGCTGTACGTCCCACAAAGCGTCGCATGCGTTGGATCCCATCTATGACAGTTGTTGATATCACGGGTACGGCCCGCTCCCTGGCCGCCAACGCGGTCTGACCACAGGTGAAAGGCTGCAACCGTGGCGTTGCCTTGGAGTTTCCCGAGAAGCTTTTTACATTCCAGCGGATTGCGATAAATGTGCGGGACGGAGAGCAGGTCCACGATCATCCGGATTCCATGCTTTTTGCAAAGCGCCTCACGTTCCTCGCTGTACTGGCAGAGGATAGCACTGAAATTGCCTTCATCCCTAATCGTCACGAGTAACTGCTCGAAGCGTTCGGCTTCTTTCGGAAGCGTGTCGCTCGCATACCCGTTCATGAAGGTCGTGAGATAGATGTCGGGCCTCCGTTGGACCAGCATCTCCTGATCGATGGGCTGGTCCTGGGTTCCCTTCAGCAATTCCTTCGTTGCCTCATCCGGTACAGTCTTATCGTCCGCCTTTGCATAAGTGAAGACGAAGAACAATAGAATGGTGATGCCGAGACGCAGTTTCATGTTCACCCCTTTGTCAATCCGCAGTATGAGCATTACAGAGGCTTTTCGTCGAGAGCCAAAAAGGCCCGCTTCTTGACCGAGTTCTGTGCGGGTGCTAAAACTAGCGGTGTGGACGTTTCAACCTTTTGCAGGAGGTTCTCTGTTGAGGCAGCTATTATTCTTTGTCTGTGTCCTGTTGGTTCTGTCCTCGCCGGCCATTCCAGCTTTGGTTTTCGCGTTTGCATGACAACAGATGTGGTGGATAACTCAAAATGAGGAACTGTGAATGAAGCAAATCGTTGGTTGTATGTTGGTTGCATTCTTTTGTGTGTCTTGTGGAAGAAATGACGCGGTTGATCAGGCAAAGCCCGACGAAACTGGTGAACCCGCAGCCGTTGTAGAAGAGAAAGACCTGGAGTACTGGGTTGCCCAGGCTCGTGGCGGCCCCGAGAATATGGAAGAAACGGTCAAGGCATTGACCGCAGCCCTCAGCGATCCCTCCGCTGAAGTTAAAGTGGCCGCGGCCGATGCATTGGGACGTCTGGACGTCAAGGCTGCGTCCGCGGCACCAACACTTGTGTCATTACTTCTAGACCATTCGCCCTGGGCTCGTGTGTCAGCAAGTGAAACCCTTGTGGCCATAGGCTCTCAATCCGTCCCTCCACTGGCTGACGCAGTCGCGAACAGCGAGTCTGTTCCGCTGCGTATCCGTTCGGTGCTGGCGCTCGGTGCCCTGGGGGCGCAAGCAAAGGATGCCATACCCGTTCTTGAGAAAGTCGCGAACGACGAAACCATAGGATGGCGTGGCCTTGCGATGGGTGCGCTGAAGCGCATCGATCCCGCCACCTTTGATAAAGATGCACTTGCGGCTGGTGCCGCCGAGGTGCCTGTTGCTCTTCCCGAGGTCGGCAGAGCAGGACTCGGGAGTTCCGCGGACTGGCCGTCGTTTCAAGGTGGCAACAGGGATTGTTACTGCCCTGAGACAGGGCTCCTGCAGAGCTGGCCGGAAGGTGGCCCGAAACTGATCTGGCAGACAGAAGGACTGGGTGAGGGCTATTCGTCTCTCGCCATTTCCGGCGGGAAGATCTTTACAGTAGGCGACTTTGGCGCGAAGGACAAGGGCGGCAGGCAGTGTGTCGTGGCACTGAATCAGGCTGACGGCAAAGAACTCTGGGTCGCGGCCATCGGGCCCGCCGGCAAAGAAGGCTCATTCAGCACGCCGGCCGTGGATGGGGACCTGGTTTACGCAGTTTCGACTGACGGTGAAATAGTCTGCATGGAGACAACGGCGGGGCAGGTCAAATGGAAGAAGAACTTTGCAGGGGACTTTGGCGGCAAGATCATGTCTGTCTGGCAGTTCAGTGAGTCGCCGATGATTGATGGCGACAAACTGCTCTGCTCTCCCGGCGCCGAGGATGCCGCAATCGTCGCGCTCAACAAGACCACGGGTGAAGTAATCTGGAAAGCCGCCGAGCCGGAGATCGGGGACGGCGGAAAGCCTGGTGCCGGGTACGGGTCCATGGTAGCCGCAGAGATTCATGGCGTTCGTCAGTACATCCAAATGACCGGCCGCGGGATTGTCAGCGTTGATGCGGCAACGGGGAAATTCCTCTGGGGCTACAATCGTATCGCCAACAAGATAGCGAACATTCCATCGGCGCGTGTACAAGGCAACTATGTTTTTGCCACGACAGGCTACAATACGGGCTGTGCGTTGATTAAGGTGAATAAAGAAGGCGAAGTGTTCAGCGCCGAAGAAGTGTATTTTCTCAACGCCTCTGATTTCGAGAATCATCATGGGGGTGTTATTTTGGCCGGCGATCATATCTATGGCGGTTCAGGGACGAGTAAGGGGGCGCCCGTCTGCATTGAACTGGCTACAGGAAAGATTGCCTGGAAGGCCAAGGCCCCGCAGCGTGGTTCGGCATGCGTTCTGTATGCGGACGGTAACGTGATCTTCCGCTACGACCGTGGCCGCGTGCTCCTGGTGGATGCCACTCCGGAATCCTTCAAGGTCAAGAGTTCATTCGATCCACCCGTAGGCAAAGGACCGGCCTGGTCGTACCCGGTAATCCTCAACAAGAAGCTGTATCTCCGCCACGGCGACATCCTGCTCTGCTACAACGTTGGCGCATAGAACCCGCTCGTTGGCCTTGAGATACGTCCCGTTGCCGTCTTGATGTTCTTGGCCCGCCGCGGTATCATACGCCCGTGGTTATTGATACTTGGGAACCCGATCGCTATGGGAATTCCCGTCTACCGCGCAAATGGAAGGATGAGCCATGCAGAACCATCAGAACACTCGCCGCGATTTTCTCAAGGTCACATCGGTCGCCGCCGCTGGAGTCGCATTATCGTCGGTCGCGCCCGCAGATGGTGCCGTTGATGCCGCCAAGATTCTCAATCACAACCCCAAGATGACCTATCGTACGCTGGGGAAAACCGGCTTCATGATCTCCGAGATCAGTCTCGGCGGTCACGGCGGGCGTGTTGTGAAAGACCGTGTTCCAGTTCTCGAGAAGGCAGTCGAACTTGGCCTCAATTACGTTGACAACAATATCAACACCGAATGCGACCTGTACGGCGCGGCCATGGCTGAATCGGCGGCCGCAAAACGTGACAAGTGGTTCATTGGCTTTGCCTCCTGGCCGCAGAAAGTCACCACCGAATACGAGCAGAACCTGACGGCCGACGGCATGATGAAGACCATCGATGACCGGCTGAAATCGTACCGCACGGATATGCTCGATATGTGGCGGCCAGTGGGCGCCACATGGGGTAAGGGGCAGAAAAAAATATCCAGCATGCTGATGGTCAGCCATAAGACGCTCGATCTGACTGTCGAGGTGTTCGAGAAAGCCAAAAAGCAAGGCAAGGTGCGCTTTCTGGGAATCTCGGCTCACAACCCCAAGGTGTTTCAACGCGTTCTCAACGAATACCCTCAGTTCTCTGTCATCATCTTCCCGTACCTCTTCCTCACCGAGGAATTCGGTGGTGACAGCCTGTTGAAGCTGGCAAAAGAGAAGAACGTGGGAGTGATAGGGCTCAAACCGTTCGGCGCCGGGACAACCTTCGGCCTAAAACCGCAGCAGATCAAAGGCCGTGTGGATGAGCGGGCCAAATCACTGGTGAAAGAAATGCTGCAGGAGAAAAGACTCTCGGCCATTATCCCCGGCGTGAATATCCCCGAGCAGCTCGAGATGAACGTCCAGGGAGCCTACGACAAGGACAAGCCCAAGACTCCCCAAGACGAGCAGGCCATTCGCGAGTGCACCAGGAACTACTACGCCAATCTGACTCCGGGCTACCAATGGCTGCACAAATGGGAGCACGTGTGATACGTCTCTTTTTCTGCGTGGCGATTACTCTGGGCGTGTTCCTCGAGGCTGGCTGTGTACTGGGGCCACAGCCCGGGGAAGGCGAAGATCGAATCGACCCGACCAGCGTCAACGCTGCATGCTACGTGTGTCACATGACCTTCGTTCGCGAACCGATCAGCAAGATCCATTTCAAGGCAAAAGTGACCTGCATCAAGTGTCACGGGTTGAGCGCCGGGCACGCCAATGACGAAGATGTAGGCGCGACCAAGCCCGACGTGATTTTCGCACGCAACCAGATTGTGCCCATGTGCATGAAATGTCACAAACATCACGACGTCCCGTCAGCCGCCGTCGTGGCTCGCTTCATCGAACGGAAGCTGTCGCCCGAGGTCCCTCCCGTCTGTACGGATTGCCACGGAAAGCACAGGATCGAGAAGCCGAAAGAAGAAAGTGGCCACGAGTAGTCCCTCCCACGTTATATCGGCCGGCTTTGCAGGTGCATTGTACTGGCTGTCTGCAGCACTTCTCATCGCGGATGAGTACCCTGAGCCAGCGAACAAGGCCCGATGGCAACCGCCTGACAAGGTTATGCTCTCTGAAATGCATGACTACGTCTATGCACTGACACCAGCCCTCTGACCCTGTCGAGCCCACTCGGTGACGTAGAGGTCGGCAAGCTGGGCTTTGGGAGGATCGCGCTGAGGGGCGGCGACAAACCAAGTTGCGATATCGAAGCGGTCATGCTTGAGGGCGAGCTTACCTGGTCCGACTGTCCAGCCAGTGCATCAGTCCTGCTGAACGGTGTGGACGTGACGGCAAAGGGTGCCGTGGACGGCGGTACATGGCGCATGAAACTGTGACCTCATAGGCGGGGCCGCTACCGAATGATGATAATCATAGGGGCAATCGGCTCGGCGGCAGACCAGACTTCGAGGTTGTCGAAACTGGGTAAACCAGTGCTGTTCGAGGACTTATCATGGCGGTATCCAACCGTTCCTCCCTTCAGAAGAACCGCAGGTGCATTCGTATCAGTATGGTCGATTTCGAGTGTCAATCCACCGTTGAGAACCGCCAATATCTCGTAGTTCTCATCGGTATAGACCGCCGCCGTGATATGCACATTGGTGCCTGAAACACTGGCGGCCTTGAGACTCACATAGTATGGAACATCCCGAAAACCGTCGGTTGGCGCATTTGTCACGGTTCCGCCGGCGATATGTGTTCGGCTCCCGCCCACCCGTCGATATAGAGTGAAACGGTGGCCCTGGTTGTTCTTGCCCGGATATCCTCCGTTTTCACCCGTGTATATGTTCCATTCCACGCTGTAGTAGTTACCGCTCCCCTGACCGGTAATATCACTGCCCCTGCACAATACCTCGGCGAAATGCCCTTTCTTGAATCTGTCTTTGATGAAGTGCCTGATCTTCGTTCGAACCTCAATGTCCCGCCATTGCTTATTCGTAGTCGCCAAAACATTGTCGTAGAAAGCCACACTGTCATCTACGAGATCGAGTTCATGCGCGACTAGGCTAACAGGCCCATAACCGGTCCAGTCTTCAGGCAATGCGCCGTCCGCACCCTTGAACCCATTCGCGTAGAACGCCCCCGTTGTCCGGGCATTGACGGTTGCGGAAGTGCTGGTGTTACCCGCAAGGTCGTAGGCCACAACATAATGGTAATACGCTGTACCGTCCGCCGACAGCCATCTGTCCACATATGTCTTTACGCCAACGGAATTTGTCGCAATAACACCGAACCCGCCGTCTGCTAGACGTGAGCTATACACGACATAGCGGTCCACGTCCTCTTCACTGCTCATTGTCCATGACATGTCGATTAGATTTTCGCCCCCCGCCGACGAAAGAACCGGCTCTGGCGGCGGCACGACATCGGGCAACGCGCTGTTCGTGTCTGAAGATGATGATTCGTTGCTGTTTGTGTCGATTGCGGTCACGTAGTAGTAATGCATTACTGCAGGGATTCCCGTATCCGTCCAGTTAGTAGCCGTCACGTTTGTCGTCCAGGAGAAATCGATACCGTCAGTTGAGCGGTATACCGTGTAGTGGTCCAGGTCCGGCTCAACATTGGCATCCCAACTCATAGCGATCCAATCCTGTCCCTCACCCGAAATCGTGAAGTTGGCCGGTGCCGCCGGTGGTGTCAGGTCTTCTCCCGCCGTGGTTGCCCACACTTTCTCAGAATCACGCGAATTAGATCCGTCACCATCGACAGTCTGAATCGTGTACCAGTAAGTCTGGCCCGTCGGCAGGGCCGTATTCGTCCATGCCGGCGCAGTGATGTTTGTCATCTGTGTATAGACTCCGTTGCTCCCCGTCATTGAACGGAAAGCGTCATACGATACCGCGTTGGACACGGAATCCCATGTCAATTCGACGGTTGTACCGACGGCCGTTGCCACTACGTTGGTGGGTGGCGCAGGAATGTCTGCGAACGGACTCAGAAACATGGCGTCCAGTGCAGCGGCAGAAGTGTTGGTCGATGCCGTGAACGCGAACTTGTGCCAGACAAGACCTGCCTCGCGGTTCCTAACAGAAAAAGTGACTGTTCCTGTTGAAGCAACGGTCCACGTAAAAGGAGGAGATCCGGAAAGTCCGTAGAAATGGTCCTTCTGCACCCCATCACCACCTATCGCAAAGAGGCCATTCCACGCCGGTGTGCCAGGAGTACCGTCCAGGTTGTTCCAGTCTCCGCTGGTGTCTGGAATCGTATTGAATCCTGTCACATGATTCACGTATACGCTATCGCTGGTCGCACCCGGCTCCTCCAACTCAAAATACAGGTAGTAGTCACCAGGAATTCTGAAGTTGATCTTGTAGGTCACCAGGCTCGACGAATCACCATGGTTGGCTGTCAGCAGCGTCCCATCGCCCTGGTCAGTTATGCTCGATGTGCCGGGATTGCTGAGCATATCATACGACCCGCACTCAAACTTCACGTAATCATCGTTTATGCCCTGGTATATGGTCGGGCCGGCCGCGGCAAGGCTTGCTGCGGCTATCGCAATGATTGAGATGGCGAGTCGTTCCCTCATGGTGGCCGCTTTCCGGTTCTTATCCAGTTCGTGGGCAGTGTATTCTAGACAATCTCGGCAAAGAGGCCAACGCCCGTATGCGGCAACGGGCATAGTCTATGCGTTACGAGATGGGCCAGCTACCCGACGACGAGATAAAATGGTCGCCGCTGCTAAAAAGCGCGGAGTTCATGACAGACCTGTCTGAATTCATCGACGGGATGTAGTACCTGCCGCAGAACCGGCGTTCCTGCCAGGGCCTCGATGAAGATTGTAGGAACGCCGGCGCGAAGCACTGGCTTAACCAGCCACCGCCGGGGTCAGCCAGCGGAAGGTTGCGGGAAGTTCTTCGGCGGTTGGAATCCGGGTGCGAGCCAGGAGCTTCCGATAGCGGTCCGGAAGCCCGCAAATGAACTCCTGTGCCTTTTCGGCCTCGGTACTGAGGCCGGTCAACGCCGGGATCTTCCAGTGATCAACAAGGAACGCCAGAATCTCCAGGTAGTCCTGCGCCGTATAGACCTTGATGCGTTGGGCAAGGGCTTCGAATACTTTGAAGGTCACGCCGCGCTCGACGCCTGCCTCGCGCATGTTCATGGCCGGCATCTTAATCTGTTTCTTGAACAGATCGGCGATGGCCAATACGGCTTCGTCCGTATCAATCTCAAGGAACTTCTCAACAAACGTACGGTAAGCCCGTGCATGCCAGCCCTCGTCGCCGGCAATCACGCCCGACATCTTGGTGAGCGTCTCCGCGCCGACTGATTTGGCCAGGTTTCCGACATTGCGGTGAGAGCGATTCGTAGCCAGCTCCTGAAAACTTGTGTAGACAAAGAAACGATAAGGGTCACGGCCCGTTTGGATGTCCATCCCGTCGTAGATCAGGTTGTTGATCACAACGTCGACCTCGCGCATGTTTACGCGCCCGGAAAGCACGAGGTAGCGCGACAACACATCGCCATGCCGGTTCTCTTCAGCGCACCAGGCCCTATTCCAGACCGCCCATGGGCTGCGCGGAGCGGCCCCCGCTTCGCTAATCCCTTCAATGCACGCCAGCCAATAGGCATAGGTTGGCAGCGCCTCTTCGGTTACCGTGTCACCGACCAGAACGCTCAAGACGTCGTCAGGGAGCGCGGCGGCTTCCTTCTGCAAGGCAACAAGCTCATCGTGTCCCGACTCCCGGGCCATATCCGGCAGAAAGTCGGTCGGTTGCCAGAGCGCCTCAACTGGTCGCAACAATGTCTCCATCTTCTCCTCAAGCCAGGGGCACAGGTGCTCCATAACCTCTAAACGTGATCGAATATTCATAACGGTGTCCTTATTCTCATTAGTTATTATTACGGGCTTAAGCCCGACGATTGTCACAGTGACACCGCGCTTGTAGCATTCTGATCCAGGAAGAGCCACAACGAATTCCTTGTTCTGTCTCCATCGGCCCATCCCCACACGGCAGCGGGCTTCTCTCGCTGAAGAACCATGTTGTCGCCGAAGATGTGCGGCACGCGCAACTCGGCATGCGCTTTGCCCGAGAGCATGGCCACACAAGCCAGTAAGATCGTTGATCGATTCAAGCAGAGGGTCGGGGTTTCATGTCCGGTTTTCTTTCACCATGCGGACGCGCGAGTTCTCTTATCATGCATCCTGCCGGGCCAATCAGAGATCGTTGATGCCGCGCAGTTCAACCGTCCCGGTTGCGCTGTCGATCTCCTTGATCATTGCCCGGGTCTGCTCGATCACGGGCGCAAGCATCCGGGCCTCTTTGTGGGCAACCAGGTCCTTCTCGAGTTGCCGAAGTTGAGGCAGGACAGTCTTGGCCGCCGCACCGTATGTCGCTAGAGTTTTCAGGCACTGCGTGATCCGGCTCTTCTTTCCCCACTTGTCCATCTCCAGGATTTGGAGGCAGAGCGGTATGCCTTCCCGGATCCGGTGCCTGGCGAGCAGTGCTACACCGCTCAGACGGATGCCGCTGGCAAACATGATTCCACTGGGTGCTGGCTCGACAATCGCTTGATGGATCGCCGGCAACAATGGCTTGATTTCGTCGTAGGTGAGATTCTTATACACGGTACCTAAGCTACCGCGCGCTCGTCCGTCCTCATTCTGGAGGCCGACGCGAACGGCTTTCACCAGTAGTCCTCGATCGACGCCTTCGAGCGACGTGCCGATCAGGCCACCACGACGGTTAAACAGGCTGAAGCAGAGATAGCGCTGCTCCATGCCCCTGGGGTCGTTGTTGCGATCGGTGCTCGCGAGGCGCTCAAGCATTTCCGGAACGGCGGATTTCGCCGGTTCGCCGATATTCGCAAGGGCTTCGGCGGCGAGGATTCGCAGCCAGAGGTCATCCGACCGAAACGTCTTGGACAGCGCAGAGACCCTGGCGGCGACACTGTTTTCCGACCCGAGGTTTCCGAGCGCTTCGACAGCCCCGTACTGCGAATTGCGATCGGAAGAAGCCAGCAAGCCCAGGAGGTCATCCATGAAGTCCCCGTCCCGCCTCCCAAGTTCACCGGCCGAGCGCTTGCGGACCGCTGGGGACCAGCTCGACAATCCGGAGAGCAATTGCTCGTCGCTGCGGTGCTCGTACCTGTAGCGGGCCATGTCTCTTCCCGAAAGGTACTTCCGTGTCGAGAAGAAGTCCCGTCCCGCGGACATGACATCATCGACTTCAGGTTGCTTTAATGCCGGGACGGAACAGGCCTTCCTGCCGGTAAGGTGCAGGCTTTTGAGTGGTAAGGCGTAGGCCAGAAGATAGGTGCCGGTATTGTCCCAGCGGGTGTATTTCCCGTGCTCCTCCTCACCAACCGGCGAGCCCTGGTAGTGGTAGCTGCCATCCCATCCGCGGGCCAGGTCATAATACCACGCCTGTTCGCACCAGTAGGCGCCCGTAGCCAGCGGACCGCAGCGGGACACGCCGGGCATGGCCCACAGAATGTTGAAGAAGTTCCCGGTGTGTCCGCGTTCCCGCTCCTCGTAACCTGCGGCGCCCATTTGGGCAAAGAAGGCAGCGGCCTCGCGATCGCCAAGCAGGTCAAAGAGCACGGCCGCCGCGGAAGATTTCCCGTTGTCCTCGTGCCCGGGCCAGGGCCGGTGATCGCCGTAGGGTATGGCTCCCTTGTTGACATACCAGCGCAGGAAACCGGCCGCCCGGGTTATGGCAAGGTCCAGGTCGGGGTCTTTCACGCCGGCTTCACGCGCCAGCACCATGGAGACTGCCAGAGAAATGCCCGGCTGGTTCATGCAGCCGTATCCGCCGACTCTACCGTCCGGCAGCGCGAATGTGTGCCCCCAGGTACCCACAATGCTCTGGCCGCGGGCCGCTTCGAGCGCCAGCCGCTTGAGCCCGGGCATGACCGAGTCGTCGCCGGTAGCCATGACATACTCGGCCAGAAACATGGTCGCGTAGCCGTAGTGCCAGGTTGCCATGGCTTCCAATCGGAGGTGGGCCACCATTTCGGCGTAGTCGGCGAGCATGGTCTGGTATTCCGGCTTGCCGCTGGCCAGCAGCGTAAGAGCGTTGATGCTGTTCGGGATCGAGATGTTGTTCAAGCCCCTCTTCGCGATTGACTCACAGCCGCGTTGAAAGACCTTTGCCGTCTTCAGGCAGTCATAAGGTGCGGTGGCACTGTAGGTTCCCATTACCGGGAGCTTGATTGCGACAGTCGCGGTCCGGCCCGCGCGCCAGCGCACGAGCGGGAGAACGCCACGCGACGCTTCCTGCTCGGCCCGCATGACGGCGCGGGCGAACTGGATGCGTGCATCACCACTGAAGGGCTCATTCCAGACGCCGAGAATCACATCACCGACCTCCAGGACGCCGGCGGCGGGTGAGTCTTCGGCCACCTTGGTAACCAGGATCTGACGTGCATCAGCAGTGTGTTTCCATGAGTGAATCCAGCCCCGCGCACCGGTGGGCCCCAGCGTCCAATCGTGGCTGCCGTCGGTCTTGCCGCCCTGGGTGAAATCCGGGTTGGTCTTTCTCACGGGAGGCGCAGCCGGTGACGGCGGCACGCAATACGAAATCATCACTGCAGAGGCAATGAACACAACGACAGACTGATTTATCCTCATAGGTATTCTCCCGTGTTTTCTCTCTCAGACAACATCGCATGACCGGCCACGAGTTGGCAAGGACCTTGCCGCGGTGAGCGTTCTGCGCTCTGAGCGCAGAACGCAGTGGTTAGGCGCTAGGCGTTAGCGGGAAAAGTCCGCCGTCCGCGTAGCGATGCGTGCCTCGTATCCCACTCAGAACCGTGGGGCGATTTGCGCTGTCCCAGAATCCTAGCTACTAACACCTAGCGCCTCACCCCTTATGCTGTGGGGTAAACAATACCTCGTACCCCCGTTTCACCCTGCCCCCGTTGATCTGCTTCACAACGCAGATGGCTCAGCGGTTGCTGTGCCGTCTCCGTCCCTATCGATATGCGGGAAGACTCAAGCCCAGTTGCTCAGCACAACGCTGTAGCATCTGCCCGCAGCACTTCGTGCAGCGATGTAGGCGGGCGGCGGGCGGGTTCCTGAACCACCCCGCCATCCCGAATCTTGACCCGGGGACAGGGATCTTCTACGCTCTCCAACGGTCAGAGGCATCTTCAGACCGATCGAAGGCGAGTTGCCGAGAAGGGGAATTTTCATCAGCTTCAAATCGAAAGGCAAACCAGTAATGATCTCATCAAGCCGCACGCATGCATCGATGGACACAGTAACCCGCAGGGATTTCCTTCGGACCTCAGCCGCGGTAGCGGGCAGCACGGCAGCCGCAGTAGCCCTGCAGCGGACGGTCCACGCACAGGGATCAGATACACTCAAGGTCGGTCTGATCGGGTGCGGGGGGCGCGGGACCGGCGCAGCCGCCCAGTTCCTCGGAGCGAACAAGGGAAATCAGCTGGTCGCCATGGCAGACATTTTTCCGGAGCGCCTGGATGGGAGTCTGAAAAACCTGCAGACCCAACGCAAGGAACAGGTCAGGGTCGATGACGATCATCGGTTTGTCGGACTCGACGCGTGGCGCCATGTGATCGACAGCGATGCCGATGTCATCCTGATCGCCTGCGCATCGAAATTTCATCCGATGTACACGCTGGCGGCCCTGGAGGCGGGAAAACACGTTTTCTGTGAGAAGCCCCACGCCATTGACGCATCTGGGGTTGCCGTCCTACGTCAGGCCACACAACTGGCCGATGAGAAAAAACTCTGTTATGCCTCGGGGCTGATGAGTCGTTACTCGCCTATGCTTCAAGAACTGGCCAAACGTATCCAGGACGGAATGATCGGCGACATCCTTGCCGCCCGCGGCAATTTCCTGCGGGCTCCGTACGTGGTCCGTACGAAACAGGAAAGCGACAGCGAAACCCGCTACCAGTTTCGCAACTGGTACCATTTCAAGTGGCTCAGCGGCGATGACGTGCCGCAGTCGCTGGTGCACAATATGGACCGCATTGCGATGTTCCTTGGCGAAGTGCAACCCGTCCGTGCACGCGGTTTTGGGGGGCGGTCCGCCAGCTTCGGCTACCAGTACGGGGACCAGTTCGACCATAACGTGGTCTTCTACGAGTACGACAACGGTATGCAGACATATGCCGCCTGCACGCAGCAGGCCGGTTGTTCGGGCGGCGTGCAGGAGTTCCTCTTCGGCTCCAAGGGTCGAATGGAACACTACCGGCTGGTGGATCTGGATGGGAAGGAACTATGGAGTTACCAGGGCAAGCGCACCAACTGGCACAGCGAGGTGCAGGTTGCTCTCTCAAAAGCCATTCGCGAGGGGGAGCACATCAACAACGGTAACTACGCCGCCGAGAGCACGCTGACTTGCATCCTCGGACAGGTTGCCTGTTACACCGGCCGGCGTTACAAGCGTGACTACATCACGCACACGAACTTCCGCTACGGCCCCGAGCCGAAGGCCTGCTCGTTTGAGATGGAAGCCCCCTCTAAACTCGGCCCCGACGGTCAATACCTCGTGCCGGTACCGGGAAAGACCAGCATAGAGAACCTGGTCTGAGGAAATCCGTGTAGTGTCTGCCGGGGCAGAATCGACGCTCCAGGATCTAGCAACCAGCGCCTCCAGGTAGGTCCATCGCTACCGTCCTCCGCCAAGGCTACGGCCTGGCAAGCGAGATGGACCATGCCCATGGAATGTGGATTTCGTCCTCTCAGAGGCCCTCCAAGATCAGGTATTCCACTCTCTGTTCTTGCGACCGCGCATGGCATTGGCTTCATCGTCGTTGATGAATTCCTCCTTGGCAGGATTCCATTTGAGCTTGCGCCCCAGGTAGATGGCGATATTGCCCATATGCAGGGAGACGTGCAGCTTATGCATGGTGTCGGCCCGGTAGGTGGTCGGCTTGCGCGACTTGACGCAATCAATGAAATTGCGTTGCTCACCCGCTGGACGCTGCCAATGCTTCGAGGTCTCCGGGCTGTATTTCGTGTGCAGAATCTTCTCGTCGCTTGCCTTGAGTTGGCCACGCCAGCTGTCGTTGCCGACCCATCCCTTGGTTCCCGTAAGCCGAATTCCCGTGCCGCCGGATGTAATGCGCACTTCCTTACCGTTTGTGTACCTGTACTTTACGTCGAAGGTCACCGGCACGTTGGTCCTCTTGCCTTCCGGTACGTTGCCCGTGGCTTCCACTTCTATGGGACATACGTTCGGATCATTCACCGCGAGTTGAGCCGTGTCCATCTGATGCGAACCCCAGTCCACCAGCGTGCCGTTGCCGAAGTTCCGAATCATGCGCCAGTCTATCTGGCGGGTGCGGTTCTTGGTGTATGGCACAAACGGCGCGGGGCCGACGAACAGCTCGTAGTTCAGTTCTTTCGGCACCGCGATCTCTTCCTCTTCGGGCAGGATTTTCCCCTCGGGCAGTTGCAGGTCAACGCGTTCCAGCTCGCCTATCGCACCGTTGCGTAACCACTCCACCATCTTGTGATAGTGAGGGACGGACCGATCCTCCATGCCCATCTGGAATACGGCCTTTCGTTCGTTAACCAGGTCGAGCAGCTCCCGTCCTTCCGCTATCGTCATTGTCGGTTTCTCGCAGAACACGTCCTTGCCGGCTTTCAACGCCATCAGGGATATGGGCACGTGCCAGTGATCTGGAGTTGATATGACTACGGCGTCAATGGATGAGTCGGCAATGATCTCACGCAAGTCGGACGTCCCTTTGCACCCGGTCGTTTTGTATGTTTTTTCAACCATCTTCCGGGCAGCGTGGGTCTTATGGTCCCAAACGTCACAGACAGACAGTACATGAGCATCATCGCAATTGAGGAACGAGCGAAGATTGGCGTGTGTGCCCTGGCCCCCCATACCGATGCAGCCAAGCGTAATGCGATTGGACGGCGCGTTCTTGCCAAGCACGGAGGCTGGTATGATCATCGGGAATCCCGCGACGGTAGCTGCTTTCATGAAACTGCGACGGGTGACCTTCATTATTGCCTCCTTGGTGTCCGATGCACAATCTCTTCACGGGTGACGGCTTCAACAAAAATACCTTCCCCATACCGAAGCCGCCCAAACGTCTCAAGCGAATAGTAGCAGATCCATGCGCAGGTGCCAGTCTCCAAGCCGCAGTGATCCTGTGCCAACGATGGAAGTACTGTCGCTAGAGGGAAGGGGTTCGAATTGCCGCCCTTGTTCGCCTTTTTCCGCATCTCTCACGTCCTCATCCCTGATCTTGAGCGAGACTCATTTCTCATGCATGGCGGAGGAATTCTGGCTGAAATTTACCACCATGGAAAACACGGAAGAATGGGGAGCGTCATTCTGTCGTCGTAACCGCTTGTTGTCCAACGTGTTAGGTGGTGGAGCGGAGCGGGTTCGAACCGCCGACCCCCACGTTGCGAAGGTAGGACAGGCATTGTGTGTAAGTCGTTGATATGAGCCTAATTACAACGGATGTAAGGGTTTGTGCAGCTTATCAGAATCCTCATAATCCTCGTTTTGCTCGAAGTGAGGGCGGAAATTTACCACGGATTTACCACCCGAGGCTCTCTTGGCAAGATTGATGGGCCATTCGCAGACGAGGACACTTGAGCGTTACGTCAGCAATACTTTTGAGAGCCATTTGAAGGCGGTTGGGATGGTTGGGGAAAGGTTGGCGAAGGTGGTGGGATAGTGACGATCTACGGCTCCCGAATGATTGGGTTGCCATCGTAGTGGAAGACACGGGGCAGGTTGTTTGTATCCGCTACGATGATTTCCTTGATGGGATTCTTCCCGCAATAAACCCATTCAAGCTTCGGATTCTCTGACAAGTCGAGTTCAGTCAGGTTGTTCTCTTTGCAGCGGAGTTCAGTCAGGTTTGGATTCTCTGACAGGTCGAGTTCAGTCAGGTTGTTGTTGTAGCAGTAGAGCAAAATCAGCTTTGGGGTTGCTGACAGGTCAAGTATGGACAGCTTGTTGTTGTCACAGTCAAGCCAAGTCAGTTCCTTGTTTGCTGACAGGTCAAGTTCGGTCAGATTGTTGTCGTAGCAGTCGAGTTCAGTCAGGTTCGGATTCTCTGACAGGTCAAGCTCGGTCAGCTTGTTATTGCAGCAATCAACCACTTCAAGCTTCGGATTCTCTGACAGATCGAGTTCGGTTAGCTTGTTGTTGCAGCAGATGAGTTTAGTCAGGTTCGTGTTTGCTGATAGGTCGAGTTCGGTCAGATTGTTGTTGTCGCAGTTGAGCAAAACCAGGTTCGTGTTTGCGGACAGGTCAAGCTCCGTCAGGTCGTTGCCAAAACACTGAAGCGAAGTCAGATTCGTGTTCGCTGATAGGCTAAGCTCCGTCAGGTCGCTGCCTGCACAATAGACCTCTTGAAGCTTCAGATTCTCTGCAAGGTCAAGTTCAGTTCTCTGCAAGTCGATTTCAGTCCTCTCGGAACAGCCTGTCCAAAGAAGGGCAAACAAGCAAATGAACAGACAGGCTATTCCTACGGACGGATTTCGTATCTTCATGTTCGCCCCTTTACCTCTACTGCTATCAGAGGCAGGTTAGCGGGGAAGAGAAATGGATTCAAGGCAAGTCCAAGCGGAAACAGATCGTTGCTTTCCTGTCGCCCATTCCTGTCCATTTTCCCTACCGGAAAATCCCCCCCATGGCAGAATTCGGGTCAAAAGTTGCCACTAGATTTGCCACTTGGGAATTCGGGCACAAAAAGAGCGACTCGCAGGATTGCGTAAGTCGCTTATTATGAACAGGTTATATGGTGGGCGATACAGGACTCGAACCTGTGACTTCTACCGTGTGAAGGCAGGACAGGCATTGTGTGTAAGTCGTTGATATGAGCCTAATTACAACAGTATCAACAGCTTGTGCAGCTTATCAGAATTCGCATATTTCCCGTTTTCGCCGTTTCGAGGGTCAAAAGTTGCCACTTTTTTGCCACTTGTGTTTCTGTACGGAAAGGGGCATGGACAAGGGGATGTGATAAAAGGTGCATGCTGCAATCTGCAAATGAGGTGCATCCCCGGACGCTTACCGTTAAGCCGCTTCTGCTATTTGTCTTCACTTGAGTCAGGTGTCTGCTCTAAGTGCTGTGTAGCTGTCCGCTCAACAATGTTGCTGAGAGCACGGTACCCATATTTGAGAGTGGAATCAGTCTTCTGTTTCTCTGCAGAGACCAGGGTCTTATGGTGAGTCAGTACCTTTTCCAGCTCGGATGCAACACTGAGATTACCCAACTGCCCTAGCGCCCGAAGCGCGTGAAGGCGGACACGCTCTTCCTCTGTCGATACCAGTGGAAGGATGTACTTGCAGTCATCCACATCCCCCCATCTCTGGAGTGCTTTGATCGCATTGACCTTTATCCGCCAGTGAGGCATCTTGAGAAGGGCAGGCAATTCCCTTAGGAGGGGAGTTTTGTCTCCATCAATGCGTGAGGCAACGTCCAGGACACGATTCACGTCAAGCGGGTCGTCCCGCTCTGCTAGGATGGCACCAAGGACAGGAAGAACGGGTGAGCCGAATGACATTACACGATTCATGTTCTCGACCTCTTGTTTGGAAGGCATATCAAAACTACACGGAAAGAGAAGCTGGACGACTTGCTTCTTGGTTGGAAGGCCTTCATCTCTTTCCATCTCAGCTTGGTCTTCCTGTTGTGCGTTGCTCAGGGATGCAAGAACGATCCCTACAGCCAAAAGGGCCATTGCCATTCCTTTTTGTATCGCAATCATGGTCTCCTCCTACGCTAGTTAGCACTCTATCACAAGGCAATACTTAGGGTTGAAGAACCGGGGTGAAGAACGCCGCAGGGTCAAAGCAATGCTGCTGGGAGCTGGGGCTGGTTCTGCGATGCGTCCTGATGCTGATGGGGTTGTGAGGGTCCATTCATCTTGTTCCCATGATGACGAATGATCCTATGGCCTCCATGCTCTCTCTTTTCTGGTGAGAGGAGCAGAGAGGTTCTTTTCAGGATCAAATTCGATGTTCCGCGTACCTTCTGGATTGAAGTAGCATGTAAACATCAGTCGATGTTCTTTGCCCATAAGGCCATATTTCAAAGGTGGATAGAGCTTCCCGTAATATGCGCTGACAATCTTGCCATTCTCGTCCAGAACCGTCCGCACTCGAAAGGCCAAATACTGATTAGCCTTTAGCGCATTTTCTTCCAAAACCTTCTTGCGGGTACGCATATAGGAAAGCGCAAACTCTTTTTGATACCCTTCCTGAGGAGCTTGGTGTTCTGATCCCAAATCACTGGTGACATTCAATGCAACCTGTTGGATCCCATCCATCTCGCCAGTACATGCAATGGCAAGGGTCTTTGAGAACGTCCAAGGATTCTGAACCTCCGAGCTGTATGTGAAGACGAAATCCGACACCGTTCCCTGACCATATGGAGTGACCCAATCACCCTTCTCAGCGTCAAACCCCAAAGGGAGATCAAGAGCAGGGATCACGGTATCTACGCTCCGTGCATGCATCGAAATTGGGTTCTTCTTCTCTTTCAGCAGAACAGGCACAAGGGGGTTCCACGGTTGCCATCGACCGTTGACTACGGGCGGTGATCCTCTGTGGCGATAGAAATTGTAGGTTGAGCTCGTCTTGTAAAAACCCCGCTTGGTAATCGTATAGCGCATGTCAGAGGTCGATTTGCCTGTCGCGACAAACACGCCGTTCGTATCCGTCTGCCCTTCTATCACGGCATTGCTTCTCTTTGGCTTATAGAAACCAGCGCTGATATGTGCCCCTTTCACCGGCAATGCCTGTGAGTTGACAACTCGAATTGTGACTCTTCCTTCAGCTCCGTCGCTCTTCGCTTTATCGAGTTCAGGCGAAGCGGCATAAACGGTACATGCGAAGACAGAGACAAACAGTAACGCCACCCTTTGGGAAATGCCAGTGATGTTCCTCATTCCAATGCTCCTTCCGACACAATTCTATCGAAGAGTGAATAAGTATAGAGATAGGCCATATTCTTCAGATCATTATGCAACCAACGAGTATCATATGTCCCACCACTTCGTCCCCAACCGTTGGGTTGGTTATCTTCGGCATCGAAATTGTAGAATCCAGCAAGACTGATGTTGGTTACGGCTGCCGGATAAGACAGCGCCGGAACTCCTTGTGCCAGGATACCATTCACAGCTTCTGTCAGAATGTTCGATGAGAACATCGTGCTTGGCTCCTGGCGAAAGACAGTGTTGGTCCTCAGGTTGGCCTCCGTCGCGTCGTTCGCTTCGGCCATGGTGTATTCCTCGCTGAACCCCCATCCGGCCCATGATGTCCCGCCAGGTACTGGAATTCCCCCAACAAGCGTCCGACCTTTTAGGGTCTCCTGCTTATGCCAAGCATATCGTTCCAGGTGCCAGATTCCGCCAGAAAACGGTCCTGGTGTTCCTGGGTAGATTTCGAGTACCTCATCACCAGACGAATACAGGTTGAGTCCCACGGCGACTGCGGAAGGGAAACGATCTTGCCATGACAGTTCTGCTCGATCATCAGGGCTAGAGAAGAGTTCGAACCATTTTGAACACCATGTCCTGGGATGGTATCCATCCCAGTCATCATGGGCCATGTAGTTGTTTGTTGAGAATTGGGCAGGATCGTAGCATTCTGTAGCAACCGCAGCATTCAGCATGAAGTAGTTGCTAACAGATAAGCCATGATCCTCAATCGCACTAGAAACAACCATGTTCCCCAAGCTGTGGGCCACCACATTGTTTGTTCCCGATACGCCACCGACTTCAACGGCAAGGTTTGACGCCGTCAAGAATGCATTCCACACATTCTCCTGGTAGTTTATAGACGATCCTTCGTCTCCCCTCCATGTAACCCCCCAGAATCTCGCATTCGATCCCGACCAGTACAGACGCTTGAATATCTCAGCGTGCCATCCCCGAGCGTCGTCGCCATCGGCATTGAACCCGTGGAGAAAGAACAGGTTCTTGCTGTTGCACAGTGAATCCGGATAATTAGGGGGTTCATTCGTTGAAGAGTCAAGACCGCCACTCGGCCGAAGGTTGATGTGACGATACATATTCTCTACACCCGACAGGCTTACAGGCATCTCTACCTCGCAGAGTGTCATGCTATCCGTCTTGCGACGGATTTCCAGCACAAGCGGGTTTGTGTTTGTCGAACAGCCTTCGAGGTACACGATACCGCGATCATTGCTAAGGATCTCGTTCAGGAAGCCAGGCGGCATGGCTAGCCCCGAGGGCGTGACTTGCCCAACACTGAATGTTCCGTAGGCATCGCCGAAATTCGTCGAGTAAAGATGTGAATCTGGCTTAAGGTCTGGACTGCTGCTGATCGGCAGCGCGTTACAAGCGAACGCTTTCATTGCACCACTTTCGTGTTTCAGAAGGTAATCGTAATCATTTGTGCTGAGAACGGATAACGTGTCCTTTAGATCATTCCATACGGGAAAGAAGTCGATGAGGTCCCGAACGCTATCCACGCTGTAGTTCCCAGAATCAGCCGAACCGTCCCCTGGGATGTCGTTGCCGGAATCGACACTGCTTTCGTCATCGTTATTGATCCAAAAGTGGAACGTCTCGTTTGTTGCGAGCCGATTCTCATCATCGGAGTCTATAGCGTCATCCCGATCATAGTTGGGGACAAGTCTCGGGTTGATAACAGTAAACCTGACTGAGTCACTGGAGCAGGCCAGTCCGTTCGTGCTTTCGTAACTGAGTACGACCTCAACATCTCCCGCCTCGGAACTGTTCGTTATGCCCTCGACCCACAGGTTGGTATAGGGGAAGTCCCCGAGATCCGTAATGTCCCCTCCCGAACCGACCGTCCAGTTAGTGGATGACGATGCTCCTACGCCTATCAACGGCGATCCGCCTTTGAACCTGTTTGTCCAGACGCTGATGAAGTTCGTTCCTTCGGTGATCTCCAGAACAACCGTTCCTATGTCGAGGCTCGCCGGCCCAATATCCAGGCGCATCGCCACCAGATCGTTCTCATTGGTGTCGTAGGTGCTGTCAAGGTAGTCCGCAGTAGAGTTGGTGTTGTCATCATCCCAGTTGACGCATACCAGTTTCCCGGGAGCATCATCTTCGGCAATGTCGTCCCCCAACTCGTCGAAATTGCCGTCCCCGTCGATGTCCACATCCAAATCTGTCAGGAGAACATACAAGATGGCATAACCGGAGCCGTTGGTTGCTGCGAAGTCGCTTGTGCAGTCCGCTGTATAATGAGTTCCCAGTATCCTGTCCGGGTCATGAATCATGAAGCCTGGTCCTGATGTCCACGCTTCGTTGGTCGACACCGGCAGATCCTCGATCCTAGCGCTATAATCATAGTCCGGACTCGTCCCGCAGTCCGAAGTCCCGTCCGTATCCCCGTGATCTACGCGGTTGGTGTAGATCATGCCTTTCAGGAAGGCATGTTCGTAGGTCTGTACCATTCCGGTAACCATATTCATTTCGATCACCGTTTCGAAGTCGTTGCTGAAGCTGATTTCATAAGTTTCGGATCCGCTGCCACTCGGATCTCCCACGCAGAACGTAAGCGTAAGCAGATCTGGGTCATCAGCTTCGGTCGGCGAAGTTCCCCCCGCCACTTCCGCTCCATCGCCCACCCCATCATCGTCCGTGTCGGCATCCAAAGGATCAGCGTCCCAAGCGTACTCGTCCGCATCACTCAGTTCGTCACCGTCGCTGTCTGCGGTTCCGTCCATATCAAGGCTCCCGAAAGCGAGTAACTCCCATGCATCCCCCATCCCGTCATCATCGGAATCATACAACTCGTCAGCCCCTATGTCGACGATGCTGTCGCCTATCCTGGCTTCTCCGTCAAAGTCGAACGCCCCGGTCATCCAGACAGCGTTCGTGCCGACGTTGGTGCAGGAAGATCCGTCCCGAAGAGAACAATAAACGGGCGTAAGCGAAGGATCATTCGTCACTATCCCGGTTCCCGACGCTCCGCCCTGAATGCATGAGTAAAGAGATGTAACCGTTCCTGATAGCTGCTGAGGCAAATTACCCCATATGATGCAGTTGCTGTTGGTGACCGCCGCCGAGTCGGTGACCGACAAACCCCCTCCCGACTGTTCGGACTCGTTGTCGGCAATGGTGTAATTCTCAAGGGTGAAGACGGACAGGCTTCCCTTGGCCTGGACGCCTCCCCCATGCCCGAAGGCCTTGTTTCTGGCTATGACGGTGCTTCGCAAGACCGGCTGGGAGTCCTTCGCCCTTATTCCTCCTCCGTCGACATGAGCCCAGTTGCCGCTTATCATGCACCCAACTACGCTTGCCTGCGAAGATTTGCATCCTATCCCGCCGCCGTCCACGGCCGTATTGTCCGTAATAAGGCTGCCTGAGATTGAGGGCGACGAAGTCTGGCAGTAAATACCTCCTCCATGGTCATAGGCGGTGTTGCCATCAATGGTGCATGTGGCGACCGTTCCTGTTGAGAAATCCTTGAAGCACATGCCTCCGCCGTTGTCCTTGGCCAGGTTGTCGATGAAATAGCAGGATGTGAACTTCGGAGTTCCCCCGTCCTGGCAATACGCACCTCCGCCGTCGTCGTAGGCCTGATTGTCAGCAAAAGTGCAATTCCTGATGTCGGGCGAAGCGTTGTCGCACCAAATGCCGCCTCCATCTTCAGTTGCTGTGTTGTTCGATACAACGCAGTAAACGATTGTCGGGCTGGCGTCTTCCTTCAATCGAATACCACCACCTTTCACTGCCTGTCCGCCAGTTATGGTAAACCCGTTTATCGCGGTATGAGATGTAACGGGATCGTTGAATTCAATAACCCTTACATTCCCATCGGATTCTATGGTCGTTGCGGAAGCCCCGTCTTCGGCAATGAGAAGGACAATGTTGGTCGGAAAGTCTATGTCATTGGTGATGGAATGCGTGCCCGCTTCGACCAAAACGATGTCATAATCATTGGTTGACTGGTCCAAAGCCGCTTGGATTGTCGTTCCTCCGTTGGTGACAACTGTTACAGTCGGATCAGGCGCCCCGCCGCCACCGCCTCCGCCGATACTCGGAATCGCATCGCTGTTCCACGGATTACTTTCATGGTGGTATTCGTAAACATTGAAGTAGCCGTCCCCGTCAATGTCCTCCATGGCATCGGCAGCATTGGTGGGGCAGAAGTTCCAGGTGTACTCCCAGCCGTTGGGCATCGTGTCGCTGTCATAATCCCCGGAATCGGACTGATTGGTGTTCCCGAAGTTCTTGATTTCCCACCAGTCGGGCATGCCGTCGGCATCATCGTCAACATCGGTAAGCTGGAAATCTACGCCCCATACGCTGTTTGACAACTCTATCGGGTTGCTCGGCCATGTGCCGGAGGCCTCGCTGTTGGTATCGAACACTCCGTCGCTGTCGGCGTCTATCCATGCCTTCACCCAGTAATCCGTCTGGGAAAGGCCGCTGATATAGAAATCGCCGGGAGTTGCGAGCTCGTCGCTGCTGTTCGTCGACCAGGAGTTTGAGGTCGCAACCGCAATCGTACGGCAAACCCCTGACTGGCGGCCAGTGTAGCTCAGAGTACCCGCAATCCCGACGGGTGGGTCGGTTAGCGTAACAACAACATTGCTTATACTGTTCGTAAGGTAGATCGGGGAGTTCGTCGAGGTACCGGTTGCCTCCCAGTCATCGACTTCGCCGTTTGCATGCCAGTCCCGCCATGCCTTTATGTAGTAGCTGTCCTGGTTGGGGATGCCGACGACGCTGTAACTGCCCGTTGAGGACAGTTTCGTTGACCTGCCCAAGTCCCATGAGTTGGATGCAGTCACCGCCACAACATAGAGGGATCCGCTCTGAGGCGTATTGGTATGTACGACCGAGCCGCTGACCGTTACCGGAAAGCTGTCTTCGTCATCGGGATCGCTGTGATACATCAGTTCTTCCCTGGCGTCGGTATAGCCGTCTGAGTCCGAATCCGTTTCGCCGTCGCCGACGTTGTAGTATCTTGTGATTACCGAGTCGTTGGTGCTAGTGGAATCCGTCCAGGCAATCGTGTTGCTGCCGTTGGTTGTGGCCAAAAGATCCCACCAGTGGGATATAAGATCATCCGTTCCGAAGATGTCCACATCGTTAGTGGAAGGCCAGGCGGTCGGAAGCTGGATGCTTAGTTCCATGCCCGATGCAGTATTGGTTATAGCCGTAATCTCGAAATCCGAGGAACTGCTTTTCATTGAGCGGGATGAACTACGGGCGACGGGACTGGCGGGAAGAAGGGAAGAGCGCTTCTTCGAGGTGACCGACCATCGGATCACGAGTTCCGAAATGTCCTTGGAATCCATCAGGTCGTACTGCATCCACATTCTCGAAGGGGAATGAGAGGCAAGGATCTCCTGGCTGTTGGCTCCTATCAGGACACTGTCTCCCCATACCTCCGTTACCAGGTTCATGGGGTTGAAGTTGCCGTCGGGCTGGATACGGATGACTTCCTTCTCGTTTGCCGCATCGAAGATAACGGTTTCCCAGGTCACGGGATCAATCCACATGATTATGGAGTACGTTGGAACGCCGGTGAGCTCGGTTCGGGTAAGTTCATCGAGAATAGATTTCGGAAAGCTGAAGCTCTCGTAAGGAATTACCCCTCCATGAAAAGCCATGGTGAAGTCCTCTCCCGGTACCATCAGAACCGCATATCGTAGGTAATCCAGAAGCATCTCGTCGTTGAGATCCTGTTCGTTGGCAACCCTGCGTTCCATCATGGATTGGTACAGGCTGACCCTGTACTCCATATCGGCGGCGGCTTCGGCGGCTTTCCTTGCCTGGGCGAGCGGCATGACAATTAACAGGAGAAGAACTCCGACCGGTATTACGCACCCAATAAACAGCAATCCGAACCGACGCAGTCGCCTTGCCATCGAAGCACCCCTTTTCGTATATGGTCTTTCACCGGATGAGAATAGGGTCGCACCAGTTGTCCTACGGTCAGATCCGATGAAAACGCCTCAGTCATGCATATCCACGAAGCCCACCGAAATGCGAACCGCAGAACATTGATAACGTCTTCTACTTGGAAGAATAGCATTTGGTGATCAATATGCGTATCGGGGATTCCACCATTTTGGGGGTCAGGAAATGCCCGATAGCTGGGCACATACGGATTACAGACAGATGTTGGCAGACGCCCTTAGAACCGTCCGCAACCATTTCCCTTCTGGATTCCCCATCTTTGTCGGCGTATAACTTTGTCGGAGGGAGGATGCGTGATGGGCAAGGGTGTGCGAAGATGTCTGTTTGGATTGGCAGGGCTGTTGGTTCTTGGTGTTGTTGTCCTCTATTTCTTGCTTCCCGCCATTGCTTGCAGTAGAGAGCGACTTCCCCGCATTTCCTGTGCAAACAACCTGAAGCAGATTGGGTTGGGGATAAAGATGTATGCCGCAGATCATGGCAAAGCATTTCCACCCAGATTCGTTGACATCCGAAACTACATGGCTGATCAAGCCTCAATGTTCATCTGTCCGACGTTCGGCAACGAACCCGGCCCGATAGGGACTGTCGATGAGTGGACTGACTATGCCTATGTTGTCGGACTGTCGGAGACCAACGCACCGAACACGATTGTCATGTATTGCCATCCGAAGAACCATGGTGGAGACGGGGCCAACATCCTCTTCTTGGACGGACATTGTGAGTGGTTCAATTCCGAGGGCAAGACCAGTGGTGAAACCAGCTTTGAAGACATGATCCGTCAGGCAAGGGAGCAGGGGAAGCCATGAGCAAGAAACGGATTGGCGATAGGGTCTTCTGGGTTTCACTTGCCGCCACGGACAAGTACGAGTTCCTCCGATATACGGACGGCGACACTCATGGCGAACAGCAGCTTCGTCGATGGGGAGGCCGCTGCGCATGCCGGGATGATGAGACGGTACGGTCTCGATTACAGGTACGGGGACCCCTTCTTTCAAATTAACCGGCTGTTGGAGAATGAAGATTATGCTTCGAGCGAGACAGGTGCTTCTCGACTGCCAGAGGGCATACGAGTTGCTTGAGATGGAGACGGACCCACAGCGTTTCAGAATCCTGCTGGTCGCCTCGCTGGCGCTGTGCAGGTCCGTCGGGCAAGTTCTGGACAAGATAGACAGCTGTCAGATCCCCTCGATCCGCGATGCCGTCCGCCACCAGTGGCAACGCATCAAGAAGGACGAAAGAACGAACCGGATCTACCATGGGTTTATCGAGGCCGAGCGAAACCTTGTCCTGAAGGAGTACGAGTTCCGCTCGGACACGG
Source organism: Kiritimatiellia bacterium (assembly GCA_030744755.1). Classification (GTDB taxonomy): domain Bacteria; phylum Verrucomicrobiota; class Kiritimatiellia; order UBA8416; family JADHWI01; genus JASLPY01. Next base: position 5,346 of record JASLPY010000053.1, on the reverse strand, counting down.
AGGATCAGACCTTGCTGGCCGTCTCGGGCGGCGACGCTAGCATCCATGCCTTGCAGGATATCATGTTCTGTCCCCTCACTGGGGGGCCGTACGAGGGAGAGGACGTTAGGGACATGATATCCGATGCCATGGCATGGTGGGATCAGAACTTGAAAGAGATCGAGAGCTTGTTGCCTTCGCCGCCGCCCTGCGGCCCCAGTGACGGGAGTTGAAAAGAAGGAACAGTCACATGGATCCCAGACATTTGCATGTCGATCATCGGCTGGCGACTGAGTGTTGCGTCTACTGCGGCGGCGAGCCAGCAACAAAAGACCATGTTCCGTCCAGAGTTCTCCTCGATGATCCCGTAGGGTCAAAAAAGTCGTCCGGAATCTGTAAGGCACTCACCGCCAGCGCGTATCGCCACTTTCCGCCGTACACTGTAACCTCCTCGATTTGCCATGACACAGGGAGAATGCAAATGCAGTGGAAGAGGATGTTGGCGTGTGTGACCGGTGAGATCGAGGAATCCCTGCTGGCCCGGATAGAATATCTCATAGAAGAGAACCGTGTCCTCCGGAATCAGCTCGACAAGAGGCTGAAGCTCACGGACCCGGAACGGAAGATCCTCGCAGAAAAGGCCGTGCTCCTAGGCAAACTCATGGCCGGCACCGTCACAATCGTGAAGCCGGAAAGCATCCTGAAATGGCACAGGAAGCTGATCGCGAAGAAGTTTGATGGTTCAAGAAACCGCAAGAAGCACGGACGGCCACCCGTCACACCAGAGATTGAGAGCCTTGTGCTGGCGATGGCACGGGAGAACCCCTCCTGGGGCTACGACAGAATCGCGGGCGCCATGGAGAATCTCGGGCATCGGATCTCGGACCAGACCGTGGGCAACATTCTGAAACGCAACGGCATCGCACCTTCAGACGACAGGAAGAAGAACACGACGTGGTCGAGCTTCATCAGGCAGCACAAGGAAGTGCTGTGGGCCACGGACTTCTTCACCGCCGAGATCTGGACCAAGACGGGACTGACGACTTTCTACGTCCTTTTCTTCATTCACGTTAAGACCCGCCGCGTCGCCATCGGAGGCCTGACCGAGGCACCGAACGAGCAGTGGATGAAGCAGGTTCTGAGAAACGTGACCGGATATGACTCCGAGATGCCGGGTGCCCGCTACCTGATCCACGACCGGGACAGCAAGTTCTCCCGAGGATTCGACGATCTACTAGTTGCTTCAGGAATACAACCCGTGCGGCTCCCTCCGAAGTCGCCCAACCTCAACGCTTATGCAGAGAGGTTTGTGCGCTCCATCAAGGACGAGTGCCTCGACCGGATGATCCTTTTCGGCGAGAGGTCGCTGAGGTATGTCATCAAGGAGTATGCCGCCCATTACCACGCCGAAAGGAATCACCAGGGAATCGGCAACATGATCCCCTTTCCTGATGAGCGCCTTAAAGGAACCGGGAAGGCCCTCAAGTCGGAGCGTCTCGGAGGGCTGCTGAACTTCTACCATCGGGAAGCCGCCTGACGGGCTCCGCCAGTGTTATTGTCTTCATCTCTGCCCTATGGGTGAAATGTGTTCAGCATTGCCAATTCCTGCGAAATCACTGCTGCCCTGCCCATTCCCGGACGAGTTTTCGCCCAGAATCTGACGCTCAGACAGTCGCACACCCCTGAAAACAATGCCTCGACCTTCGAGTTTGGCCACGCATGAGTTTTTTGACCCTTCGGGCAGAAATCGGGTCAAAATATGCCACTAAATATGCCACTTGTGCATTTTGGAGGAACGAGGGTTGTCTCGAATTCCGTTGTAAGTCGCTGATGACCACCGGTTTACGATGGTGGAGCGGAGGAGGATCGAACTCCCTACCCCCACGTTGCGAACGTGGTGCTCTACCAACTGAGCTACCGCCCCGTCTGTTTCAGAAGGTGGCGAACTGTATCACCGTATCTGAGTTTGTTTCAAGTGCTTTTACCGTCGGAGTTTCTGGAGAATCTGCTATCTCCGTAACTGAGTTGGAATGCCGCGTTGCCAGGTGTGGACATCCTCGTAGGATTATGCTGCAATCTTGGTTCGCCTGGTATCAAGCAAGGAGCTGAAGTGGACAAACCTGATCCCGCGGTGTTGTATGAGCTGGCTAATTACCGGATGCCGTTTGGCAAGTATAAGGGTCGGAGGCTTCTGGATCTGCCGGAGGCTTATCTTGTCTGGTTTTCGCAGAAGGGGTGGCCGGAAGGTAAGCTGGGGCGGCTCATGGAAGAGATCTACGGAATTCGCCGGGAAGGGGCCGAGTTTGTTTTGAAGCCGTTTCGGCGGTCTGGTGGGGAGTAGAGCTGGCGTCCTCGCCTGCTTTCTAGAGGATCTCAGCCCGGAGAGCCGATCTACTTCCAGAGGGATTCGGGGTATATGCCCGTGTCTATAAGCCGGCGGATACCATGCACCACCCCAGCCTTATCTTCGGGATAGGTTACCCCAAACCAACGGCTGTCTGTGGAGAGAACGGAAACGGTTGCCTTGCGTTCTTCGACGAGACAGTTGACAACATCCGGAATGAAAAATTCGGATTTAGGATCTTCTTTTGACAAGTCAAGAAACTCTCTGAATTGCTCATCAAGGGAATCAAACAGCCAGGGCTTGAATGCCCACATGTTCATCGAGGCCAGCTCGTCGCCGTTGAGCGATGCCCCCGAGCAGATAATACTGTCATCCGTTTTCCCAATTGCCGTTAATTCAACGACGGTTTCAAGTTTGCCGCCGGCAGACACCCTGCAGACACCGCGCGATACGGTTCCATGATCCGACAGAGTATTGCTCAATTTGAAGGCGATCATTCCCATCTCGCCTGCATTGTCTCTGGAGCGCTCCATGAACCGGCTCATTGTCTCGTACGCGTCTTGCCCATAGAAATCATCCGCATTAACTACGCCGAAGGGACCATCAACAGCATCTCGGCAAACCAGTATTGCATGCCCCGTCCCCCATGGTTTCTCACGGCCAACCGGCACCGCATACCCTTCCGGAAGGGCATCCAGCTCCTGGAAGACATATTTCGTATCGATATGTGGCTCGACACGGCGTCCTATTGCCATTCGAAAAGCATCTTCTATATCGCGCCTTATAACGAAAACCACACGGTTAAAACCGGCGCGAATAGCGTCGAATACTGAGTAGTCCACGATGAACTCTCCGCTGGGGCCGACCGGATCCATTTGCTTCAACCCGCCGTAACGACTTCCAATGCCAGCAGCCAGAATAACAAGTGTCTTGTTCATGGGACGGGAATCTAACAACAGATGCCAGAAATAGGAAGCTAGCAATCTGAAGATCTGGCCCGAAGTTCTGTTTGAGCTACTCGCGCCAGCTTCTCAAACAACACCGTCATAGACATTACAGAGAAGATCTGCCATCTTGTTGCCTGTCCCCAGCACTTGTTCGCCCGAGTTCTTGAGATGACTGACTCAATTAATCAGAGGTTTGTAGATCATCCTGCGCCAAGCATAGGATTGGTGTCTCTCTTCCTGGGTCTCATCTGTTTGCTGCTGGTGGCTTTTATTCCCGCCGCAATAGAATTGCCCAAGGAAGAGGTGGGTGACGCTGCGGTAGTTGGATTCTTCGCGATCATGGTGTTTTCCATCGGAATACTATGCTTCTACCTGTGGCCCCTTTACACAACGTTCTATATTATTGATAGCAAAGGGATAACCGTGAAGTACGGGCCATGGACCCACGTATCCCGCTGGGAGGATTTTACGACCCTGTACTGGCAGCAGGGAATGTTCATCACGAAGATAGGCTGGCCTTCTATCAACCCTTGTGTGCGCTTGTCAAACGGACTGGTTCTGCCGCGAAAAACCAAGCGTTGGGGCCTTTATCTTACCCCGAATGACCCCAAGGCATTCATTGAACGCATTGAGCTGTTCGCCCCCGGGCTGACAAAAGAGATGATTAAGTGACAGGTACGGGCGGTTCGCTTCGTGTCTGATACCGTCCATTAAAAGGAGAAAACGATGCGAAAACTACTAGCCGTCGTGATTCTGGTTCTGTTCGTGGCTCTGGCGTATGCCGCCGAAGTCTCCGACGAAGTAACGTTTAAATCGGCGGGGCCTGTCCCTTCGGGATTCACCTTCTGGACATTCTACTGGTCAATGCCCGAAATCAACCCTGACACAACCCTACAGTACGTAGTGCTGCAGCCCGATGGCAAAGAGTACTTCCGGTACACGATCGGCGGCAAGCGGCAGACCGGGCAGAACATGCGCTCGGATTTTTCAAAAGATTTCGCTGGAGGGGATCCGAAGGTATTCTACGGGAAGGAAATCATCTTTAAGTTCATAGTGAACAAGGGAAAGATAAAGTTTCCGGAGAGCCCGCCATTTCGTTTCGAATTCAGGAATACGGTCAAAGCTGTTAAGCAGTGAGATTGTCTGCGGCACACGATCGACGCTATTCGCCTTCTCGTTCGACTTCTTCATCAGAATGAACTCGTGCGGAAGAACCCGCGATTGCTACTCTGAAGAATGCCTTCGCGGGATTGAGCCCTGATATGTCATTGGTTATCGTCGTTTCGACACCGGTGGGTGCAACATTCGAGGCCAGACATGTCCATCCCCCGCCGGGATCATTTAGATCCTGACTCGAGTAGACATCGTACAATTGCTCGCCACGAAATCCACCCTGACTACTTGCCCAGGACAACACCACATTCGTTTCAGTCAGTGCTATTTCCGTTAACTGCAGTGCAGATGCCGAATTCGTCGGATCAGTGTTTGCAATGAACTCCTCTTCATTGCTGAATCCATCACCGTCTGGGTCGTCTGCAGCGTCCAGGCCGTTTGTGTGATCCAAACCAAAGATAATTTCCCACCAGTTTGGAATATTGTCGCTGTCCGAATCGCCCACCCCTACCGCCTCAAGGGCATCGATTCGGCCCCAACCAAACGTATTATTCGGAATCTCGCTGCCGGGTATGTCCCCGCAGTTTTCTGTCGAGGTGAATGGAACCGCTGTGTGCTTTATTAGGGTTTCAATTCGGTCTACCTGTCCCCGCAGGTCGGGATGGGCAGATAAGATCAGCGCAACCGTTCCTGCAACATGCGGAGCGGCCATGCTCGTGCCGGATTTTAAGCCATAACCCGTTCCGGGAACGCTTGATCTGACAGACGTGCCAGGCGCTGAAACATCCGGTTTCTGCCTGTTACTTCCATCCGCAGTGATCGGCCCGCGGCCGCTGTATGAAGCTATATTGTCGCCGGATTCGGTACTCCCAATAGTAAAGGCTGCATCATAAACGCCCGGAATCCTTGCTATCGAACTACAGGCCGAGCCTTGGTTTCCCGCGGAAACAACGACAACAATAC
>JASLPY010000531.1 GCA_030744755.1 Kiritimatiellia bacterium | reverse complement strand
GCGAAACTGGCTGAATACACCGCGTTCCATGACTTGGCGTACCGGACGCAAGACATACGCACTCTATTATGATCGTCAAGACAATATACTGATAAGCAAAGAGAGAGACTCCTAACCAGCGTGTGCAACGGACGCCTTCGGCGCCGATGACACGAAACGTTAGCGAAGCCACGCTGCTCAACGTGGACGTTCGGAATATACAATGAACAAGAAGCGGACAAAGCCATGGTTAGCATTCGCAGGGGTCTTTCTAGTGGGCCTGTTCATTGGAGCGGAATATCAACATTTTGTAAATGGTCACCACTTTATTGTCCATGACACCAAATCATTCCCATTCCCAGGTGGCGAGGTGAAGTTGTTGGACGTTTCTGAATACATAGGGATCCCATGGTTTGAAGGAGGCTCGGTCCTCAGCCTCGAAACCAAGGATGGACTACCGATCACAGTATACAAGGATAAGTCCAACAGGATTGACGAAGTCTCGACAGAGAAAAACCGAA
>JASLPY010000530.1 GCA_030744755.1 Kiritimatiellia bacterium | reverse complement strand
CCAACTGTTAATCGCCAAAGGTGCGAATGTGAATGCGAAGACTAATAATGGCACAACACCGCTAGATCGGGCCACTATGCCAAATAGCCCATTCGATACTACCGAAACCGCCGACCTCCTCCGCAAACACGGCGGCAAGACGGGTGAAGAATTGAAAGCTGATGGGTCTGAAGCAAATTATTCAGGGAATTACTACCTTACCATCCAAGGTATTACTCTTAATTTGGAACTCAAAATCGACGGTTCCTTTATCGGAAAGGCATCAACAGACAAGGGCGATGATGTTTTAGGTTCTTGGGTAGTAAAAGGGGATTTGTTAATCTGCGAAGGTATGACAAAAAATACAAAAACAAAAATCGGCATCAAGTTTAACAAAACAACCTTGAAGCTTGTTTCGCTATCTGAAAATGGAAAGGAAGAACCAAACCCGGTCCCAGAGGGAGAGGATGGAATCTTTAAAAAGAACTAAACCAACCCACTCCACCACTTGAAAGCTGAAGGG
>JASLPY010000052.1 GCA_030744755.1 Kiritimatiellia bacterium | reverse complement strand
ACTAACGCCTAGCGCCTAACCCCTTGTGCTGTGGGGTAAACAAAACCTCGTACCCCCGTTTCACCCTGCCCCCGTTGTTCTGTTTCACAACGCAGATGGCTCTACTCTTGCCGAACAGCGACAGATACAACTATTGATAAAAAGGGCTCTTTTGCGCTATTGTCCCCGAAGGATCTTCTGAGCCAAGCCTCTTTCTTGAAGAGAAAAACAAAGGAACACACTGCAATGAGAAAACTAACTGCACCTTTAGTCATCACCTTGCTCCTGGTTCTCACTATCTGCGGCAACGCCGCTGAGCCTCAGACCGTATGGTTGGACGAAATGGATGTGGCACTCTCTACATCCGGATGGGGGTCCACACGGAAGAACATGTCTGTGGGCGGCAAGAAGCTGACTATTGGAGAGACCACCTACGAGCACGGGATCGGCACACACGCACCAGGCGAATTCCGGATCAATCTTGATGGTGGTACCAGGCGCTTCACGGCACTCGTAGGTATTGATGCGGAGAGCGGCGGTAAAGGAAGTGCCGAGTTCAAAGTCCAGGGAGACAAGAAACTCCTTTGGAAGAGCGGGGTGATGACCGGCGGCTCCGCCGCCAAGCAGGTGGATGTAGACGTTTCGGGAGTAAAGACTCTCAGCCTTATCGTTACCACCGGCGGCAACGATTACGCTCACGATCACACGGACTGGGTTGACGCCAGATTCGAAGTGACGGGCAAGAGACCCAGCGCGATAAAGTCAGCGGGACCACCGGGACCAACACCCGAAGTACGCGGAGCAGAAGCTGTTACCGGCCCGGAACCGGACGTGCTTCGGAAAGATTGGGAAGAAAAGTATGCCGAGATCGCCGGGATAAAGGCCGATGGCTATCGCTTCCCTGCCGAACAGGTGCTCAATACCAAGTCCCTTAAGCAAACATCTGACACGAGCCCGCTCGACGTAGGCCTGCGTCGCTCCGAAGCACTGATCGAAAAGCTGAAGAACATGCCGGGAGCGGGCGGCCTGAACGAAGCCAGGGAAATGCTCAAAGACATCAGAACTGCAAAGCCCGAAACCGACGAAGCCAAACTAGCGCTTTATCTCAAACTGCGAAAAGGTATGCGCAAGGCGGTCCTGTCAAACCCGATGCTGGATTTTGATTCCATCCTCTTTGTGTCACGCGGCGTTCTGAATGACGCCAGCACACGCAAGTCCGAGTATGATGGTGACCATTTCTGCGACCAGTACTACGGCCATAACGGCAGAAAAGGCGGCGGACTCTTCATCCTCAAGAACTGGAAGTCCGCCGAAGCCGAGGTCATAGATGTAGTCAAGGGGTTGAATGTCCCTGCCGGCACCAACGAAGGCATGCCCATGAGCGATGGTACGTTCATCTCGCCCGATCTGTCCTGGGACGGAAAGACAATTGTCTTTGCCTGGAGTTCAGGGGCAACAAAGAAATGGGATCCGGCTACAAGGTTCAGTATCTTCAGGGTGGGTATCGACGGATCGAATCTGACGCGCCTGACGGATGACAGTGTCTTTGACGACTTCGATCCGATCTGGCTGCCGAACGGGAGGATAGTATTCATGTCCACCCGCCGGCACGGCTTCGGCCGGTGTCACGGCCGTCCGGTCCCGGCCTTCACGATGTTCTCCATGAAGGCAGACGGCAGCGACATGATTACTATCGACTACCATGAAACCAATGAATTTCATCCCAGCGTCGATAATCGGGGCATGATCGTGTACACCCGCTGGGACTACGTAGACCGCGACCACAGCTCCGCGCATCACATGTGGCACTGCTACCCGGACGGCACCGACCCGCGTTCCTTCCACGGAAACTATTCCCTGCCTCTCACGACTGTCGAAGGTGAAGGATGGCCGCGCGGGATCAAGATGCGGCCCTGGGCGGAGTTTAACTGTCGGTCGATCCCCGGGTCGGACAAGTACATCGCTACCGCGGGTCCGCACCACGGCCAGGCGTTCGGATCCCTGGTGATGATCGACATCAACATTCCCGACGACAACATGATGTCGCAGGTAAGGCGCGTAACGCCTGATGTCCTGTTCCCGGAGTCCGAGACAGGTGTCAGAAATTGGTCTAGCATGGCCTATGGAACGGCCTGGCCCCTGAGCGAGAGCTTTTACCTGTGCAACTACAAGGATAGCATCCGCGTTCTGGATGAGTTCGGCAACAGTGAGCTCGTCTGCAAGGTCACCAACGGCCTGCGGCCGCTTGATCCAATTCCGCTGCGCGCACGAGCGAAGCCCCCCGTCATACCCACAGGAACCTGCCAGGGCGAGAATCTTAAGCCCGACAGTCCCGTGGCTACCATCAGTATCATGGACGTGAATATCACGGATGAGTTCGGCAAGCTCCCCGAGGGAACGAAGATCAAGGAACTGCGCATCGTCCAGGTGCTTCCCAAGTCATCACCACGCAGCAATAATCCCAGGATCGGATATGGCAACCAGAGCCTGGGTAGGATTCCACTGGGTGTTGTTCCGGTTGAGAAGGATGGAAGCGTCTACTTCAAGGCACCGGTTGGAAAGGCCATCTACTTCCAACTTCTGGATGAGAACGGTATGGCTGTCCAATCCATGCGCTCCGTCACTTACGTGCATCCGGGCGAACAGATGTCATGCGTCGGTTGCCATGAAAGCAAATGGGATGCAGTACGTTCCACCGCCCGTCCAATGGCCATGCGCCGAGCCCCTTCGGAAGTCGAACCCGAATTCAAGGACCTGAGGCTGTTCAGCTTCCACCGGCACGTCCGGCCCGTATTCGAGAAAAAATGCGTAGGGTGCCACAATGAGAAGAAGAAAGAGGCGGAAGTTGCAGCGCAGGCAGCGGTTGCGGCGGAGGCGGAGGTCAAGCCGGAGGTCAAAAAGGTGGAGCAGAAGAGGTCTGGTCCCACTGACATGGCCTACCAGCGCCTAGAGCCATACATGTTCTACCTGGGCCACGGGCAGTACAACCGCCTGCATGGCGGCACGCGCATAAAGCCGGGCAAGTTCGGCGCGATGTTCTCACGGATGGGCAAGGCCCTTCTTAACGAAAACCACCAGAAATCGCTGAAAGAAGGCAAGTTCACTGAGGAGGAGCTGCGAGCCATCATCATGTGGCTGGACCTGAACTCCAACGAACTCGTCGCTTACAAGGATGTCGAAGCGCAGAAGCAGGGCGAAATCGTATGGCCCGAATTTGACGTCGACCCAGAGAACATCAGCGGCATCGAAAGGCGGGACAAAGCGAAATCGGTACGTACCGATTCCAACCCGCGGGTTAACGAGGTGACGAAAGTCGACCGCCAATAGCTGTCGGGGTCAGGTCAGAATGGCGCTGACTTAAGTCTCTCTACGGGAGCACCCACCCCGCCCTGCGGGCACCCCTCCAAGGAGGGGACCTTGTTGCAGCTAAGCCACTTATGGGAGATCCCCTCCTGGGAGGGGTCCGCGAAGCGGGGGGTGGGTCCGATAGCTGACATGCTTAAGTAAGTGCGAGCCGGGTCAACCCTCGCGAGGGTGCTTAGACTCCCGCCACGAGCAGGTTCGGCTCGGCGTCGAGGGACATCGCTTCGTCGCCCCACACCCCCTGCCCTGTTCCCGCAAGTGCTGCAATCATTGCGGCGTTGTCGCCGCAGAAGCGGGGCTCGGCGAGCATGAGCTTCGTCCCTTGATCTTCTGACATCTGGTTGAGACGTTCCCTGAGGCGGCTATTGAGGGATACGCCTCCGCCAACAGCCAGGATGTGCATGCCGTCACCCAGGGCCTTGCGGCAGCGGCTCACCAGGGCATCCACGATAGCTTCCTGGTAACTGGCCACGACATCGTTCGTCCTGGGATCATCCTTTTCAACACCCTCAGACTTAACGTAGTACATGAGGGCAGTTTTCAAACCACTGAAGCTGAAACACAGGTCCGAGTCCATACCGTCAATAAGGCCACGTTCTTTCCTGGCCCGACCGCGCGGAAAACGAACGAAATCGCGCTTTCCGTCCTTTGCAGCCTTGTCCATCACCGGTCCGCCCGGATAGCCAAGGCCAAGAAGCGTAGCACCCTTGTCGAATGCCTCTCCCGCGGCATCATCGATGGTCTGGCCAAGCAGGCGGTATTGTCCCGGCGCGTCGGCCCTGACAAGACAGGTGTGTCCCCCGGAGACCACCAGGGCGAGAAACGGGCAGGATGATTCAAGTGAAGGAACCCCCTCCGACATGAACGGAGAATAGATGTGAGCGTGCAGGTGGTTGATACCGCACAGTGGTTTATCCAGGCGCAATGCGAGTCCCTTGGCCGCCGACAGTCCAATGAGCAGCGAACTGGAAAGGCCGGGGCCGTAAGTAACGGCGACCGCATCAATGTCTTCCCATGAAGCTCCAGCCTGCGACCTCGATTCGTCAATTACCCCGGGGAGCGCCTCTACGTGACAGCGACAGGCGATCTCAGGCACAACACCGCCGTACGGCCCGTGCAGCTCAACCTGGCTGTAAACCACGCTGGACAGCACGTCCGTGCCGTCCCTGACAATCGCAGCAGCAGTCTCATCACAGGATGTCTCTATTCCAAGTACGATCATGGCTTCAAGTGCGCCGAACTACTGACCCACATTAGCATGGTCCACCTCGTAGCGGTGGACCTACCTCCCCAGTACGTCCAGCGCTACGAGGTGGACGATTCAGAGGCATTTCATTTATCACAAGATGCGTTGGCACAAACTCCTGACACTGCTCATCCCTACTTCCCATTACTCCTGAAGATCTTCACTGCACGGAGGAGATCCACAGCACGCTCGAGTTGCTTGTCAACGACATCGGCGTATTCGGACTTTTCTTCATCTGAATAGAGCTCAGGGCTCTCTGTTCTTGAGCGCGCCATCTGCACTCTGCGCCACTCGCCGGGCTCCAGGAGAACTGGTATATCGGGATCTATACCAGTGCCATGAATCAACCTGTCCGAGGGAGTGTAGTAATGGGCAGTGGTCAGGCGTATCGCGGTTTCGTTATCAGCCCTGAGCTTGATGACGCTTTGCACCGATCCTTTTCCAAAGGTCGTACTGCCAACAAGAACCGCACGCTTGTGATCCTGGAGCGCGCCGGCAACAATTTCTGATGCGCTTGCACTTCCGCCGTTGACCAGTACTGCCATGGGGAATCCGGTGTAATGCTTCTCCCCGCCAGCCCTGCTCTCTTTCTCGGGATAAACGCCTTTACGGCCCTTGGTCGTAACAATGACCTGTTTCTTCTTCAGAAACTTCTCGGCCACCTCGATCGCCGAAAACAGAAGGCCGCCCGGATTGCTCCGAAGATCCAGAACCAGGGCCTGCATGTCTTCCTGCTGCAGAGAATCCAGCGCTTTCTGAAGCAGATCGGCCGTGGGCCTGGCAAACTGGGTTATTCGAACATACCCTACGCCGTCGCTGACGATGCGAGTTCCCTTTACGCTGGGCAGCTCGATGACGTCACGTACAATATCCACTTCCCGTTCGGTGCCGTCGCTTACCTGTCCAATGAGTATCGTGACCTTCTCTCCCTTTGGCCCGCGCAGTTTCTTGACAGCCTCGCGAATCGTCAGGCCTTCGGTCTTTTCACCGTCAACAGCCAGTATCCTGTCACCGGACTGCAAACCCGCCCGGTAACCCGGCGTATCTTCTATCGGTGCAATCACGGTAAGGATGCCTTTCTTTATCCCAATGTGAACACCGATTCCACCGTAGTGACCCTCGGTGTCATCTCGCATGTTGGAATACTCTTCGCGTCCGAGAAACGCGCTGTAAGGATCCAGGGAACGCAGCATACCGTTCAATGCACCGGTGGTTATCTGCTCGTATGTCTTTTCCTCGACGTACTGCTTCTTCACGTGGAGAAACACTTCGGAAAGGAGCTCAATCTGCCCGTAGGCGTCGGCCTTGCTTTCCGCAACATCGTTGGTTCCGTCGTCAGCGGCATGCAGCACTATTGCCATCGCCATCAGAACGGCGATCACCGCGGCAGTTGTTCTATTAACAATTCTGATCGTACGCATTCTTAATCCCGCATTCTGTATATCAAGTTGAGTTCAGGGGAATCACGATTCCAGCAGCCGGAATGATCCCATCACACCGCCTCCCTGTCCATTATTATGTTGATTCGTTAATTCGATGATTGGGCCACGCTCTGGGGCTTTCAGATGTATGAGAGCCTACAATCATGTTTGTCTGGATCGTTGGCCCGATCGTCCTCGACAAAGATCAAGACAATGATCGTTAGAGTGTTCTGCGCTGTGAGCGCAGAACGCAGTGGTTAGGGGTTAGGCGCTAGGCGTTATCCCCTTTGGCGAGGTCCCGCCGGGCCGTCGGGATCTACTTCTCAACCACCGCAGCCCCCCTCCCCCTCTCCTTGTGCCACGCGACGAGCAGCGCGAGTGCTGCATACCACAGCCAGACCGTCCAGACAGGAGGCTGAGGGACCTCCTGGGTCCCGAAAGGAGCCTTGGAGATGAAACCGGTACAGCGAACCAGGCAGGTCACCAGTGCCAGGTTTGCGTGATTAAACACTTCCGCCAGTACGAGGAAACAGCTACCCGTTATCAGGGCCAGGCATCCCGTCAGAACGATGAGGAAGGTCAGGGGAATGACGAGAAGATTGCCAAGCAGAGCGACCGGTGTGAACCGTTCGAAGAAGTAAGCAGTCAGCGGAGCCGAAACCAGCCAGGCGCAAGCCGATAGAACAGCCACGGAACCAATGTACTTCATCACCCATTTGCCGGCTGCCCTTGCCTCTCCCCGGGAGTCGTATGTAAAGGGTTCATCTTCCCAGAAAGCAGGAATCCCTTCGGGCTCTGACTTGATTCTGCGAAAGACGGCAACTCCATCCCTGCACAGGGCGATCAGTGCTTTGTTTACGACCGGGTAGAGCACTATCAATCCGGTTACGACGGAAAAGGACAGAATGAATCCGATATCCTGCAGGTCTTCGGGCGAATACGCGAGAATTGCCAGCGCCGCCATGGCAAGCGCGGAAAGGCTATCTCCCTTCCGTCCAAACACGGGGGCGCTGAAGTAGATCAGGGCCATAATGCAGGCCCGTACAGCACTTGGTTTAGCCCCGGTGGCCAGCGTGTAAGCTATCAGCAGCGGTGCCAGGAAAGGCCCCCAATACACCCTGGAGATTCGCAACGCGCTGAGAACCGAGATTATGAGCAACGCCATTATGCCCACATGCAATCCACTGATCGCAAACACGTGAAGGGTTCCTGTATCGACAAACAGATCCCTGGTATCGTTATCAAGTTGTGAACGATATCCCAGCAAGAGGGCCTGTATGATACCGGCAGCACGTGGAAAGTCGTCGAGACCCAGGGAAAGAAGCCTGCCAGATTCGCGGCGCATTGCAATACAGCGCGATTTCAACCATGATCCATGCCCCCCCTTTATCGGTCTGGACCTGCCAATTCCGGTAACAAGCAACGGGTAATCACGCTGACGACTCCGGCGAGAGGACTCCTGCAAGCGTCCCCTGAAAGCCGTAAGCCAACCATAGTCAGGAGGACAGAGCTGCGAGGGACCATACCAGCGTACCGGCAGGCAGACATCGACATCCACCCACTTCCCGTCAGCACAGCGGAATCTCTCTGCCTGGATAAGAAACTGCCATGCGTCGGTGCCCTCAGTTCGCGAACCACCTCGTTCCGGTTCGTTGACTATGGTGCCGACGACCTCTACTTCGCCCCCGGAAGCCGCGAGATCAAGCCATCTTTCAGCGGGGAGGGTCTCCACGGAGGAGCGCGCCACCCAGCAAGCCGTGGCGACAACGCACAAATGAAAGAGAATCCAGGCAGGCGGTGATGCCACAGCATGGCCCGGCTCAAAACCACGCCTGCGCAAAAAGGCAAACGAACAGGCTGTGAGGACAAGAAGAAAGACCAAGACTGCAAGAACCGGAACAGACACGGGCACACGAAGCCCGCACCACGTTCCCGCAGCATAGCTGAAAACAATACCCACAAGAGGACGACGCGCCCAACGATAATCTGCCACCGGAAAAACACCCCAGTCATTGATGTTCCGTGACTCAAAGATAGATTCAAACTGCGGGCCAAGTTAGCAGAGGTCGAAGGGGAAGAGAAGGATTGATTGCGGCGTCACCTCCAGGCGCAGGCTGATTCTCGGCAATCCCTCGTTGTCCTGATCCTTGTCTTGATCGTTGTCGTTCCCCATCATCGTCTCGATCTTCGTCCCGATCGTTGTCGAGAAAGATCGAGACAACGATGAAGATCGACGAAGATCGCGACAAGGATCGCGACGACGATCAGTCCTGCTCAGACTCCCTTCAGAATGCCCTTCACTTCCCGGTGGGCGGGTTTTGGGAGTTTCGGGGAGACTATAGACAGGCTGATCCGGCGAGGTTTCAGGATTGTGTTGGCGAGTCTGAATACGTCGTCGGCTGTTGTCTTTGAGACTATGTCTATTGTTTCCTCAGGGGAGATCAGGCGCCCGTAGGAAAGTGTGTGATCTCCAAGCCACATCATGTTGCTGGTGGTGCTTTCCAGGCCGAGTCTGACCTGGCCGATCAGGTATTCTTTTGCCCGTTTCAGCTCCCCTGCCCCAATTCTACGGCTTTTGAGACGGGAGAGCTCCCGTGCAATCAGCTTCATGGCCTTGACGTAGTTGCGGCGGTCAAGACCGGCGGTAATCGTCAGGGCACCGGTATCACGAAACAGATGGCAGGATGAATGTATGGAATATGCAAGGCCATGTTTTTCCCTGACAACCTGGAACAAACGTGAACTCATGTTCTCGCCGAGGATTGCCGACATCACGCGTAACGCATAACGGCGATCGTCAAGGCGACCGAACAGCCGCACCCCGAGCGCCACATGCGCCTGCTCGAGTTCACCCACGCGGATCACCATCCCCTTCTGGCTTGTCCTCGGTGTCGCTGAGCGGGCACTCGGCCGCCTTCGGCTTTTCAGACGGCCAAGCAAATCCGCAACTCTCTCTACACAGGCGTCGTGGTCGACCTTGCCGGCAAATGCGAAGACCGTATTGGAAGGCACGTATTTCGAGCACCGGTAATCAACAACCGATTTTCTGCTCATGGGTTGAATGGTCTCGGGCGTGCCAACGACAGGCCTTCCGAGCGGATGTCCATTCCACAGGGCGTCGGTCAGATTCTCCTGGCAAAGATGATGAGGCTGATCCCGGTACATCATGATCTCCTCCAGGATTACGCCTTTCTCCCTCTCCACCTCGCATTTCGCGAAGCGTGAGTTCAGGTACATGTCCGACAGAACATCAAGCGCACGCCAGAGCTGATCGTAGGGAACGCGGGAATAGTAGCAGGTGCTTTCTTCCTGGGTGAAGGCATTCAGATAGCCGCCCCTTCCTTCAATCTCCTGGGAGATATCGAGCGGCGAACGCTTTTTCGTACCCTTGAAAAGCAGGTGCTCGATGAAGTGGCTCACACCTGCCATTTCATCAGACTCGAACCTTGCCCCAGTCCCAACCCATATACCCAGGGATACACTCTGCACGTAATCGATTGACGAGGTCGCCACGCGAACTCCGTTTGGCAGCTTCGTTGTCTTCGCATTACGCGTTACATCAATTGGCATCTTCAACTCCTAACAACCAACATCCAACATCCAAGTAAACGCCATGTAACTGGTTGCGCGACAACACCTCTCCGGGTTCCTTGGATGTTGGGCGTTGGACGTTGGATGTTGGACGTTGACCAACTATATCTTCCCCTTACTCGACGGAACTCCGGTTTCGCGGGTGTCACGGGTGCATGCCATCCGCAGAGCCCTGGCGAGGCCCTTGAAAACCGATTCGTAAGCGTGGTGCGCTTCCTGTCCCAGCATCTGTTCAATGTGCAGATTCAAGCGGCCCTGCACCACGAACGCCTGCAGAAACTCCTTGAGAAGGCTAAGGTCAAACTCCAGAATCTTCCGTTTCTTGCATACCATGCTGTTCACAAGGTATGGGCGGCCACCGAGATCAACCACTACCCGGCTGAGGGCATCGTCCATGGGAATGTAGGCATAACCGTAACGGGATATTCCCTTCCTCGTTCCCAGCGCCTTGTCGAGCGCGGTTCCAAAAGCCAGGCCTATATCCTCAACGGTGTGATGATAGTCAACTTCCAAGTCACCCTTTGCCTTGATCGTAAGATCGATGAGGGAGTGTTTGGACAGCAGTTCCAGCATGTGATTCATGAAGGGCAATCCGGTATCCACCTTGTACTTGCCGGTACCGTCCAGGTTCACTTCAACGGTAATGTCCGTCTCACTGGTCTTCCGCTTTATACTGGCTTTTCTCGCCTTCATACCTCGTTCCCTTTGGCTTCTATTTCCGACATAGCCTCAAACAACTTGTCTATCTCTTCATCCGTTCCAACCGTTATTCTTATGCAGGTCCCCGTTCTCTCTCCCGGGAAGTACCGCACCAGTATGCCCTGGTCCTTCAAGCGCTGGAAGAGCTCACCTGCCTCCATCGCGGAAGGTTCTGTCCATACAAAGTTGGTCTCCGAAGGATATACCTTGTGGCCCAGCGCTGCCAGCCTCTCTTTAAGGCGTTCCCTGCTATCCTTGATCCTACGCACGTTCTCCCGCACATGCGCAAGCCCATCGTCAGACAGGGCCGCCAATCCGAGCAACTGTGGTATGGCTCCGAGATTGTACGAATCCTTCACTTTGTGAAGCGCACAGACAAGCTCCCCGTTCCCCAGGGCGTAGCCGAGTCGCAGTCCCGCGAGCGAGCAGGACTTGGAAAGGGTCCGCACGACGAGAACATTGTCAAATTCCATTGCAAGTTCAATGCAATGCCGGGACGAGAACTCGACGTAGGCCTCGTCAATGACCACGATACCGTCAAACGATCTGCAGAAATCCGACACGATCTCCTTCGGATACAGTATGCCCGTGGGAGCATTCGGATTAGCAAGAAAGAACAGCGAGCAGCTGTACCCTTCGGGCATTCTCCATTCGAACTCTTCTCCCAGCAATACGGGACGCTTCTCAACATCCCTGATATCTGCCATGACAGGATAGAGCGAGTACGAAGGATCGAAGTACCCTATGCTCCCGTCGTTCTCGACGAAAGCCCTGGTGCAAAGGGCCAACACCTCGTCCGAACCGTTACCGAGAAGGACTTCGTCAGACGCGCATCCATGTATTTCCGCGATGCGATTTCTCAAAGAACCTGAAACCGGATTCGGGTAGAGCTTCAGGGATGCCGAATCCATAGATCTCAATCTCTCTCCCACCACCGGTGGCGGCGGGTAGGCGTTCTCGTTGGTATTCAGCTTGATGACCCCGGGATCGTCCGGTTGCTCCCCGGGCGTATACGCAGTAAGGGCCTGCACTGATTTTCTGATAAGATTGCTCATAGGAACTGGTCTCCTGCAACAAAGCTGCGTTGCTACTTGTCATCAAACCGGATTGTTGCAGAGCGGGCGTGGGCATCCAGACCCTCTACGCGCGCGAAGGCCTCGATGACCTTCACCGTATCCTTCAGGTCCGCCCTCGTGAAGGCAATGAAACTCGATCTGCGAAGAAAATCGTCAACCGTGAGCCCTGAGAACATTGCCGCGGCTCCGCCCGTAGGCAGCACGTGGCTGGGTCCGGCCACGAAATCTCCCGTAGCCTCGGGAGACCACTCCCCAACGAACACTGCCCCGGCACAACGCACTTTGCGCAACCACATTTTGGGCTCACGAACCATCAATTCCAGGTGTTCTGCTGCAAAAAGATTGCACAGCTCGATTCCCTGGTCGAGATTCGGAACAACCACGAGCAGCATGCCCTTCTTCATCACTTTCGCAACTGCTTCTCGTCTGGACAGCAGAACCGCCTGTTCGTCGAGTTCCTCCTGTACTCTCTTCGCAACCTCCATTGATGACGTGACAAGGAGAGCCTTTTCATGCCCGGAGCCGTGCTCGGCCTGCGACAGAAGATCAGCCGCAATGAAGGCCGGATTTGCCTTTGCATCCGCCAGTACCGCAATCTCGCTTGGCCCGGCCACCAAGTCCAGTGCCACCTGCCCATACATCTGCCGCTTGGCTGCCGTGACATAAGCGCCACCGGGACCGACAATTTTCTGCACCTTCTTCACGGTACGCGTACCAAGAGCCATCAGACCAACGCCCTGTATTCCGCCGACCTTGTAGACCTCGGTTGCGCCGGCTACCTCAAGCGCATGCAGCAGAAACTTATCGACCGAGCCATCCGCGGCGCAGGGCGTGCAGGCCACTACTTCCGGCACTCCTGCAACCTTCGCCAGCGTAACGGTCATCAACGCGGTTGAAGCAAGCGGTGCAGCTCCGCCGGGAATGTAGCAGCCAACCCTGTCGTACGGGACAAACTGCTCGCCAAGCACCCCTCCGCGCGGACTGGACATCCTCCAGTTCTTCTTTATCCCCGCACGAGCGAACTTTGCAATACGATTGTGGGCCTCCCGGACAGCATCGGCAAACTCACGATCTACCCCCCGGCGGGCAGCCAGCAGTTCAGAGTGAGTCACCTGGAAACGTGAAGCCGGAAGCGATGCGCCCTGGAAGCGTTTGACACTCTCAACGACAGCCTTGTTTCCTTTCGTCTTGATATCATCCAGCACTTTGGCAGCAGCCTCTTCCGCACCCTCATCGAAGGCTGGACGCCGCAAGAATGCGTTCACAACTTCGGATCTTGTCTTCGTAGACCATTTTACGATACGCACACTCATAAACCCCTCGTCTCCTGAAGCACTCCAACGCCTTGCAGGAAGCCTGCCGGCGAAGAAGTCATCAACCTACCGTCTGCCGCAGCTTATCACAACCCTGCCGCTGCACTCCCGATCAACGGCCATTGCCTCTGCAAAATGCATTCTTCTCACCAGTTTGGCATTCAGTTCCGCGTCCTGACTTCCCGTCATAAGGAACGCGTGATTCACCCGGCCGTCCGATCCGAGATCAACATGTATCTCGACTATCCACGGCCTATCCGTCTTTCCTTCCAGCACTGCGGCCAGATCCGGGATCTTGAATCCACAGTCGGAAAGGTTTCCCCTGACGGCCGTCAGAAGATGTAGTCCGTCGGCGGACAACTTGTCGAAGAGCGGTTGGTCCTGAAAAGCAGGCACATATGGTTCCTCGTCGGCCATGGAGGGCCGCAACGCGCTGGTATTGTCAGGCACGACGGGAACGGCCTCGTCCCTCGTAAGCAGGCGCGGCGGCAGGTATTTCCGTTCCGACAACATGTCCACCGTACCGGATTGGTCACCATGCACATTGAAACCGTTTGCAGAAGGCAGAAAGATATCCGGACGGTACAGGCTTCCTTCCAGCTCGGAGGCATCCAGAACAGAAACCGTGGAAGGCGATTCAACACCTCGCAGGCTGGTAACACCCATCGGCCAGACAAGCCATATGGCCAGCCAGCCAAGAGCTATCAGCAGCGAAGGGACAGGAACAATCCCACGCGAGAACTTGTTTCGTTTCCTTTTCATTGGTTCGAGTGCCCGGAACCGCAACCCGGCGGTGCCAGGCGGCTGAACGGGCGAGCTTCGGCCCCGTACTCACGGAGTCCCCGTAGCAATATTGACCCCTTTCACGCCTACTTCAGTGGCAACGTCTATAATCTCCATTACGGTTCCGCTCTCTACATCTCTGTCAGCCTGTATAATAAGTGGCTCAGCAGGGCGCCGTCTCACGCTCCTGGCAAAAGCCTCCTTCAGCTTGGCCATGTCATCCTGGCGCCCCACAACAAAGCGTTCGTCATCGAAGAAAATCATCTCACCCCCGGGAGCCGAACCCGAAGCATCTATTGCCAGGACAACGGCAATCACCCCGCCCTCCGTCCCGCCGCGAAACGAACCTCCAGGTATCTCAACAACAACTCCCGGATGAAGCACGAACTTCGATTCGAAAAGAACGAACATAATAACGAGAAGAATGATATCTATCCAAGGTCCGACACCGATCAGTCCCTGGCTGATTCTCGTTCTAGGAGAATAGCGGGTCCGCAGCCCAACGACAGAACGTTTCTGGGAACGTTCCTTCAGCTTGGTTATACTGCTAAGCATGGTTGCTCTCCATTCGTGCAAACGGCATTGCCCGCTGACCAGGACTTACACTATTCATTCCGCAAAACGCTTAAGAATGCGACAATTTCAGATCCCGCCTTGTCCATATCCAGGACGATTCTGTCGATCTTGATGACAAGCAGGTTGAAAGCCACGTATGCGGGAATCGCAACAGACAGGCCGGCACCTGTTGACACGAGCGACCTCATCATAGCCCCCATGACGTCGGCAGATTGAACAAGCGGCAATTGCTGCTGCATCACTAGGAGAAACTCGACCAGACCAAGCACGGTGCCAAGCAGTCCCAGCAACGGCGTGACCTGGGCCACGATCGACACAACCACGAGCCTTCGTTCCATACGGGAAATCTCACCAAGAGCGGAGTCATCCACTGCCTTGACGAGAGAATCCTTGTCGTCTTGCCGATGAATGATCGCAGTCCTGACAATATGAGCCACCGGTCCAGGTGTTTCTTCGCATATCGTCATAGCCTCATCAACGTTGTTGCGTCGAAGAATGTTCTGTATGCCGTTAAGAAAATCCTCGCCCCTGATTCTTGCCCGATGCAGGTGCAGCGAACGCTCAACGAACACAGCGAACCCGACGATACCAAAACAAAGAATCACCCAGAGGACAGGGCCACCCATCATCCAAAGCTCGCCCATCAAAAGCCTCCCTCCAAATGCAGGCAATGCCTGCTTTCCAACCAAACCGCAACCCAGAAGAGCCTAGAACAGCCACCATTGTTCTGACTTGATTTTCTCTATGCGTTCCCTCGCCTCGTCAGCGGACGGAACACCCGACTTCACAACTCGCTCGAGGATGCTTACTACACCACGCCAGTCTTTCCGTTCTTCCATAATATCAGCCGCGTTGAATGCAGCTCGTGTAAACCATACTTTCGAATTCTCATTGTGCCAAATGCCTTTTTCTCGATCTTCAAAATACCTGATGATCACTTTCAGGTAGTACTGATCGAGAGCACCTTTGGCCTGCCCCTGTTTCTCGAGACATCTGCCTATCTTGTACTCGGCCTGCATTACCAGGTCCAAGCGCGTTCCCGAACTGTTGGCTACCACCCTGAATGAAGCGATGCTCTCCTCGTATCGTTTTGCATCATCAGCTCCCAGGGTAAACTGACAGTCCCCCTTACGCCCCCATGCAGCCGCCACGAAATCGCTTTCGGGATACTTCGTGATGATTTCATCGAATATGAGAATCGCTGCCGAGAAATGCGCCAGCTCGCATAGAGCGTCCGCCTGGCTGAAACGTGCCTCGGCAATCTTGTCACTCTTCTCGTATTCCTTAACAAGCCTGTTGAAGTGTTCGTTTGCACGAAGATACTCTTTCCTCTTGGCCGCGGAAATACCCGCCCACAGCAGACCGTCATCTCCAAGAGCACCCTCCGGCTTCTTCTCGACAGCGAGGAGGAACTCCTTCTCAGAACGTTCATAATCGCCGCGGTTGTACGAGTACTTTGCCATCCAGAAGAGAACTTCGGCAATCCAGGGCGACTCCGGGTACTTCACGATGAATTCCCTGCATATCCCAACGGCTTCCTCGTCACGCATCAGGCCGTAGTAGCACAGCCCGCGCATGTAGAACGCCTGCTCCGCCGACTTGGTCCCCGAATAGAGCTTTACCACGCGCTCGAAGTCTTCCGCCGCCTCCTTGAAGCGGAACAGGCGGTATCGAACAAGGCCCCTCCCGTGGATAGCTTTTGCCACAAACACCCCGTTCGTGTGCGTGCCGATCAGTTCAGAGTATGTTTCGACCGCCTCGCGCCAGTCCTTGAGCGATTCCTTCAGCAGAGCAACCTTGTACAGCGCCTCCTCAGCCAGCGCCCCCCCTGGGTAATCCTTAACGGCCTGCCGAAAGACCTTCTCTGCTTCCTCGTGATCACCAGACCTCACCATGCTCGCTCCAAGCTGCAGCAACGCGTTAGCCGTTAGCTTTCCGGAAGGAAACTCGTCAAGTACGCGCCTGTAAGTTTCTCGCGAAAGCCGGTATTGCGCATTACTGAAATAGGCATCGCCTGCCTTCAGCAGGCATTGACCCTTCTTGACGGCATCGTTATGCAAGCCATAGCCCTTAATGAACGCCGTAGCCGCCTCGGCATGCCGGCCAAGCCCCATAAGCCCCCACCCTTTGCCTTCATAAGCCTGGGCCTGTCCCTGTTCGTCGGTAAAGGTTTCAAGGTAGTGCTGAAACTCGTTCACGGCATCTTCGTAACGATTGGTCTGAAGAAAAGAGGCCGAAAGCTTCAACTGGGATTCGGCGGACAATGGATCGTCGGGAAACGCACTGATGAACTCCTTCAGGATCGGCACCCCTGCATCAAGATTGCCGGAATCAAGGTAGAGCCACCCCAGGCTAGTCGATCCCCTTCCCTTTAGCACCGGACTCACCGCCGCGGCTACCGCGCTGGTAATTGCCGTAACCGCCTGCTGCGTATTTGTCATCGCGACATAGACCTCGGCCCTGTCTAACCAGGCCTCAGCTTTAAGGTCGCCCGTGACGGTGGCAGAACCGCAAAGGGCATCAAGTGTTTTACCAGCTTCCGCAAGCTTGCCGACGTTGATACGGGCGCGTCCCAACCACAGGTAGCCCTGCAATACCGTATCGTTCCCATTAACAGGAAAGGCAGCCAGTCTCTTCAGAACGCTTTCAGCCTCCGCAGATTGGCCCTGGAGAACTAATGTACGCCCCCAGCTCAACAGATTCGCGGATGATTCCTGTGATTTGGCAAATTGCCGGTCGAACCTCTCAAAAGACGCAATCGCATCCTCGACCCGGTCGAGCGCAAGGTAACAGGCAGATCTCAGCCGCTCCACCCGCGAAGCATATTCGTCATTCTTGAAGGACGTTTCGAAATCGGTCAGCAGCGTCAGCGCCTTTTCGTTTTGGCCCAGGTTGTACTCCGACATTGCTCTCCAGAAGCTAAAGCCACCGGAACTCGAAACCGTCTTGCGGGAACCCAGCAGTTTCAGGATCTCTTCGTGTTTCTTCTGGGCATGGAGGGCACGAATCAGAAGGATCGTCACTTCTTCGTCACCTGCGCCGTCACCCGTGCCGGCGGCCAGGAGCGATCTGAACTGATCCTCGGCTACCCCGAAAAGACCATCCGAAAGGGCAGCTCTTCCACGTACGATTTCCGCTCGCTCGTCGGCATTGCCAATCTGGGCAACAGACACCGGGGCACCCGAAAGAGACAGCGCCAGGGATGTCAGCACAACTGCAGCTCCGAAGCGGCTGTGGCCGAACAGATTCATGAAAGCACCTTTTTCAAAAACTTCCCCGTGTATGAAGACCTGCAGTGCACTATATCTTCCGGAGATCCGACGGCTACAACTTCACCGCCCGCGTCACCACCTTCCGGACCAAGATCTATTATATAGTCCGCGGTCTTCACAACATCGAGATTATGTTCTATTACAACAACCGTATTGCCGGCATCCCTCAGCCGGTGAAGTACTTCCAGTAGCTTCTGGACATCGGCAAAATGAAGGCCGGTTGTCGGTTCATCCAGGAGGTACAGCGTACTTCCGGTTGCCTTCTTGCTGAGCTCAGCAGCCAGCTTCACCCGCTGCGCTTCGCCACCCGAGAGTGTAGTCGCGGATTGTCCCAACTGCAAGTATCCTAGTCCCACCTGGTAAAGAGTTCGCAGCTTTCGGTTGATGGTCGGAATATTCTCAAAGAATTCCATCGCCTCGTTAATCGTCATCGCAAGTACTTCGGCTATAGTTTTGCCGCCGTAATGGACTTCGAGAGTCTCGGAATTGTACCGTAGGCCACCGCATTGCTCGCAGGTCACGTAAACATCCGGCAAGAAGTGCATTTCCAGCCGGAGTGTTCCATCTCCCTTGCAGGTCTCGCAACGCCCGCCCTTGACGTTGAAGCTGTAACGCCCGGGGCCAAAGCCTCTCACCTTGGAAGCCGCAGTCTCCGAAAAGAGCTTCCGGATAAATGTAAAAGCCCCGGTATACGTGGCGGGATTGCTTCGGGGAGTTCTGCCGATCGGCGACTGATCTATGACGATAACCTTGTCGAGCTTGTCCATGCCCGTTATCCGGACGTGTGCCCCGGGGCTCTCGGGCGAGCCATGAAAGAACCGGAACAGGGCACGCCTGAGTATGTCGTCCACCAATGTGCTTTTCCCGCTGCCGGAAACACCTGTTACGCACACAAGAAGCCCCAGCGGAATGCTTACATTGATCTTCTTAAGATTGTTTTCTTCGGCGCCGTAGATCTTAAGGGCCTCTTTCCCTGCCTTTTTGCGCCTGCGCGGAACATGAATCTGGCATTGTCCATTCATATAGCGAGCAGTGAGAGAAGCCTCGTGTTTGAGGAGGGTCTCCACGTCGCCCGAGCATACGACCTCGCCACCATGCCGCCCGGCGCCGGGGCCGAGATCAATAACATGGTCAGCCGCCCGTATCGTCGGCTCGTCGTGTTCCACAACGATGACGGTATTACCACGGTCGCGGAGTTCCTTGAGCATAGTAATCAGCCGATGATTGTCACGCTGGTGAAGCCCTATAGACGGTTCATCGAGTACGTACATGACACCAACCAGGCCAGAGCCAATCTGCGTTGCCAGGCGAATCCTCTGGGCTTCACCGCCCGACAGCGTTCCACTCTCCCGGTCAAGCGTGAGATATTCCAGTCCAACTTCGACCATGAAGCGAAGTCGCCTATTTATCTCCTTAAGGATTTCGCCTGCGATTCCCTGCTCTGTAGGTGTCAATTCGAGCGACTCGAAGAATTCCTGCGCCCGAAGAATCGACATGCCCGTCACATCAACGATTGAACTACCGCCTACCGTGCAGGCGATGACTTCCCGCTTGAGCCTGGCCCCCATGCAGTCGGGGCATTGCTGCCGGCTCATGTACTTGCGCAGACGCTGCTTCGTGAAGTCGCTGTCTGTCGTGTCGTATCTGCGCATCAGGTTGGGAATGATGCCCTCGAACGGCTTCTTGTAGCGCCTGCGGCCTCCGCCACGCCAGTAACCGAATTCTACCAGCTCCTCCCCGGACCCGTGCAGCAATATATTCCTTATGCGCGGAGTCAGTTTCTTGTAGGGACGGTCCAGGCCGAAACGGTAATGCTTGGCCACCGCACGCAAAACCTGTTTGTAGTATATAATCAGACGCCGTCCCCCCCGACGCCAGGCCTGTACGGCTCCTTCCTCGAGGGTCAGTGAGGAATCGGGGATGATTAGCTTCTCATCCAAGGTCAGCAATGTACCGAGACCCGCACACTTCGGGCAGGCACCGTAGTGACTGTTAAAGGAGAAATGCCGGGCTGAAAGCTCCTCAAAGCTGAGACTGCAGTCGGGACATGCGTTCTTCTCAGAGAAGAAGATCTCCTCCCAGGTCTCATCTTCCTTCATGCGCAGAGCAATCATCAGGCCCTTACCGTGCTTCAATGCCATTTCTACCGAATCGGTGAGCCTGGTTCGAATTCGGCTGGTGATGATCAACCGGTCCACGACAGCATCTATGATATGTGCCTTCTTGCGATCCAGCGATGGTGCCGCGTCAACATCATGGATTTCCCCGTCAACGCGGACCCTGACAAAACCCATCTTCCGTATTGCATCAAAGACCTGCTCATGTTCGCCTTTGCGCCCGCGTACAAGCGGAGCCAGGAGGGCCAGGCGCGTTCGGTTGGGCAAGCTCAGAAGCTGGTCCACTATCTGTTCGGCGCTTTGACGGGACACTTCCTTTTTGCATTCGGGGCAATGGGGAACACCGATGCTCGAGTACAGTAGACGGAGATAGTCGTGGATCTCAGTTGTCGTAGCGACAATTGACCTTGGATTCGAGCCGGCAGTGCGCTGCTCGATCGCGATGGCCGGAGAAAGACCTTCAATATGGTCCACGTCCGGTTTCTGAAGCTGGTTCAGGAACTGGCGGGCATACGCCGAGAGACTCTCCACATAGCGCCGCTGGCCTTCGGCGTAGAGAGTGTCGAACGCCAAGGAGGATTTACCCGACCCACTGAGCCCCGTTACGACCGTAAGGCGATTCCGCGGGATATCCACGTCCACGTTCTTGAGATTATGCTCCCTGGCGCCTTCTATACGAATGTAGCCGTTACTCATCACGCGGAACACTACCCAACACGCACGATATGATATCGCTTCTTACCAGAACGCAGGACGAGCAGCTTCCCGTCAATAACCTGGGGTTCGCTCACCACTTCGTCTACACCGCCCACGCGGCAGTTATTCAGATACAGCCCCCCGCTCTGAGCGAGACGCCTCGCCTCACCCCGGCTCCCGCAAAGGCCGGATTCCGCGGCTACGTTGACAACCAGGTTGCCAACCACCGCGTCCAAGGAAAGCTCCCGGGAAGGCACGTCGGCGAAGACCGAGAGCAACTCCTCGGCATGAAGTCCCTCCATGGCCTGTCCAAACATTGCCCCGGTACAACGCTGGGCCACGCCCAGACCATCGTCCCCGTGCACGGCCCTGGTCACTTCTTCGGCCAGCCGCCTCTGCGCCGATCTCCGCTCAGGCTCTTCCCTGAGCTCCCGCTCCAGCCCGGCAATCTCTTCGAGAGGCACAAACGTGAAGATCTTGAGAAAACGAATAACATCCGCATCATCCGTCCTGAAGAAGAACTGGTAGAAGTCATAGTAAGACGTCTTTCGCGAATCCAGATAAATCGCGTTTCCTTCGCTCTTCCCGAACTTCTGCCCGCTGCTGTCACAAACCAGCGGAATGGTAACACCAAACGCCTCTACGCCGCGCAGACGGCGTAAAAGGTCGATGCCGGCAGTTATATTACCCCACTGGTCCGACCCGCCAATTTGAAGAATGCAACCGTGCGAATCATGCAACTGGAGGAAATCAAACGCCTGCAGGAGCTGGTAGCTGAACTCCGTAAAGCTCATGCCCTCTTCGCTCTGCAGCCTTGTCCTCACACTATCCTTGCCGAGCATCGTGCCCATGCGGAAATTCTTTCCGACATCGCGAAGGAAATCTACGAAGCTGAATTTTCCCAGCCAGTCGTAGTTGTTGAGAATAGCCGCCGGAGCCGTGGGATGCTCAAAATCAAGAAAGCGCGAGAGGTTCTCGTGGATTCCCTCCTGGTTCTTCTCGACAGCTTCCTGGCTCAGAAGCTTGCGTTCGCTCGCCTTGCCCGAGGGGTCACCTATGAGACCAGTGGCGCCTCCCACAACGGCAATCACCTTGTGTCCGCATCTCTGAAAATGAGCCAAGGCCATGATCGTGACGAAGTTACCCGCCTGTAGACTCTCTGAGCTGGGATCGAACCCCGCGTAAACCGTCATTGGCGATGACACGGCTTCTTCAAGATCGGGGCTCGTGACGTTGTCGAACAGACAACGTTCTTTCAGGATAGCGATGATATTGTTCATGACTGATCCTTACACGAAGGGCGCACTTATGCAGTGCGCCCTCCGCCTCAGTTTCGTTCGGGATCCAACCCCGCCTTACAGGAGATCTGGATCGATCTTTTCAGCTTCCTCGTCCGAACTTTCGCCGGGGCTCCATTCTTCAAGAGCGCCATCAGGATTCAATGCCTGATCAAAAGCTCCGGCCAGGTCGACCATGTGCTCTCCCGGCCTGAGGGAATCAAGAAGCTCGTCCTGCTGACGACTGAACTCTTCCTCGGGCATACTCGCGGCCTTGATGCTGAGACCTATCCGGCGTTCAGCCTGGTCGATACGAACGATCCTGGCTTCCACGTCCTGGCCTACGTCCAGCTTGTCGCGAACTTTCTCAACATGCTCATCGCTGATCTGGGAGATATGAACGAGTCCGTCAACACCTTCCTCGAGCTCTATGAACGCCCCGAAGGAAGCGACCTTGCTGACCTTCCCTTTTACAATCTCACCAACCCTGTACTTGGCGGCAATCGTGTTCCACGGATCGTCCTGCGACTGCTTGAGTCCAAGACTGATTCGCTTGTTGTCCGGATCTACTTCCAGTACCACGGCCGTAACAGCTGCACCCTTCTCGATTACCTCGGAAGGATGGTTGATCTTGCGGGTCCAGGACATATCAGACACGTGGATCATTCCGTCGATTCCGTCCTCGAGCTCAATGAAGGCTCCGTACGAAGTGAAATTGCGTACCTGTCCCGTGACACGTGTACCAACAGGATAGCGGTCGCGCACTGTATCCCACGGATTCACTTCCGTCTGGCGAATGCCAAGTGCAATCTTCTGCTCTTCCTTGTTGATGCTCAGGACCACGATGTCCACCTCTTCACCCGAAGAAAGAACATCCGACGCACGCGCTATGCGCTTTGTCCAGGATATCTCGGAGACATGAACAAGTCCTTCGACACCCTCTTCCAGCTCAACGAATGCACCGTAAGGCACAAGATTCACGACCTTGCCGCGCAGGCGGCTTCCAACCGGATACTTCGTCTCGATATCGGCCCACGGATTTGAAGATCTCTGCTTCAGACCCAGGGAAACCCGTTCCTTCTCATGGTCTACGTCGAGAATAACGACTTCGAGATCGTCACCCACGGACACCATCTCCGAAGGATGCTTGATGCGTCCCCAGCTCATGTCCGTGATATGCAGGAGTCCATCAAGACCATCGAGATCCACGAACACGCCGAAATCGGTAATATTCTTGGCGCGGCCGTTACGGCGCTGACCAACTTCGATCTCCGCCATCAATTTGCGCTTCTTGACCCGTAGCGTCTCTTCGATCAATTCACGCCTCGAAACAATGATATTGCGCCGTTCCGGGCTGATCTTGAGTACCTTGAATTCGAAATCTCTACCTATGAAGGCATCCGTATTTCTGACGGGAATTACATCGATCTGCGATCCTGGAAGGAATGCGTCAACCCCATCTACGTCTACGATAAGACCACCACGTACCCTTGTCTTGACCGTGCCGGTTACAGTACTGCCTTCTGCGCAGGTCTCAAGAACGCGTTCCCAGCGAAGTTGCTGATCAGCACGTTCCTTGCTCAGAACAACCATTCCGTCGTCGTCTTCGATCTCTGCCAGCAATACGTCATACGCATCGCCTTCCTTTATCTCGGAAAGATCTCCAAACTCACTTGCGGGAATGAGTCCCTCGGATTTGTAGCCAATATCCACAAGGACTTCGTTGTTTCTAATTTCAAGGACTTTACCCTGTACGATCGACCCGGCAACGAAGTCCTTCATGGTTTCTTCGTACATCCTGGCCATTTCTTCCCTGTCATCGCCACCAAATGCCGACAGGTCAAAGTCCACTCGTTTTTTTTGTTGTGTTAGTTGTTCCATGGTTCACCAGTTGATTCATCTACCACACGGCCCGTTTCTCGCGCCCCGAGGCACGCAAACCGCTATACTCGCCTACTTGCAAACGATGGACCGTATCCAATTAAACCCCGCCCCGCAAGCTTGAAAAGAGGGTTTCTTCGGGATTTTCAGCATCATTCAAATGGTATTTCGTCATTTTGCGCAGGTAGTGCGCTCTGAACTCTCCATTTCAACGCCCAACAACCAACGCCCAACAACCAACGTCCAAGGAGATTCCGCAATGTGCTATCAGAAAAGAACTTACGAAATGCTCAGGAAATTCTCAAAACTGGAAGTTGGGCGTTGGGCGTTGGGCGTTGGACGTTGGGCGTTCACTCACTCCCTCCCCCACTGCCTCACTTCATAGAGAAGCGCGTCAACGGCCTTATTCTCATCCAGCGTGCTTTTGTGGTCCCCTCTGACGTACAGGGCAAATTTCCCACGGCCGCCTGCGATGGCAATGTCGGCATCTTTTGCCTCGCCCGGCCCGTTTACCATACAACCCATGACCGCAACGGATGGTCTCGGCAAGTCTGGCGCCTCCCTGTAAAGCGCTTCCAGCGCCGTTTCCACGCTTGCACACACCGCGGCGACATCTACCTGGCACCGACCGCATGTGGGGCAGGAAATGACATTGGGACCGGGCTCCCGCAAGCCGAGGCACCGAAGTAACTCCAGCCCCACGCGTACCTCGGTCACCGGGTTGTCGGTCAACGACACGCGAATCGTGTCCCCGATTCCTTCCGAAAGCAGCATCCCCATGGCCACGGAGGAGCGGACAGTACCAGCCAGCATTGTTCCCGCCTCCGTCACCCCCAGGTGCACGGGGTAATCTGTCTCCTGCGAAAGAAGCCTGTATGCATCGAGCGTGCGCCATACGTCGGATGCCTTGACCGAGATCTTTATCTCGTGGTACCCGAGATCTTCCAGAATCCGAACGTGCCCCATCGCACTCTCGACCAGCGCCCCGGGGGTGCTGCCGCCATGCTTTTCCCTGATATCCGCTTCAAGCGACCCGCTGTTGACACCTATCCGTATTGGCAGGTTCCTCTCCTTCGCAGCATCCACAACCTTCGCCACGTTCTCTCTTCCGCCGATATTGCCAGGGTTGATCCGCAGGCCGGACACATCGCTCTCTATGCACCGGAGGGCAAGCTTGTGGTCGAAATGGATGTCTGCGACCAGTGGAACCGGGCTCTGCCGTGCTATTTCCGCCATGGCGCCTGCAGCATCCATGTCAACGACCGCGAGGCGCACAATATCGCAGCCCGCATTAGATACTTCGTGCAGCTGGCTGACCGTTGCATCCACATCCCGCGTGTCCGTCTTGGTCATTGTCTGCACGCTGATGGGGGCGTCTCCGCCGATGACTAGATTACCCAGGCGGATTGTGCGGGTAGGACGACGCTCAATTCGTGAAGCGAAGTGGTCAGCTTGCATGGTTCTTACTCTGCGGTGCCCGGGTCGGCCCCCGTAACAGCGTTGGTTGCCAGAATTGCATTGGTCTCAACCTGTTCAACGGCAGGTTCGTCATCCCCACGCCTGAAGATGCGCTTCAGGCCGGGAAAGATACGGTCAACATCCCTGAATGTGAGCAGAACGAAGACGCCGATCAGCAGGACGGCAAAAACATTGATCAATGCATTGACCAGCTTCGGATGCGCCTTGCGCCTGGAAATGCCCTCCCACAGTGAAAAGACTATGTGACCCCCATCGAGGACGGGGATCGGAAGAAGGTTGAGTATCGCCAGGTTCACGTTGAGAAAGCGAAGGAAGCCAATTGCATTGAAAAGACTTATCTTGATCGACAGCCAGAGCGTCGCAAGGATGGCCACCGGACCGCCGAGGCCCTTGGCAGCCTTCGGGGCCTCTTTTCGATTAACCAGTGCTTTCAACAAACGCACAATCCCGGACGCATCGCCGCCCACCTGCCTCACAGGATGCTTGTACTGCATCCAGGGCACCATCAGCCCAACCGGTCTTACGCCAATGAGTGCGCGTTTTACTTCCTCGTTGTACTTCGGTGTGACCATTGCTTCGACCAGTTCTCCGTCCCGCTCCACCACGATCGGCACTGCTTCGTCGCCGCGTCCGCTGACAAGATCGATGAAGTGATCAGTGCAATCCACCTGGGTTCCGTCGAACGATCTGACGATATCTCCCGGCTCAAGTCCCGCCTCCGCCGCTGGACTGTCCGGAAACACTGATGCAAAAAGACAGGGGTCGGGTTGCCTTTCGACTCCCTCGAATATGGGAATCTCAGAGCCCTCCTTCTCCACCAGCGTCAACTCGACGTCCCTCTGTGTCTCCCCCGTCAAAACGGTGACATTGACGGTCTGACGGGGACCAACCAGGAGCGATTCCAGAGATACTTCGTACCATGTGCCCACGGGCTTGCGATTGATGGCAAGAATAACGTCCCCTTTGCGGAGACCTGCCTTGTAGGAAGCGCTGTCGGAATCCACGCCGCCAACTACCGTTCCACCACGATACGTAACAGCGTCAGGTGACAGCCAGATGACCGTAGCAAGGATTATTGCAAAGATTATGTTTCCCGTGGCGCCCGCAACGGAAACCAGGATCTTTTTCCACGGCAATATGTCAGGAAGTTCCCTTGGCACGGGCTTGTCTTCTTTGGCCTTCTCTTCACCTTCCTCGTCCTCGCCCTGTATTGATGACATGCCGGACGGATCAAGCTGCGGAAGCGCTACGTAACCGCCAAATGGAATCCAGCCTATCTTGTAGGTGATCCCGTTGACCTTCTTCTTCCACATAGCGGGACCGAACCCTATCGAGAAAACATCAATGACCATTCCGCACTTCAGGGCCACAAGAAAATGACCGAGTTCGTGCACGAAGATCGTGAAACTGAACAGTAACACGAGTGCTATCACATCTCTGAAATTCGTTATTATGCTTCCGAGCATTATGCTTCCTTCGCCTTGTTAATCCGTCAGGGAATCCGCGCCCAGCAGTTCCAGCGCCTTTCCCCGTGCCCATTCATCTGCAGTGACGATGTCTTCAAGAGAAGGCTCATCCACCACCTGGTGTTCATCGATCACTTTCCTGACAAGCGCCCATATTCCCGAAAATGTGATGCATTGTTCAAGAAACTTCTCAACAGCCACCTCGTTGACGGCGTTGAGAACGGCAGGCATGGTGCCGCCGCGCTTGCCTGCTTCGATGGCCATGGACAGGCAAGGGAAACGTGATTCATCGGGCATCCTGAAGTGCAGTGCCCCCAACTCCTCAAGGTCCAAACCGGGCAGACCTCCGTCCAGTCGGACCGGGTAAGTAAGTGCATACTGAATGGCCATTCGCATGTCTGGAACACCCAGTTGAGCCAGCATGCTGCCATCCACGAACTCCACAAACGAATGAACAATGCTCTCGGGATGGATGATCACTTCTATCCTATCCAGGGGCACATCGAACATCCAGCGGGCTTCCAGGATTTCCAACCCCTTGTTCATCAGGGTAGCCGAATCAACACTGATCTTGCGACCCATATCCCACTTGGGATGTGCCAGGGCCTCTTCGACGGTAACCTTATCGAAATCGATATCGTGGCGGTCGATGAACGGTCCGCCGGAAGCAGTGAGAACCAGTCGGCGCACTGCATGGTGATCTTCTCCAGTGGCCGCGCACCCGCCCAGGCACTGGAATATAGCGCTGTGTTCGCTATCTACAGGTAGAAGCTTCGACCCGCTGGCGGCCGCTGCAGCAGTTACAATACTTCCGGCAGACACCAGGACTTCCTTGGTGGCCAACGCAACATCATATCCCCTGTCAACCGCTGCCAGGACCGGCCTGAGTCCTGCCATCCCCACCACTGCGCATAGAACCACATCCACGCCATCCATGGCGGCCAATTGTGTTACACTGTCAGCACCCTGGTAGACATGCACACCGGCAGGTGCTTCTTCGGCACATTTCGCAGCCTGGGTGATGTCAGATATGGCTACGTGTTCTGCACCCAGCTCGGCCGCCTGTTCCAAAACCCGTCGGTAATTGCTATTGGCGGTCAGCCCTACCACACGCAGCTCATCGGGAAGGGCTTTAACCACGCGTACAGTGCTCTCTCCTATGGAGCCCGTACTGCCTAATATGACGATGTTTTTCAAAATCCAGTCCGATCTGTCAGCAAACTTGTACTGCACCCACTAATCCAGGAAACATGTAATATACAGGTACAGAACCGGGGTACCGAACAGGAGGCTGTCCAGCACATCAAGCACCCCTCCCATTCCAGGAACTGCATTGCTTGAATCCTTAACCCCCGAGGCCCGTTTCAGCAGCGATTCGAACAGATCGCCTACTATGCCTACGAATGAAAGAAGCAAACCAAGGATAATGGCGTGTACCCAACCGATAGTGATAGCCCCGAAAGAACCACCAACCGCGGTCACAAAGACCATGCTTGAAATCACCGCGGCAACAATACCACCCGCAACTCCCTCCCATGTCTTTTTAGGCGAGAGGCGGGGAAAAGCTTTGTGCTTGCCGAGAAAGCGACCTGTGAAATAGGCACCGACATCGGTAATCTTGACAACCAGGACCAGGTACAGCACCAGCCTGCATCCTGTCGTTCCGACACCCACCCC
Organism: Kiritimatiellia bacterium; assembly: GCA_030744755.1. Classification (GTDB taxonomy): domain Bacteria; phylum Verrucomicrobiota; class Kiritimatiellia; order UBA8416; family JADHWI01; genus JASLPY01. The sequence goes on along the minus strand of JASLPY010000052.1, from coordinate 11,070 downwards.
GGTCAGGCATTGATCCCAACGAAAGACCAGGCGCGTGAAGAAATTGAGAGTGTAAGCAACGTACCATATCCCCAGCAGACTGCAGGAGATCGAGGCCATAGCGTTGCCGTCGGCTCCCCTGGGCAATTGGCGTAGAAGAATCACCAGCAGACCGGCAAACAGGACCACCTGCTCCCAGCGGTAGGCATTGGCCATGCTATCCGCCGAAGGTCCAATCGTAAAAAACGTCACGGTTATCAGGGCGACGCCGGCAAGAAGGCCGGGAACGGCGAAAACCGTGATGCCCGTCTTCCGGCACATCGAGTAGAACTCAAGCTGTCCCAGGCATGAGAGAGAAGCGATAATCAGGAGGGCCAGAACCGAAGGAGCCCATTGAGTAGCCACAATCAGCACCAGGACTATCATGAGTCCGCTAGCTAGTCTCTGCTTAAGCAATGCTTACTCCCAACCCAATAAACCGTTCCCGGGCACGCCCGCCTTACTCAATATCACCGTACCGCCTGTTCCGGTGCGCGTACTCGGCAAGGGCTTCTTTGAACTGCTCCTCGCGAAAATCCGGCCAGAGAACGTCTGTTACGTACAACTCAGAGTACGAGACCTGCCAGAGAAGGAAGTTGCTCAGGCGCATCTCCCCGCTGGTCCGGATCAGCAAGTCAGGGTCCGGCACATCCGGCAGGTACAGGTTGGCTGAGACGAGATCTTCGTCAACATCTTCCGGATCGATTGATCCCTGCTTAACCCGGCGCGCGATCTCCCTCACCGCGTGGGCTATCTCCCTGCGGCCACCGTAACTCAGGGCCAGGATTAGTTGGCCTTCCTGGTAGTCCTTCGTCCTTCCCATGACATTCCGCAGACCGGCCTGCACGGCTTTCGGCAGGTCGGCCAACTGGCCGGTCACTCGCAGGCGCACCTTGTTCTCGTGCAGTTCATGTTCCTCGTTCGTCAGGAAACGTTTCAGAAGCCCCATCAATGCAGTGATCTCAGCCCTTGGCCTCACCCAGTTCTCAATGCTGAACGCGTATAGAGTCAGGTACTTGACCCCTGCATTACGGCATGCCTTGATTATTGCCCTGACGGATTCAGCGCCGTTCTCATGGCCCTTGATGCGGGGCAACCCCCGTTGCTTGGCCCATCTTCCGTTGCCGTCCATGATGATGGCAACGTGGTTAGGGACACTTGAACCGTTGAAGGATTCTGAGGTCATTATACCTACGGATTATGAATGGAAGCGGACCGCTAAATAGCTATGCGCAGCGTGCTGGCACGTTTGGGGCCCACCGAGAGAATCCCAAGCTTAACACCCGTGATCTCGCAAAGCCTGTTCACATAGGCTTTTGCGGCTTCAGGCAGATCATCAAACTTGGTGGCTTCCTTCGTTGAACACTGCCAGCCCGGCATTTCCTCGTACAGCGCGGTGCAGCGCTCCAGGATGCGGGTATTCGCCGGCACCGATTCATACGTAACGCCATCGCACTCGTATGCCGTGCAAATACGGATAGTCTCCACCTTGTCGAGAACGTCGAGCTTCGTCATGGCCCAGTAATCCACGCCGTTTATAGCGGCGGCATATCTGCCGACCACAGCGTCGAACCAGCCACAGCGCCTGGGTCGTCCCGTCGTGGCGCCGAATTCGTTCCCTTCCTTCCTCATGAGAGCTCCAATCTCGTCTTCAAGCTCGGTCATGAAAGGACCTTCACCGACGCGTGTGGTGTACGCCTTGATAACACCTATCACGCGATCCATCCTGTGTGGTGCAATTCCGGAACCCGTGCATGCGCCCCCGGCGGTTGCATTTGAAGAGGTCACAAACGGGTAGGTCCCGAAATCAATATCAAGCATTGTGCCCTGGGCACCCTCGAAAAGGAGCGATTTCCCTTCGGCCATGCTCTTGTTCAGGAAAGTCACCGTGTCGGCAATGTACGGCGCTACTCGCGGTGCAATTGCCATGTAAGATGCAATGAGGGCGGCCTTGTCGAGGGGTTCTCCTCCAAGAGCCTGCAGAACCTTGTTGGATTCTTCGACCCTGCGGTCCAGCAGATCTTCGAGATCATCGGACAAAAGATCACCCATTCGCAAGCCAACGCGCGAGACCTTGTCGCTGTAAGTCGGGCCAATTCCCCTCTTGGTGGTTCCTATCTTCTCTCCTTCAGACAGGGCCTGCTCCCTGGCGCCATCGATGGCACCGTGGTAAGGGACAACCACGTGAGCGCGGTCACTGATCAAAAGTCTGCCCGCGGTAGTGAATCCCCTCTCCTCAAGCTCGTCCACCTCCTTCATAAGGGCCACGGGGTCGACGACAACACCATTGCCGATGACACATGACTTTCCTTCATGGAGGATTCCGGAGGGTATCAGGTGAAGAACGTACTTCTCGTCGCCAATCTTGACCGTGTGTCCAGCGTTGTTCCCTCCCTGGAAACGGACAACTACATCCACGCCCTCGGTCAGAACATCGATTATCTTACCTTTTCCCTCATCGCCCCACTGGGCACCAATGAGCACTGTATTAGGCATCTCATCCTCCACGCACAGGTAGTTTATTCCATTCCACTTGACAACAGTATCATGCCGTCGATGGATCCACCGCACCCGCCTGTTCAAAAGCTGCCAGGCGTTCCATGCAGCTCGGGCAGGTACCACAGGGCCTGCCGCCACCTCGATAGCAGGTCCAAGTATGGCTATAGTCAACGCCCATCGCCAGCCCAATCTTCACAACATCCGCTTTTGACATGTCGACAAACGGTGCATGCACCCTGACGGGAGTCCCCCTGTTAAGGGCAAGCACCGCATTGATTTGGTTCAGAAAAGCCGAAGTACAGTCCCAGTAACCATACCTGTCCTGGGCCTGGGCACCATAGAAAATGTCCCGAATCCCGTTGCTTTCTGCGTAGGCAGCGGCAAGGGAAAGCAGAATCATATTGCGATTCGGAACGTAGGTTGGCGGCTGGGCCATGCTCTCACTGTCGATATCCGCCAAGTCTGGAACGGCCACGGAAGCGCCTGTAAGTGCGGATGCGGCACCGATCATATCACCGAGAGAAGACACGTCCGCTTCCCTGTGCTCAACTACACCGGCATTATCAGCCTGCCACTTGGCCATTTCGAGCTCCCGGCTGTGTTTCTGGCCATAAAGAAACGACATGGTCCGCACATTGCCGATCCCCAGCCGCCGGCTCACGAAGTGAAGCAGGGTAGACGAATCAAGGCCACCTGACAGTAAAACAACGGCACTGTCCAGTCCCTCGTATGTTGATGTTGTCATCCCCTGCTCCACGCCTTTACACCTGCCTCTATTTCAACCCCAGCAACTTGTGCAACTGCACCTGCAACCGCACGGGTAGTTCATCATCCATGATCCAGCCGGCCAATAGAGAAGCATCCAGCCTGCCCGGCACAGGGCTGAATAACGCGGCCGCACACCTCCGTGCAAGATCATGCTGAAGAACAAGCTCTCTTGACCATTCGTAGTCTGCCCTGTCCAGGAGAACGAACTTCACCTCGTCGCAGGTCCTGAGTCTCTCAAGATTCGCAAAATCCATTCGCGCACTCTCGTTGCTGCCAGGGCACTTGACGTCCAGAATAGTAACAATGCCATCCGGCACCACGGATATATCGCGACTCCCGTTTGTCTCAATCAGAATGGTCTTACCGGAAAGATCCTTCAGTGAAGTTGCGAGTTCCGCGAAAGCCGGCTGCAGAAGTGGTTCCCCTCCGGTAATCTCTACTATTGCCGCCCCACTCTCCCCGGCTTCCTTAACAAGATCACCAATCTGCCTCAAAGTTCCAGGATCATAGGCATGTTGAGTATCGCAGTAGCTGCACCTCAGATTGCACTCCGCCAGCCTGATGAAAAAACAGAGCGCCCCCGCGTATGTGGATTCTCCCTGTATCGACGTAAATGTCTCGCATATATCAACAGTAGACATGCGCAGGACTCTAGCGAATAACCGGGGAAAAGACAGGGGTTTTCTTGATGCCGTTGAGCTCTCTACCGTGAACGCCGAGGTGGCCCACTACGACTACGGGGCGGGCGGCGGCCGCCAGACGGTCTCCCGGAGCTCCGGCCGCCCCTTCCCGGGGGTCCTGACGATACAGGCTTCGGGCGACGAGGCCTGGCGCGAGAGGGTTTGGGCAGGATTGCGAGGAACTCTTCCTCCGGCAGCTTGCACTTCAGCGACTCGCCGATGTACTCCTCGATATCCGGAATTATGAAAGACTCATCTTCGCATGCGAAGGATACAGCTGTTCCCTCGGAACCGGCCCTGCCGGTTCGACCGATCCGGTGTACGTAATCTTCTGCCTCGTAAGGAAAGTCGTAGTTGATCACGTGCGAGATGTCATCGACATGTAGACCACGTCCCGCAACATCCGTTGCAACCACAACCCTCAAGCGTCCGGAGCGAAAATCCTCAAGAATCCTGAGACGTTTCTTCTGCTCCACCGCTCCCGAGAGCAACTCGCAGTCGATACCGTAGCGATAAAGTTCGTCCGCCAGGCGCCTCGTGCCGTCTCTCCTGTTGCAGAAGATGAGAACACGCTCGTTGATACTCTTAAGAAGGTTGTAAAGGACGGTGAATTTTTTCGCTGACGTGACCGAATATATAACCTGTTCCACGGTATCGACGGCCACCTGCTCGGGGGCGATCTCCACAACCACAGGATCCGTCATCCACTGCGACGCAAGCCGCATGACGTCATCGGTGAGTGTGGCACTGAACAGCATCGTCTGACGTTTCTCCGGCCTGGGAGTCATACGCACGATGCGCCGAACGTCGGGAATGAACCCCATATCAAGCATTCTGTCGGCTTCATCGATGACGAGAACTTCGATACGGTGAAGATTGACGATCTTCTTTCTGCAGAAGTCGAGAAGACGGCCCGGCGTGGCAGCTACGATGTCTACATGACCCCGTGCCAGTTCCCGCTGCTGCTTCTCGTAGTCCATCCCACCGTAAACGGCAACGACTCTTACCGGACAGTATTTCGCCAGCTCGCGGGCATCCTCCATTATCTGGATAACCAGTTCCCTCGTCGGAGCAATTATGAGTGCGCGCGGTGTACCTCTTGCATGGGTTTGAACGGGAACATCCATAAAGCGCGCGAAGGTCGAGAGCAAAAAGGCGGCAGTCTTGCCTGTACCCGTCTGGGCCCTGGCGGCAACATCCTTTCCCAGCCTCGCATGCGGGAGGACCTTCTCCTGGACGGGAGTGCAGTACTTGAAGTCCTGGTCGGCTATTCCACGCATAAGCTTCAGCGGAAGATCGATATCATGGAAACGGACCTTGCCTTCGGCGGGCGGAACCTTGAACTGATCAACCGTCCAGCGTTTCTGGCTTTCCGGCCCCGGAGGCGACGGTCTATTCCTCCGCCTTCGTTCCCGCGACGGATGTTTCCCGTGAGAAGATTTATTGCCGGAAGCCGTTTCCCTGGAAGCTTTTTTCCGAGAAGGCTTTTCGACAGGTTTATCTACCGACTTGGCTTTCGCAGGACGCGAACCGCCAAGCAAGTTCATACCGAGTTTCTTCAGAATTCTTAGGGACATCAGAAAGCAGTTCTATCGCTTGGAGAACTGGAAGCGCTTGCGTGCTCCCGGCTGACCTGGCTTCTTGCGCTCTTTCATGCGAGCATCCCGGGTAAGGCAGCCGCTGTTCTTCAAGACTTCCCGGAGGGAACTGTCGGCTAGCACGAGAGCGCGTGCAAGTCCGTGCCTCAAAGCACCTGCCTGGCCCGCAACCCCGCCACCGTTGAGGCTTGCACTGATATCAAACTTGTCCTGGGCATTGGTCAGCTGCAGGGGCTGCTGGATGTAGCCAACGAGAGCTTCACTTGGAAAATAGTCCGTGAGGGGTCGCTTGTTGACCTTCCACTTGCCGGTTCCTTCTTTGAGGGTCACCCTGGCTACGGCGGTCTTGCGCCGCCCTGTTGCACTGTACTCGGCTACTTTCTCGGCCACGTTTTTCTCCTTGCCCTGATGCCGCTTTTCACGCGGGGGCTAGTTACTCTTCATCTTTCCTGGTCTATTCCATTGGACCGGGGTTCTGCGCTTCATGAGGGTGGTCGCTACCTGCGTATAGCTTCAAACGTCTCAGAGCCCTGCGGCTGAGATTGTTTTTCGGGAGCATACCTTTGACGGCATGCTTCAGTATCTCTTCCGGGTGACGTTCACGCATGACAGCCGCCGTCGTCTCCTTGAGACCGCTGCGAAAACCGGTATAGCGCTGATAGATCTTCTGCTCTTCCTTGTTTCCCGTCAGCTTGACCTTGTCAGCGTTGACGACAACAACGAAGGCGCCGGTATCAACATGGGGTGTATACGTGGGTTTGTTCTTACCACGTAAAACATCTGCTATCTTCACGGCAAGGCGCCCGAGGGGCTTATCTTCCGCATCGACAAGGAACCACTCCCTGTCCAGGCCGGGATCTTTTGCTACAAAACTCTTCATCAATATTCTTCCTTTTCGGTCTAAAAAGACGGCGGACAATACCCGAAGCTCATCATCCTGTCAAACCCGTTTTCGCATGTTTCTGATATATTTTTCTCATATTTCCCCGATTCACCCTCCGGTAGGCTGAACATCCACGATGTGATTAATGAGATCACCGGCCTCAGACTCGGGGACTGCCCGGTCCCTCAAAGACATCCCGGCATCGCGCGTAGAGTCTGGATCTCCCGTGACCAGAGGGTGCCACGATGGCAGTTCTCTTCCATTCGCCAACAGCCGGTAAGCGCACGTTGAGGGCAGCCAGCGCATTTCATCGCGCATCTTCGCATTGAGCACAACGCACTCAGGAACAAGTCTTCTTCGCTCCGCATACCGTGAGCACCTGCAGGTTTCCATATTCAGAAGGCGGCATGCTACGTTTGTATAAAGGATATAGCCGCTATCATCGTCGCGCAGCTTGTAAACACAGCATCGGGCGCAGCCATCACAAAGCGACTCCCATTCCTGGCGAGTCATTTCCTCGAGACCTTTGTTTTCCCAAAAATACCCCGACATCACACACCTCCCGGCATCAACGTCTCAACGTCCGGCAGGAAGCGTACGCCAAAAAACCGTGTTCATCAAGAAGGCTCAACCATTGGAATACCCCCAGTTTCTTGCAGCGTCCTCAGATGAGATTTCTCGACTTCGCTCCGCTTCGCTCGAAATGACAGAGTTCTTATGGTTCTCTGTCATGCCGAGCGTAGCCGAGGCATCTCGGGCGCCGTATCTTACTGTAGGGTCATTACACTTTGCTTTCAGTGTAACGTTCACACATTCAATCACTTCGGTCACATGGCGCCCGGAAAGTGGGATACTCCTGGGCTCAACCAGAGCTTTTGTACCGCAACTCGGCATTGAGGATTGCCAAAGATCCCCAGGTCGAATATACAGGTAGCTGAATCTTCTGGAACAAACACAGGGAGAGATATTCCAATGAATGCGAGGACAGATAAGCTTTTTGACGTGTCAGGCAAAGTAATTGTCATTACCGGAGCCGGCGGCATCCTTTATGGAGCAATAGGAAAGGCCCTTGCGGCAAGCGGAGCAAAGGTCGCGCTCCTGGACATACTGGGGGACAAGGCAACGAATCTCGCAAAAGAGATCGTGGCAGATGGCGGAGAAGCAATTGGGGTTACCTGCAACGTACTTGAACTGGACAGCGTTGAGGCTGCACTTGCGGCAGTTCTCGAGGAATTCGGATGCTGTGATGCCATCATCAACGGGGCCGGCGGAAACAGGAAAGGCGCTTGCGTGCCGCCGGATGGCGACTTTACAACCCTGTCTCTCGACGAGCTTGAAAAGGTATTTGAGTTGAATTACAAGGGAACGGTACTCCCCTCGCAGGTCTTCTGCAGACACTTTGCAAAGGCAGGCAAGGGCATTGTGATCAATACCAGTTCAATGTGTGCCCTCTCCCCCCTGACCAACGTTGTTGGCTACTCCAACGCAAAGGCCGCTGTTACGAATTTCACCCAGTGGCTGGCAGTACAGGTGAAAGTCGACTTCCCGCGCGCTAATATCCGAGTCAACGAGATAGCGCCGGGCTTCTTCGACACCAATCAGAACCATCGCCTGCTCTTTGAGGAGGATGACAAGACCCTGACGTCACGCGGTCACTCCATCATAGCCAACACTCCCCAGGGAAGGTTTGGGAATCCTGACGAACTCCTCGGGCCGATCCTGCTGCTTCTGTCCGACGCCGGCAGCTTCATACAGGGAACGACCATTCCCATCGACGGTGGGTTCAACGTGTACTCGGGAGTCGGACCCCTGGATGACAAGGCATAGACCGCGCGGCATTTGGAAGGCGGGGCCGAGCCGAGCCGCGTACCGAGGCTCAGCATGAAAAAGCCGGAAGAAAACGGAGTTCTCTCCCGGCTCAAGACATGTACCCGAATTACTCTCTGCTCACGCCTCCAAAACGGGATTCGCCATCCAGCAGGCAACTGCGAACTTCCTCCAGCTACGGAATCACGATAACCGCGGGTGCGCCGGGACGCACTCCCCTACGACCGTGCACATGATGGCGGCCCCGGACCGGGCCCGGGCCGGGCCCCACCACAACCGGAGCAATCACGGCAGCACCGCCTCCGTGTGGCCCACCAGCCGGATAGAGAACACATCCACTCATCACGATTGCGCAAATCAGCGTGACAACAAGTATCGCTGCAGTCTTCATTGTTTTCCCTCCGGAGCCTTCTGGAGGCTCATATGGATTTCTTTCACCACGTCCTTCTCAATCTTTATTTTCGTCGTGTAAGTTTTGTACCCCGGACGAGCTACTTGAATCGTGTGCTCCCCGGCCCGAAGAACCACGGCGGCCTCCGTCTCCGAGAACTGGGTGACCGTTCCATAGAACTCGTCGTCGATGTATACGATTGCATCGGCAGGCTCAACTCTCAGCGCAAGCCGGCCTGTCTTTTCGAGATCCAATTTGTAAGACGTCTCCGGTTTGACCTCATCTGAGCCCAGCCTGTCGAGGGCAATGTCCAACTCAAACAACTGCCCCGCGGTCGCATAGACGGTTATGTGTTCTGATTTAAAGCCGTTCTTTTTGAAGGTTATGGAATGCGAGCCTATACCAAGGTCCAGGTACTGCGGATATCCGCTGAAAGAAGCCGCTACACCACGGTATTTCCCGTCAACGTACACCTCGGCATCAGAAGGCCTCACGTTGATATCAACGCGCCCTTTCTGGACTTCCGGCTGTGGCTGTTCCACAACCACGTGCCTTGGCGGAACAGGAGCCACGACCAGCGCCCTAGGCCACCAGGGCCTGATCAGAATCCTGACGCGTGCAAGCGATTGCGTGCTTGCTGTACCGAGAATAACTACCGATAGCCCGAGAGCCATCCACGATCTTCGTACCATGCTCATTCTTGACCTCCGTTTACAGGCCTCTACAGCCTGTTCTCAATGATTTGACGGTTTTGCCTCGTTCTTTATTCACATTCGAACCAAGAAAGAGCTCAAAAAGAGAGGAATCAGTCAACAAACCGGTATTTCAGGACACACCAGAACGCGCGGAAACCGTCCCGCCAGGTTATCTTCTTTCCCTCGGCGTAGCTTCTGCCGTAGTAGGAAATCGGGACCTCGTACACGCGCCAGTTCCCACGGGCCACTTTCGCCGTGATCTCCACCTCAAAACCAAACCGGTTCTCACTAATCGTTATGCCTTCGAGAACTTCCTTCCGGAACATCTTGTAGCACACTTCCATGTCGGTCAGGTTAAGATCTGTCATCATGTTCGACAGGGTCGTCAACAACCTGTTACCCAGGTAATGCCAGTAGAATACAACTCTATGCGGCCCGCCACCGAGGAAGCGGGAACCATAGACAACATCGGCATGGCCCTCTAGGATCGGACCAAGAAGAAGCGGGTACTCACGAGGGTCATACTCCATGTCGGCATCCTGGATAACGATGACATCTCCCGTAGTCGCCCTGAACCCGTCGCGCAGCGCAGCGCCCTTCCCCATGTTCTGCTCATGGAATATGAACTTCCAGGACTTGTGCTCATCCTCCATTCGGTGCAGCACATCGACAGTCCCGTCCGTAGAACCATCGTCTACCAGGACAAGTTCCTTCTCAATGCCAACGTCTACGGCATCAACATGCCTGGCGAGTTTTTCAACCGTATTGACCTCGTTGTATACAGGAATGACTACTGACAGTTTCATGGGGCAAATCCTAACCTCCCACCCCGCCCCAGGCAAGCAAGATTGCTTGATTGAGCGTTCTGCGCTGTGAGCGCAGAACGCAGTGGTTAGTGGTTAGGCGATAGGCGTTAGCGGGAAAGGTCCGCCGTCCACGTAGCGATGCCTGCCTCGTATCCCACTCAAAACGGTGGGGTCGATTTGCGCTGTCCCAGAATCCTAGCTACTAACACCTAGTGTTGTGATTGCTAAATTCGCTCACAAATTGCCTTTATTTTATCGAAGATCATGTCCGCTGTAGCGGTCCATGCGAAAGGCTTGGGATTGTCATTATGGTTATCAATGTAGTCCATGATGGCTTGCTCAAGTTCGCTCACGGCATTGAAGGAGCCGCGACGGATACGCTGCGAAGTGATTTTGGCGAACCAGAGTTCGACCTGGTTGAGCCAGGACGTGCTGGTAGGGATGAAGTGGAGGCGGAATCGAGGATGCCTGATCAGCCATCGTTGGATCTGGGCCGTCTTGTGGGTCTGATAGTTGTCCAAGATCAGGTGCAGTTCCATGTCCTTGGGGAATTCCTTGTCGATCACCTTCAGGAAACGCAAGAACTCCTGATGGCGATGCTGCCGATAGCAGCGCCCCAGCACTTCGCCGCTAGCCACATCCAAAGCAGCAAAGAGCGAGGTCGTTCCATGGCGGTAGTAATCATGTGTTCGTTTCTCAGGAAAGCCGGGCTTCATCGGCAGCAAAGGCTGCGTCCGGTCAAGGGCCTGGACCTGAGACTTCTCGTCAACGCACAGAACCAGCGCATGCTCCGGCGGATTCATGTAGAGACCGACGACATCGCGAACCTTCTCGATGAAGAATGGGTCAGTGGACAGCTTGAATGTCTCCTGTCTGTGAGGCTGCAAGCCAAAGGTTCTCCAGAT
>JASLPY010000529.1 GCA_030744755.1 Kiritimatiellia bacterium | reverse complement strand
GTGTAATAGTAGAAGAAGAAGAAGAAGAAGAAGAAGAAGAAGAAGTAGAAGAAGAGACTACGACTACGACTACGACTACGATCATGACTATGACTACGACTACGACCACAACAACTACGACGACGACACTACGACATTGACTACGACTACTACTACCGAACAACACTATCATAACACCGCCTTCACACATCACACGCACCTTACTAACGTTTTGTTATTTTTTCCTGATTACCATTACTAATTCACTAGTTTTATGCATCACAATACGTCCTCATCGTTCATTGTATCCCTGCCAATAACGCACAGTGTTTACGAACGATATCACACTCTACCACTACCACAAAAACGTGGATTCTGTTCACACATCACGACAATATACGGCGCAATCCAGATCTTGGTATTTCGGTCGTTTGTCATGACGTGTTGTATCTTAGAATACATGTTCCTATCCTTCTTCTTCTTCTTCTTCTTCTTCTTCTTCTTCTTATTCTTCTTCTTCTTCT
>JASLPY010000528.1 GCA_030744755.1 Kiritimatiellia bacterium | reverse complement strand
TTTTAGTGCCCCCGTCGACGACCTCGCCAGGCTCACCGGGCTCCTTGTTGACTGCCGGAGCAATCTCAAAAAGTAATGAAAACACTATGTTTTTCAACACTTTCTGCGGAAAAGCTATGAACGCACAAGGTTTTTCCATGGTTTGGGAGCGTGGCCTCGGAGTCCAAAGTCATGAATCCACAAAAAGTATGTGAAAACCTAAGGTTTTTCGATGTTTTTTCTGCGCGACGGACTTTTGCCATGGGGCCCAGAATGGCCCAGGCGCTCAAAAACCAAGAAAACAAAATGTTGTTCACTACTTTTTATGCACAAATCAAGAACACTCTGTGGTTTTGCTTACTTTTAGTGCCCCCATCGACGACCTCGCCAGGCTCACCGGGCTCCTTGTCGACCGCCGCAACAATCTCAAAAAGTAATGAAAACACAATGTGTTTCAATACTTTCTGCAGAAAAGCTTTGAAAACACAAGGTTTTTCCATGGTTTGGGAGCGTGGCCTCGGAGT
>JASLPY010000527.1 GCA_030744755.1 Kiritimatiellia bacterium | reverse complement strand
CCACCAAATGGAGCCCCTGTGTATCGATGAACTCGTGGAGCCGAGCGATAATTGGCCCCTCCTCTGAATAGGGTCCGACATGCAGGATCTGGGCGGCCGGGCCGTCTCCGAACGATTCGATCCTTTCAAGGCCACCGGCCGGCAGGTCCTTTCGGTCGATGGCCTCACGAATCACCTCGTCTGAGGGGACCTCTGAAACCTTCTCGGGCTGGCAGATCATGGCGGTCCACCGCCAGACGGACCTGTCGCCGGTCCTGAAGGCGCTCATATCGTCGGCCCACCAGAGGCCTTCGAGGGGCATTACCGTGTAGGCCGTTCCGCTGGCCTCCTTGATGGCCTTTCGCAGGGCGTAGGCCAGTGGGTACAGGGTGGCCACGGCATCGGCGTAAGCCTGACTGGTATTGGGGTCGCCTTCACCGTCGATCATCAGATAGGGGCGCACAGGAACATCGACGATGTCAGGGGCATCGCCTGCTGTGTAGTGCGACCGGTAAGTCTTCTTC
>JASLPY010000526.1 GCA_030744755.1 Kiritimatiellia bacterium | reverse complement strand
AAGGCGTTAGCGACCGGACATGTGCCATGTAAGCATTGCCAGCCGGCCCGGTGGCTTACGAAGCCGGAAAATGACGCCAAGTCGCCGCTGGCCGAGATGTTGACGGCGACTGCGGAGAGAATTGCGAATGAGCCGAAGTCCGGTGACGTCCGGCGGGCCGAATACCTGCTCAAGGCCGTTTCATCGAACGGGGACAAGAACCTTCGGCGGGCTGTTGCCAGAATGCTCCAGGTCGCTTGTGCAGAGAAGGCGGGTGATCCAAGGAAGCTGATAAAGGCGGCTATTGTCGCATTGGGCGCGGTCGGGGATCATGAGGACGTGCCTGTAATAGCGAAACTCTTGTCAGATTCGTCCTTCTGGGATGTGAGGTGCTACGCTGCGGCGGCACTGGGGCAGATCGGCGGGGAAGGGGGCTTGCGAGCTCTAGCATCAATTGAGTCCAAGGAGCCCTATTACTTTGTTCGACATTGGATTCAAGCTGCCCGTCTGAGACTACAAGCGGAT
>JASLPY010000525.1 GCA_030744755.1 Kiritimatiellia bacterium | reverse complement strand
AATTAATGTCCGGTAGTTCACCGTTCGCAGCACCTCTCCGAAGGTGGCGCCATATTTCATGTCGTTCACACCTACGGCCTGGTCGTAATTTCCGGTCAGCAGCGTGGCACGGGTCTGGGCACATTTGGCACAGTTGTAGAACTGGGTGAACCTCAGTCCGCTTTCCGCCAGCATGTCGATGTTCGGCGTCTTTACCTCACCACCGTAGCAACCGATGTCGGAATAGCCCATGTCGTCGACCATTATCAGGATGATGTTGGGTCTACTCCGGTCCGGGGCGGCGTAAATCGTGACAACGCTTGCGAGGACCAGGTAAAGCAGGCAGGAAATAAGACGACGCATCATAAGGAACTCCTCCGGGTTTTGAGCTACAGACTACAACCGGGATGATAGCGCGATTGTGTATAGATCGCAATCCCGAGCGATGCTGAGCGTTCTGCGCTGTGAGCGCAGAACGCAGTGGTTAGTGGTTAGGCGCTAGGCGTTAGCGGGAAAGGTCCGCCG
>JASLPY010000524.1 GCA_030744755.1 Kiritimatiellia bacterium | reverse complement strand
GCCTAACAGGATGCAGAGGGCTTTCCCATTTCTTTATCGGCTCATTTAAAGAGAATCATGAATAATCCGCGCTAGGGAGCTGGATGCAGGCACAAAGCCTCGATATCAGTTTAATCTGGAGATAGACCATGTGGTCCTTCCAGAAACGGTAGAACACTTCGATCTGAGTGAGTATCTATGGAATCCTGCGGTGTTTGGTGTGTCGGCCCGCAAAACAGTTTCGCGTGTCCGCACCCCCGGCTACAACGTCGGCTCACGGACGCCTGATGCCATCCAGGCATACCTGCAATCTGAGTTTGGGATCGAGAAGAGCGCGATGCGCGTGGTTCCGTATAGCGGTACCGAGTTGGACGACATTGGACTGCGGGTGTCAGACCATGCGCTTCATGCGACCTATTGTAGGGTCTTCGAGAATACCGCTGAATTCACTGGTCAGCGTCGCAATTGCAGGCCGGGCTGGCTCGTGCCCGGTTTGAGCGTTACCAAGGATAGATGCGCCGCAGCAT
>JASLPY010000523.1 GCA_030744755.1 Kiritimatiellia bacterium | reverse complement strand
TGTCAGCGCAATACACGTCCATCGGTAACCGTTAAGCTCAGCGTTTCTGGCGAGGGAGATTTGGAGTACGGTGGCAGAGGGCGAAGCCCGGCGACACCGCTTTTCGCTCGAGACGTTGCTTTCGTACGTGTCCCCCTCATTCGTCAAATGTGTCGGTGTGTCTTCAAGCCTCAGCGTAAATCGGGCGGACGGGGAAGAGCGGTGTCGCCGCTTCGCTCTGCCACCGCACTCCAAATGACCGACCCTCCCGGCGCAATGCACGTCCAACGGCGGGAGGGGCAGCGGCCTCGCTGCCCGTCGCGGCTTTGAGTGCGACCGGTGTGCCGAAGTTGCGTGCTCCGCACGAGTCTGGATTCGGCTTGTATTCTACGTGTCTTTTCGCACGGTCGGCGAGGCCGCCGACCCTCCCCGTCCATCAACTCGGAGATCTCAGCCACGAGGAACCTTGTAGCATTTGCCTGTTATCGGCATGATAGGAGTGTCAGCCTGAGACGGACAGTTAGATGGCT
>JASLPY010000522.1 GCA_030744755.1 Kiritimatiellia bacterium | reverse complement strand
GCCCTAGCGGTCCGGTATCCGGGCGCCGAAGGACGTAAGCCTTAACTTCTTGCACAGCATCTTCATATGTGGCGGCGAAAACCCTGCGAATCCCTGACGGATCAAAGCCGATAAACTTGCGGGTTTCAATTTTCATAATCTTAAACTCCTGTGGTGAATGTTAAACTCTTGCACCCCTTAACCCCCGCGCCTGATTGGATACAGGCCACGGGGGCGAGGGGTTAATGCACTAGGCGGTTATTTCCAGAGTCGCCGCCCACATGCTGCCAGCGGTTCCGGCATGCCTTCGGAACTTAATCCAAGTTCATCTAGATGCGATGCTACGCCATGGAGTATGTAATTCTTTGCATCTTCACGAACTTCATTTAAAGGAACGCCCCATTCCTCAGACCATGCCTTTTTGTTAATTTCATGCGTGACAGTAATTTTCATAATCTTCTCCTTTTTGGTAACGGTCTAGGCTAAACAATCCTGAAACGAATAAGTAATCCTGATACCGTGGTTGCGAC
>JASLPY010000521.1:249-511 GCA_030744755.1 Kiritimatiellia bacterium | reverse complement strand
GGTTTTAATATTTTTTTGATCAATCTTCCTTTGCCATTATCATATCGTAAAATTAATTTTCCAGATATTAAACTTCCACATTCATTTTTTTTCCTATGATACTGCAATCCACCTTTTTTACCTTTTTTAATTTTAAGCTTTTTTAAAGAAAGAATTTTAGGAATAAGTACTAATAATCTTTCTTCGCCCCAAATTCTTTTACCAACTCTTATTTCTTTTGGAAATATAACACTAACATGTTTTTTCTTTATTTTTTTATTCA
>JASLPY010000521.1:0-239 GCA_030744755.1 Kiritimatiellia bacterium | reverse complement strand
AGTTATTGATCTTAATCAAAAATGCTTTCAAAGAAGATAAAAAATATTAACTATTTGATTATTATTAAGCCTTGTTCAGACAATACGTCACATACGTCAGGCTCATAACCTGAAGGTCGAAGGTTCAAATCCTGCCCCCTCTACCCCCGCAACCAATTTTCACTAAATTTTAAATTTTGATTTTCTGCTATCTGTAAGAAAAGCTGTGACGGTATCTTTGGTCAGCTGATTGAAATATT
>JASLPY010000520.1 GCA_030744755.1 Kiritimatiellia bacterium | reverse complement strand
TTCTGGCGGAGCGTCCGCTCCGGGTCAGCCGCGTAGCGGCTTCCGTGGTGTCGATCCCGCACGGGATCGACCTTCTTCTGCACATGCTCCCTGCCGCTTTCTTACTGCCGCCAAAAAGGACGCCAAAGGCGTCTTCAATCCGAGCCGATGGCCCGGCTCAGAATCGTGTGGCCGAAGGCCACTTCACTGTGTCCGCCATCTTGCTTGCCAAGCCATAGCCTTGGCGACGGCTGGTCCCGCCATAGTGCGCAGCACGACGGAGGAAGCCCTTCGGGCGACGGCGGAACGCCGCCGAGATAGGCGGCTCCTTATCCTCACGCGCGCAAGAGAAGAGAGAATCGGTGTCCGTGCGCGGCACGGACTTTTTGCTTCATATTCATACCCACCACCCACCCGAAAGCCCCCCAGCGGAATCCCAAGTGTGCCGTCCTCGAAACTCGGAAAGCGCACTTCGCATTCCGCCCCCAAGAGGCGGCCAGATGCCGCCACGTCAGCCATGCCGCCCGGATCGC
>JASLPY010000051.1 GCA_030744755.1 Kiritimatiellia bacterium | reverse complement strand
CCCCGTGCAACGCGAACCACGCATTATTGCATTGAGGAGGAGCCTTTCCCCTCCAAAAGGGCTTAGAGGGGATTCAAGGGTGGAAAGCCTACGAGCCCGGGAAAAGCCCTCTTTCTCGCGAAAGCGATCATGGATAACCCGACCGAGACGCCCGTGCCTTCCCTGGAACCGTTTTCATCTATAACAGTAGACCTCCGGGCAACCTTGAATCGCGACGTCCTGACATATGTGGAAGCAACGCGCATCGCGGGCCAGGTACAGGTGCAATTCGACAACGGGGCCGCCGACTCCAAACTGAGCAGGAATGTTGGTTTCCAGTTGATGGGACGCAACGCAATCGACTGGAAGCAGCAAGGCATGATTTCATGTTTCATAATGCCCAACGATCCGGACATACAACTCTTCTCCAGCAGGGCACTCAAGACCGCGGAAGGCGAGACCATACAGGCCGATATGGATGAGCATCTCTACAAGGCGTTGACTCTCTTTGACGCTGTCCAGAGCGTAGGTATTTTCTATGCCCCGGACCCTACCCAGCCTTTCAACTTCTCGAAGTTCTCGGGAGAAGGTCTCATCGATTCCGTACAGTTCCCCCGCGAGACGCTTATGCGGCAAAGCGGTGATTGTGATGATCTCTCCGTTCTCTACGCCTCGCTGCTCGAAGGCGTGGGGATTCCCACCCTCCTCGTCACTACCCCGAGGCATATTTTTGTCGCCTTTGCTCTGAAGAATGCGGATGAGGCAGTGGACTCTCTCGGCCTTTCCAAGGACCTGCTTCTCGAATACAAGGGAGAGCAATTTGTCCCGGTGGAGACTGTTCTTCTTGGTGGTCCTTTCATCACGGCATGGCGCGTGGCGGCCAACACGGTTACGAAGTACCGGGCGACGGACGAGATCGGCTTCATAGACCTGAACGAGGCGCGCAAGGAATACAAGACCGTCTCCCTCCCGCCCCACAATCAAGAAGTTCCGGTTCCCGTCAAGAGCACACTGGGCATCCTGCTCAAACGCGAACCGGGAGCATTGAATCTCAAACAAGTCGAGAAACGCCTGGCCGTATATAAGGAGTGGCTGGTCCGCGATCCGGACAACGTCAACCTCCTTATTCTGCTGGCCCGGGCCTACGGTGAAGTGGGCATCTTCGGTGTGGCCCACGAGTACGCGGACCGGGCAATGAAGCTGGATACAAAAAGCACGGTGCCGCACCAGGTACTCGGAAATCTCGCGTTCATGCAGAATGACTACGAGCGCGCGACGGATTGGTACCTGAAGGCGGATAAACTCGAACATACCGCGGCCATTCAGATCAACCTAGCGCTTTCTTATTTGAAGAATGGCCAACTCGTGGCCGCCAGGAAAGCTTACGCGGAGGCGAAGAAGCTCGATGCGGAACTTGCCGGTAGCCATCCGGAACTTGCTCAACTACTCGAATAGGAGGACAAGACATGAAACGTTTCATCATCCTTGCCATCACACTGACCGTCTCTCTCCAGTCAATGGAGTTCTGTGTTGGAGAACCGAAAGTCGACAAGGCACAGAAAGAGAAACTGGCCGCGATCCTCACGGGACTTAAGGTGAAAGCCGCCAAGGCCAGGCCTCAAGGGCATACGGTTTCGCTGCCCGTGGCGTCAGCAGGTGCGCGTGGTGCGGAGATTCGGACCTCAAACAGGTTCGCTGTTCTCTGGCCCCGTGACTCACACATCTGCCCGTTGCTGGCGATCTCGGAGAACGTCTCTGCCGCGGCGAAGAAAACAGACGACCTGTCGAGTCTGCGGGGACAACTGCGTAACTTCATCGAAGTCTACCCCGAGTACAAAGACGAGCAGCTTCTGGCAGATCTCGACGCCGTTCTGAAAACGAGCGGGAAGTAGGTCCACCGCTACAGGCTGGACAGTCGGACGCCGAGGCCGGCGTCCCTCCCGCCGAAGGACGTGCCTCGCGCATGGGGGCTAACGCAGCGGAGACACAAGAATAGCAGCGCAGAATTGACCCCACCGCCTGCGGCGAATTGTACACGTTCTTTCTCCTGCAGGCAGGCCCTGGGTGCAATTTCCCACCTGACACCTGACCACTGACAGCTCGAATCTGCGCCACAGCGCAAATCCGCTCCTTATTAGCCTTGTCACCGCAGGGGGCCAGTGCTACTATGTGGCACCTCGGCAGGAAACGGATATTTAATGGATTTGGTCAAGTAAAGGGCGAGAAACAGGAACGGTAAGTTAAGCGTGGTGAAGGGCGGAATTCCTGTCAGGGTTTTCTACCTACCAGCAGGATTCACTGACATGGTTCTTAACCCAGAGAGCGACATATTTGTCATAGATACCAAGCCTCTTGGTCACGAGGAGCTCATTTCCTCATACCTGGTAAAAGGCAGTGGTGGCGTTGCTCTCATTGATCCTGGATTCCCTTGCTCAGCGGATACTGTTCTGAGCGGCATTGAAGAGGCCGGGGTCGATCCGGCACAAATCAAGTACCTGCTATTGACCCACACGCACGTTGATCATTCCGGCGGAGCCGGTCAGATTCTTCAGAAAGCAGAGAATGCCCGGATCGTCACGCACAAGCGGGGTGAGTACTACCTCAAGAACTCAGGCAAGATCACTGGAGGGTCCAGGATGGTGTTCGGGGCAGACCTTGCGGGTGAACTCGGCGAAGCTATCGATATCCCGGGGGAGAGAATAGAAACTGTTGGGGATGGAGATACCGTAGATTTGGGCGACAAGGAATTCACCGTGTTTCGCACGCCGGGCCATGCGGGCGATCACATATCATTGCTGGAGAAATCGACGGGAAGTCTCTTCACCGGCGACACGGCATGCCTGCAGTACCCCCAGCTTAACCACGTGCCCGTACCTGCCGGAAGCCCTCCGGTTTACCGAACTGATTTCATTATCAGCGAACTCAGCCGGTTCAAGGGTCAGGAGGTGAGGCATATCATGACCCCTCACTACGGAGAGTCGGACCTGGATATTGAGACATTTGTTGAAAGCAACATCAAGTCGGTGAAAGACACGTACGAGACAATTAAGGAACTTTTTTCACAGGGCCTGGAGTTCTCCCAGGTCATAGAGAAGCTGAGGGCATCGATTCTGAAAGATGCAGGAGTAACGGGAGAGAGAGCTCCGGAATTCCTGACTGATACCTGGCTCACAATAATGCTCCAGGTGGGCCTTATGGGATACATGGCGGATATTCTTCAGTATGCCAGGGATATCCGGTGCTTTCACACCGAGGCAATGCTGGATGCTACGAAACGATGAAGAAACTACCCACATATTGCGACCAGTGTTACAACGGGCCGGATCTTTTCAGGGCCGTCGTCGAGGATGGTGTCGTTCACAGCCTGGAACCAAACGAGACCTGTGAAGACATAAGCCCCGCAAAGGGGAAGATCTGCGTCAAGGCTTACGGCCTTATTCAAAAACTCTACAGTCCGCACAGGATCAAGGCGCCACTGCTGAGAACCAACCCCAGGAAGGGACGGGATGAAGACCCCGGTTGGAAGGAAATCTCATGGGATGAAGCGCTCACGCTGCTTGCGGACAAAATAGGGAAGGCAAGGGGTCTGGATGATGCAGGATTCCCTAAAATGGCTGTAATCATGGGGCAGGCTGCATCGCCGACCGCATATTCGGGAACCCTTCCTGCTTTACTCTCCGCCATTGGTAATATTGATTACACTCTCGGTGCGGGCGAGGGAATAAAATGCTACCACTCAGAACACCTGTTCTGCGAGTACTGGCACAGATGTTTCATAGGCGCCGCTGACACGCCAAGAGCGAAACTCGTAATCTCCTTTGGCCACAACACGAATGCCAGCGGGGGAGTGGCAGGCGTCCGACGGCATGCCCATGCAAGGGAAAGTGGCTACAAGCGTATCCAGGTCGAACCGCATCTTTCGGCAAGCGCCACCACTTCCGATCAGTGGATTCCGATCAAGGTCAAGACGGACGCGCCATTGATGTACGCGCTGATACATATCCTGACCAGGGAAATGGACAGGAATAAGTCCTGCGACCTGCCGTTTATCAAAAGGCGGACAAGCAGCCCATACCTTGTGGGTCCGCGAGGCTGGTTTATCAGAGATAAGAAGACCAAGGATCCTCTCGTGTGGGACTCCGCGGCTAATATGCCCAGGACACACAGCTCCCTTGACCTGAAAGACGCTGCCCTTGAAGGGGAGTATGTCGTATCGGGAATTGAAGTGGGTGCCGACGGCGAGGAGTGGGAGCATGAGGAAGTCAGTTGCAAACCGAGTTTCCAGCTCATGCTCGACTTCATGGAGGAATACACTCCAGAATGGGCGGCAGAGATCTGTGATGTTTCAGTTGAGACTATCAGGAACCTGGCCGCTGAAATAGTTGAGCATGCTCATGTCGGCGAGACCATTGAGCTTTGCGGTGAGACCCTGCCTTATCGCCCTGTAGCCATCATCCTTGGAAAGACGGTGAACAATGGGCCCGGCGGTTACCAGGTTTCATGGGCCAGGACGATCATTGCCATGCTGATCGGAGCACTCGAAGTGCCCGGCGCCACCATAGGTGCAGATCAACGCATGAACCGGCCTCATCACGATCGGTGGTCGAGCGTCTGGCCGGGCAAGGACGGGTTCATGAAGAACTTCCTGAACCCCACGGACAAGGCGAGCTGGCCGGCTTCGGCGCAGTCAAGAACACGATTCGAACAGCTTCTTCCACTGGTGCTCAATACGGGCTGGTCGCCCTTCCTCGGTCCAACGACGCTGGGATGGCTGACCATGAATAGTGAATGGAGCGGACTCCCCCGCACGACGGCGCCGGACGTCACATTGCTGTACAGGGCCAATCCTGCCCTATCAATGTACTTTCCCGAAGTCATGGAAGAGAAACTCGCCTCGTTGCCGTTCTTTGCCTGCATCGGATACACGATCGACGAGTCGAACTATTTTGCGGACCTGATCCTTCCCGATCATACGGATCTCGAAGGACTTCAGCTGTTTCGCATAGGGCCATCCATCCATTCGGAATGCTTCTGGAGCTCCTACGGTTTTGCGATCAGGCAGGCCGCCGTGGATCCCGTGGTCAACTCGATCGACTTGACCGACTTTTCCACGCAGATGGCCGAGCGGCTCGGCATCCTGGAAGAATATAACGCCGCGATAAACGCCGGCATTGTCAGCGGCGTGCGGCTCAAGAACGAGTATGTGGATAACGAATTGGATCCCGCTACGCTGCATTCCAAGGAAGAAATATGGGATCGCCTCTGCAAATCCTCAACTGCCGCCCTCTCCGAAGGTAGTGATGAACATGGCCTAGATTGGTTCAAAGAGCATGGATTCTACGCAGTGAACTATCCGGAGATCAGGCATTTCCTGCATCCGGTCATGGTCCGGTGGGGTCTCAGGTATGAAATTCCGTACCAGGAGAACATTCGACGGGTGGGAGAACAGCTCGGCCGAAGGTTAAAGGAAAACGGCATGGAATGGTGGGACGAGCAACTTGAGGAATACGCGGCATTTCCAAAATGCGAAGACTTCTCCGAGATGTGGAACATGGAATGCGAGATGGCCGGCGCTGATCCAGACGACTTCCAATTCTGGCTCATCAATACCAGGAGCATGCAGTACGCATGGGGAAGCAACGCGGGAATGCCGCTCATGGCGGAAGCCGCAAAACACGTTCCGGGATTTAAGGGCGCCCTGATAAACAAGACCGTTGCTCAGGAGATGGGGCTCGAGGAAGGTGATATCATGTCAATAGAGTCTTCACACGCCGAGGTAGAAGCGCGGGCTGTACTGCGTGAGGGTGTGAGACCTGATACCGTAGTTTTCACCGGCCAGTTCGGCCACTGGATAACTCCCTTTGCCAAGGATCTGGGGGTTCCCAATATGAACACTCTCATCGGGCCAAACAAGAAGATGCTTGATGCGGGTGGAAGTCTTTCTGACGTAGTGAAAGTCAGGATTCAGAAGGCATAGCACAATGGCAAGATATGTCATGGTAGTCGATTTGGAGAAGTGCACAGGATGTCAGACCTGTGTGGTAGCCTGCAAGATGTGGAATGGGCTGGGTCCCGGCATTCAGAGAGTCACAGTCGTGGAGAAAGAGGAGGGAGAGTATCCCAACGTACGGAGAGCGTACATTCCAAAACGATGCATGAACTGCAAAGATCCGCAATGTACCAAGGTCTGCCCCACCGGTGCCACGAAAAGGGATGACGAGAAGAGCGTTGTAACAGTGGACAAGGACAAATGCATGGGCTGCAGGTATTGCATGATGGCCTGTCCGTACAACGCGAGAACGTTTTACAAGCATGAACAGTGGTATCATGAAGAACCTTCTGCATGGGAAAAGAAACGCTACAAGGAACATACCGAGGGAGTCGTCGACAAATGCGATTTCTGCATCTCCAGGATAGACTCGGGGCTGAAGAAGGCCCTTACTCCCGGTGTTGATCCTGATGCCACCCCTATGTGCGTTCTGTCCTGTATTGCCGACGCCCTGCATTTCGGCGATATCGATGATCCGGAGAGTAATGTCTCGAAGATCATAGAGGCGCGGGGTGGATTTCGCCTTCTCCCAGAAATGGAAACTGATCCCTCAATATATTACTTGCCAAAGAGAACCGGAAATGAAGCAGATAAGAGTTGAATCCCTTCTTGCGTCGCCTCAGGACATAGTGACCTTTCAGAGTGAATGGTCGAAGGGCGGCTCAGGCGGGCTGTTACTGCTGGCCCTGTTTGCCGGCAATGTAGGACCTGGCCTCTACATGATGTCGTTCCTGATGAACTTCACAGTGGGGATGCTGGTTGGTTTCCTGATTGTTGCAGTGGGTTATGGTCTTCCGCATCTTCTCTTTCTCGGGCGAAAGGAACGCTTCTGGCGGGGAATGATGCATCCCGATACTTCATGGATCAGTCGGGGATTCATATTTGCCAACATCTTCATGGGCTTCGCATGCTTGACCATGGCGCTCGGGTCACCAATGCTGGCAAATATGATTCCGGAGAGCATCTCAATATACTACAATCCTATAGGCATATTGAGTTCAGTTTTCGCCTTCCTTTTAGCGATGTATCCTGGATTCCTGTTTGCATCTGTAAGGGCTATAGCGTTTTGGCATTCATTCCTCCTGGTTCCTCTGTTTATCGTCCAGGCATTTGGATCGGGCATAGCACTTCTGTTGGTTCTTGCTCATGCCCCCGGTGTATCACTCCACGGCGGTGAACACCTCCTTTTTCCCGAAGCCATCTTTCTTGTGACCAGCGCACTGTTGATTCTTGGTCATCTTTTCTTCACTTTCAGTTCAGGCAAGGCGGGGAGAACATCGGTCATGCGCCTGGTCAGCGGCAGCTTCAAGAAAGCCTTTCTACTGGGAGCACTTTCCTGCGAGATTGCAATCCCGTTGGCCGTGGTAGCTCTTACTTTCGTCGGCTTGAACAAATCAATGCTCATTCCGGCGGAGCTGATACAACTGTGCGGCATCTATTTCTTCAAGTACTGCTTTCTCAACGCCGGAGCCTACAACGAGATCTGTAGCGAGCAGGTGTTTGATTCCATTTATAGTCACTCAGGGGAGAGCCGGCCGTTCAACTGATTCGGAAGGCCAGCCGCAGGACGGTTGGATTGGGCAACAGCCCGTGAACCCGACAGCACGCTCACCGTTCAATGCGTAAAACAAGTTCTTCCCGTTCCTTCAACTCAACCGGCAGACCATCGCGCAATTGCTTCCCTCTGTAGGTCTTCCCTGTTCCGTTGGTGATGTCGCTCACCTTGTATTCCCCGTCAGCTTCCACGGTGAACCATTCTGGAATAGTGTTCATCCTCGGCCAGTCTTTCTTGAAGCCCATGTACTCGCGGTGACGCGGAAAATCAAAGACGAGCTTTCCTTTGTATGCCTTTTCCGATTTCACCAACAGTTTGATGCCTTTATCTGTATCTACCGCACCAAGTTCCAGCCCCTGTTGCCACGGCCTGGCAATCGTACCGCGGGTATGCATCAAAGCATGTATGATCGATGTCCGCACACCATTGGACTGCAGTTTCATAGTACCCCACAGATGATCCCTGTTCTGAACATACACAATGTTGGCAGTCACTTCATGGTCTGCCCAGGCAAGGCCTTCGGCAACAGGCAGCCTGTTCATTATATAGAGCCCGCCTTCTACCGAATCGGCGAATCCGTCGATTGACCTTCCTTCCCAGGGAAGATCCTTGTATTTCGGCTTCGCGAGATTGCGCAGAACCTGTTCCATGTGCGCCTTGTAAACCGGCTTGCCCGCTACCATGTCATAGCAAAGATAGGCAACGTAGTTGTACCCCCACCCGTCGCTAAGGGCACCCTTCGAACCCAGCATGTTGTACATTATGCCGTCTTCGTTGGTTCCCTTCTCAAGGACGGTGTCCAACATCTTCTTCATATGGGGCAGGTAGATCTTTGCCTTCTCTGGGTTGTGCACAGACTCAACGCCCAGCAGCAGTCCCAGCCCGCCAATGATTTCACAACCGTGATCACGAAGCCGCGTGGGGACGAAATCGCCCTTCAGCAGGTAGTAGTCAGCAAGGCGCTCGGCCCATTCCAGGTATTTGTTTTCACCTGTCACTGTATACATACGCACAAGGGCCTGGATCTGCTCGCCATTGACCTCGACGTTCGTCGATGGGATCTTGCCGTATTTCGTATCGATAGTCGGCTTGGCCCATATCTCGTCCTGGACAGCCTTCATACGGTCAAACCACTCGTCTTTGCCCGTTACTTCAATAATGGCTATCAGACCGTCCTTCACGTATTCGCTGCCGCCGAAAGTGTTCTTCGGATCAGTGAAGAACCCCTTGGGGCAATGCTTGATTTCCGCATGCAACGCGCCCCGCACCGGACCGTTTAGGGCTTCAAGATCCGTCATCCAGGCGGCCCAGACCAGGAAGGGGTAGCAGTCTGCCCATGCGTCCTGGTAATTGAAACGGCCGTCCGGATGATACAAGCCCGTATCGGGCTCTATTTTCTTTAGCGCCACTTCGTGCAGCCAGCGTTGAACCTTGCTTATAGTGTAACCCGCAATCTGCGCGGACCGCTCAAGCGGATCCGACGGCAAGGGAGGAAATACTTCCGCCACCGTTCTGACTGCCGGCTTGCCGGCAACAACCTTGATCGTACCCGCCGGTGCCTCGTCAGCCGCCACCGCAATCCCCGCAAACACAAACAGCGTAAGGATCGTATAAAAAGCGCTCTTCATCATCGATTACTCCTCGTTAATACTCCCCACGCAAAGGGCAATAATACGAAAACTCACTTGTCTGCAGACGCCGGCTCAATCATTGAGAACTTCTGCCACTGGTAAACATCGCCCGGCAAGTAGTAGAACAAGTCATTCCCAACCGTCTTGTGATAGAGGTCTCCATACCGGGCCACGAAGGAGGGCTTTTCGGGATCAATGGGAATCGCAATGACTTGACTTCCCATCCCGAACTTCCCTGGAAAGCTCTCCAACTCTCCGCCATCCCATTTGAACGTCTCCGGCTTATCTCTGCGTTTGATGTCGTTCTTCTCTCCGTTACGCGTGTCGCCTTTGGGCAGAATGAATCTATAGCCCTTCCAGGGCTTGTGCTCGTAGCCAAATACGGCTGCGCCGGCTGCGTCCGCATGGGCGACTTCCGCCGGGATCGCGTGCAATGGCTTTCCTTCCCGGCCGTGGAGATAATGCAGAGCCGCCAGGTTATCGGCGTACTTCAGGTTTGAGCGATTCTGCGCATCGCGAATGGCAAGGACCATGCGAGCTACCTCGCGCTGCCCTTTCACGGCTTGCTTTAAATCTTCGTACGCCGCCGTGTCGACCTCCCCAAAGCTCTTGTCGAATTCGACAACACGTGTAACGGTCCCGGGGGAAAGTTCGACCTTCACGCGAGTCGGAATTCCCCATGCGACAACCTTCTGTCTGGCACCGATTCCTCCGCCGGAAACGGCCAGTCGACGACCGGCGCTGTCAAACAAGGCAAATGACAGTGCATTCACTGATGGAAACCTCGTCACTTCTACGACATTCCTGGTGAACACGGGTTGAATCTCCCCGCCCCCCTCCAGTTTCGCCGTCACCGGTTCACCATCCACCGCCTTCGCCAGCGTCACCACCTCGCTGTCCACAGGGATCTCGACCGACGCCCGCCCGAAGACGGCGCGGATTTCCGGCTTGCTTCGCGGATCGAGTCGATACCGACTCATGCACCCGGGTTTATGCGTCCAGGCCCCGCTACGGTGTACCGGGGGTTTGTCGTAGCCGAATGCATGAACTTCCCAGCCGGCTGCACGCGAAGGGCAGGGCAGGAGAATGGCGAGATTCCTCTCGCCCAAGAAAGCTCGCTCGATAACCTTCAGGTCATCCAGCGCGCTTTGTTTGATTGTCGGATACGGATTGTAGGCCTTACGAATGTAGCGGGTAAAGGGCGGATCCGTTGGTTCATCAGGCAGACGAGTGAGACGCGTTTTCGCAAAGTCGAGATCGAGGTCGATCGACACCTTCCTCGTCGGTCCGATTGCGATGGCCAGAGCGCGGGCAATGGTACCGTGAAAGCTCCGAGAGACCTCCTGGCGACTCCAGTGACCATCGTCCTCGACCAATCGATTGCCGCTCTTGTCATACGTCTCCAGCAGCAACCAGACATCCTCCGCGGTGTAGACCTCCGCAATGTTGTTGCTCAGGATACCCAGCGTCACCGGAATGCTGCCGGCCTTCTTGACGGTATCCATGGGATCACCCGGCAGAAACTCACAGAACTCGACCTGCTCGGGAACATCCAACTCGAGAGTTGCGGTCAGGCGTACGATCTTACCGTAGTCTTCTCCATCCTTTATCGGGAGCATCAGGCGAACACCCGAAGCGTCGCTAAGCAGAAAACCATCGCCATCCCCCTTGACGTCGACACCATCCTTGGTCAGCATGCCCGTGACAAGAACGCTTCCCCGAACCAGCAGCAAGTTGTCGCTCAGTGGAGGGTCGAGCTGAACATTAACCCTCTTGTCCGCACCGCTACCGTGGCTTCCCGAGATTCTCGCGTGAGTAGTGGCAAAGGCTTTGCGAAGGACCACTTCCCAGGCCGCCGAATCGAAAGGCAGTTTGATCGGCCGATCCTCATGGTACGTCGACGTCACTTCGTCTTCAGCCGGAATCAGTGGCCGCATCACGAGTGGCGTGTAAGCTCGCTTGATCAAAGGCATGACATCGGTTTCATCCGACGTTTTCCAGGCATAACGAACCGCCAGCTTCTTGCCCGTCAGCGACCTCTTGGCGTGGATCCTCGGGTCATCCGACAACTGAACTAGCCTATGGAAACGCAGATGGGGGCTTTGCTTTCCCTCCAGCATCGCACAAGCGGCGGCGGCAATTTCCGCGTCGCGGTAGACGATACCGGCATCCAGTACCGTCAGTTTGTCGGCGTGCGCAAAGATCCCCCCGGCCAACTGGTCGATGTGCGCAAGCGGCTCAAGCATGGCCTGCAACACCATGGACACGCTGAACAACACCATGCCCGACATCCGATTCTTGGATAACCCGTATTGTTTGCTTGCAGACTGTAATCCTTCCGTTCCCAACTGCTCCGGAACGTCAAACTCGAATTCGAAGAATCGGTCCTGGTTCGGCGACAACACCTGTGTCCGGGCCGTCGCGGAAGCCCTCGTCGCCTCGTCGATTTCCGCTACGCTCAAGATAAGGAACTCGCCCCGCTCGGTCAGCGTCAGGTCGAGATGATTGGTTTGGCCGCTGCTGCCGTAAGAGAGCCGGAATTTGTCGTCGCCGACCGGGACGACGACGTCTTTCAGGATGCCCTCTTTGGCATGCAACATGTCACGGATGGCAACCGTATCGCCTCCGAGGGCAACCACCGGAACAACGATGCGCGTGTTGTCGAGAAGAATCGCCAGGCAAATCTCGGAAACACCCAGATTCTTTGTGACCGTAAGTTGCTCGAGCTTAGAAGGATCACGCTCTTTCAAGAATGCATGCAAGCCATCCAGGTTCACGCGCAGCCGGAGCAATGGACCCGCAGCACGCGCCGAACTCTCAAGGCAGAGAACAGCGAGAGCCAAGAAGAGAACACAGACTAACCGTCTTCCAAGAGCTGAGTGCATATCGTCTTTCCATGATTCAGGGCCAGGCCCTGTGGCTTGCCTAGATCCAGTTCATGTTGTCGCGTGGCGCGAGGCGTCGCATGAACATGTCCTTGTCGGCTGCCGCGTTGTTCGTGATCTTCATGTTGTTCAGGGAAGCGTAGTGCAACGGGCGCAGAATGATAAGGCCGATTTAGGGGCGAGACCCGAATATGGCATCCTTTACCCCGTTCACCGGCGTTTTCGTGTTTCCGGGAATGGCATTGCGTTTACGTCGTGGGCCCATTTGATCCAGTTCTTCTTTAGCCGATCGACGCGCTCCGGGTTCTTGCCGGCGAGGTCCTCCGACTCACTGCGGTCCGCGGACAGGTTGTAGAGTTCCCAGTGATCCCCCGAACGGTCATTCACCGTAACGAGTTTCCAGTCCCCTTCCCGTATCGCGGCATGGTTCTCGTGTTGCCAGTAGACGGTGCGGGCACCTGCAGAAGTCTCCGCGCTCTTTATCATGGGCAGCATGCTGATACCCCGGGCCGGCGAGACGGTTCTCTCCTTGTAGGTTTTCGGATATGTTGCGCCGGCCGCTTCGCAGAGCGTAGGCATGATGTCAATGAGGTGGAAGAACTGCTTCGACGAAATACGGCCCGGTTCCTTGATTCCCCTGGGCCAGTGGGCAATGAAAGGCGAGGCGATTCCCCCCTCGTGGACAAACTTCTTGTACTTTCTGAATGGTGCATTGGAATAGGAGGCCCAGCATTGTCCCTGCGAAATTGACCAGCCGCCTTTCTTCCTCCAATCCGCATAGTTGGCCGATGTGAACTTCTTCCAGTTCATTCCATAAAGCCCCAGTTCGCCGGAACAGCCGTTGTCGGAGAAGAACATGATGAGCGTGTTGTCCAGTACCCCCTGCTTCTTCAACCGCTCAACGATCCGCCCCACGTTCCAGTCCAGGCGGTCGATCTGTCCCGCGTACATGGCCCTGCGAAAATCCAGTTCCTTTTTGTCCTCTTCACTCACCGATTCCCACTTCGGCAGGACCTCCGTTTCCACTCCAAAGCTGTTCACGTTCTTGAACCCCTTTACATTCGGAAGCTTCTGAGTTTCCGGCACGATGCCCATTTTCTTCATTCGTTCCAGCTTCTCCCTGCGGAGGACATCCCATCCTTTCATGTATTTACCCCGATACTTCTCGATCAGATGGTCCGGGGTCTCCAGCGGGAAATGTGGAACGTTGTAGCAGACATGCAGCAGGAAAGGCTTGGACTTGTCAGCCGCGGCCTCGTCGATGTAATCAAGGGCTGCATCTGTAAAGAAATCAGTGGTGTAGAACTCTTCGTCCGGTTTGTACGGGTTCTTCGGCGTTTCCTGCGCCTTGATGAAAAGCTTGCCGTCACGCCAGACATCACAATTTCTGAGCACCTTCCAGTAGCTGTCTATATGAAGGTAGACTCCTGTGAACTTGTCAAAGCCTCTTACTTCGGGTCTGGACTCGGGGTTGTGCCCCGCGTGCCACTTCCCGGTCATCATGGTCCGGTACCCAGCATCCCGCATTACCTCCCCGAAGGTCACGCACTTGTCGTTGAGTCTGCCGAGATATCCGATCCCATTGCTACGATAGACCATCATGCCGATGCCAGCTTCGTGAGAGTAGAGGCCGGTAAGCAGGGCGGCGCGCGAGGGGCAGCAGCGGGAGGTGTTGTAGAACTGCGTAAAGCGCACGCCGTTGGCGGCCAGCTTGTCGAGGTTCGGCGTCTCGATCTCCCCGCCGAAACAGCCGATATCCGAGTAGCCCATGTCGTCGACAAAGAGGATAACAATATTTGGCCGTGCGTCAGCGGCCGCGGGCAAGCCGGCCGCAAATGCAAAACAGATGCATATCAGAATGGTCCAGAATAGCTTCATGAGTTCTCCTTTTGGGGTATGGATTATGTGGAGAAGATTACAACATGTGTGTTGAAGAAGCGATGAGGAAGGGATGGGGTTCAACGCCCAACGCCCAACGTCCAACATTCAACGCCCAAGTTGGGAGAAGGTTCGAAAGGGATGGGGGGAGTAAAGCTGGCCTCCGGCCTGCTTTTCAGAGGATCAGCCCAGAGAGGGCCGATCTACTTTTGCCGATGGACGTGCATTCCGCATGCGCGGTAAAACCTCCTCACTGCGGAGAATGCTATTGCCACTTGCGCGTAAGGCGTGGGGCACGTATATTCATCCGGTATGGAATCGGCAATCGAAACATGCGATCTCACCGTCGCCTTCTCTACTAAGAGCGGACCTGTTAAGGCGCTGAACGGCCTGTCGATGAAAGTCGATGCCGGGCAGATCTTCGGGTTCCTCGGACCCAACGGCGCCGGCAAGACCACCACCATGCACATTCTCCTCGGATTCATAGAAGCTTCGTCCGGCACGGCAAAGGTTTTCGGCACGGACGTGCGTCAATCCATTGCACGTAGGAAGATCGGCTATCTGCCGGAACAGCCCGACACCTACAGGTTCCTCACTGGACGGGAACTGCTCAGCCTGACTGGACGACTCTTTAAGATGGATAAGAAGACAATCCGCGACCGCACCGGGAAGCTTCTGAACGATGTGGGGATTGCGGAAGCCGCGGACAGGAGAATAGGCACATACTCGCGCGGCATGATGCAGCGGATTTGCCTGGCGCAGGCCCTGATAAACGATCCCGACCTGGTGATCCTTGACGAACCTACAGGTGGCCTCGACCCGATAGGCCGCATGGATATTCGCAAGATTATCACCGAGCTGAGGGACCAGGGGAAGACGGTGTTCTTCTCGTCCCACGAGCTGTCGGAAGTTGAGCTGGTGTGCGATCACATCGCGATCATGGCCCGCGGCAAAATTGTTGCGGAAGGGAATGCTGCCGAGCTGGTTCCGGAAGGCAAGAGCCTTGAGAAATTCTTCATGGAGGTGGTAGGAGACAGCGGCTCCGCCGGCGGAGCCGCCCCAGGGGAGACGCAAGGATTATGACGCGCATTTGCACAATAGCGCAGATCGTCTGGCTGGAAATGCTGCGAAAGAAGGACCTCTATGTTCTTCTGATCCTGCTTGGTGCGCTCCTGATGGTGCTGGTGTCTCTTAACATCTTTGGCCTGGGAAGTGTAACCGGGTATATTAAGGACATAGGGTTGCTTCTCACCTGGGTCCTTGGTTGGATCATGGCGGTGAGCGTGACGGTTAAGGAACTTCCCCGGGAAGAATCCCGTCGCACGATATTCCCGCTGCTTGCAAAACCCATTACGCGTTTCGAGCTTGTGCTTGGCAAGTGGCTGGGGGCATGGAGCATCGTGTGTGTGGCTACACTACTGTTCTATGCACTGGTGGCACTGGTGGTTGTGGGAATGGGAGGATCGCTGTCCCTGGTGGCTCTCCTGCAGGGATACATCCTGCATTGCGGAGCGCTGGGTATGATATCAGCGATTGCACTGGTGTTTTCGACGCGCATGAACAGCGATGCGGCGTCTACCCTGACGTACGTGTTGACCCTGGCTTCCTTTCTCGTGGTACCGAAGGTTCCGGAACTCATGGCCCGCGAAAGAGGAATGTGGGCGGACGGTCTGCTTTTCCTCTATAACGCCCTCCCCCATTTCGAGATATTCGATCTTCGGCAGAGAATCGTTTACGGCTATGGGCCGGTGGGATTGAAGACATTCGTTCTGGTGCTACTGTATGGAGCAATAATCGTTGCCGTGGGAATCCTGGTTTCGTGGATGGCCTATCGGCGAAAACGCTTTAAGCGCGGGGCGATGGGGCAGTAGGCAGATGCCTGTTCGGGAAGTGTAAGGCCGATTTGGGACAGAGAGAGTAGGCGCCTATCTCCGTGAGGCGCCCGGCGGCAGAGGAGTGGCACCCGGGAGAATGGTCGGCGCGGCACCCCATTCATTCACTTTTCCGGCGCACGTCTGACACTGGCGCCTCTCGGAGATAGGCGCCTACCGGGGAGAGAACATCCTCGTCTTTCCTGGCAACAAGCCGGGGGGTAGTAGAGAGGACTGGATGAGCGACCGAATGACAAGAATGGGACCGTGGCTGGCCCTTGCGGCTTTGTGGGGGGCTGGATTCTGTCTTTCCTGCCGGCTTACGTGGACTGCGGAGAGTCCGGACGCGAAACGCGGCGACTCCGTAGCCGGTGCGCTGCTCGGACAGAGCAGGCATGCCTTGAGCGCACAGCTCTACGGGACTGCCGACCAGTTCTTCCACAAGGGCGTACCCCACCTCAAGAACAGGGCTTTCGAGGACGGTTTCTTTCTCACTGCCCGCAAGGAAATCTCACCAGAGGGTCATTTCCATCTGCGGGGCGACGAAACAGCCGAGATGCTGCCCTGGCTGTGGATGGCACTTCGCATGGACCCGCACAACGTGGAAATCTATCGCGTTGCTGCTTTTTGGCTGGCAAGCGACGCGAGAAGCGCAAATATGGCATACGAAGTGCTGCTTGAGGCACAAAGGAACAATCCGGGCAGTCACCAGGTAAAGCTGGATATGGGCCGGCTGTTTCTGAGAGAGGGAAAGATCGAGGACGCAGAGAAAGCTTTCACGGCTGCAATCAATTTCTGGCCGGGCAACTTGGACAAAGAAGACCCGGAAGCCGTCAAGGAGGCGATGTTTGAGAAGGCCGAGATCCTTCTTTATCGCGCTCTTCTGCATGAACTACAAGGCGAAATCGATAGCGAAATAGGGCTATTGGAAGAAATCGTCAGGATGTTCCCCGAACGGGCGGGGATGCGGGAACGGATAGACGATCTGCGGAAAGGTGAAAAACCGGTTGTCCTGGCGACGAGGATTCTGGACCAGATGCTGGAACAGCAGAAGCAGCAAGTGCACCAGTGTGACAGGGACGACGAGCACGAAGAGCATGAGCATGACCATGAGCATGATGAACATTGCAAGGCAGGCTGTAGTCACTGAGGGGACGGTATAAAGTGTACCTGGAGTATTACGACCTCAACGAGATGCCGTTTAACATAACGCCCGACCCGCGCTTCCTGTATTTTGCTCCGCACCACAGGGAAGCCTACGATCATATGCTGTACGGCATAAGCAACAGGAAAGGCTTCATCGAACTCACCGGTGAGGTAGGTTCGGGAAAGACCACGTTGTGCCGCGCGGTCCTTTCGGCCCTGAGCAGTTCTGTCGAAACGGCCCTGATCCTTAATCCCTCCCTCACCGAAACGCAGTTGATGAGAGCCATGCTCAACGATTTCGGCCTTGAGATCAGGGGACGCGACCGTCTTACCTATATAGAGACGCTCAACGCGTTTTTGCTGGAGAAGAACCGGCAGGGCGCAAACGTTGCACTTCTGATCGATGAAGCCCAGGATCTGTCGCCACAGGTGATGGAACAGGTGAGGCTCCTCTCGAATCTCGAGACGGACCAGCACAAGCTCATCCAGATTGTTCTGTGCGGGCAGCCGGAACTCAAAGAACGCCTGGCAAGACCGGATCTCAGGCAGCTCAGGCAGCGGATCACCATACGCTACCATATTCCTCCCCTGACCCTGGACGAGGTGACCAACTACATAGATCATCGGCTCGCAGTGGCAGGTGCCAATGGCCGCATCACCTTCGAGAAAGCGGCCCTGAAGAAGATTTACAAGTTCACAAAAGGTTGTCCCCGGCTGATCAATGCGGTTTGCGATCATACATTGCTGGCGGGGTATGTACTTAAAACAAACAGCATTAATGCGCCCTGCGTTGACAGGGCGATGAAGCAGCTGGAGGGCACGTCATGAGCCTCATTCAGGAAGCACTGAAAAGACAGCAGGAAGATCAGGGGGCGGAGAACCAGGAAGAGGAACAGCCTGTAGCGCAGCCGGCGGAAGCAGCGCCGCAAGTGAAGCAGCAGGGCGAAATCGCTCCTCCCGAGCAGCCAAGAACGCTGCCCCTGAAACCAACGGTAGCCCCTGAACAACCAGAGGAGCCTGCCGGGCAGGAACCACAGACGAGTGATAAGAAGCCGGATCAGGAACCTTCTGAACCGAAAACTGAATCGGCATCGAGGGCCTGGCTCAGCCTACTGTCTGTTCTACTGATACTCTTCGTGATAATAGGCGCTCTTTCCTGGGGAGCCTCGATCGCTTTCAAAAAATGGCGCGCTCAGCAAGAGGTCGCCTCCGATATCGGGATGCAAGGGACAGATGGCGAATCGGAACAACCGGTCGCAGTGGCGGTTGATGGCGATGCAACACAGGTAGAGCCAGATCCGCCGGTGGCGGATGCCGGCACAGTGAAGCCCGACGATGCCCCGGAGACGCCCGCGGTCAAGCCCGATACGACTGTTGCGGAAGCTCCCGCAGCAACCACTCAACCGGATAAACCCGTCGAGATTCCGAAACCTTTCCAGTTGGTTGAAGACAAGGGAACCACGGAGCCTGACGTAAAGCCACAGGCTGAACCTGCAGTTGCAAAGCCGGTGGCAGAACCGGCTGCAGAACCGCCTGTTCAAACCGCAAAGGCGGAACCTGCGGTGCCGAGCGCAACGGCAGAACCCGAGAGCTCTCAGCCACCGCCACCTGCCGCCTGGCCCAGCGTTACGCTCGGCGGATTTGTGGGAGCGGGCAATGATGGTACGGCGATACTGAATGGTGAGTTCATCAGCGTCGGCGAAACGATTGCCGGGGTGAAATTGGTGGGCCTTCAGCGCAAATCCGTCATGCTGAGCTATAACGGAAAGATCCAGACTCTCAAGATAGGCCAGACGACGAAATAGACGGCGCGGTGGCAAGCGCCAGCTCGTAGAGGCCGAAACAGAGATATGCTGTCCGAGTGCCTGGTTTGGGAGCAGTTCTTCTCACTAATGATAATTTATGGCTAGACTGAACGATACCTACTCTTCTTCCCCGTCGTGTTCAAGAGCTTCGCTGTATCTCGCCAGCACCTGGTCAAACTCTGAGGACAGAGCGAGGTAGAAATGGCATTTCCTGCCCAGGATCTTGCGTACATCTTTTCTGAGCTGCTGGTCCTGCGGATTCATCACGGCCACAAGGACATCGTCACCCAGCAACTCAAAAGCCAGGGTACCACGTTTTGAACAGAACTGTACCGGCAGAAGAGAGACAGCCTGCCACCGGAACTCGTAGCTTGTCAATGATACGAATGGAGTCGAGCATTCCTTCGCCAGGTTTTCGAGGATTCTTTCCAGGTTCTTGTATCCACGGGCCTCCAGAACATGCAGCACAGATACCGTATCCGTGCTGTCAGAAGCCGACATCTCGGACAGATCCTGGACGACGTTGGCGTATTCATCCTGCGTGAGTTCGCCTGATTCCATTATGCTCCAGGCCAACGAAAGTTCGTCGGCCACTTTGAACGAGCTGAGCGCTGCCACTTCATGCGGGGAGATCTTTGATGAGGAAACCGATGAAGCAGCGGCTTGGACGGGTGTTTCAGCGGGCTCTTCAAACGATGAAAGCTGCGATATGCGCTGCATCAACTCCTGTACCTTCGGGTCATCTTCGTAGCGTTTGAGCTTGTCAACAAGCTGCGCTGCCGCCGCGAAATCCGACTGGGTCAGGAGAGCGTTTCCGAGTCTCAGCAGGTAGTCAACGGCTTTGGCGTGGTCCCCTACCTGGGCATAAGCATGCGAAAGCGCTGCAAGTGATGCAGTATCATCGGGCATGGCCTCGAGGATTTGCTCGAAAGCCCCGATGGCACCCCATACCTCGTCTTCCGCGCCGTTTCCACCAACGGCGTCAGGAGTTGCTCGGTCTGCACTCATGTTACCTGCCTCCATATGGATAAGAATCCCGTGATGCTCTGTTCTAGCAAGAATTGAGCCCTATGGCCAAGCGGAAACGCAGGGGAATCATTTACCGCAGTGGCCTCTTTTGAGACGCGAGTCTCTGTAGCGGAACTTGCAAAAAGTTCCGATCTTCGCGGTGCAACTGGGGGACAGGTACGCTTTCGGGCACACTTTTTTATTTATGCGAGACTTTTGGACTGGAAACTGCTTTATAATTTGCCGCATACCGCTCGGGTGGGCCGTGGTGGTGTCAGACCTACTGGAAAAGCAGGAACGAGGAAATCATGGCGAAGCAACAGTTCAGAGATAGAATCTCGGACATTCTCCTGGAAAGGGGTGCCATAGAGGCCCCTGCTCTCAAGGAAGCATCTGCCGATGCGCACAACAAGGGAGTTCGCCTCGAAAAATACCTCACGGACAAGAATCTCGTCCGTAGCAGGGATATGACCCTGGTTCTGTCCGAGTACCTGAACATGCCGCCAATAACGTTGGCTCATTTTGCTCCAAGTCAAGAACTGCTGGATCTGCTCCCGCGCGAGACAATGACACAAAGGCTGGTCGTGCCGGTTGCAAGGATCGGACACACGCTTACGGTGGCTCTGGGAGATCCGTTCGACCTCGTAGCCATTGACGAACTTCGTTCGATAACCGGAATGAATATCACCACGCTGGTTACGTCAGAAGAAGAGATCGGCGAATCACTCTCGAGAATCTTCACAGAATCATCCCAGGGGCTCGACATGGAAGAGCTCATGCGTGATGACAGTGACGTAGAGGTCATGGATGAGAGTGGGATTGAAGAGCAGCAGAGCCTTGACGAAATGCTCGAGACAGCCGAGGGCGCTCCCGTAATCCGCATGGTCAACATGATTCTTGTTGAGGCCCTGCGCACCGGCGCCAGTGACATACATATTGAACCGATGGAAAAACAGTTGAGACTGCGTTACAGAATCGACGGCGACCTGCAGGAAAGGCCCGGACCGCCAAAGAACCTGCAATCAGCAATAATATCCCGTGTCAAGATCATGTCCGATCTTGATATTGCCGAGCGGCGACGCCCCCAGGATGGACGTTTCAACATAAAGGCGCTGCGCAAGGAAGTGGACCTGCGTGTGAGCATTCTCCCCACCGTATTTGGTGAGAAGATAGTTATGCGAATCCTCGACAAGAGTTCGCTGGCGCCGAGCCTCGCCGCACTGGGTCTGGACGAGGTGTCGGAAAAGTCAATGAACTATGCCATTGCCCAGCCAAACGGGATCATCCTGGTTACCGGCCCTACCGGCAGCGGCAAAACCACGACCCTGTATTCCTGTCTGCAGGACCTCAACCAGCCCGATGTGAATATCATTACTTGCGAAGACCCCGTCGAATATCAGCTACACGGGATCAACCAGGTGCAGATGAACTCCGAGATCGGCCTGACATTCGCTACCGCTCTGCGCTCGATTCTGAGGCAGGATCCGGACATCGTTCTTGTCGGTGAGATTCGTGATGGTGAAACCGCCGAAATCGCCATAAAGGCCGCTCTGACTGGCCACCTTGTTATGAGTACGCTGCATACCAATGATGCGCCGGGCGCGGTAACCCGACTGGTTGATATGGGTATCGAGCCCTTCATGCTGGGATCCTCGCTCGTCGTATCCCAGGCTCAACGCCTGTACCGCAAGCTTTGCACGGCTTGCAAAAAGCCGGCCTCGATCTCACCGGATATCTTGAAGACAAATCACATAGAACCGGATTTCTTCGATGATACGAAAATCTTCGCCGCCGGAGGCTGCCCACGTTGTTCGGGCACCGGTTACAAGGGCCGCGGTGCTATAATGGAAGTGCTGCTGGTTAACGAAACTGTCAGGGACGGCATCCTCAGGGGATCCAACACCCCCGAACTGCGCCAGCTTGGGAGGGAGAATGGAATGGTCTCCCTTAAAGATGCGGGTCTTATTCGTGTGAAGGAAGGAATAACCAGTATTGAAGCCGCACTCGAGGTAACCGGTGGCGAGTAACCCGCCACCGCAGAGTACAGAGTGTAAATTGGCGGGAGAAGTAATCAGATGAGCCCAGTTCTTAGAGCAACACAGGCCGCGCCACGTGGAGCACAAGCGGGTGCCAGGGCCACAAAGCGTCGAGGAATCACTGCTGATGCCAACAAAGCCAAACGTGCGAAGGTTAAGCAGAAAATTCCCGGGGCAAAGAAGATTCAGAACGATTTGCTTCCATCTTTCTCGCGGCAATTGTCTTCCATGCTGTCGGCTGGCATGCCGATTGTGTCGTGCCTTGATACGCTTGAAGAACAGACCGATAACCCCGGATTCAAAGCCGTTGTACGCCAAGTGGCACGCAGTATTGAGAATGGTGCGGCGTTCTCCGAAGCACTCAGGCAGTTCCCCTCGGTTTTCGACACGCTCTACTGCAACATGGTGAAGGGCGGTGAGACCGGGGGTCAACTAGCCGAGACCATAGGAAGGCTTGCCGGATTCCTTGAAGCCAGCGCCAGGCTGCGTCGAAAGGTCAAATCGGCGATGATGTACCCGACCATCGTTCTCACTATTGCAATCTCAATTGCAGTCGCGATGATCCTTTTCATTGTTCCGGTCTTCGGGAAGATGTTCGAGGATTTCGGTGCAAAACTTCCCGGACCCACCCAGTTTCTCCTGAACACAAGTGATTTCGGGCGGCAGTACGGCCTGTACGTGTTTGCAGGCATCGTTTTCTGCGTGATCGCCTTCAAGAAATGGAAGGCCTCACCCAAAGGCGCGTATAGCTTCGACAGTTTCGTTCTCAAGGCCCCGGTGTTTGGTCTTCTGAACCAGAAAGTAGCCTCCGCTCGCTTCGCGCGAACCTTTGGCCAGCTTATCAAGAGCGGCGTTCCGATTCTGGACGCGTTGGAGATCGTGTCCGGTGCGACGGGCAATCATGTTGCGGGACGAATTATCATGAATGCAAAGGAAACTGTCGAGAAAGGTGAGCCACTGTCGACGGCCCTCGTGGAACAAACCGTATTTCCGCTGATGCTCGTACGTATGCTGCAGGCCGGCGAGAAGACCGGTAAAGTTGACGAGATGATGGACAACATCGCAGACTTCTATGATGACGAAGTCGATACGATGCTTGCTGGTCTCACTTCACTCCTGGAACCATTGCTGATGATCTTCCTTGGTGTCATCATCGGCGGAATCGTAATCAGCATGTTCCTTCCCATCTTCAAGATGGGCGAAATTGTCGGCGGCGGATAGAAGATATCGCAATCTTAAAAGTGAGAATCTTCTGGCTTTACATAGAGCTATTTCTCCCATACACTTTCGCCTGAAACGAAATAAATGAACCTATCGGCCCTGTTTTCGACTCATTGGGGTGGAAGTTTAGAGAAATTGCGAAATGCATACTGAATCGAGGTAATACGATGGCAAAGGTCCTCCTTATCGATGATGAACCGAGCATTCTCAGCGTATTGAGCACACTCCTGAAAGCTGAAGGCTACGATGTAGTAACCGCCTCCGGCGGTGAAGAAGCCCAGAAACTCATTTCTGATGAGGAATTCGACCTGATGATCTCCGACATTCGCATGTCACCTATCAATGGAATGGAACTTCTGAAGCAGGCACACAACGAAAAGCCCGCGATGTCCGTCATTATGCTGACTGCCTACGGGTCTGTGGAAACCGCCATCGATGCGCTTAAGCTGGGTGCTTTTGATTACGTAACGAAGCCATTCAAGGTAGACGAGCTCCTTATAACGGTTCAAAGGGCCCTGGAGTATAACAAGGCCATCACAGAGAACGCAGACCTCAAGGCGCAGCTTGGAACGCGGTATCACCTTGAGAGCATTGTTGCCGAAAGTCCGGCCATGCAGAATGTTTGCGACATGATCAGGCGCGTAGGTCCTACCGACACAACAATTCTTGTCTATGGCGAGAGCGGCACAGGGAAGGAGCTGGTAGCCAAAGCCATACACGCTTACAGCCGCCGCAAAGAGAAACAGTTTCTGGCCGTGAATTGTGCCGCACTCCCTGAACCGTTGCTGGAATCAGAGATGTTCGGTCACGTGAAAGGCGCTTTTACCGGTGCTGCAGCCGACAAAGAAGGCCTTTTTGAAGCCGCAAGCGGCGGAACGATTCTTCTCGACGAAATCGGTTCAATGCCTTTGAGCATCCAGGGAAAGCTTTTGAGAGTTCTCCAGGAAAAGGAAGTGCGCCGCGTCGGAAGCAACAAGAACATACCAATCGACGCGCGAGTTCTTGCAGCCACAAACACACCGCTTGAGGACCTTATAAAGGACGGTGATTTCAGAGAAGATCTTTATTACCGCCTCAGTGTCATTCCCATAGAGATAAAGCCCCTTCGTGAACGGCGGGAAGACATTCTCCCGCTGGTCTATCATGTTTTGAGGAAAGAGACGCCCCAGGGCCAGACACCACCGAACATCGATGCTGATGCCTCGGCCGTCCTCGAATCATATTCCTGGCCCGGAAACGTCCGGGAGCTTGAAAATGCAGTTAAACACGCGATGACCTTTGCCCGTGAGGAGAAAATCACCCGCGACGTGCTGCCCCCGAAGGTCGCGGCAACAACAGTCTCCACCGCTAGCGCCACCGCTGGCCCGGGAGAAATCAGCGCGGGTCGCTGTAAATCCCTGAAGGCTTTCCTCAGAGAACTGGAGAAGGAATACCTCCAACAGATCCTCAGCAACACAGGCGGCGACAAAGAAAAAGCCGCCAAGGCCCTGAAGATAAGTCTCGCCACACTCTACAGGAAACTTCCTGAAGAGGCTGAGTAACAAGACAGGCTGATCTGAAGAAGCGGCTCATCACAGGTTCGCCCGCCATTGATGCGCTCCTGTCACCGATACTTATATTCTGCCCACACGCACGATGGGCACCGAGGCCGGTGCCCCTCCCCGGGAGGGTCCGCGGCCACGCGGACCGTGCTTAGAGTTTGCCACATCCCAGTAGGATTCAGCCCGTAGGCGTGAACCACCCACATAGAGGGAAAGCCGTGCGCCAATCCCCAGCTCAGGCTCTCTTCTCAGTCCTGCGATACCAGCATTCTGCCTCTGATCTGATATTCATCAATAATGACGCCTCTTTTCGGCACCCGATCTGCACAATTGTGAACAACATGGGCGCAGATTGTACAATGGCGTTCTCATTCATGTGAAGATTCTCGACTATGATATCACTCTTGCAATAGTGCGAGCACACAAATCGGGCGTCTTTTTGATCGAAAACCGCCAGTTTTGCTCAAATTAGGGTGTTTACCGTACTATTTTTCCTCATAATAAGATTGTCTTGGCCTCTTGGCACGCCCAGTGCTTATTAAGACCGCTGTCAGGTCACTTCATATTGTTAACGGGCAAGGTTCGCAGCCCACCAATCCGAAAGGAGAATGCGATGAGGAAAAAGGCAGGATTCACACTGGTAGAGATCATGATCGTCGTGGCGATCATAGGACTGTTGGCTGCAATAGCGATACCTTCATTCGTGAAGGCTCGTACCCAGGCGCAGACTAACGCATGTATTAACAACCTTCGTCAGATCGACGCTGCCAAAGAGCAGTGGGCTCTGTCCTCGGGTGCAACGACTGGCGCCGTCACGGTGGTGGACGTTAACGCCTACATCAAGGATGGTACTCCGACCTGCCCAGCTAGTGGCACGTATGCCTACAACAACCTGTCAGCTGACCCCACATGTACGGTTAGCGGTCATGCTCTCTAAGACGAGTATTGATGTTTGCCGGCCCACTATGGGCTAGCAAGCAGGAATCTGAAACAACCCCCAGGTTCGCCGGGGTTGTTTTTTTTGGTTACATGCACTTATGCCCTGTCAATTGCTCTTGTGAGGGCCTTGGCACGTTTGCTGCTTATTATCTATGTGCTAGATTCGACTGGATAATCCTTGGCGGATAGGGCATAATTTTGAGTGTTTTGAGAGAGTGCATGGAGGGACAAAGCATGAGAAGGAAAGCTGGTTTTACGTTGGTTGAAATCATGATAGTCGTGGCAATCATAGGAATGCTTGCCACGATTGCAGTCCCGGCATTCATAAAGGCCCGTTCGACAGCCCAGAAGAACGCCTGCGTCAATAACCTGCGCCAGATCGACAGCGCCAAGGAGCAATGGGCGATGGCCAGTATGGTCTCTACCGGGGCAGTGGTCGAGGCCCAGGTCAATGAGTACATGCGCCACGGTGTACCCGCCTGCCCCGGTAGCGGAACGTACGCCTACAACAATGTCAGTGTTTCTCCTACCTGCACAGTAACAGGGCACGAGCTCTAGGGGAATGATTGATGGGAAAACGGAAGAATCACAGGGAGTTGCGGTCAGATATCGAGAATGCGACTCTCTCCTATATCGTCACGACCAATGGGCTGTTCGGTATAGGTAGTGGTCTTATACTCGTGGACAGAGTTAAGACGGTCAAGGACTTCCTTGAGCCTTTCCATGGCTTCCAGGCTGCTTTGCACGAGTTGCTCCATACTCCGGTTTTCACCTGAAACGGCCATACGGTTCTGCATAAGCTCCAAGTTCCCCATCAGGACCGTAGCAGGTTGACCAAGGTGATGACAGGCGGCGCCGAGGCTTTCCAGCATGACATCGTGGCGCTCGGTCTCTCTCAGGGCCTCTTCGGCGCGCTTACGATCCCCTATGTCTATGAATGAGAATACGAAACCGACCATTTCACCGTCGGAGTTGATGTTTCGGGCCACCGAGACCTGGATATCAAAAACTCCTCCGTCAGCGCGCCTTGCCGGCATCTCCCCGATCCACGACTTCTGGCCATCGACCAGGGACTGCACCATGGATGTTGCTGCGGCCTTATCATCCATAAGATTCTGAACTGGAACACCTAGCAGATCATCGGCAGTCTGATAACCCCACATCCTCGCAACCGCGGGGTTGGAATACTCAAGTACCGCGAGTAGATCGGCGACCGCTATGCCGTCGCCGGCGTTCTGGATCGCGGTGTGCTCGGTACGCAGCATCTCCTCGGCCTGGCGGCGTACCGTCACATCCCGAAGGAAGAAACAGAGTCTCTCGTCGCCTTCCAGGCAAACCCTGTTCACCGCGATTTCGGAAGGGAACATGGTGCCATCGCTTCTCACGCAGTAAGCTTGAATCAGTGCATATCGCTCGAGTTTGAGGTTCTCGCGGAGAGCCTCAATCAGCGATTCGTCTGCACCGGATATGACGTCGAAGATTGTCATGCTGCGGAGCTGGTGAGTCTGCCTTAGAAGGAAGTCGACCGCACGGCGATTAGCATCCGCAATTCTTCCACTGAAATCCGTGATAAGAACCGCATCGTAAATGCTCTGGAGCAGTTGATCGTAAGGCGAGTCCACCTGCTGGGTGGATGACAGGTTCATTTGCTGCGTGGTTCGCTTAGGAGCACTCAGGCGACGAACCTTC
The DNA here is from genome assembly GCA_030744755.1 of Kiritimatiellia bacterium. Lineage (GTDB taxonomy): Bacteria > Verrucomicrobiota > Kiritimatiellia > UBA8416 > JADHWI01 > JASLPY01. The sequence continues at coordinate 11,901 of JASLPY010000051.1, read as the reverse complement.
TCCTTACCGGATTTGCCGTTTTCCGGCGCATCCGGGATCAGGTCGATCCTCATCGTCTTAGATAGTTCTGAACGCTTACCCATATTGCCCACTCTAAATCCTAGAGGTTTGCGGCAGGATTAGTCAAGGATGACGTAGACATTGTCACTGTCGTACTTGTTACGGCCGATCTTGTTGGGTCCGAACGAACCGACGACCGGTCTCATCACACCATCTATGCGGTAGTCGGGATCGAAGAAATAGTCCGAGCCCCAGGGGTCTTTAGGGACCTCTACGAGATACGGGCCCTGCCAATTGCTGAATCCATTGCCTTCAGCCATCAACCCGGCAGCCGAGGAAGACAGGTCCCAGCATTCAGCATCGCCTTGGATTTCTCGTCGAAGAGCACGCGGCCAGCGCCCGGTGTCCCAGGCAAGCTGCTTTATGGCCGATGAGAGCATTTGCACATCGGACTCGGCCTCTCTTATGTTGGCTTCGTGCCGAACCTTGGAATACCGCGGTATTGAAATCCCCAACAGAAGACCGATGATTGCTATAGCAATCATCATCTCGATGAGAGAAAACGCCGCCGCACTTTTATTCCTGCGATTAATCAATCTATCTGTTCGAGCTCTCATTTCATTCAGTCCTCAGAATGTAATTAACACTGAAGCTGCAGTCCTCCAAGAACAGCCTCATTCCAAGAGTATATAATGCACAGCAGGTACTGTACCGATCCAGACCGCACCTGTGGAAACGTCACGCACGCTCTCCAGCGTCGATTCCCTTTAAACTTGCGACATTCCTCCCGATTCCTCTACTTGATTAGACGGTAGCGGTGTTGTGAATTTCCGCCATTTTCTTTAATTTGAGAATGATTGAGAGAAGATCTCGGCCTCTACCGTTGGCTTTATTACCATTGGTACGGAAAGTGCTACTTTTCCTTATGTTAGCGTGAAAAAGAAGATTTGCGTCTCGGAGTTTACAAAATGGCACTGAAGAACAGATTTGCTTCTCGAAAGAGGCTCGGATCCAGCGGCTTGACGCTGATTGAGACGATTGTCGCGCTGGCCATCTTTGCCATCTGTATCGGAGGGTACTGCGCCCTGGTGACACAGGTGCGCCAGGCAGCAGACATGGCACGTGATCGGTATATTGCTGTCAATATCGCCAAAAACCGCATGGAAAGGGCCAGGAGCTTTGACTACGATCAACTCCACCTTTTCGTCGATAGCGGCGTTATTCTGGACGATGACGGCAACCCCGATATCGACGGCAATTTCCAACGGACAACCTCCGTCTCTAATGTGACCGATTCCCTGTCTCTCATTAGCATCAAGATCGAGGTGAGAGACCGTATCACGCGCAAGTTTGACGATGACCCCGAGGTAATCCAAACCTACCTGACAGACTATCTGGAGCCACCGGAATGATGAGAATCAGGCATTCGAGAAGAGGCGGATTCACCCTCGTGGAGATCTCCATCTCGGCGCTGCTAATGGTGATCGTTCTGGCGATGTCTATGAGGGGGTTCCTGTACGTTCTGAGGGGTTCAAGCCGCAACATGGCCCAGGACGAGCTGGACATTGAGGTACAGGTGTCGATGGAGCGAATCAAACGAGACTTGAGGCTTTCTTCGATGTCTATGATGAGTTTCGCTCCTGAGAACTCGCAGCAATTCACGGCAATGAGTTTCCCCATGGCCCGAGACGATGATGGAGACGGGGCCGTAGATCTAAGCGATGATGATGAGATTATCTGGGACAAGCAGATGGTCTACCACGTGTGGGACAGCAGCCCAAACCAGCTTCGACTCACCGTGTTCGACCCGCGAGACAGCTCGTTGACCGCTGCCCAGAGACAGGCCCAGGTGGAACACGTCCTCAAATACGGTAGTGGCAGCGGGACACACAACGGCGATAGTGCAACATCAATTGTCGTCTTTGAGAACCTTTTCGACTGGACGCTGAAGCCGAGTGGCACCCAGTACGATGCCTATGCGAAAGAGATGTCACGTGACATCAACGTGCCACTTGGTACGGCTGTGCTGGACTCAGGCCCTCATACGATCACGTTCAAGATGGTTGACAAGAACCTCGCAAGCAGTGGTTACAAGTTCGGTATAGATACCTTGACAATGTCTCCGTCATACGGCGAACGCCAAGGTGAGGCCCAACTCCCTCACAAGGCCGTCTCCGGGCCGGCCCCGGTAGCTGCATACAGACCAAACGGGTCTTGGAGTGGAAACTACGATCTACACTTTCCTGCGACTGCTAAGGACCAGTATTTCACGCTCGAACTCGACAACGATCGGTGGGAAGAAACCAACTTCAGAATGACCGGCCAGAGCACTGAAGACACCTTTGTCGAGTTCAATGAATCCCTGTCTCCAAAAGACTTCGTTATCGCGCTCAGTGGAATAACAACCAACTGGGAGGCCAACCTGGTGACGGGGGACACAACAGGACGCACACCCGACTACGATGCCATGAGCGCCACTGCTGTGCGGGTACTGCTTCCAGGACGTAACACAGGCGAAACCGGTACTCTCTCCGGCAATGGTCGCGACTGCCGCGTGACCTTCAAATCCGGAGAAGCGCCAACTCAGGGACTGCGCATACAGTATGCGTATATTGCCGAAGCTGCCAGCGGCACGAATCTCACAATGGATACGGTGGCGGGTACGGAAAAGCTTCTTAAGTTCGGAGGAAGCACGTGGGGAATAGTGAATCCCGGAACATCATTACAGTCTGATTGGTCCGGCATGAGTATTGATGACGAGAAAAGCTACATTGTTTCTCACCTGGTATATCCTCTTGCAGGATGGAGCAACCCGTGGCAATGGGACATGGCGTACAGTAATTCGTCCGCGGGTTGTTATGTCATACCGTCGAACTCAGCTCCAGCCCAGGCAACGCTGATCTCTTCATCCTGGAGCTCGCGAAGTGATGTCATCGAGACGAACTGCATATACGGGGTTGCATCATTGATGGTCTCTTACCCAGAGAAAGGACTTTATACGTCCGGCATCTATGACACACATCTGGATACACCATCTTACAACAGCATTGGCTGGAATTCGGTCATGCCGGCAGGGTGCAGTGTTGGAATGCGCGTCCGTTCCGCGTCCAGTAATGATATGTCCGATGCCCAGGCGTGGACCAACATAACTGCCATGAGTGTTCCGGGGTCCTTGTCTATTTCATCAAAGCGTTATGTTCAGTTTCAGGCCGAGCTGGGTTCCAGCAACGACGGACTCCTGACTCCGCTTCTAAAAGATGTAGTGATCACCTGGCCGGGGGAAAGCACCACGGTAGATATCTCGGGCACTTTTACGAGAAGTTCCGATTATGGCATTGCGGAAATCGAGGTAGACGGAGAACCGCTTCGTTCGGCGGTCGTAATAGATTTGGAGATCTTTGATGACATCCGCGCTTACGGTTACCCGCAGAGAATCACTTCAACCTTGACGGCGGAGATCATGCCTCTAAACACCGTGGAGTAACCCGTTCTGCTGGCGCTGGCCTCACTTCGAATTCTCCGAACTGCCCAGAGCTTTACGTGATGAAGATTTGCGTGAGCAAATGGGGTTTTCGGGGTAAGATTCCGGAGTGAAACGAAGTGCTGATTTGCATTTGTGAGAAGAAGGGCCTGCGGGAGTCGGCCCAAACGTGAGGAAATGCGTAGGTGGTATGGTTCGTGCTGTGTATCAACTGATGGCTTCGTGGGCCATCACACGAACAGAACGTCTCGGGTAACTTTTGCCGGCAATGATGTGTCGGCAGCAAACGATGGGGGCTTTCCCCGTCAAGTGAGGTCCAAGATGAAACGACAGAAGAAACGCAACCAAGGACTGGCCATGCCCAGTATCTTGGTCATGATTCTGGTCATGACCGCCCTCGTAGGAATCATGTCTCGCGCGAGTCTGCAGCGCGTTTTCAGTGCTGGCAGGCTGTGCGACAGAACACGGGCACTGGCCTATGCCGAGGCAGGCGCCAACGAGGCCTACTCGGTTCTCTGTACAAATTGGGCGTTGCGCAGCAACGAAGAGGCCTTCCCGAAGAAGGATTTCCATTTTGGAACGTACGATGCAACGGTAGTACCTGTCGACAGCACGATAGCTGTTATCAAGTCCACAGGTACCTGCGCCGATGAGACTGTTGAAGTAATACTCGATGTGAAGAACTTCGGAGGGTCGAGCCCCGGTGGCCCGCCTGAGGGCAGTGCATGGGAATGCACGATATTTGCGGAAGAGGAAGTCTACATTAATGGTAATGGGGATGTAGACGGCGCCATACACGGCAACCTGCAGGTACGGTTCAATGGGAATCTCGAGATCACGCCCGGCCCTATCCATGTCACATCGGCGACCAAAATAAGGGTTAATGGCAATGCGCTCACTCCTGGTTCCCTGACAGCGCCCAGTATCAAGATCACAGGCAATAACGAAAGCGGCATAGCAGTGAACAAGCAACCGTACCCGACAATCCCATTCCCTGAACTCGACCTAGCGGAATTCTACGACACAGCCGTGGATAACGGTCAGGTGAAAGCGGCCAAGACATACAACAACGACATCGATTGGTCCGGTGCGCCCGGAGGCGTCGTCTGGATCCCGGGAAATGTTCGATTCAAAGGCAACTGCACCTTTGACGGCATACTGGTCGCGACCGGATCAGTCCGAATGGAAGGTAACACAAACTGGGACACGCCTGAGGGGAAGGCTGGCACAATCATCAGCCGTGACAGCTTCATCAAGATCAACGGCAATGTTGAATGCGACGCCCTGCTGTATTCACCTGGCAAGATCACGTTGGGAGGCAATGTCAGGCTGGAAGGTCAAATCATCAGCGGGAACGACGTAGACATCAACGGCAACGTAGAAGTGGTCCACTATGGGTACGTGAATCCCAGCGCCGGAAGCGACGGCTCAAACACAGACATCATAGGCCCAACGGCCTGGCAGAAATAGGATACAGCCCGACGGGATGGGTGGAGATCGAGGGAAGCTGTGGTCGACCCGCAAGGCCTGTTGCCCAAATCGCCGCGACATGCTCTCGGCGCCGAAGGCGCCGCACATGATAGCCTGGGGCAACAGCCGTCAAACAACGATTCCGTTGAAACAATCCTTACTCCCGATCGTTGTCTTGATCTTCCTCGACAAGGATCGGGACGACGATCCAGACAAAGATGGGGGATGACAACGATCGCTACAATGATCAGGATCAGGATGGATTTCCGAACATCGGCGACGCCATAAGGCGCGCCTCAGGAAAGCGATAGGCATGTACTTGCCTGCTTGAAGGTGCGGTAGGTCTCGCTCTCCGGATCAAGGTCCCGGAGGCTGATAGAGATAGCGGGCCGGTGCGTTACAATCAATCCGGGATATCAGATTTTGGCTCGTGGGCGGTAGTGATTAACGGAGACCGGAACTCCTGGCGAGTTCCGCTACCCGGTAAAGAAGTAGGCACGTATCTCCGAGACCTGCCATCCTGGGTATGCTTTCACGCACGCCGTACGCCTAGCTCTCACACCGTGCGCCTCGGAGATCCGCACGTACTTCTCTCCTGGCGAGTTCCGCTATTCGGAGAGATCTCGGCACTTATTCAAACTCCTGGAGCCCGGCGGTCCTCCGCAGGGGAGAGGGCGGCGGAGGCCCGCCGCACTCCAGAGTTTGTATCGAGACGTTTTAGTGATTGATATTGTGGGTCACTACCGGCCGGTTAGATCTCAGGACATACTGTAGATGTACCTATTCGTCAGAATTCGTCAGCAGTCATAAACCATCAACCATTAACCATTAACCATTCAGTACTGGCCGGTTTACCGGACAGTAGTGATTATAGGTAGCAAATAAAGTAGGCACCTATCTCCGAGAGGTGCCCCCGTGTGCGCCTCGGAGATGCGCACATACTTTAGACCTTGAACCGATAAACATTAGTGATTGGTATAAGGGAGCAACATGCCCCATGGCCAATGCGGTCGGCGCCTGGGGAAAAGTGTAGTGTCGGCTTCCGGGCCTGCTCTACTCTACGCCGCTTACGCTCACACGGTAGAACCGCAGCGTCGAGGGGCTCGTGTTCGTGTGGCTCATCAGACCTCCGGTGCCGGGGACATCCACGCAGTCCGGGATATCGACCCAGGGGCCAGCCTTAAGATCCTCGGTCACTTCCAGCGTATACAGGCGGTCGCCGACAGTGTCCCAGGTAATCACAACCGAATCACCTTCGAAGCGTTGAGAAACGATTGTGAAGATCTCACTCTCGTCGTGAGGATTGGTGCCGGCAATCTTTTCTTCAACATCCTTTGAACCATCGCCGTCTGAATCATCAGCAGGAAGAATCAGGACCCTGTGGTTGTCCGTGTCTGCGATGTAGATACTGCCATACGTGTCGATATCCACATCCGAGGGATTATTCAGCTGGCTGGGTCCCAGCTTCACGGTCCAGGCCGGCGAGCCACCGGAAAGATCCAGCTCCAGCAGCTCGTCATCCCCGGAATTGGCGACCAGCAAATTCGAGTTGGTTCCTACTTCAAGGCCCATCACCTTGTTCAGGGACCCATTGTCTTCAGTGGAATCGCCTACAATAGCGACGAAATCGCCATTCTCATCAAACTCCTGGATACGCGTGTTTACTTCTGGACCCCCGCCTTCCGTGTCGTAGTCGGCAATGAATACATGGTCATCGGGGCCGACGGCCACGGCTGTAGACAGCCTCACCTGGCCATCCTGGGTGCCGTTGCCAGCAAGGACAAACCATGTGCCGGCCGGCGTCCGAACCTGAACCCGGTGGTTATAGTGGTCGGCGACGTACACGTTGCCGGCCGAATCCACGTCCAGGTCGAAAGGCCCGTCAAACTGACCCAGGCCGGAACCGAACGATCCGTATGGCGTCCATACTCCGGAAGCAACAGTCAGCTTCTGTATTCTGTGGTTGTTGGCGTCCGCTACCCAGATATCGCCATTAGGGTCAACGGCAATACCACTGGGCTGGTCGAAAGAAACTCCTGTACCCGCCGCGTATTCAGTCCAGTTTGACGTGGCGAGATCAAAAAGTTGCACCCTGTCGTTCTCGCTGTCGGATACATACAGATACTGCTCGGTAATAGCCACACCCCTGGGCTTGTTGAAGTCCCCCAGGCCTGGACCAAATCTTCCTATGATTTCCAGCCTGTAGTAGGCACCTGTCGCCACCGTGGTAATATCATTCGTGACATTCACCAACTGGCTATCGGGCTCCTGCCAGCCGTCCAGGTCACTGAAGTGGACGTTGTAATCTCCAGGTGATAGCGTTACAAGTTCACCGCTATCCCGCAGGGATCCCTGTTCGACTCGCCACTGGGCACCGGCCAGTATGGCATCTGAAGGTAGTATGAAGACCTTCATCCCGGTCGGCTCAGGTTCACGCGTATATTCTCTTTCCATACTTATGAGTGATGTATCCGAGATATTCACGACCTCGCTGGCCGGTTCCTGCCAACCGGTTATCTCCAGGTAGTCTACCGTATGTGATCCATACGCCAGGTTGGACGCTACACCGCCGGATGGATACCAGTTGCCCGCGATACGCCACTGTGCCTCCGTAGACACCTCGTCAGGACCCAGAGTAACTCTAACGCGACCAAGAATAGGGGGGTACTCTACCGATATGATCCTGTGCTCGCCTTCGTCTAGCACTATCACCTGTGCATCCGGTTTCTCGTACCCCGGCGCAGTCTCGGAGATGTCGGAGAACTGGAGCTGGATGTCCTCACCGGGAATGAGATCATCTACTCTCTCACCGCTGCTGAACCAGGTGAGACCGTTGTTGATGCTCCAGCGGGCGTTGGCAACCACCTCATCGGCGTCGTTATTGATGATGACCGTCAGTGACGCTGCCTCGACGTAGCGGTTGGTCAGAATGGTAAGCACGCCGTTGCTGAGGGACACGGTCTCGGAGTCAGGAGCAATCCATCCTTCAATGGACTGGAAGGATACTTCATATTCTCCCGGTTCCAGATGTGTTTCCAGGTGTCCGCTTTCATTCCATGTTATTCCGCTGTTGTGTGACCACTGTGCACCGGCATCCACCGCGTCATCCGGCTCGATGAGAACCTGCAGCTGTGGAGGACCGGCCACCTTGAACTCCGAGGAGAATGACACGGCGCCATAGAGTGTTCCGCCGTGAGCCCACTGAGTTGCCCAGTCCACGGCATACTTGAGAACATATTCCTCAACCTGGCCCCAGGTCCAGGGAACAACATTATCCAGGCCATTGGTTCCGTTGTTTGCGCTTGTTCCCACAACCGTTGCCCCAAGGTTCGTGTAGCTGGTGCCGTCATCAAACCGGTAGTAGGCAACAAGATCGTCTTCGAGACCATTGAGTACGTTCTCCATTGTCTCGGCGATGTCTTCATCGTCCCTGTCTGTTCCCCAAATACGCACATCGTCGATCCATCCCTCCAGCCCCTTGCCAACGACTTGGGCAATCGGCCCGCCGGCAAACACGGCTGGCACGGAGGTCGTTCCGGAGATCTGGCTTACATTCGTACCATTGACGAAGAGAACCAGGGTGTGATCGTAGTAACTGGCAGCCAGGTGTGTCCACGTGTCGCCGTCGGAAACCACCGGATCCGCTGCATTGACCACGACCTCGGCCCCGCCGAAGTTCGGCACGAATCGGACATAGGGCGTATTCGCCGGAGCAACGGAGCCGTCGCCAAGACCCAGCTCGTAGTTGACCGCGTTTGTGTCAACCATTCTCTGGACAAGGATGCCTCCATCTGTCTCGGTTGCAGCTGGTCTCACCCAGCCTTCGACGGTCCATTTATCAAGACCGAAGCGCTGATTCTTAGGCATCGTCATGTAGTCATTGGTTGTGCCGCCAAAGTAGAGCGATTGGCTTTTCTGTGGGCTCTGAGACTCTGCAGGGTGGCCGTTGGCCCCGACATCCAGACCATCCAGAAGTCCGTCGTCGTCAGTGTCTTTCAGCCAGGGATCCGAACTGAAGGCCTGTTCTTCAGAGTTAATCAATTGGTCCTGGTCGAAGTCCTCGTCGCCGTCCGGAACACCGTTGTTGTTGGAATCCCTGTCCCTGGGGTTCGTACCGGCGATGTACTCGTAGTTCGCATCGAGGAAGTCGTCGGCAAGATCCGGATCAAGAGGGTTGTTCTCGCGTTCAGCGTTGGCCGGGACGCCATACTCCTGGTTGCCTGGAAGAGATCGCGCGGACTGGTCAGGGGAGGGGAAGGTGTTGAGTCCTTCTGCCCCTGTGGACCAGAACTGACAGTGCCAGACGGCTCTCGGGTCGGCGCGCGTTTGATCGCCCCTGACAATTACATCACGTCCGTTGTAGCTCATGCTGGCGTCAAACTTGCCGATGGCCGTTTTGAATGCGTAGGGCTCTTCCTCGCAGTTCAGGAACCACAGAATGCTGGGATCCGCAGCAAGGTAATCGCTGAACGTGGCGCCAACGGGAGCGGAATGCAGTTCGAACTCGCTCATGCATTCCACAAAGACAACGTTTCGACCAATTTGCAGGGAACTGGCCACGTCATAGGACTGCAACATATTGTCCTCGGCGCCATCGGGCGTCAGCCGTTGCCCGTTTATGTATACAACGGTCTCAATCATCCCCGGGGTAAATATATTGAGACGCGACTCTATCGGCTGGCCCCGGAGGTAAATGTACTTCATGTAAGAGGAATGGACGCCCTCGAAGAAATCCACTCTCGTCTTGGGATAGAGAAACTCTGACTCCGGATCCTCGGGATCTTCGGCCCAGCCTTTGCCGTTACCTATAGATCCATAGGCAGTGAAACTGCGGGAAAAGTAGAAGTCCTCAATGAGCGAGGGATCATCGGGACATGGAATGGCCCATGGGCCCGCGCGCGAACTGTAATACTCCAGGTAGTCCTCAAGGTTATGAATGCTAACCCACCACTCTGGCAGATCATCCCCGTCGGCATCGTCCGAACCATGAACAATCGCGGCGCTATTAGTGGTCACACCCACGGCGGCACCGTCAAGGTAGTAGTTGGTGTCGTTCAAGCGGGAGTAGTTCTCCACGGACGTTCCCGCGTCATCGAAGCGATAGTAGCCGAACAGGCACCGCCCGAAAGTATAGTTGCCAAGGGTGGCCCCCTGGTACGTCTCGCTTGTCAACATCACGTACTCATCAAGCGCCGGGTATATCCTCGTAGACCAGTACTCAATATCTGAAACCGAACGCGGATAGTCCCACACACGCAGTTCATCTATGTAACCATCCGTGAATCCCTCAACAATCTGCGGGGGGCCCACGGTTATATACGGTTTCACAAACGTTTTGCTGGCAATCAGAAGAATGCCATCCACATAAAGTTCAAGACTGCTGTTTTCGGGAGCCCATACGCAAGCCACGTGAGACCATTCGTCCTGAGGGAGCTGCTCGACCGAGCCCTCTACCCCCCCGACTTCGGCGTAGGTGATGCCGTTGGTGCCGTTCAGAATCACTATGTGCGGCCGATAGTCGACCAACTCGATCATGAAGTGATCGTCTCCGTCCGGATCGTTAAGGTTAGGAAAGTGGAATAGCGTCCCGTCACCATCGGTGCCCGGATTCAGCCAGAACTCAATAGTGAAACCAGAATCCCCGAATACCTGGGTACCGTTGATTCCCTTGAGTTCGACGTTACTGACATCCCCCATTGAAAGGCTTCGCGGATACCAGTTGGTACTGTCCATTGAATGAACGGGATGGGTTAAGTCGTCAAGTACCTCGATGTTGTCGTCAACTTCATCGTCATCCGTGTCTTCCAGGTTGGGATTCATGGCATCCCTGGAGCTGGTGCGAATGGCAACACCGCCACCCCCGTCGATTCTCGGGCCAACACCGTCAGGTCCCCGGTACTCGAAATAGTTGTTGAGTCCGTCCGAATCCTTATGGCCGGTAGCACCATTCACTCCGGTTGCATCCGTGGGGTCCAGGCCGTACAGGTACTCCCACCCATCGTCCATCTGGTCTCCATCGGTATCCCAGTCGCTGGGCGATATTTCTGCAAACTCCGGACCATCAACAAGATACACAGCCAGGTCGTGCTCTTCACGGTTGGACAATCCGTCGTTGTCGAAATCTGACGATCCGTCCTGCCCCAGGCTGGCGAACCAATGGATCTCCCACCAATCCTTAAGGCCATCATTGTCGGTATCATCTTCTATCGTGATGAAGTTAAAGAGGCTGTCTATGATTGCTTCTATCTCACCCTCGGACGTACCAACAGGTTCACCTTCGTCGTGCTCCCGGTTATCGTTACCGTCTATCCACGCGGTGACTGTATAGGTTCCGCCGTAGGCCACTTCCATCTCGAAGGGCCAGTTGGTACCTACGAGGAATGGCATGGCCGAAAGTGCAAACGGATCGCCTACGGGTTCCAGGTACTCGACCCCGACAGTACCAAACGTGCTGGATATCTCCACCATCACGCGCCCCTTGCCTTCTTCCCCGCCGTAAGGCGGCACGGGCCAGTGAAAAGGCGCGTTGCTGGACTGGTTTGACCAGTCTGAATCATTGATCACGTATCCACCGATCAGAACGTTCGTGATCTGGCCGTAGGCCGCGGGAACAGAAAGCGCCGCAATCGATACCATTAGAAGGAATGCGACAAAGAACGGCCGGGACCCGGCCGAGTGCGATCGTTTCATGCTTCGCTCCTCACTAGCGCGCATTATTCATGAAATGCCTCAGGAGTCGAGAGACACGCGTTATGGGTTGCCGCAGAAAGGGTTTTTGGTGGCGCGGCAATTGCCCGGCCATAATCGGGTCGAAAATCGAGCCAGAAATGCCCGCTTTTTCTAGGGTTTTACAGTCCGGTCTCGTCGTGGTCTCTGGGAAGCATGGAATACGCGTGGTTTGAGGATTCTATGTTGGGATCGCACCAAGAGCTTGGGCTGCTTCGAGCCAT